>NZ_JAGIOF010000001.1:2091343-2788458 GCF_017876535.1 Paeniglutamicibacter kerguelensis
TCTTGCCCTTGTCGCCGTATTCGCGGCGTTCATTGCCGTGCTCACGCTAGTGCCGGCGGTTCCCGTGGGTGCCTTGGGCGTTCCCATCACCCTGCAAACCCTTGGCGTCGCACTTACGGCACTCATTCTCGGTTCCCTGCGTGGCGCCTCGGCAACCGCGCTTTACCTTGCCGTCGGACTGGCCGGCGTGCCGATCTTCGCGAAGTTCTCCGGCGGGCTCGGATCCCTGGCATCGCCGAGCGCGGGCTACCTGCTGGCCTTCCCCATTGCGGCCCTTGTCACCGGCGCGCTTGCCACGTTGGTGCTGCGGAAGTTCACGCGTCGTCGGCTGCTCTGGCTGTTTCTTTCCGCCATGGGCGGCTCGATCATTGTCATCCACCCGCTGGGCATCCTTGGCATGTCGCTGAACGCCGGCATTCCGCTGCAGCAGGCACTCATCGTCGACATGGCCTACTGGCCCGGCGACCTGGTCAAGAACTTCGTTGCGGCAAGCATCGCGCTGAGCGTGTTCAAGGCATTCCCGAAGATGGCCCGCCGCAACTACAACGCCTAACGGCCCCGAGGCAGCAGTAACCGGATTCGATCCGAACCAAGAACAAGGAATACCGTTAAGCGTGATTCGTTTTGAAGATGCAGGATTGTCCGTACCGGCCGATGAGCCCGATGCACCCGTACGCGTCGTGCTGGCCCCCTGCACGCTGACTCTCGGCGAAGCGCGCGTCGCGGTGATCGGCGCCAACGGATCGGGCAAGTCCACCCTGTTGCGCATGATCAACGGGCTGGCCACCCCCTCCAGCGGATCCGTGAGCGTTCGAGGATTCGACACCCGGACCAAGGCCAAGTCGGTGCGCCAGAACGTGGGCTTCCTCTTCACAGACCCGCTCTCCCAGCTGGTGATGCCGATCGTGGTCGAGGACGTCGAGCTGTCGCTGAAGGCAAGCATCAAGGACCAGGGCCGGCGCCGCGAGGCCGCCTTGGCCGCACTCGAATCGCTGGGCCTCAAGCACCTGGCCCAGCGCAGCATCTACGACCTTTCCGGGGGTGAACGGCAACTGGTGGCGCTGTGCAGCGTGTTGGCCGCCGGGCAAAACATCCTTGTTGCCGACGAGCCCACCACGCTGCTGGACCTGGCGAACAACGAATTGCTTCAGCGCACCATCGACTCGCTGGACCAACAGGTCGTTTACGCCACGCACGACCTCGATTTCGCGGCCCGCGCGGACCGCGGCCTGCTGGTCCACGGCGGACGCATCGTCTTTGACGGGCCGGCGGACGCTGCCGTCGAGGAATACCGGAACCGGGTACGCAGCGGGTCGATCAGCGCATGAGCGCCTCGCACCGGATGCTGCTGGGCCATTACCAGCCCGGCACGAGCATCGTCCACCGCGCACCGCTGTTCAGCAAGTACCTGCTGGTGCTTGCCGTCAGCTCTTCCGTGCTTCTCTGGCGCGTCCCGGCAGTCGGCCTGGGGGCCCTGCTTTTGAGCCTGTTGCTCTTCGCGGTGGCGGGCAGGCGCGTGCTGCACGCCTGGGCCGCCCCGCTGCGCCAGCTGTGGTGGGTGTTCGCGATCCTCGCGATCCACCAGTCGCTGATCAACTCCCCCGTTTTCGCGTTGACCCTCATCAGCGGCATGTTCGCCGCCATCCAATGCGGCAGGCTGGTCCTGCTGACCACCACCCAGGCGGCGTTGCTCAGCGGGCTCGAGGCAGCGGCAACGCCCCTGCGCTGGGTGGGCGGAAACCCCGCCACGGTGGCGCTGGCCGTCGCCCTGATGCTGCGAAGCATCCCGGCGATCGCAACCTCCGCGCAGAACCTTTCCGACGCTGCCAAGGCACGCGGCGTGGCCCGCAACCCCGCGGTGCTCGCCGCGCCCGTGGTGATCAACACCGTCGCCTATGCCCAGCGCACCGCCGATGCCCTGGCCGCCCGCGGCATCATGGAACGCAACTAGCTTCCATCCCGCATTCCTTCCGCTGGAGCCGCGGGACAGTATTGTATTGAGCATGAGCTTCAACGACGATGCACGCCTGGATTCCAATCGGGTCAAGGATTCACGCGGCCACCGCGGGGCCAAGATCGCGGCGGGAGGCGGAGGCATCCTGGTGGTGCTGCTGGCCGCGATCTTCGGCATCAATCCGGACATGCTGGCCCAACTCGGACTCGGCGGGGAAACCCCGAGCGAACAGACCGCCACGGGCGCTCCCGGCATCGCGGAATGCAAGACCGGCGCCGACGCCAACGCGCGCCAGGACTGCCGGATCCTCGCCACCACCCAGTCCCTGGACAGCTTCTGGCTTTCCTACCTGCCGAAGTACAACGTGAAGGTCGCCAAGCCCGGCGTGGAAATCTTCAGCGGTAGGGTCGACACGGCCTGCGGGCCTGCAACCAGCGCCGTGGGCCCGTTCTACTGCCCCGGCGACCGCGTTGCCTACTTCGACACCGCATTCTTCGCCGACCTGCAGAACAACTACGGCTCAGACGGCGGAGCCCTGGCCGAGGAATATGTGGTCGCCCACGAGTACGGGCACCACATCCAGAACACCATCGGAACCCTGGCCGCCTCGCAACAGGGCGGCACCGGGGCAAACTCCGGTTCGGTGCGCGTGGAGCTGCAGGCAGACTGTTTCGCCGGAATGTGGGCCGCCTACGCGGCCCAGACCAAGGACGCCAACGGCAACACCTTCATGAAGCCGTTGACCGAGTCGGACCTGCGCTCTGCCCTCTCCGCGGCCTCCGCGGTGGGCGACGACCGCATCCAGAAGGCGGCCACCGGACGGGTCAGCCCCGAGGGCTGGACCCACGGCTCGGCAGCCCAACGCGAGGCGTGGTTCCTACAGGGCTACAAGACTGGCGACATTAACAAGTGCGACACCCTCTCGTCCAGGAACCTGAACAAGCCGGGCGCCTGAGCGCCTCCATTTTCAGGCGGCGGTCCCGGGACCTCACGGTCCCGACAGGGTGAGCGCATATCCGCCATGGGTGAGGATTGTCTTTCCACCATCATGGGTCACCGTGATCTTTCCGGCAAGGGCTCCGACAACGGCGGCCTTGAGTTCGTGCCCGGCATCGCTGCAACCGGAGGCGTCTTCGGTAGCGTTCTTGGCAGTCTTCCAGCTCCCGTCCTTGGCCGATTCGATGGTGAACGAGGGGCCGTTGCATACGCCCGGCACGGAAATCGTTCCGCCCTCGAGCGGTTCCGGGAGCAGCACGGTCTTCCATTCCCCGTTGTCCAGCCTCTTGCCATCGTGCACCAACGAATCCACGGCAAGGGGTACGGTCTTTGCCGCGGGCGGCGGGACAAGGCTGGGGTTGGATCCGGGATCCGTCGACACGGCATTGCCGGCGTCCGGCCCGGCTTGGCTGCCCGGTTGCGCACACCCGGCAAGGATCGCACCGAACGTCAAAACCATGCCCAGCGTCGCAACCTGCATGCGCACCTCTTCCCCCTGCCGCCAAACGGTCGATCCCCGGCTACTGAATCGAACGATAGGCCAAGACCCGTCGGAAATTCGCCCCTGCCGGCGCATTCGTTACCCAAACGAGTCAGCAGCCGTTCCTGCCGGTTAAATGCTTGAGGCGAGGACCCTTCCAAGTGGAAGGGTCCTCGCCTCAAGCGGCAAAGCGCAGGCTAGATGTTGAACCCGAGGGCACGCATCTGGTCGCGGCCGTCATCGGTGATCCGCTCGGGACCCCATGGCGGCATCCAGACCCAGTTCAGGCGGTAGGAATCGACAACCGACTCCAGCGCAGCCGAAACCTGCTCTTCCAACACGTCGGTCAGCGGGCAGGCCGCGGTCGTCAGGGTCATGTCGATCAGAAGTGCGCCGTCATCGGCGTACTTCAGGCCGTAGAGCAGGCCGAGGTCCACGATATTGACACCGAGTTCCGGGTCGATGACATCCTTCAACGCCTCTTCGACGTCTTCAAGGTCAGTGTGAGCCGACCCTCCGGCCGTTTCGTTGGAGACGCTCATGGCTAGGCCGAAACGTTCAGGAAGCGGTCGTAGCCCTCTTCCTCAAGTCGGTCAGCCAATTCCGGGCCGCCCTGTTCGGCGATCTTGCCGTCGACGAACACGTGCACGAAGTCGGGCTTGATGTAGCGCAGGATACGGGTGTAGTGGGTGATGAGCAGGGTGCCCATCTCGTTCTCGGCCTGGGCGCGGTTGACGCCCTCGGAGACGACCTTCAGCGCATCGACGTCGAGGCCGGAGTCGGTCTCGTCGAGCACTGCGAACTTCGGCTTGAAGAGCTCGAGCTGAAGGATCTCAACACGCTTCTTCTCGCCGCCGGAGAAGCCTTCGTTGACGTTGCGGGCCGCGAACTCGGGATCGATCTTCAGCGCGGCCATGGCCGTCTTGACGTCCTTGGTCCAGGTGCGCAACTTCGGCGCTTCGCCGGCGATGGCGGTCTTGGCGGTGCGCAGGAAGTTGGTCATGGTGACACCCGGAACCTCTACCGGGTACTGCATGGCCAGAAAGAGTCCGGCGCGTGCACGCTCGTCAACGCTCATTTCCAGCACGTCTTCGCCGTCCAGGCTGATCGAGCCCGAGGTGACGGTGTAACGCGGGTGGCCGGCGATGGTCGAAGCCAGGGTGGACTTGCCCGAGCCGTTGGGGCCCATGATGGCGTGGGTCTCACCGGTTTTGATGGTCAGGGAAACGCCCTTGAGAATTTCCTTGGTGCCCTGCTCGGTCTCGATGGAGACGTGCAGGTCCTTGATTTCCAGAGTAGACATACTTAAGTCCGTTCTCTTTCTTTGATGCCGGTTCTCACCGGCGAAATTTTCTGGTGGTGGGGGCTCGGACTAGTTGTCCGTGGCTGCGAGCTCACGCTCGATGGTCTCGGCAAGGCGTTCCTCGATCTCCGGAACACCGATCTGCTGCACGATTTCGTTCAGGAAGCCACGAACCACCAGGCGGCGGGCAGTTTTCTCATCGATGCCGCGGGCCATCAGGTAGAACAGGTGCTCGTCATCGAAACGGCCGGTGGTCGAGGCGTGGCCCGCACCGGCGATCAAGCCGGTTTCGATTTCCAGGTTCGGCACCGAGTCGGCGCGCGCGCCGTCGGTGAGCACCAGGTTGCGGTTGGCCTCGTAGGAGTCGGTACCCATGGCGGTCTTGCGGATCAGCACATCGCCGACCCAAACCGTGTGGGCGTCCTTGCCCTGCAGCGCGCCCTTGTACAGCACGTTGGACTTGCAGTTCGGCGCTGCGTGGTCAACGAAGGAACGGTGTTCCAGGTGCTGGCCGGCATCGGCGAAGTACAGGCCGAAGAGCTCGATCTCGCCACCCTCAGCGGTGAAACGTGCGGTCGGGGTCACGCGAACCAGGTCGCCACCGTAGGAAACAACAACGTGCTTCAGGTGGGCGTCCTTGGCAACCTGCGCCTGCTGCGAGGAGGCGTGGATGGCTTCCTCGTCCCAGGCCTGCAGGGAGATGACGGTCAACTTGGCGCCTTCGCGAACATCGATTTCGATGTTCTCGGAGACAACCGCGGTGCCGACGTGGTCGATGACAACGACGGCCTCGGAGTTCGGCTCGGCGATCAGCACCAGGTGCGCCGCGGATGCCGCGGTGGACGAACCGGTCATGGTCATGATGACCTGTTCGCCGGTGCTTCCCGCCGGAATGGTCAGCACGTTGGCAACGGCCGCGTACTTCCAGGCGTTGGCCGAGATGCGGTCTTCCGGGATGCCGACCGAACCGACGCGGGCGTCGGTCATGGCAACGGCTTCCAGGGCGACGTTGGCCGCGCCCTCAACGGTCAGGGCAGGGGCCGCGCCGTTGAGTTCGTCCTTGTGCAGGCCGCCGAGGCGCTTGAGCGGGGTGAAGCGGAAGTCCTCTTCACGTCCGGTCAAGACCGGGAAGTCCTCGAGCTTGTAGCTGGTCAGGCGACCGGCACGCGAGGAATCCGGGATGCCGGCGCCGCCACCGTGGCTGTGCGCCTTGGAGGCGTCACCACCCAACGGCGAGGATGCTTCTGCTTCGTTCAACGGCGAAAGGTTTTCGCCTTCTTCGGTGAAACCGGCAATGGCTGCCGGTGCGCCGATGCGGGCCTTCTCGCCCGATACGTGAGTTGCAATATCAGTCATAATTAACCGACGGACCCTTCCATCTGCAGTTCAATGAGTCGGTTCAATTCCAGTGCGTACTCCATCGGGAGCTCGCGGGCAATCGGCTCGATGAAGCCGCGAACGATCATCGCCATCGCTTCGGTTTCGGCCAGGCCGCGGCTCATCAAGTAGAAGAGCTGTTCCTCGGAAACGCGCGAGACGGTTGCCTCGTGGCCCATGGTCACGTCGTCCTCGCGGACGTCGATGTACGGGTAGGTGTCCGAACGCGAAATCTGGTCAACCAGCAACGCGTCGCAGACGACCGAGTTCTTTGCACCCTTGGCACCCTCGCGCACCTGGACCAGGCCGCGGTAGGCCGAGCGGCCGCCGTTGCGGGCCACCGACTTCGCCACGATCGAGCTGGAGGTGTTCGGAGCGATGTGGACCATCTTGGATCCGGTGTCCTGGTGCTGGCCGGCGCCGGCGAAGGCGATCGACAGGGTCTCGCCCTTGGCGTGCTCGCCGACCAGGTAGACGGCCGGGTACTTCATGGTGACCTTGGAACCGATGTTGCCATCGACCCACTCCATGGTTGCGCCCTCTTCGCAGACTGCGCGCTTGGTCACCAGGTTGTACACGTTGGTCGACCAGTTCTGGATCGTCGTGTAGCGGACGCGGGCGCCCTTCTTCACGATGATTTCCACGACTGCCGAGTGCAGGGAGTCCGAGGTGTAGATCGGGGCGGTGCAGCCCTCGATGTAGTGCACGTAGGAATCCTCATCGGCGATGATGAGGGTGCGCTCGAACTGGCCCATGTTTTCCGTGTTGATGCGGAAGTAGGCCTGCAGCGGGATTTCCACGTGGACGCCCTTGGGGACGTATACGAAGGAGCCGCCGGACCAGGTCGCGGTGTTCAGCGAGGCGAACTTGTTGTCGCCCACCGGAATGATCGAGCCGAAGTACTCCTTGAAGATGTCTTCATGCTCGCGCAGCGCGGTGTCGGTGTCCAGGAAGATGACGCCCTGGGCCTCGAGGTCCTCGCGCAGCTGGTGGTAGACGACCTCGGACTCGTACTGGGCCGCAACGCCGGAAACCAGGCGCTGCTTCTCCGCCTCGGGGATGCCGAGCTTGTCGTACGTGTTCTTGATGTCCTCGGGCAGGTCTTCCCAGCTGGTGGCCTGCTTCTCGGTGGAACGCACGAAGTACTTGATGTTGTCGAAGTCGATGCCCGAGAGGTCTGCACCCCAGGTAGGCATGGGCTTGCGGTCGAAGTACTTCAGGCCCTTGAGGCGCATGTCCAGCATCCACTGGGGCTCGTTCTTGAGCTCCGAGATGTTGCGGACTACGTCCTCGTTGATGCCTCGGCGCGCGTTGGCACCCGCGTCGTTCTTGTCGCTCCACCCATATTCGTAATTGCCAATTCCGTGGAGTTCGGGATTCTTCTCCAGGATCTCGGCAATCACGCCGGGGTCAGCGGACTCCTGTGCAATCTGATCCGTCATCGCGGCCTCTCCTGCTTCGTGATCTTGATTCGAGTTCTCTTCTCAGCACGCTGAGGAGTTTGGTTCCGGCCCACAGGGATGTGGGTCGTACACACATGCCCGCCGCTGGCGAGTGTCGAGAGCCTTCGCACATCGACGCCCAGCAGTCGGGAAAAGGCCTGGGTTTCCATCTCGCAAAAGACGGGAAACTCCCTGGCCAAATCTTGGATGGGGCAATGCCCCTGGCACAGCTGAACGCTGAGCATGGTGGCGGTCGGCGAGTTTGCGCCGACCTTCCGGGTGGAAGCGACAAAACCATCGGCGCTGAGCGCCTCGCTCAAGGCCTCGGCACGGTCCTCCAGCCCATCGACGCCCTCGACAACCGGCCGGTAGCGGCGCTCCATGGCGGCAAAGCGGCGGGCCGCGAATGCCTCGATGGCGGCGGGGCCGGCGGCGCGGCCCAATTCGGTGAGTGCATCGGTGGCGATGTCCAGGTAGTCGTTGCCCATCTTGGCCTGGCCGCGGTGGGACAGCACATAGCGGCGGGACGGGCGTCCCGCGCCGGTGCGCTGGTTGGCCACGAGCTTGACCTCGACCAACCCTTCCTTGGAAAGGGCATCGAGGTGACGACGGACTGCAGCAGGTGTGAACCCAAGACGCTCGCCCAATTCAGCGGCGCTGACCGGGCCATCCTCAAGAACGGAATACAGGACTCGGTCGCGGGTGCGTTCTTCGGTCTCCCCTGATGCGGGAACTATGCGCGCCGGGTCGTCGGTCGGCGCGGGAATTTTCGATGAATACACAACACAAGCATGCGCTAATGCGGCACTCCAGTCTAGTAAGGCACCGCTTACTTCGCCACTGGTGGAAACGCGGTTCCCGGCGCACCGGCCCCCGCGGGTGCGATGTGCGCCACAGCCATGGGCTGTTCAACTTCTACGTAGCCTAGAATAACGGGGTGTCCAATGTGTCTCCAAGCCTCGTCATCGAGGACTTGCTCAAAGATTTCGGCCCCGTTCCCGCCCTTGACGGCCGCATGGTGCGCGTACTGAACGGCATTAGCCTCAAGGCGAATGCCGGCAGCGTGACCACCCTGCTGGGTTCCAACGGCGCCGGGAAATCAACCACCCTTGCGTGCGCGCAGGGCTTGTTGCGCCCCGACGGGGGCAAAGTATCCCTGCTCGGCGAGGATCCCTACGGGGCCAGCCCCGCACTGCGCTCGCGCGTCGGTGTCATGCTGCAGGACGGCGGCCTCCCGCCCTCGCTGCGCCCGATCCCGCTGTTGCGCCATGTCGCCTCGCTCTACCGGCGGCCCGCCGACATCAATGCGTTGATCGAGCGACTGGGCATCGACGAATTCGCCAACACCTCCATCCGCAGGCTCTCCGGCGGACAGAAGCAGCGCGTGGCACTGGCCGCGGCACTGGCCGGAAACCCGGAGGTCATCTTCCTCGACGAGCCGAGCGCCGGGCTGGATCCGCAATCGCGCCAGGTCGTCTTCGACCTGATCACCGAGCTTCGTGACGCCGGGCTGTGCATAGTGCTCACGACCCACCTCATGGAGGACGCCCAGCGCCTCTCCGACTACGTCTACATCATCGACGACGGACTCAACGTGGCCGAGGGCACCGTTGCAGAGCTGACCGCACGCGCCACCCACGAGGCCACGGCCCAGGCCGTCACCTTCACCGCCGCCCCCGCCCTGGCCCTGCCCCAGATGCCCGCCCACCTGCTGCTGCTGGAGCCGACCCCCGGGCAGTACCGGCTCGAGGGCGTTCGCGATGCCCACGACCTGGCAAGCCTCACCAACTGGTGGGCGCAGGAAAGCATCCTGCCCGATTCGCTCCTGATGCAGCCGCGGACCCTCGAAGACGTGTTCTTGGAAATTGCCGACAAGGGAAACGATGCCAACTAGTACTCAAGCCGCACCGGGCACGTCCAATGCCGTGGGGACGCTCAAACGCATCCTGCTGCAGGGCCGCTACGAGACCCTGGCCATGATCCGCAACGGCGAGCAGCTGGTAATTGCGATCGTGCTGCCGCTGATGGCCCTGTTCGGACTCGTCTTCACCGACCTGCTCAAGAACATCGCGGCCCGCCCGATCGATGCCGCCGTCCCGGGCGTCCTGGCCCTCTGCGTGGTTTCGACCGCGTTCACAGGTCAGGGCATCGCCACCGGATTCGACCGCCGCTACGGTGTCATGCGGCTGCTCTCGACCACGCCGCTGGGCCGCACCGGCCTGATCTACGGCAAGGTCATGGCCGTCCTGGCGGTCCTGTCCATGCAGGTTGTCGTCGTTGGCGGCACCGGCTTCCTGATGGGCTGGCAGCCGGCCCCCGCCGGAATCCCCTGGGCCATCCTGCTGCTGGTCCTCGGCGCCGCGGCCTTCACGGCCCTTGGCCTGCTGATCGCCGGCACCGTGCGCCCCGAGGCCACGCTTGCCATCACCAACCTTGCGTGGGTCCTGCTGGCCGGCGTCGGCGGAATCCTCTTCCCCTCCACCAGCGTTCCCGCCTTCCTACAACCGATCATCAACGTGCTGCCCTCCGCCGCACTGGGTGATTCGCTGCGTGCAGCACTTATCTCCGGGACCGCGTCCG
The DNA here is from genome assembly GCF_017876535.1 of Paeniglutamicibacter kerguelensis. Classification (NCBI taxonomy): domain Bacteria; kingdom Bacillati; phylum Actinomycetota; class Actinomycetes; order Micrococcales; family Micrococcaceae; genus Paeniglutamicibacter; species Paeniglutamicibacter kerguelensis. The sequence continues at coordinate 2,101,477 of NZ_JAGIOF010000001.1, forward strand.
GCCCGGGGATCCTGATCCTGCTGGCATGGACACTCATCGCCGGTTTCGCCGCAACCCGCTGGTTCAAGTGGAACTAGAAATCTGGAGCACAAGATCATGAGTACCGACTCCCCCACGACCAACCACTGGACGGACAGGTTGCCGGCCGCCGTCAACAAGACCGTCCACCGACTGGCCATCGCCTCGCTGGTGTCCCAGATCGGCATCATCGTCACCGGCGGCGCCGTGCGACTGACCAAGTCCGGCCTGGGCTGCTCCCAGTGGCCCAACTGCGTGCCGGGCTCCATGACCCCGGTGCCGGAACAGGGCGTCCACGGCCTGATCGAGTTCGGCAACCGCACGCTGACCTTCGTCCTGGTGGTCATCGCGGTTGCCTTCCTGGTGTCGATCTGGCGTTTCCGCGCCACCCACAAGACACTCTTCGGACTGTCCATCGCATTGCTGGCAGGCATTCCCGCCCAGGCGATCATCGGCGGCATCACCGTGCTGACCAAGCTGAACCCATGGGTTGTTTCGCTGCACTTCATTGTTTCGGCGGCCATGGTCATGGCCGCGACCCTGCTGGTCAACCGGACCGGTGCACTGCGCCGCGGCGAAACCTCCCTCGGCAAGCCGGCGGGCACAACCCAGCAGTTCCTTGCCTGGACGATCCTGGCGACGTCCGCACTGGCGATCGTGCTGGGCACGATCGTCACCGGCACCGGTCCGCATGCCGGCGACGCGGATTCCCCGCGCCACCTCTTTGACCCGTACTTCGTCACCCGCCTGCACGTGGTCCCGGTGTACCTGCTGGTTGCGGCAACCCTGATCGCCCTGTTCCTGGCACTGCGCAACGACGGGGACCGGCAGCTACGCACGCCGCTGGTCCTGATGACCGCCGTCGTTCTCCTGCAGGGCATCATCGGCTACACGCAGCACTTCACCGGCCTGCCGATCCTGCTGGTGCTCTTCCACATGCTCGGCGCCTCGCTGCTGGCCGCGGCGGCGATCAACGTGTGGGACCGGGCCACCCAGAAGTTCCCGTTCTAACGCCGCTTCCCTTCTGGAAAGGCCCCTCCCGCCGCTGCGGGAGGGGCCTTTCCCGTTTTGCGGGGCGCCGCCGAAGTGCTGTGGAGCAGATTTTCTTCCTTGCCGATTGCTCGGTCATGGGCAACGACTCCGGCCGGAGCTCGGCCGCCGATAGGGCACAGATCACCTGCACTGGCTCTAGCATAGGCGCTGACATGGGGAATGATGTTTCCATGGCGGTTACCCGCATCCGCGCCCCGCGCATCGAAGACGCCACGTCGCTCGACGAACTCCACCTCGAGACCTGGGCCGAGACCTATGCCTGCCTGTTTCCCGATTCCGCTTGGGGAGAGGAGGAACGACGAGGGCGAATGCGGATGTGGACATCGATCTGTTCGGAGCCGCGTCCCGGCGACAGCTTTGCGGTGGCCGAACGGGACGGTCGGCTCGTGGGGCTGGCCGGCGCCGGCGCCGGCCAAGACGCCGATGCACCGCGGGAGAAACAGTTGTGGTTCATCTACCTGCTGGCATCCGAACACGGAACCGGCGCCGGGCAGGGCCTGCTGGATGCCGTGCTGGGCACTGACCCGGCAAGCCTGTGGGTGCTCGAGGCGAATCCACGCGCCAGGTCCTTCTACGTCCGGAACGGATTCGAGCCCGACGGAATCCGTCGCCCAAGCGGGTACGAGGCTGCGGGCGACGAGATCCGGATGGTGCGTTGAATGCCCGCCGCCATCGACAAGGCCGTCTGCTACGTCGTCCAGGACGGCCACCTCCTGGTCTTCACGCACCTGCGTCATCCCATGCACGTCACCGGTGTCCAGGTCCCCGCCGGAACCATCAAGGCCGGTGAATCACCCTCCCGGGCCGCACTGCGCGAGCTACACGAGGAAACCGGGCTGGAGGGCAGCGTCGTACGCTCCCTGGGCACTGCCGACTACGAGATCACCACCAGGCACTTCTTCGAGCTGGAGGTCCCCAGCCGGGATATCTCCCTCCGCTGGATCGCCGGGGAACCCGAGCCCGCCCACGGGGGCGCCCCCGAAACGTGGGAATGCTGGTGGTTGCCGCTGGAGCAGGCCCACGTGCTGGCCGCGGGCCTGGGTCGCCTCTTTGGGACGCATTGACCCCATGACCGGGAGCTGAAACACACGCTAACGCCGGGACCCGGATCGGTGGATCCGAACCCCGGCATTGGCGTACCGTAGCGTGCCGTCAGGCGGCGTCGTGGTCGGTTTCGAGCACGCGGGCCAGGGCCTCGAGCACCGCGTCGGCGCCGTCGCCGTCGGCCCTCAGCACGACCTTGGTGCCGTATTCGGCGCCCAGGCCCATGAGGGAGAGGATGCTCGAGGCGTCGAGCGCATCCTCGACGGGCTCGCCTTCCAGGGCGATGGTGACCTCCAGCGGCTGGTCGGCGGCGGCCTCGGCGAAGATGGCTGCGGGCCGGGCGTGAAGACCGACGCGGCTGGCGATGGTGGCTGTACGTTCTGCCATGGTGTTGCTCCTTGGGTTGGGGTCGATCGTTTAAGTGTCAGAGTCCGAAGACGTCGAGTTCGGGCAGTTCGGCGCGGACGGCACCCCGGGCCTCGTCCGCGGAACCGGCGCCGAGCGCCAGCCCCGCGATGCGTTGGGCCCCGGGCAGGTCCACGGTCTTGAGGATGGCCGCGACGGCCGGCAGGGCGCGCCGGTTCATCGACAGCGTCGCCACCCCCAGCCCGACCAGCACGACGGCCAGGGCCGGGTCGGCCGCGGCCTCGCCGCAGACCCCGACGGGCCTGGGATCGCCCTGGACGGCCGCACCCCCGTCGCAGGTCGCTTTGACCAGGTGCAGGACGGCTGGCTGCCAGGGGTCGTTGAGCTCGGCGAGGGCCCCAAGCTGGCGGTCGGCGGCCATCGTGTACTGGGTGAGGTCGTTGGTCCCGATGGACGCGAAGTCCACCTCGGAGGCCAGCTGCCGGGCCATCAGTGCGGCGGAGGGGACCTCCACCATCACGCCCGGGGTCTTCAGCCCGGCTTCGGCACACATCCCGGCGAACGCCGCGGCCTCCGCCGGGGTGGAGATCATCGGCGCCATGGTCCAGACCTCGGCGGTTGAGCCGTCGGCGGCCTCCGCGATGGCGGCGAGCTGGCGGGCCAGCACCCCCGGAACGGCCGCGTCGGTGCGGTAGCCGCGCACCCCGAGGGCGGGGTTGGGTTCGGAGTCGTCGGTGAGGAAGGGCAGCGGTTTGTCGGCCCCGGCATCCAGGGTCCGCACGACGACCTTGGCCCCTCCGAACGCGTCGAACACCGCCCGGTAGGCCTCCACCTGCTCCTCGCGGGTGGGCTCGGTGTCCCGGCTCAGGAAGCAGAACTCGGTGCGCAGCAGGCCCACGCCCTGGGCCCCGGCAGCGGCGGCCTCCACGGCGTCGGCACCGCTGCCGACGTTGGCCAGCAGCGGGACCCGGTGGCCGTCGGCAAGCCGGCCGGTTCCGTCGAACTCCGGCAGCGGGACCCGGGAGGCGTAGGCCTCGGCCAGGGCAGATTCCGCGGATCCGGGCCCGCGCACCACGGTGCCGTCGATGCCGTCCACGAAGACCACATCGCCGTCGGCCAGGGCCACGGTCCCCCGCGCCGCGACGATCGCCGGCAGGCCGAGCGAGCGGGCGATGATCGCGGTGTGCGACTGCGGCCCGCCGTCGCTTGTCACCAGGGCGAGCACGCGCGCCGGGTCCAGCGTGGCGGTGTCGGCCGGCGCCAGGTCGACCGCGCACAGCACAAACGGCTCGTCGCTGTCCGGGATGCCGGGTGCCGGGACGCCGCGCAGCTGCGCGACGATCCGGGCACGGACGTCCAGCACATCGGTGGCGCGCTCGGCCATGTAGCCGCCGAGGGCCGCCAGCTGGGTGGCGACGGCGTCTGCCGCCTCCCAGATCGCCGACTCCGCGCAGGTGCCGGTGGCAACCAGCTTGGTCGCGGACTTCAGCAGCGTCCGGTCCGAGGCCATGAGCGCGGTGGCCTTGAGCACCGCCGCGGCATCGCCCGTGGCTGCGGCGGCGCGCTCCTTCAGTCCCGCGGCGACGGCCTGTGTGGCTTCGGCCAGACGTGCGGATTCCTCCTCGGCGCTCACTCCGGCCGGCAGCGGGGCGCCATCGGCGGGCGCCGTGATGGGCTCGGGCATCCGGCGGACCGGGCCGATGACCCGGCCGGCGCTGACGCCGACCCCGGTGAATCGCTCGCTCATGCCGCCACCTGCTCGGCGCCCACTGCATGTTCAACGGTTGCCGCAGCCGGGGCGGGGCGCTTGCGGGCGTAGCGCTTCAGCGCCACCACGGCCAGCGCACTGATGACGGTGCCGACGGCGATGGAGATGACAAACATCGCGAAGTTGCCGATGGCAAAGAACACGAAGATTCCGCCGTGCGGGGCCTGCGAGGTGACGCCGAAGGCCATGACCATGGCACCGGTCGCACCGGCCCCGAGCATGCTGGCGGGGATGACGCGCAACGGGTCGGCCGCGGCGAACGGGATCGCGCCCTCGGAGATGAAGGCAGCGCCGAGCAGCCAGGCCGCCTTGCCGTTTTCGCGTTCGGCTGCGGAGAATCCCTTGCGGTCAAGCAGCGTGGCCAGGGCCATCGCGAGCGGCGGGACCATGCCGGCGGCCATGACCGCGGCCATGATCTGCCACGGCGCCTGGTTGGCGACGGCACCGGCACCGAGCCCGGCAACCGCGAAGGAGTAGGCGACCTTGTTGACGGGTCCGCCGAGGTCGAAGGCCATCATCAGGCCCAGGATCAGGCCCAGCAGGGTGGCCGCGACGCCCGACATCGAGGAGAGCCAACCGTTCAGGCCGGCGGTCAGCGCGGCGATCGGGCCGCCGAGGACCAGGAACATCGCACCGGAGGCGATGATCGAGCCGAGCAACGGCGTGATGACCACCGGCATCAGTCCGCGCAGCCAGCGCGGGGTTTTCCAGCTGCCGATCCAGCGGGCGGCGAGGCCCGCGATCAGGCCGCCGGCGATGCCGCCGAGGAAGCCGGCGCCCATGAATCCGGCCACGGCGCCGGCGGTGAAGCCGGGGGCCAGGCCGGGACGGTCGGCAAGGGCATAGGCGATGTAGCCGGCCAGCACGGGGACCAGGAAGCCCATCGACAGGGAGCCGATCTTGAAGGCGACGGCACCGAGGTAGACGCCGAACGGGCCGAACGGGGCTCCGATCTGTGCCACGACGTCGGCACCGGGCAGGTTGAAGAGGGTGTTTGCCGCGACGACGTCGTTCGCGACAGTTGTGATGGCGTAGCCGCCGAGCAGGAAGCCCAGGGCGATCAGCAGGCCGCCGCCGGCGACGAACGGGATCATGTAGCTGACCCCGGTGAGCAGGGCCCGCTTCAGTGCGGCGCCGGCGCTTTCGCGCCCGGCGGGAGAACCGGCGGCGTCCGCCGGCCCGGTGCCGGAGGCGACGCGGCGTGCGTTCGGGTCGTTGGCCGCGGCCAGCGCCTCGGCCACCATGACGGCAGGCTCGTCGATGCCGCGCTTGACCGGGGACTGGATGACCGGCTTGCCGGCGAAGCGTTCCTTGCCGCGCACGTCGACGTCCACGGCGAAGATGACCGCCTCGGCCGCCGCGATGACGGCAGGGTCCAGCGGGGTGGTGCCGGAGGATCCCTGGGTTTCGACCTGCAGGTCGACCCCTGCCTCGGCGGCCGCGGCCACCAGCGAATCGGCGGCCATGTAGGTGTGGGCGATGCCGGTGGGGCAGGCGGTGACGGCAACCAGGCGGCGCTTTTCGGCCGGAGCCGATGCCGGGGCAGGCGCCGCGGTCTCGGCGGCAACTGCGGCAACCGGTGCCGGGCTGACGGCCCCCTCGACCAGGGCGACGATCTCCGCCGGGCTTCCGGCGGCGCGCAGGGCGGCGGTGAAGTCCTTCTTCACCAGCGAGCGGGCCAGCTTGGAGAGCAGCTTGAGGTGTTCCTTGTCGGCACCCTCCGGGGCGGCGATGAAGAAGATGAGGTCGGCAGGGCCGTCCTTGGCGCCGAAGTCGACGGCCGGGGCCAGCCGGGCCATGGCGAGCGTCGGTTCGGTGACCGCCGTCGAGCGGCAGTGCGGGATCGCGATCCCGCCCGGCACGCCGGTGGCGGTTTTCTGCTCGCGGGCCACCGCGTCGCGCTGCAGGGCCGCGGCGTCCGCGGCGCGGCCGGTGGCCACCACGGTGCGGGAGAGCTGGGCGATGACCTCGGTGCTGGTGCCGCCAAGGTACCTGTCAAGCAGGACAAGCTCTTCGGTGATGAGACGCGTCATGGCTTTCCTTCGGTGGGGAGTGGAGCGGGAAGCGCGGCGACGGTGACGGCGCGCGGGTTGGTGTGTTCGGGGGCGGGAATGGTGGAGCCCGGCAGGGCGACGGCGGCCGATCCGTGGGCGACTGCCTGGCGCAGGCAGTCGGCGGGTCCCCCGCCAGCCGCGTCGGCGAGCAGGTATCCGGCCAGGGCCGAGTCGCCGGCGCCTACGGTGCTGCGTGCGGTGACGGGGTCGTGGGTTGCGTGCCAGCTGCCAGCGGCGCTGGCCAGCACCGCGCCCTTCGAACCGAGCGTGGCCAGCACGGCCCCGGCACCGGCCTCGACGAGCCTCAGCGCCGCAGCGCCTGCACGTTCGTGGTCGGCCTCGAGTTCCGGCCCGGTGCCTTCCCCGGTGAGCTCTGCAAGTTCCTCCGCGTTGGGCTTGATGAGGTCCGGGGTGCCGGCCGGGCCGGCGGCGAAGAGCGCGGCGAGCGGTTCGCCGGAGGTGTCAACGGCGATGCGCGGGGCCCGGGCGCCGAGCCGGTCGCGGACCTCGGCAACGAGTCCGGCGTAGAACCCCGGGGCCACGCCCGGCGGCAGGGATCCTGCCAGCACCAGCCAACTGGCCCCGTCGGCCGCGGCAAGCACGGCCTCGACGAGTGCGCGCTGGTGTCCGGCGTCCAACAGGGGGCCGGGGGCGTTGACTTTGGTGGTGGTTCCGTCGGCCTCAGCCAGGGTCAGGTTGCTGCGCAACGGCTGGCCGATCGGCAGCGCCACGTGGGGCAGGTTGCCGTCCGCGAGGCCGAGCACCACGGGGTCGTGAGGGTCCCCCGGCAGCACCGCCAGCGTGCGCAGCCCGCCGGAGGCAAGGGCGCGGGCCACGTTCACGCCCTTGCCGGCCGCCTGGGATGTCAGCGACAGGGCCCGCTGGACCCCGCCGCGCTGCAGGGGCGCGTCCAGCTCGATGGTTCGGTCCATGCTGGGGTTCATGGTCAGCGTGGCGATCATGCCAGCACCACCTCGACGTCGGCGGCCTCGAGGGCCGCGGCCAGCTCGGCATCGGGCTCCCGGTCGGTGACCAGGGTGTCGATGTCGGCGAGGGCCGCGAAGCGGACCAACGCGGTCTCACCCAGCTTGCTGGAGTCGGCCAGCACCACCACACGCCGCGCACAACCGACGATCGCGGTCTTCACCGCGGCTTCGAGCGCATCGGGGGTGCTCAGGCCGAAGTCGGCGTCCACGCCGTTTGCCCCGACAAAGGCGATGTCCGGGCGCAACGAGTCCAGTTGGGCGAGCGTGTGACTGCCGGTGGCCGCGCTGGTGAGGCCGCGCACCCGGCCGCCGATGAGTTCCAGCGGCAGGGCCGGGGAGACACGTTGCGCGATGGGCAGTGCGTGGGTGATCACCAGAAGTTCCTCGGCCCTCGGCACGGCAAGTTCCTCGGCCAGCAGTCCGGCCAGGAGTTCGGTGGTGGTTCCGGCATCGAGCAGGATCGAGGTGGCACCCTGCGGGAGCAGTTCGAGTGCCTTCGCGGCAATGCGCCGCTTGGCAGCCAGGTTCTGGGTGGTGCGGGCCGTGTGGCTCTGTTCCGCGGTGCTGGCCTTCGCGGCGACAACCGCACCGCCATGCACCCGGCGCAACACGCCGACCTGCTCCAATTGGGCGAGGTCGCGGCGCACGGTTTCGCGGGTGATTCCGAAGCGTTCGGACAGGTCTGCAACACCGACCTTGCCCTGCAGGGACAGCTGTTCGGTGACGAGGCGGTGGCGTTCTTCGGCAAACACGATGTGGGAGCCTCCGGGTTATGTGACGCGAGTCACGGTGATCTGTGTTCATATGACTTTAGACGCACCGCGATCGTAATGTCAACACAAAACAACACAAAACCAAATAAGCACAGATTCACTCCCACGGGTTCCGGGGGGCGCTCGCCACGTCCGCGCCCGCTGAAATTGCGGGTAGGACAGCCAGTGCAATGGACACGGCAGGGACACATGATCGGCTCACCGCAAACCCAACGTCGTTCAGTAGGTTGGGCCCGTCCAGGAGGTCGCAAGACACAGGAAGCCAAGATGATGAGTGGAAGTGGCAATCTCAGTTTCGGAAAACCATCGCCCCGCCGGCGCCGCGGCTCCGGCACAGCCCGCCGGGCAATGTCCGCCATCGTGCTTGGCCTGTTCGACAGTGTGCTCGGGGCCGGCATGGGAATCGTTGGCGGTGCGGTCTTGATGACGATCATGAAATTCCGGGGCGATTCGACGTTCGTCGACGTACATGTCATCTGGCCGGTCATCTTCGGGCTGGTACTCGTGGGGTTGCTCTCCGCAGTGGTCGCGGCGCTCGTTCCGGCGCGTGCCGTGGCCAGCCAGGTTACGCTAGCGGCCCTGAAATCCGGACGGACCGCCGAAGCTGTTTCCAAACGGACTCCGCGCATTGGACTGCTGCTGCTCCTGCTATCGGGCATCTCTCTGGCCGCGGGCGTCACCACCGCTTTGCTGCAGGGACGGAGCGCAGAGGCCAGTCAATGGCTGCTGATCACCGCCGGTCTGGTCGCGTTCGGGACCATTGCATTGATCGGCGGGCTGATCTGCCTGACGGGAAAGATCGTCACGCTACTGACCTCCCACTCTGCATGGCTACCCGTACCCTTCAGGCTTGCTGCACGGGACTCGGCACGCAACCGCAGTCGCAAGGTTCCCGCCATCGCGGCGGTGCTGGCCGCTGCATCGCTCTCCGGAGCTTTGATAGTGCTGACTTCAAGCTTTATGCAGCAGGCTAGCGACATGCACCAATGGCGCTTCAACCTTTACCAGGCCGCGGTTGCGTTGGAAAAAACCGAGACAGTTGACACTCAAGTCGGCCCCGATTCGTGGACTACGTCAGACATGAAAATGGTCGAGATCGATCCGGAACCCGTGACTGCCGCGGTCCAACAGATTTTCGGTCCGGAACTCAAGCAGCAGGTCATCGCAGGAACGCCGAGCAGCGCCGCATGCCACGTAAATGAGTTCAAGGCCGAACAGCAAGGTCTTGATCCAGCAAACGTTCGGTACCCCTCCTGGATTCTGCAGGAACCGCCGGAGAACCGGTGCGCCATGGGCGAGGATTTCCGGCCCAAGGATCTCAACGACTGGCGTTGCAGTGGTCCCATGAGCCAGGGAGGGCCACACGACGTTGTTCCGGCCGTGGTCGTGGGCGGGGAAGCTGAACTTAAAGCGCTGCTGGGTCGCACCCCAAGTGCCGCGGCTCTCAAGACCTTGAAAGAGGGTGGGGTCGTCGTCACCAACAAGGTTTTCATGACCGACGAGACCTCTGCAGCGCTCATCATGTATGACCGCAATGAACCTTGGCGGTTGGGCGCCGGAAATGGCTACCAAGAAGGCAGCGCCTATTTGCGTACGCAATACAACCCGATCACAACGCACGCGCTCCAAGCCGTGCTGGAGGAACCGGACCGTCCCTTGGACTTCTTCGGTGTGGTTTCGGCCGAAACCGCGGCAAAGGTCAAGATGCCCGTTGTGGATCGGGGCTTGCTGCTGACTTCACCACAAGCCCCCAAGCCAGAAACAGACGGACAACTACGAAAGTGCCTTGGTGGCGCTGACAGGCGACGCGTACTACTCGCAATTTGAGTTAGGTCCCGCAACCAACGTGACCTCGATTCTGTGGTTGATTGTTGCCGGAGCAGCCGCAATCACGCTCAGCGCCGCCGGAATCACCACCGGCCTGGCCTTGGCCGATGGTCGCATTGACCACGCAACGCTTGCCGGAATTGGTGCCGATACAAGACTGCGCAAGGCGATGTCCGGTGCCCAGACCATCATGACGGCTTCGCTTGGCACGTTGTTGGGATTGTTCGCCGGAACAGTCCCCATGATTCTTATGCTCTCAACGCAGCCGGGCGTGCCGGTGGTGATCCCGTGGGCCCAGCTTGCGGTGTTGCTGATCGTAGTTCCGGTTTTTGGGGCATTGGTGGCTTGGGCCTTTACCCGCGGCAACGTGCCTCTGACACGTCGCCAAACGCTGGTGTAGTTTCGGCGCAGACGACAAATGGGGCTGGGTGGTGTGAGCAATGCCGTATCAATTGCTTAAACCACCCAGCCCTGCCTTGTTCTTCTTGCCTTCACATTCGACCCATCTCCGCCGACCCCCACACAACGGGGCGGCCAGCCCGGGTGCCGCATTGGACAGTCGAAAAGAGCTTCAACGGTCGACAAGAAACCTGTCGATGGCCGCGTGCCCCTCTGTAGAGTGACTGGCAGCCACACGAAACGCTCCAAACGGGAGGATCGACATGACGCAGTACATGATCTCGGTTAGCCACAACACGGCCGAGGCCCCGACGATGGAAACCATGGACCCCGCCGTGATCCAGCCGATCATTGACGCGGTCGATGCCTTCAACGACAGGCTCCGCGCCGAAGGCGCGTGGGTATTCGCCGGCGGGTTGCACCCCATCCAGACGGCAACCACGGTGGACAACACCGGAGACACACCGGTCGTGACCGACGGTCCTCATGCCCAGTTCGAGGAATACCTCGGCGGCTTCTGGGTCATCGAGGCCAACGACCTCGATGCCGCACTGGAGTGGGCCAAGGACGCTTCGAAGGCGTGCGCGGGCCGGGTCGAGGTACGCGCGTTCCAGGACGCGCCCGCCTGAATGGAACCCTGCCACCGGGTACCAAGATTCGATCCCTGGCGAAGCCTCGATGGTTGTGAACGCCATCCTTGACATCCGGGCATGGACATCCATGACCGGGGGTCGGTATCGTGCCCATAAGCCAGAACACGATCCTTCCTGCCAGGGCCGCGGGAATGCTGATGCGATGGGCTCGAAGCCATGCTGATCTACTCGATGGGCGTCTCGGTGGACGGCTTTATCACCGATCGCGAGGGCGGGTTCGGGTGGACCGATCCGAACGAGGAGCAGTTTCGTTTCCACATCGCGCAGGTAGGCGAACTCGGCGGCTATCTGTGCGGCCGCCGGCTTTACGAAACCATGCTGGTGTGGGAGACGGATCCGACGATGCGCAACAGCGAACTCGGAGCTATTTTCGCCGACATATGGTGCGCTCTCCCGAAGGTCGTTTTCAGCCGCACGCTCGACACCGTCCAGGGCAACGCCCGGCTCGCCGAGGCACCGCTGGCGGAGGAAGTCGCCGTGGTGCTCGGCGCGACCGACAGGGACGTGGCGCTCGGCGGCGCAAACCTGGCCGCTGCAGCCATCGGGCTCGGTCTCGTCGACGAGCTGCGCATCTTCCGCAACCCGGTGTCGTCGGCGGCGGCACGCCCTTCCTGCCGCCTGTCGCCGAAACCATTCGGCTGGACCTCATCGAGATCAAGACGTTCGGCTCGCGCGTGGTCTTCGAGCGCTACCGGCGCGCCCGTGATGGGTCGGACTGACACCGCCGTCCGGCACACAAAAAAGCGGCCCTCCGGATTTTTGACCGGAGGGCCGCCCGGAAGCAGGAACGCGTTTAGCCGAAGAGCGGGCCGCCCACGAACGGGTCGATCGCCAGGGCGATGAACACAAGCGTCAGGTACGTGATGGAGATGTGGAAGACCTTCATGGCCTTCTTGTTCATGTCCGCCGGTTCGTGGTTGCGCTGCGCCTCGCGGTAGAGCACGTGGCATTCGTAGATGAACCAGGCACCGCTGACGCCGGCCAGGACCGTGTAAACGATTCCCGCGTAGCCCATCGGTGCCAGCAGCAGCGAGCAGACAACGGTGGCCCAGGCGTAGAGGACAACCTGGACGGAGACCTTGCGGGCCGTGGAGATCGCGCCGAGCATCGGCACGTGTGCCGCGTTGTAGTCGTCCGCGTACTTCATGGACAGCGGCCAGTAGTGCGGCGGGGTCCACAAGAAGATGATCAGGAACAGGATGACGGCGGGCCATTCGATCTTCTCGGTCACGGCGGCCCAGGCGATGAGCACCGGCATGCAGCCGGCAATGCCGCCCCAGACGATGTTCTGGGCGGTGCGGCGCTTGAGGATCAGCGTGTACAGCACCACGTAGAAGAGGATCGCGGCCAGGCCAAGGGCCGTGGTCAGCGGGTTGGTCCCGAACCACAGCACCACCAGCGAGGCGATGCCCAGCAGGTAGGCGAAGACCAGGGCCTCGCGCGGGGTGACCTCGCCGGTGACCAGCGGGCGCCCCTTGGTGCGTTTCATGACCTTGTCCATGTCGCGGTCGATGTAGCAATTGAATGCACCCGATGCGCCCGCGGCCATGGCGCCGCCGAAGAGCGTGGCCAGCACCAATGTGATCGACGGGAAACCGCGTTCAGCGAAGATCATGGTTGGCAACGTGGTGACGAGCAGGAGTTCGACCACGCGCGGCTTCGTCAGCGCAAGATACGCCTTGGCCTTGCGTGAAACGAAGTCGCCCACCGATTCATTCGGCTGACGAGCTGCACGAGCAGTCGTTGCGGATTCAACGGAAACGGTCTTCACAGACATGCACTCAGTTCTACGGGGAAATAAGACAGACAGGCCCATCATACCCTTTTACGCGACGTAGAACTCGGCCGGTGAACACCCGCTACGCGGTCCGCCGCGGTGTTCTTTGTCTCCATCGGACCCGAAACGGCCTTCCAATAACTTCAAGTTGTGGTCTCAAACGGGCATTTCCCGGCCCAATCGCGATAGGGTTGGAGGGTTGCGACGCCGCCGAAACCACCCAGTGATTATCCGGGTCGGACCGGCGGCATTGTGCTTCATGGCGGGAAACTCCGCCAAGAGTAGTTTTTGATGCAGACCTTATAGGGAGGACCCACAACGTGGCGCCACTAGCAGACACCAGCGATTTCGCATGGACCGGCCTTGACCAGCGAGCCGTCGATACCGCACGCGTGCTGGCCGCAGACGCGGTCGAAAAGGTAGGAAACGGACACCCGGGAACGGCCATCTCGCTGGCCCCAGCCGCCTATTTGATCTTCCAGCAACACCTGCGCCACGACCCGAGCGACCCGGCCTGGATCGGCCGCGACCGCTTTGTACTCTCCCCCGGCCACACGTCGCTGACCCTTTACCTGCAGCTCTTCCTTTCCGGCTACGGCCTGGAAATGGAAGACCTCGAGGCCCTGCGCACCTGGGGCGCCAAGACCCCGGGTCACCCGGAATACGGCCACACCGCCGGCGTGGAAATCACCACCGGCCCGCTGGGCCAGGGCCTGGCCTCTGCCGTGGGCTTCGCCTACGCCCAGCGCCGCATGCGCGGCATGCTTGACGCCGACGCGCCGGCCGGCACTTCCCCGTTCGACCACACCGTATGGGTCATCGCCTCCGACGGCGACCTGCAGGAGGGCGTCACCTCCGAGGCCTCCTCGCTGGCCGGCCACCAGGAACTCGGCAACCTTGTTGTTGTCTACGATGAGAACCACATCTCCATCGAGGACGACACCGACGTCGCGTTCACCGAGAACGTGCTCGGCCGCTACGACGCCTACGGCTGGCACACCCAGCGCGTCGACTGGACCAAGACCGGCAACTACGTCGAGGACCTCGCCGAGCTGGACGCCGCATTGCGCGCCGCCAAGGCCGAGACCAACCGCCCGTCGATCATTAGCTTGCGCACCGTCATCGGCTGGCCTTCGCCGAACAAGGCAGACACCGGCGGAATCCACGGTTCCAAGCTCGGCGGCGCCGAAGTTGCCGGCCTGAAGCAGGCCCTGGACTTCAACCCGGAGGAATCCTTCGCCATCGAGGCCGAGGTGCTGGAGCACGCACGCTCCGTGCAGGACCGCGGCACCGCGGACCGCGCCACCTGGCAGACCGGCTTCGACGCCTGGGCCGCCGCAAACCCGGAAAACGCCGCCCTGCTGGCGCGCCTGGAATCCGGCGAGCTGCCGGCCGGCTGGGACGAGAACCTTCCGGAGTTCGAGGCCGGCAAGGACGTGGCCACCCGCTCGGCATCCGGCAAGGTCATCAACGCCGTCGCCGGCGTGCTGCCCGAGCTCTGGGGCGGCTCCGCCGACCTCGCCGGCTCAAACAACACCACCATCGAGGGTGCCGCCTCCTTCATCCCGGCCTCGCGCTCCACCGAGTCCTGGACCGGCAACCCGTACGGCCGCGTGCTGCACTTCGGCATCCGCGAGCACGCCGCCGCGTCGATCGTCAACGGCATCACCCTGGCCTCCCCGACCCGCGCCTACTCCGGCACGTTCCTGATCTTCTCCGACTACCAGCGCCCGGCCATCCGCCTCTCGGCACTGATGGGCGTCCCGTCGATCTACGTCTGGACCCACGACTCGATCGGCCTGGGCGAGGACGGCCCGACGCACCAGCCCGTCGAGCAGCTCGCTTCCCTGCGCGCCATCCCGAACCTCGACGTGGTCCGCCCGGCGGACGCCAACGAGGTCTCCTACGCCTGGAAGAAGATCCTGGAGACCACCTCCAACCCGGCCGGCATCATCCTCTCCCGCCAGAACCTGCCGGTCTACGACCGCAGCCAGCTTGGCTTCGGTGCCGCATCGGGCGTCGAAAAGGGTGCCTACGTGCTCGCCGACGCCACCGCCGACGGTCAGGTCGTGGCACCCGAGGTGCTGCTGCTGGCCACCGGTTCCGAGGTTTCGCTGGCCGTCGAGGCCCGCGAGGCGCTGCAGGCCCAGGGCGTCGCCACCCGCGTCGTCTCCATCCCGTGCCTGGAATGGTTCAACAAGCAGGATGCCGCCTACCGCGAATCCGTGCTGCCGGCCTCCGTGAAGGCCCGCGTCTCCGTCGAGGCCGGCGTCGCCATGGGTTGGCGCGAGCTGGTCGGCGATGCCGGACGCATCATCTCGCTTGACCACTACGGCGCATCGGCCGACTACAAGCGCCTGTACTCCGAGTTCGGGATCACCACCGAGGCGATCACCGCCGCGGCGCTCGACTCCATTGCCGCCGGCTCCGTCGCCGCGGCCAAGTAACCAGACTGACTCGAAGGACAAAGAACCGTGAGCAATCCCAACACCCAGGCCCTTTCCGACGCCGGCGTTTCCATCTGGCTCGATGACCTCTCCCGCGAACGCCTGAGCTCCGGCTCGTTGGCCGCGCTGATCGAAGAGAAGAACGTGGTGGGTGTCACCACCAACCCGTCGATCTTCCACGCCGCCCTGCAGGACGGCGAGTCCTACGCCGCGCAGGTTTCCGAGCTGGCAGCGGCCGGCATGGATGCCGAGCAGGCCGTCTTCAAGATCACCAGCGACGACGTCGCCGCCGCCTGCGACCTTTTCGCGCCGGTCGCCGCCGCCTCCAACGGCGTCGACGGCCGCGTGTCGATCGAGGTCGACCCGCGCCTGGCCCGCAAGACCGCGGAGACCATCGCCGAGGCCAAGGAGCTGCACGCCCTGGTCAACCGCGAGAACGTGCTGATCAAGATCCCGGCGACCGTCGAGGGCCTGGAGGCCATCGCCGAGACCCTGGCCGCGGGCATCTCCGTGAACGTGACGCTGATCTTCTCGCTGGAGCGCTACCGCGCGGTCATCAACGCGTTCATGGTCGGCCTGGAGTCCGCCAAGGCCAACGGCCACGATCTCTCCAAGCTGCACTCTGTCGCATCGTTCTTCGTCTCCCGCGTGGACACCGAGATCGACGCACGCCTGAACGCCATCGGCACCGACGCCGCCCTGGCGCTGCGCGGCAAGGCCGGCGTGGCAAACGCCGTGCTGGCCTACCAGGTGTACGAGGAGTCCTTCTCCTCCGAGCGCTGGAGCGTGCTGGCCGCGGCCGGCGCCAACGCACAGCGCCCGCTGTGGGCCTCGACCGGTGTGAAGGACCCGGCCCTGCCGGACACCCTATACGTCACCGAGCTGTGCGCACCGAACACCGTGAACACCATGCCGGAAAAGACCTTGCTGGCCACCGCCGACCACGCCGTGGTCACCGGGGACACCGTCACCGGCGCCTACGCGAAGTCCAATGCCGTGCTCGACGAGCTTGCGGCCCTGGGCGTGAGCTACAACGACGTCGTCGCCAAGCTCGAGGTCGAGGGCCTGGAGAAGTTCGAGGCGTCCTGGAACGAACTGCTCACCGACCTCGCCGCCTCGCTGGCCAAGGCAGCAGGGAAATGAGTTCGCTCGGCTTCATCGCCACCGGCGCCGCACAGGCCGCCATCGAAAAGCATGTTCCCGTGCTGGTTGCCGACGCCGTGGCCAGCCGCATCGCCGCGAAGGACGCGACCCTCTGGGGTCCGGCCGCCGAGGCCGAGGCCTCGGTCCGCCTGGGTTGGGTCGACGCCGCGGAGGCGTCGGCCGCGCTGGTGCCCGGCATCCTCGCGCTGCGCGACGAGCTGCGTGCCGAGGGCGTGAACCGCATCGTGCTGGCAGGCATGGGCGGCTCCTCGCTGGCGCCCGAGGTCATCGCCGCGACCTACGACGTCGAACTCGTGGTCTGCGATTCCACCGAACCGGAAATGGTCGCGGGCATCCTCGCCGACCGGCTGGCGACCACCGCGCTGGTGGTTTCCTCCAAGTCCGGTTCCACCGTGGAGACCGACTCGCAGCGCCGCGTCTTCGAGCAGGCGTTCAACGACGCCGGCGTCGACGCGAGGCGCCGCATCATCGTGGTCACCGACCCGGGTTCCCCGATGGACAAGGCCTCCCGCGCCGCCGGCTACCGTGCCGTGTTCAACGCGGACCCGAACGTCGGCGGGCGCTACTCGGCGCTGACCGCGTTCGGCCTGGTCCCCGCGGGCCTGGCCGGCGTGGACATCGAGGAATTCCTGGAGGAGGCCGCGGCCGCCGCCGAGTTCCTGTCCGAGGACGACGAGGACAACATCGCCCTGGCACTGGGTGCCGCCATGGCCGGCACCGTGCCGCTGCGCAACAAGCTGATCTTCGCCGACGAGGGCTCCGGCCTGGTGGGCTTCGCCGACTGGGCCGAACAGCTCATCGCCGAATCCACCGGCAAGTCGGAAACCGGCGTGCTGCCGGTTGTCGTGGAGGACCGCGCGCCGGAGACCACCAGCACCGCGGCGGACCTGCTACAGATCCGCCTGGTCGCCGACACTGGCCTGCTCACCGACGACGACGTCGATTCCGACTCCGCCTCGGTGTGCATCTCCGGTTCGCTCGGTGCGCAGATGCTGCTCTGGGAATACGCGACGGTCATTGCCGGCCGCCTGCTGGGCATCGACCCGTTCGACCAGCCCGACGTGGAGGCGGCAAAGGTCGCCGCCCGCGCGCTGCTGGAGGCGACCCCGGAACCGGTTCCGGCGGAGCTGGTCCAGGACGCGATCGAGGTCCGGGCCTCCGACGGGCTGCTCGAGGGCATCGCCGACCTGGAGGGCGCCTTGCGCGCCCTGCTGGCGGCGCTGCCGGCCGACGGCTACCTCGGCGTCCAGGCCTACCTGGACCGCCACGGCGACGCGAAGCTGGAAGGCATCCGCCCGGTCCTGGCCGCGGCGACCGGCCGGCCGGTGACGTTCGGCTGGGGTCCGCGCTTCCTGCACTCCACCGGCCAGTTCCACAAGGGCGGGCCGCGCGTCGGCGCCTACCTGCAGGTCACCGCGGACTCCGCGATGGATCTGAGCATCCCGGGGCTTCCGTTCACCTTCGGGGAACTGATCTCCGCCCAGGCGTCCGGCGACGCCAAGGTGCTGGCCGACCTCGGCCGCCCGGTGTTGCGCCTTCACCTGCGCGACAAGGAATCGGGCATCGCACAATTGGATAAGATCATCCAGGGCCTGGCTTAGGCCCTGGCCCAAACGACCGGGTGCGTGCCGCACGGCACGCACCCGATCGGGCACTCCCCCACCACGTGATCCACCGGCACCAAAACAGTTGAAGGCGCTTCCTCGAATGCTTGATTCTTCACCCGGCCCCTCCGGCCAGCATCCCAATCCCCTGCGCGACCGACGGGACCGGCGGCTGAACCGCATTGCCGGGCCCTCCGCGCTGGTCTTCTTCGGCATCACCGGGGACCTGGCCCGCAAGAAGCTCATGCCGGCCGTCTACGACCTGGCCAACCGCGGCCTGCTTCCCCCGAACTTCGCCGTGGTCGGCTTCGGCCGCCGCGGCTGGAGCCCCGAGGACTTCGCGGCGCAGGCGCGCGGCTGGGTCATCGACCACGCCCGCACCCCCTTCAACGAGACGGTCTGGGAACAGCTGGCCAGCGGCTTCCGCTTCATCTCCGGCGGCTTCGACGACGACGCCGCGTTCATCAAGCTGCGCGAGACCCTCGACGAGCTCGCGCTGACCCGCGGCACCGGGCACAACCACGCCTTCTACCTCTCCATCCCGCCGAACTCGTTCGAGCAGGTCTGCGAGCAGCTCTCCAAGCACGGGCTTGCCAACGACGATTCACCGGACGCCGGCTGGTCGCGCGTGGTCATCGAAAAGCCGTTCGGCCACGACCTGGCCAGCGCGCGCGAGCTGAACGAGATCGTCGAATCCGTCTTCCCGCCCGACGCGGTGTTCCGCATCGACCACTACCTGGGCAAGGAAACCGTCCAGAACCTGCTGGCGCTCAGATTCGCCAACCAGCTCTTCGAACCGCTGTGGAACTCCAAGTACGTGGACCACGTGCAGATCACCATGGCCGAGGACATCGGCATCGGCGGGCGCGCGGGCTACTACGACGGCGTGGGAGCGGCCCGCGACGTCATCCAGAACCACCTGCTGCAGCTGCTGGCACTCACCGCCATGGAGGAGCCGATCAGCTTCGACGCGGACCACCTGCGCAGCGAAAAGGAAAAGGTGCTCACCGCCGTGCGCCTGCCGGCGGACCTGTCCCACTCCAGCGCCCGCGGCCAGTACACCTCCGGCTGGCAGGGCGGCGAGAAGGTCACCGGCTTCCTGGACGAGGAGGGGTTCAACCCGGCGTCCAAGACCGAGACCTACGCGGCCATCAAGCTGGAAATCAACACCCGCCGCTGGGCGGGCGCGCCGTTCTACCTGCGCGCCGGCAAGCGCCTGGGCCGCCGCGTCACCGAGATCGCCGTGGTCTTCAAGCGCGCGCCCAACATGCTCTTCCAGGACCACGCGGACGACGAATTCGGGCAGAACGCCATCGTGATCCGCGTCCAGCCCGACGAGGGCGCGACCATCCGCTTCGGCTCCAAGGTCCCGGGCACCCAGATGGAGGTGCGCGACGTGACCATGGACTTCGGTTACGGCCACGCGTTCACCGAGTCCTCCCCGGAGGCCTACGAGCGCCTGATCCTCGACGTGCTGCTCGGCGAACCGCCGCTGTTCCCGCGCCACGAGGAAGTCGAGCAGTCCTGGCGCATCCTCGACCCGTTCGAGGAGCACTGGGCCTCGCTGCCCGAACAGCCCGAACCCTACGCCCCGGGTTCCTGGGGACCGGCCTCGGCCGATGAATTATTGGCCCGCGACGGAAGGACATGGCGCCGGCCATGATCGTTGAACTGGAAGACACCACCACCTCCAAGATCTCCAAGGAGCTGGTCTCGATGCGCCGCGCCCAGGGCGTCGTCGCGCTCTCCCGGGTGCTCACGCTGCTGGTCATCACCCGCGCAGGCTTCGAGGAGGACGCGATCACCGCGGCCAACCTCGCCAGCCGCGAGCACCCCTGCCGCATCCTGGTGGTTGTCAAGGGCCGGGTCACCGGCGAAACCCGGCTGGACGCGCAGATCCGCGTGGGCGGCGACGCCGGCGCCTCCGAGGTCATCGTGATGCACACCTACGGCCCCGGGGCCCGCGTCGACGAGTCCCTGGTTTCCGGTCTGCTGCTGCCCGACGCGCCCATCGTGGCATGGTGGCCGCACGGCGTGCCCAAGAACGCCTCACAGACCCCGCTGGGCAGGATCGCCCACCGCCGCATCACCGATTCCGGTGCCGAGGACGATCCGCGCAAGGCCCTGTTCACCCTGGCGGATTCCTACCGGGCCGGCGACACCGACCTGGCCTGGACCCGGCTGACCCTGTGGCGCGCCCAGCTGGCCGCGGTGTTCGACCAGCTGGACCCCTCCAAGGTGACAAGCGTGACGGTCAAGGGCGCCGTCGACTCACCCTCCACGGTGCTGCTCGCCGCCTGGCTGACGCTGTGCCTGGATGTGCCCGTCACCATCGCCTCCGCCCCGGAGGGCACCGGCGTGCGTTCGGTGCGTTTCACCCGCGAGATCGGGGACGTCGAGCTCTCCCGCCCCGTCGGCGACGTGGCCGAGCTCTACCACCCGGGCCAGAAGCCCCAGCTGATTTCGCTGCCGCAGCGCCCGCTGGCCGACTGCCTGGCCGAGGAAATGCGCCGGCTAGACCCGGACGAGGTCTTCGGCGAGGTCGTGCGCGTGGGCCTGAAGCGCACCAACCTGAGGAGCATCCGTCCAAGTGAACGCTAAACGCAATGTCGTAGTCCACCCGGACCTGCCCGCGACCGCAGCGGCTGTCGCCGCGCGGCTCATCACCGCGGTCCTGGACGCCCAGGCGGCCCGCGGGGAGGCCACCGTGGTGCTCACCGGCGGCACGCTGGGCATCGCCTCGCTCAAGGCCGTGGCCGATTCCCCCGCGCTGGCCGCGGTCGACTGGTCCCGGGTGAACTTCTACTGGGGCGACGAGCGCTTTGTCGCCGCCGGATCCCCCGACCGCAACGCGGTCCAGGCGGAGGTCCTGCTCTCGGTGCTCGATGACCACGGCCTGGACCGCGGCCGGGTGCACGCCATGGGGTCCACCGACGAGTTCAACACCCCGGAAGACGCCGCAGCGGCCTACGCTGCGGTGCTTGCCGCCGAGGCAGCCAACGAGGGCGGATCGACCCTGCCGGTCTTCGACGTGCTGATGCTGGGCATGGGCCCGGATTCGCATGTTGCCTCGCTCTTCCCGGACCATGCGGGCGCCGCGACCACCGGCGCGACCGTCATCGGGGTGCACGACTCCCCCAAGCCGCCGCCGCTGCGCGTCTCGCTGACCTTCGAGACCATCAACACCGCCCGCGCGGTGTGGCTCGTGGTTGCCGGCGCGGACAAGGCTCCCGCCGCGGCCGTGGCGCTGGGCGGCGAGGCGACTCGTGAGCGCGTCCCTGCGTCCGGCGTGCATGGCACGCAGGGCACCTGGTGGTTGATGGACCAGGCCGCCGCAGCGTTGGTCTAGAAGTTCCGGAAATACAATGAAGGACGGCTTCCCCGAGGGGAGGCCGTCCTTCATTCTTATGCGGTGAAAGCTAGGATTCGACGCTGAAGCGCATGACCAGTGCCAGACCGATGATCACGGTGACCCAGATCAGGCCCAGGATGACGGTGATGCGGTTCAGGTTGCGTTCGGCAACGCCGGAGGATCCCAGCGAACTGGTCATGCCGCCGCCGAACATGTCGGACATGCCGCCGCCGCGTCCCTTGTGCAACAGGATCAGCAGCGTAAGCAGCAGGCTGGTGATTCCCAGAAGTACCTGCAAAACAATCTTGATGGCGTCCATCATTGCCCTTCAATCAGCTGGTGGCGATTACTCGGTCACCAGGTGGTGCTCGAACCTAACAATGTTAGCAAACTCTCCAGCGTCCAAGCTGGCTCCGCCGACCAACACGCCGTCAACGTCCTTTTCGGCAAGGATCTGCGCGACATTGTTCGCCTTCACGGAACCGCCGTACAGCACACGGACCTTGCCGGCGACCTCGTCGCCGAACAGCTTTGCCAGCTCGACGCGGATCGCCGCACACAGTTCCTGCGCGTCCTTCGGGCCCGCAACCTCGCCGGTGCCGATGGCCCACACGGGCTCATAGGCGACCACCAGGGTCTCGGCCTGTTCGGCGGTGACGCCGGCCAGCGAGCCGCGAAGCTGCTCGAGCGTGTACTCGACGTGGGTTCCGGCCTGGCGGATGTCCAGCCCCTCCCCGACGCACAGCACCGGGGTCACCCCGTGGCGGTATGCCGCGGCGATCTTGGCTGCCAGCAGTTCGTTGGTCTCGCCGTGGATCGCACGGCGTTCGCTGTGGCCGACGAGCACATAGCTGCAGCCCAGGCGGGAGAGGAACTGGCCGGAGATCTCCCCGGTGTAGGCACCGGAGTCGTGGGCCGACAGGTCCTGTGCACCGTAGTGCACCGGCAGGTTGTCGCCCATGGTCAGCGTCTGCACGCCGCGCAGGTCGGTGAACGGCGGGAAGACGGCCACCTCCACGCGATCGAAGTCGTGCTCCGCGTCGGCCAGCGTCCAGGCCAGCTTCTGCAGCAGGGTGATGCCCTGGACGTGGTCCATGTTCATCTTCCAGTTGCCGGCAATCAGCGGCTTCCGGTCGAACACGCCGTTGGTCGATGTTGTCACTTGGCACCCTCCAGGGCTGTCAGGCCCGGCAGTTCCTTGCCCTCGAGGTATTCCAGGGAGGCACCGCCGCCCGTTGAAATATGACCGAAGTCGTCATCGTTGAAGCCCAGGGTGCGCACCGCCGCGGCGGAGTCGCCGCCGCCGACGACGCTGAACGCCTCGGAGTCGGCCAGCGCACCGGCAACGGCACGGGTGCCGTTCGCGAACGCGGGGATCTCAAAGACGCCCATCGGGCCGTTCCAGAACACCGTGTTGGCGCTCTTGATGTAGCTGGCAAAGGTTTCCCCGGAGACCGGACCGATGTCCAAGCCCAGCCCGGTGGCACCGAAGGCGCCGCCCTCGATGTTGTCCGCGGCAAGCACCTCGTGCTCGGCGTCCGCACCGAACTTGGAGGCGACAACCACGTCGGTGGGCAACACGATGTCGCAGCCCAGTTCCTTGGCGCGCGAGAGGTAGCCGCGGCAGGTTTCCAGCTGGTCTGCCTCAAGCAGCGAGCCGCCGACCTCGTGGCCCTGGGCCTTGAGGAAGGTGAAGGCCATGCCGCCGCCGATCAGCAGGTGGTCGGCGCGTCCCAGCAGGTTGTCGATGACAGCCAGCTTGTCGGAGACCTTCGAGCCGCCCAAAACCACCACGTAGGGGCGCTTCGGGGCCTCGGTGAGGGTCTTCAGGACGCGCACCTCCGTGGCCACCAGGTCGCCCTGGTAGGCCGGAAGCAGCGCAGCGATGTCGAACACCGACGCGTGCTTGCGGTGCACCGCACCGAAGGCGTCATTGACGTAGGCGCCGTTTTCGCCGGTCAACGCGGCAAGCTCTGCCGCGAATTCGGCGCGCTGTGCCGCGTCCTTGGAGGTTTCGCGCGCGTCGAAGCGCACGTTTTCCAGCACCAGCACCGCGCCGTCCGGCAATTCGGCGGCAAGCTGCTTGGCGGAATCGCCAACAACATCGCCGGCAACACGAACATCAAGTCCGGAGATCTCGGCAAGCTTGGTGGCGGCGGGGGCGATCGAGTACTTGGGATCCGGTTCGCCCTTGGGGCGGCCCAGATGTGCCATCACGATGACGCGAGCGCCGGCCTCGGCCAGCTTCTGCACCACGGGGATGGAGGCGCGTACACGCCCATCGTCGGTGACGGTAACGCCGTCGAGCGGCACGTTCAGGTCGCTACGGACCAAAACGCGCCGCCCGAGGACACCGTCGGCGAGTAGTTCGTCGAGAGTGTGGGAAGTCATGAGACTAGGTTATCCGACTCGCTCGGACTAACCGAGCTGGCCGCCGACGTATTCCGCGAGGTCAACCAAGCGAGAGGAGTAGCCCCACTCGTTGTCGTACCAGGCGACCACCTTGACGGTGGAACCGATCACGGTGGTGAGGCCGGCATCGAAGATCGCCGAGTGCGCATCGTGGACGATGTCGGTGGAGACCAGCGGATCCTCCGAGTACTTCAGGAAGCCCTTGAGCGGGCCTTCCTCCGCTGCCTTCTTGAACGCCGCGTTGATCTCCTCGACGCTGGCCTCGCGGGCCAGGGTGACGGTGAGGTCGGTGGCCGAACCGGTCGGAACCGGAACGCGCATGGCGTAGCCGTTGAGCTTACCCTTGAGCTCCGGGAGCACCAGGCCGATGGCCTTGGCCGCACCGGTGGAGGTCGGGATCATGTTCAGGGCTGCGGCACGGGCGCGGCGCGGGTCCTTCTTGTGCGGGGCATCCTGCAGGTGCTGGTCCGAGGTGTACGCGTGGATGGTGGTCATCAGGCCGTCGACAATGCCGAACTGGTCGTTGAGCACCTTGGCGATCGGGCCCAGGCAGTTGGTGGTGCAGGAGGCGTTGGAGATGATGTGGTGCTTGTCGGCCTCGTACTTCTCGTGGTTGACACCCATGACGATGGTGATGTCTTCCTTGGAAGCCGGGGCCGAGATGATGACCTTCTTGGCGCCTGCCTGCAGGTGCTTTTCGGCGTCCGATGCCTTGGTGAAGAAGCCTGTCGATTCGATGACGACGTCCACGCCGAGGTCTCCCCAGCCCAGGTGGGCCGGGTCCTTCTGCGAGAGCACCTTGATGCGCTTGTTGCCGATGACGATGAAGGCGCCGTCGACGGAAACCTCTTCGTTCAGGCGGCCGAGGATGGAGTCGTACTTGACAAGCATGGCCAGATCGTTGATTGAACCAAGATCGTTGACCGCGACAATTTCAATGTCTGCGCCATGGGCGAGGCTGGCTCGCAGGAAGTTGCGTCCGATGCGTCCGAAACCATTAATGCCAACACGGGTAGTCACGTGAATTTCTCCTAGACAGAGTGGTGTTGCCGCTCCGCCGGATATGCCCCTGGACGGGGCATGCATAACGGAGTGGCTTGGAATAATGACACTCCGTTGTGTCGCCGGCTGATGCCGGCCGGGTTGTTTCGGGTCTCACGACACAGGCCGTGAGACCCGAAAAACACGTTGTTCTTATCTTACGCCATTTCGGCGCTCGATGTGACGGACGTAACGACCGTCATGTTTTTGTTACAGGCTTTTTGTTACTTGCCCGGGACGATCAGGGTCGCGGCACCCGCACGGGCGGCCTCGAAACGCGCCGAGACATCCGCCCAGTTCACGATGTCCCAGAACGCCTTCACGTAGTCGGCCTTCACGTTCACGTAGTCCAGGTAGAACGCGTGCTCCCACATGTCCAGCATCAGCAACGGCGTCGTCGCCACCGGCACGTTGCCCTGCTGGTCGTAGAGCTGCTCGATGACCAGCTGCGAGCCCAGCCCCTCGAAGCCCAGCAACGCCCAACCCGAGCCCTGCAGGCTCATCGCCGCGGCCGTGAAGTGCGCACGGAACGCGTCGAAGGACCCGAACGCGTCGTCGATCGCCGCGGCCAGCTCGCCCTCGGGCTTGTCCCCGCCCTCCGGGGACAGGTTGTTCCAGAAGATCGAGTGGTTCGTGTGCCCGCCCAGGTGGAACGCCAGGTCCTTGGACAGCTTCGGGATGTTCCCGAACTCGCCCTTCCCGCGCGCCTCGGCCAGCTGCTCCAGCGCCGCGTTCGCGCCGGCCACGTACGCGGCATGGTGCTTGCTGTGGTGCAGCTCCATGATCCGCGCCGAAATGCTCGGCTCCAGGGCCGCGTAGTCGTACTGCAGCTCAGGCAAGGTGTAAATAGCCAAAATGACTCCTCATTCTCTGTGCACCCGGGACAACTGGATGCAATTCATCGTGGTTACTGCATCTCCGCACTGAAGCGGAAAATCTCGCTGCCGGTCAGTTTTCCAGCATGTCTAGGGGAACGCTCGCCTCCGTGCCGGGTATTCCCAACTCGGAGGCGCGTTTGTCGGCCATGGCCAAAAGCCGGCGGATGCGCCCGGCGATTGCGTCCTTGGTCATCACGGGATCGGCCATGCGGCCGAGCTCGTCGAGGCTCGCCTGCTTGTGCGCCACGCGCAGCGCGCCGGCGTACTTGAGGTGCTCCGGAACCTCGTCGCCGAGGATCTCCAGGGCGCGCTCCACGCGGGCCCCCGCGGCAACCGCGGCCTGGGCCGAGCGGCGCAGGTTCGCGTCGTCGAAGTTGGCCAGGCGGTTGGCGGTGGCGCGCACCTCCTTGCGCATGCGGCGTTCCTCCCAGACCATCAACGCATCGTGCGCACCCATCCGGGTGAGCAGCTGGGCAATTGCCTCGCCGTCGCGGATGACCACGCGGTCCACCCCGCGCACCTCGCGGGCCTTGGCCACCAGTCCGAGGCGGCGCGCGGCGCCGACCAGCGCAAGCGCTGATTCCGGGCCCGGGCAGGTGATTTCCAGTGCCGAGGAACGGCCGGGTTCGGTGAGCGAACCGTGGGAGAGGAAGGCACCACGCCAGACGGCCTCGGCGTCGGCCGTCGAGCCGTTGACAATGACCGAGGGCAGCCCGCGCACGGGACGGCCGCGGGCGTCGAGCAGGCCGGTCTGGCGTGCCAGGGCCTCCCCGTCACGGACCACGCGCACCACGTAGCGGTTGCCGCGGCGCAGGCCGCCGCCGGAAACCACGAGGATTTCCGAGGTGTGGCCGTAGACTTCGGCGATGGCCGCGCGCAGGCGGCGGGCCGTCGAGGCAAGGTCGACCTCGGCCTCGATGACAATGCGTCCGGAGATGATGTGAAGTCCACCGCAGAAACGCAACATGGTGGAAACTTCGGCCTTGCGCTCGGATGATTTCCGAACATCAAGACGGGACAGCTCGTCCTTGACGGAAGCCGTCAGTGCCATGGATTGTTTCCTAACTGCTGGGCTCGTCTGTATTGAACGTCGTGAAAACGTCGTGGTACGCGGCGGCAAGTCTCAAGGGGTCGTGGACTGCTCGTCCGGCACCAACCCCTACTTTACCGAAAAAGGTGCGGGCACCTAGCCGGGCCGCCGCACGGGTGAAACTCTCATGATCCGCCACCGTCGACGGATCCGCCAAAACGGCGTCGAGTCGGAGGTCGGGCGCGTAGCGCGAAATGACCTCCAAATGCGCCGCGGCGTCCATACCCGCGGTCTCCGCCGTGTCCGTGGCCAGGTTCATGGTCAGCAGGCGCCGGGCCGGGGTCGATTCAAGTGCCCGGCACATTTCCGGCAACAGCAAATGCGGCAGCACCGAGGTGTACCAGGAGCCAGGCCCGAGCACGACCCAGTCGGCTAGTTCGATCGCCTCCAGCGCCTCGGTGCAGGCCGGGGCGTCGGCAGGCTCAAGCCTGACATTCGAGACGAGCCCCTCCCCGCCCGCCGTCGCAAGCTTCGCCTGGCCCACCACGTGGCGGCGCACCAGCCCCTGCGGCCCGGTGTCCTCGAGCACGTCCCCGGCGATGGTCAGCGGCACGGTGCTCATGGGCAGCACCTGCCCGCGGGCGCCAAGCAGCGCCCCGGCCCAGCGCAGGCCGGCCACCGGGTCCTTGAGCAGCTCCCAGAGTGCGACGATCAGCAGGTTGCCCACCGCATGCTGGTCGAGCGACGCCGCCGAACCCGGGGCGGAGGTGAACCGGTGCTGCATGACGTCGCGCCAAGTCCGTCCCCAGTCCGTGTCGTCGCACAGCGCGGCCAGGGCCATGCGCAGATCCCCCGGCGGCAGTACGCCGAGTTCCTCGCGCAGCCTCCCGGAGGACCCCCCGTCGTCGGCGACCGTGACAATGGCCGTCAGGTCCGTGGTCAGCCGGCGCAGCGCGGAAAGCGAGGCCGAAAGCCCGTGCCCGCCGCCGAGCGCGACGACGCGGACCAGCTGGTTGTCCTCGGCCGAGCGGGCGGGGGGCTGGATCGGGATGGGTCCGGTGAAGAACGCCATGGCTGTCTACTCGCGGCCCAGGTCGCGGTGCGTGACGTTGACGCGGACACCGGGAAGCTGGGCCAGGCGCCGGCCGACTTCCTCGGCCGTGGCCACCGAACGGTGCTTGCCGCCGGTGCAGCCGATCGCAATGGTCGCGTAGTGCTTGTTTTCGCGGCGGTAGCCCTCGAAGACAGGTTCCAGCGCGGCGATGTAGTGCCCGATGAATTCCCCGGCACCCTTGGCGTTGAGCACGTAGTCGGAAACCTGCTTGTCCTTGCCCGTGTGCGGGCGCAGCTCCGGCACCCAGTGCGGATTGGGGATGAAGCGGACGTCGGCGACGTAGTTGGCGTCCGTGGGAACCCCGTACTTGAAACCGAAGCTCATCACGTTCAGGCGCAGCACGATCGGGCCCGATTCGGTGAAGAGTTCGGTGATGGCGCGGGCCAGGTCGTGCACCGAGAGCTCGGTGGTGTCAAGCACGATCTCGGCCGCTTCCTTCAGTTCGCGCAGCACCTCGCGTTCCTTGGCGATGCCGTCGACGATGCGCCCGTCCGCCTGCAGCGGGTGTGGGCGGCGGCCCTGCTCGAAGCGGCGGACCAGGAGTTCGTCGGCCGCCTCGAGGAACAGCACGCGGTAGGTGATGCCGGCGGCGCTGAGCGAGTGCAGCGCCTCGCGCAGCTGCGGGAAGAGCGACTTGGACCGCACGTCCATGACTACGGCAAGCTTGGGGATGGATCCGCCCGAATGGGCAACGAGCTCCGTCAGGGTGCCCAGCAATGCCGGCGGCAGGTTCTCCACCACGTACCATCCGTGGTCTTCCAGCGCATGGGCGGCAGTGGTCCGTCCGGCACCGGACATGCCGGTGATGACTAGTAATTCGGTCTCTGCTGGTTTCACGGGGGAAAGCTCGGTGGTCATGTTCCTAGCCTAGTCGCCATTGCAGGGCCGATGGTTAGTCCAACACCTCTCCGGTTGTCATATTAACCGCAGGGGTCTCGGCGCCCGAGCCGGCCAGCGCCTCGTGGATCGTCGCGGCAAGCACCGGCCCCACGCCGGGGACCTCCGTCAGTTCCTCCACGGACGCCGCGCGCATCTTCTTCACCGAGCCGAAGTGCTTGCGCAGCGCATCGCGCTTGGCCGGGCCCAGGCCCGGGATCTCATCCAGCACGGAGGCCATCATCGAGACCGAGCGCTTCTTGCGGTGGAAGGTGATGGCAAAGCGGTGCGCCTCATCGCGGATGCGCTGGACCAGGTACAGGGCGTGCGAGGCGCGCGGCAGGATGACCGGGAACTCGTCGTCCGGAAGCCAGAGCTCCTCCAGCCGCTTGGCCAGGCCCACCACGTAGATGTCGTCGATGCCCAGGTCGCCCAGGGCACGGGTGGCGGCGGCGACCTGTGGCGGGCCGCCGTCGACGATCACCAGCGAGGGCGGGTAGGCGAAGCGCCGGGCCGGGGCCTTGGCCGCGGCGTCGGAGATGTCGAGTTCCCCGGAGACCATCGGCACCATGTTCGCCGATTCCTCCAGGTAGTTCCTGAAGCGGCGGGAGATCACGTCGTACATGGAGGCGGTGTCATCGCGCGCGGCATCCCCGGTGATGGAGAACTTGCGGTAGTCGCTCTTCTTGGGCAGCCCGTCCTCGACGACCACCATGGAGGCCACCACGTTGGTGCCCTGCACGTGGGAGACGTCGTAGCATTCGATCCGCAGCAGCGGGCTGGGCAGGCCCAGGGCGTCCTGGAGCTCCTGCAGCGAGGCGGAGCGGGTGCTCAGGTCCCCGGCGCGGCGCGACTTGTGCAGGCGCAGCGCCTGTTCGGCGTTCTCGCGTACGGTTTCGGCCAGCGTCGCTTTGTCCCCGCGCTGGGCCACGCGCAGCGAGACGGCGGAGCCGCGGCGCTCGTGCAGCCAGTCGGAGACCTCCTGCGCGTTCTCGGGCAGCACCGGGACCAGCACCTCGCGCGGGATCCGGTCGTCGCCGTCGGCCTCCCCGTAGACCTGGGTCAGCAGGTGTTCAATGAACTCGGCCGGGGTGGAGTCCTCGACCTTTTCAACAACCCAGCCGCGCTGTCCGCGGATGCGCCCGTTGCGCACGTGGAAGACCTGGACGGCCGCCTCGAGCTCGTCCTCGTGCACGGCGAAGATGTCCGCCTCGGTGTTTTCGGCCAGCACCACGGCATTGCGCTCGAAGACGCGGCGCAGCGCGGCGATGTCGTCGCGGTAGCGGGCCGCCTGCTCGTACTCGAGCCGGGAGACGGCGTCGGCCATCTTGCCCTCGAGTTCCCTGATGAAGCGGGTGCCCTCCCCGCCCATGAACTGGCAGAGCTCGGCGGCGAGCTTCTTGTGGTCCTCGGCGCTGATGCGGCCCACGCAGGGGGCCGCGCACTTGTCGATGTAGCCCAGCAGGCAGGGCCGGCCGGAGGATTCGGCGCGCTTGAAGACGCCCGTGGAGCAGCTGCGCACCGGGAAGACGCGCAGCAGCGTGTCGAGGGTTTCGCGGATCGCCTTGGCCGGGTAGAACGGCCCGAAGTACTTGGTGTCCTTGCGCTTGTCCCCGCGCATCACCTGCGCGCGCGGGTACTTCTCCCCCATGGTGACGGCCAGGTAAGGGTAGGACTTGTCGTCGCGGAAGACGATGTTGAAGCGCGGGTTGTACTCCTTGATCCAGGTGTACTCCAGCTGCAGCGCCTCCAGCTCGGAGCCCACCACCGTCCATTCGACCGACGCCGCGGTGTGCACCATCGCGTGGGTCTTGGGCGTCAGCCCCGCCGGGTTGGCGAAGTAGGAGTTCAGCCTCGAGCGCAGCACCTTGGCCTTGCCGACGTAGATGACCCGCCCGACCTCGTCGCGGAAGCGGTAGACCCCCGGGTTCAGCGGGATGTCCCCGGTCTGGGGTCTGTAGCTTTTCGGGTCTGCCACGTCGGTGCGCTCCGGGATTTACTCGGCGGTGGGTGTCTGGTTGTAGGCGTCGACCCGCTCCTGGCCCGTCAGCTCGGCGATGGCGTCGACGATCTCGTCGGTGGCCTTGCGGCGCTGTGGCAGCGGGTGCTTGCGGCCCAGATGCTCGAATTGCAGCGGCTTGCCGAACGCGAGGGTGAAGTGGTGCGGCTTGACGGTGTTCTTTCCGGCTGGCTGCAGGTTCTCCGTGCCGATCAGGCCGACGGGGACCACCGGAGCTCCGGTGGTCAGCGCCAGCCAGCCCACGCCGGTGCGGCCGCGGTAGAGCTTGCCGTCACGCGAACGGGTACCCTCCGGGTAGATGCCGATGCCGCCGCCGGCCTCCAGGATGTCGACGAGCGATTCCAGGGCGGCCACGGAGGCCGCCTGCTCGCCGCGCTGCACGGGGATGGAGCCGACCGACTCGAAGAAGGTCTTCATGGCCTTGCCCTTGAGCCCGGGGGTGGTGAAGTACTCCGCCTTGGCAAAGAATGCCACGTCGCGCGGGGTCAGCGCCTGGATAATGATCGAGTCCAGGAAGGAGAGGTGGTTGGAGGCGATGATGACAGGCCCGGTGCGCGGGACGTTTTCCAGCCCGGTGACGGTGGGGCGGCACAGGCCGTTCAGCAGGCCGCGGATCGAAGAGCGGGTCATGGTGTACAGGCTCATTTATGCACGCGCTCCTTCGTTGTCGTTGGTTGTCAGTTGTGTGCGGATTGTTTCCTCGGCCGCGTTGCCCAGCAGCAATCCGGCAAGTTCGGCGGGGTCCGTGGCGTGGGCCCCGGCCCCGGCGGCCTCGAGCTCGCCCGGAGGGGCAAAACCCCACCCGGCGCCGATCGAGGCCATGTTGTGGTCGTTTGCGGCCTCGATGTCGTAGCGGCGGTCCCCCACCATGATGCACTGTTCGGGCTCAAGCCCGTGGGCGTCGAGCACCGCCGCGACGATGTGCCGCTTGGAGGCCGAATGCCCGTTCGCCTCGTCGTCGTTGCCGTAAATGCCATCGATTGCGTCGGTCAATCCCTGGATCTCCAGCAGTTGCCGGGCGATCTTCGTGGGCTTGGCGGTTGCGACATACAGGTCCATGCCCGCCGCGCGCAGGGCCGCAAGCACTTCGCGGATCCCGGGGTACGGGCGCGAGTCCGCCATGCCGGTGGCAGCATATTCCGTACGGTACACGGTAATCAGTTCGTCGATCATGTGCGGTTCGACGCCGTCGATCTCCGCCAGGCCCAGGACCAGCGGCGGCCCGATCAGGGTGCGGAGTTTTTCTTCACCCGGATCGGGAATGTCCGCCTGCTTCAACGCGTGGCGGATTCCCGAGGTGATAGCCCCGGCCGGATCCACAAGGGTTCCATCGAGGTCAAGCAGAACGGCGGAGGGAGCAATCATCACTGTCGTATTCTCGCATGAACTGGGTCTATCCGCCGTACACGCATGCCGCACTCGGCATACATGCACGGCGGGAGGGCTTAGCCAAGCAGCGGTGCCAGGAACTTTCCGGTGTAGCTTTCGGCCACGGCGGCGACCTGTTCCGGGGTGCCGGTGGCGATGATCTCGCCGCCGCCGGAACCGCCCTCGGGGCCCAAATCGATGACCCAGTCTGCGCTCTTGATGACATCGAGGTTGTGCTCGATCGTGATCACCGTGTTGCCCTTCTCCACCAGCCCCTGGAGCACCAGCAGCAACTTGCGGATGTCCTCGAAGTGCAGGCCCGTCGTCGGCTCGTCGAGCACGTAGATCGAGCGTCCGTTGGAACGCTTCTGCAGTTCCGCGGCGAGCTTGACGCGCTGCGCCTCGCCGCCGGAGAGCGTCGTGGAAGCCTGCCCCAGCCGGACATAGCCGAGCCCGACGTCCACCAGCGTGCTCAGGTGGCGGGCGATCGGGGTGAATGCGGCGAAGAATTCGGCACCCTCCTCGATCGGCATGTTCAGCACGTCGGCAATGGTCTTGCCCTTGTAGTGCACCTCGAGCGTTTCCCGGTTGTAGCGCGCCCCGTGGCAAACCTCACAGGGAACATACACGTCGGGCAGGAAGTTCATTTCGATCTTCAGGGTTCCGTCGCCCGAGCAGGATTCGCAGCGCCCGCCCTTGACGTTGAAGGAGAAGCGGCCCGGCAGGTAGCCGCGCACCTTCGCCTCGGTGGTCTCGGCGAACAGCTTGCGGATGTGGTCGAATACGCCGGTGTAGGTCGCCGGGTTGGACCGCGGGGTGCGGCCGATCGGCGACTGGTCCACGTGGATGACCTTGTCCAGGTGCTCGAGCCCCTCGACGCGGGTGTGCCTGCCCGGCACCTGCTTGGCGCCGTTGAGCTTGTTGGCCAGCACCTTGTAGAGCACGTCGTTGACCAGCGTGGACTTGCCGGAGCCGGAAACGCCCGTGACGGCGGTCAGCACACCGAGCGGGAAGCGCGCGGTGAGGTCCTCAAGGTTGTTTTCCCGCGCGCCCACGACGGTGACCTGGCGCTTCTTGTCGATCTTGCGGCGATTGGCCGGAACCTCGATCTTTTTGCGCCCGGAAAGGTAGTCGCCGGTGATCGACTTGGTGTTCGCCTTCAGGTCCTTCAGGGAACCCGAGTGCACCACCTCGCCGCCGTGTTCGCCGGCCCCTGGACCGATGTCCACGATCCAGTCGGCCTCGGCGATGGTGTCTTCGTCGTGTTCGACCACGATCAGGGTGTTGCCCAGCGAGCGCAGGCGGGTCAGGGTTTCAATGAGCCGGCGGTTGTCGCGCTGGTGCAGGCCGATGGACGGTTCGTCGAGTACGTAAAGCACGCCGACAAGGCCGGAGCCGATCTGCGTGGCCAGGCGGATGCGCTGGGCCTCGCCGCCGGACAGGGTTCCCGCCGCGCGTTCGAGGTTCAGGTATTCCAGGCCGACGTCAAGCAGGAAGCGCAGGCGTGCCTGGATTTCCTTGAGCACCTGGGAGGCGATCTGGGCCTCGCGGCCGGTGAGCACCAGGTTTTCGAGGAACTCGGAGCATTCGCGCATCGGCATCGCCGACACCGCGGCAATCGACTTGTCGTTGATCAACACGGACAGCGAGGCCGAATTCAGGCGTGCACCGTTGCACTCTGGGCACGGAATCTGCCGCATGTACTCCTCGTACCGGTCGCGCGCGTGCTCCGATTCGGTTTCCATGTGCTTGCGGTGGATATACTGCACCACGCCCTCGAAGCCCGTGGAGTACTTGCGCTCGCGCCCGAAGCGGTTCTTGTACTGCACCACGACCTTGTGGTCCTTGCCGTGCATGATGGCGGTGCGGGCCACGGCCGGCAACTTGTTCCACGGGGTCTCAAGCGTGAAGTCCAGTTCGGCCCCGAGGCCTTCGAGCAGCCGGTTCCAGTACTCGGTGGTTGCTGCACCCAGCGACCAGGGCGCAATGGCCCCCTGCCCCAGCGGCATCTGCACGTCGGGAATGATCAGGTCTTCGTCGACCTCCAACCGCGTGCCGATGCCGCTGCAGGCAGGGCAGGCGCCGAACGGGTTGTTGAAGGAGAAGGACCGGGGTTCGATCTCGTCGATGGCCAGCGGGTGTTCGTTCGGGCACGCAAGGTTTTCGGAGAAGGCGCGGATCCGGCCCTCGTCTTCCGGGTCGAGATCCACGAAGTCGATCAGCACGCGCCCCTCGGAGAGTCCGAGCGCGGTTTCGATGGAGTCGGTCAGGCGTTGGCGGACCGAATCGTTGATGGCTAGGCGGTCGACGACCACCTCGATGGTGTGCTTGAACTGCTTGCCAAGTTTCGGCGGTTCGCTGAGCTGAATTGTCTCGCCGTCGACACGTGCACGCGAATAGCCCTTGGAACTCAGTTCCTTGAAAAGGTCGACAAACTCGCCCTTGCGCCCGCGGACCACCGGTGCAAGAACCTGGAACCGGGTCTTCGGTTCGAGCTCCAGCAGCTGGTCGACGATTTGCTGTGGCGTCTGCTTGGTGACGGCCTCGCCGCACTCCGGGCAGTACGGCCGTCCCACACGTGCCCAGAGCAGGCGCATGTAGTCGTAGATTTCGGTAATGGTTCCCACCGTCGAGCGGGGGTTCTTGGAGGTCGATTTTTGGTCGATCGACACCGCCGGGGAAAGCCCCTCGATGAAGTCCACATCAGGCTTGTCCACCTGCCCCAGGAACTGCCGGGCATAGGCGGAAAGCGATTCGACGTAGCGTCGCTGTCCTTCGGCGAAGATCGTGTCGAAGGCCAAGGAGGACTTTCCGGATCCGGAAAGGCCGGTGAAGACGATCATTGCGTCTCTCGGCAAATCAAGGTCGACGTTGCGCAGATTATGCTCGCGCGCGCCCTTGACCACCAGCCGGGTCAGATCGTGCGGACGAAGGGTTTCAAGGGAGCGGGAAGTAGCCACCCAAACATGCTAATCGAAAACTACTTCGAATTGCTCGTCGATGTGAGCAATACGACCAGCCTTTGTTAAACCTGCGAGCTAAAGGCCGCCCTGACGTACCCGATTGCCGCTTTTTCGCTGATTCCCCAACGCGTGGCAACCGCCGCCAATTCGGAAGCAGCATCGGCCACGGCAATGGATCCTTCGTCGTCCGCGGCCTGGACGATGGTGCCGTGTCGCCCGCGGGTTACCACCGCACCGCTGGCTTCCAGCTCCTTGTAGACCTTGGCGGCGGTGTTCACCGCGAGTCCCAGTTGTTCGGCGAGCGCCCGCACCGAAGGAAGCTTGGTTCCCGCCTTGAGCTTGCCCTTGGCGATTGCGACAAGGATCTGCTGACGCACCTGCAGATAGGGGGCCATCTTGTCAGCGCTGTCCACGTTGATGAATGCCAGCGGATTGCTATCCATGGATTTGGTCCTTTGATGGGGATTGTCGATCTGCTTCTCAGACTATCCCGCTCGAATGCAGTTGCGTCGTAAGGTGTTGGCATGAGCGAAATTTTCCATGACTTGAATGACGTGACAGTTCGAGGCATTAGCGTCTCTGAGATGGCCAACAACGTTTACCTCGTGACGTCCAAAGCCGACGGTGCGCAATTGCTGATCGATGCCGCCGACGATGCAAAAGCCATCACGGGACTGATCCAATCCGCTTCATCCGACGCGGAAGTTCCGACGTCACTGGCGGGCATTGCCACGACACACCAGCACTGGGACCACATCCGTGCGCTGCAGGAGATGGTTGACTCCACGGGGGTCAAGACCTATGCCGGCGCGGAAGACGCCGCAGGGATCTTGGAGGGTTCGTCGGTAAAGATAGACGCGCCCCTTGGCCATGGGGACAAGGTCTTCGTCGGTTCGACGGTTCTCGAATGCGTTCACCTGCGGGGCCACACTCCCGGATCGATTGCATTCGTACTTCGGGATAGCGGCGGAACAGTCCTGATCTTCAGCGGGGATTCCCTGTTCCCTGGCGGTGTAGGCAATACCGGGAATGATTCACAACGGTTTACGTCGTTGTTGGACGATGTCACCGAACGTCTTTTTGGACATTACCCGGATGAGTCGATAGTCCTGACCGGCCATGGAGACTCCACGACATTGGGCAGGGAACGCCCTCATCTCGAGGAATGGCGAAGCCGGGGCTGGTAGAAGTCAGGAACTAGCAACTATCCAGGGGCGGGGGCAACGCCGGGCTTTCGGGGGTCCCGGGCAAGGGCGGTGCCGTGGAGAGGAATACCTGGCCGCTGGGCGTGGTGATCTCTATGGTGTGGCGTGGACCAGAAACCACGCGTTCACGCCACCCTTCGGTCTCCTTGGTGTAGTTGCACCAGGCACAACGCCCGTCGCCGTTCACGGCGGAAGTTCTCCCGCCCATCGCAACTTGTTGAACATGGTCGTAATGCCGAATAGGGGCGTCGCAATATGGCGTCCTGCAGAACTGGTCCCTGACTGCGATCATTCGTTTAAGTTGCTTGGGCAGTATCCGCTTGGAAGACTCCATGGCGACAAGTTCGCCACTACTCGGCGCAGTAAACAGGCGTCGAATCCAGACCTGGGCCTTGGATCCTTTCGGAGAAAGATTCGAGTCGCCCGTGACGAGGTATCGGGCGTAGCCAGCCGGAATGGTTCCATAGCCGCTAAGGTATGCGGGCTCGCTGTCCCCTTGCATCAGGGTGCGGTCAGTCATCACCAGATTGACCAACAATGGCGTTCCATTGGCAGGCGACTGGCCCGTGACACGCTCAACGAGAGTGTCGACTTTGACTTGCATGTTGGTTCGGCGGTCTTCCTGCGGACGCTTCTTGGCTGCAGCAGCCGCCAAGGCCTCATTAAAGGCCACGCCCTGTTCCATGGGAAGGCTCCCACTGATCCTCATGAAACCTCCGGGAACCACTCTCACCGAAATGAACCGTTTCCGGAGTGCTTCTGAACTCTTGTTCATTTCGACCGTGTTGTCGAACGCCAGAGTGAGTCGTTTCACGCGTGCTGTGAGCTCTCGTGTACCCACACCCTTAAGACTTCCGGGCCTGCCCGCAAGTTCTCGGTCGATAATCTCTTGGACCATGGGATCAAGTTCGCAGGTTTCCCGGACAATGACCATTGAACGATTTTCTTTGATCTTGCCGCGCCTCAATGCTGCGAACGTATGCGGCATGTGCTCAAGCATGGATCGGGAGTAGGCCAGGAATTGAGGCCCAAAGCACTGCGATTCGCCCCGCGCCAACGCTACTTCAGCGCCCGTGCCGCGATTGGGATTGGCCTGGTATTTGCCTTCGGCCTCATGGCGAGAAATCACGGCCTCTTCCGCGGCTTTGGCTTCGACCGACTGGGTCGCCGAGGCTGAAGACTTGAGTTCTTCCAGGGCGGCAATGCGCGCAAACCCTGCCGCTTCATCAACAGCCGGTGGGAAATATCCCAAAGCCTCTGTGACCGACTCAATAAATTCCAAGGCTTCGTCACGCTGTAGTGCGCCGCAATTTCGAATAGTAACGGGGCTCTCGGGGGCATGGCCGATAGGCCTGTGCCCAAGGATCGTTTCCCCGGCCTGCTCAACTGGCAGCGATTCCGGGTTCGATGATTCATCCTCGAAGTCTTCGAACATATTTACTATTGTACGCCTCTTGGGAGGCATTGTGAAGAGCTCGCTTCACTCTCACTGATGCAAAACTACTAGTCAACAAGGTTAAATGGAATCCACCGTTCGTTCACGAGGTATTGACGGTTGCCCCCCCCCCCCCCGGAGGGGGATTCGAAAACTACTTGAACGACATGCCTTGCGATTCACAGGCCTGCTTGAACGCTTCCAGATCGGTAATCACGAGCTTTCCTGCCGAGTCCGTGGCAACCGCGTTGCGGATGGAATCCGTTGAGGACACGGCGCCATGCTCCGCCGCCTTGCCCATATTTGTACGTCCCACATTGCCGCTATCCGCGTAGCCGCTTCCAAAATGGATACACGCCGTATTGCCCTGGAGGTCACGCTGGCGAAACTCATCCGCGGAAGGTTCCGAGCAGCCTGATAGCGTCAATCCAAGGATGGCCAGGACTGGGAGGAGTCGTCTCATGCCCCCACCCTATGAGCTTTACGGGAGTTGAACCGAATTCAGCGTTTGCGGCCAACCATGAAAATTCGACGGAACGGGAACATGGTCAGAAGGACGCCGCCGGTACCTTCGAACGACGGGTATGCCTGCGCGACAAGCCTCGCATAGTCTGCTTCAAACTCGGCCGCCTCCACGGCATCCAACTTGGCAAGGATGGGACGCAATGCCGTGCCGCGCACCCACTCGAGCACCGGGTTCTCGCCCGTCAGGACCTGCCCATACGTGGTTTCCCAGACATCGGCCTCAAATCCCGCCGCAAGCAGGATCTTCAGGTAGCCCTCCGGCTCCCCCACCGCGTTTTTGTGCCGCAACACACCAGCCAGCCGCGGAGCCCAACGCTCCGAGTCGGCAAGCTCGAACTCCAGGCCGGGGGCACGCTGTGTGGAACGGGCCTTCTGGACCATTTCGTGCGAGGAATCCAAACCAACAACACGGGCCTCTGGCCATCGCTCGGCCAGCGACCGTGTCAGCGGGCCCGGGCCACACCCCAGATCGACCACGAGGCGCGGCGCCTCGGCGGCAACGCGTGCAGTCAGATCAAAAAACGGCCGGTCACGATGGTCGGCGAACTGCACATACTTTTCCGGGTCCCATTTCATCCTCACAGACTAGATCCAGCGAAGCGGCCCGCTCCAGCCCCACCGAAAGAAACTGCAACATAGACGATAGGCTTGAAACATCATGAATCTTACCGAGTTGCTGCCGAACACTCCCCCGCGTGGAGCCACCGCCGAATCCGTCTACGAAGCCTTCATCAAATGGGTGGAGGACCGCGGTATCGGGCTGTACCCGGCACAAGATGAAGCCGTCATGGAAATCGTGGCCGGCAACAACGTCATCCTGGCAACGCCCACCGGCTCGGGCAAGTCGCTGGTGGCCGTCGCGGCGCACTTCTATGCGCTAGCCCGCGGGGAACGCAGCTACTACACCGCACCCATCAAGGCGCTGGTCTCCGAGAAGTTCTTCGACCTGTGCAAGATCTTCGGTGCGGAAAACGTCGGCATGGTCACCGGTGATTCCTCGGTCAACCAGGATGCGCCGATCATTTGCTGCACCGCGGAGATCCTGGCCAACATCGCCTTGCGCGAAGGCAAGAGCGCCGACCTCGGCCCGGTTGTCATGGACGAATTCCACTTCTACGCCGACCCGCAGCGCGGCTGGGCGTGGCAGGTGCCGCTGCTGGAACTGCCGCAGGCACAATTCCTGCTGATGTCGGCGACCCTCGGCGATGTCAGCCGCTTCGAAGACGAACTCACGCTGCGCACCGGACGCGAAACCACCACCGTGGCGCACGCCGAACGGCCGATCCCCCTGCACTACTACTACTCGCAGGACCCTGTGCAGGAAGCCATCGAGGAACTGCTGAAGACCCGGCAGGTACCGATCTACGTCGTGCACTTCAGCCAGCTCGAGGCCATCGACCGTGCCAGCAGCCTGATGAGCATCAACGTCTGCACCCGTGAGGAAAAGGACAGGATTTCCGAGCTGATCGCCGGGTTCCGCTTCGCCGCGGGATTCGGCAAGACGCTGAACCGGCTGGTGCGCCACGGCATCGGTGTACACCACGCGGGCATGTTGCCCAAGTACCGCCGTCTGGTCGAACAGCTGGCCCAGGCCGGCTTGCTCAAGGTCATCTGCGGCACCGACACCTTGGGCGTGGGCATCAACGTGCCCATCCGCACCGTGTTGATCACCGCGCTGTCCAAGTACGACGGCATCCGCACCCGACTGCTGAACTCCCGCGAATTCCACCAGATCGCCGGCCGTGCCGGACGCGCCGGCTTCGACACCGCCGGAACCGTGGTGGTCCAGGCCCCCGAGCACGCCATCGAAAACAAGAAGGCCATGGAGAAGGCGTTGGCCAAGTTCGGCGACGACTCCAAGAAGATCCGCCAGGTCGTCAAGAAGAAGCCGCCGCAGGGCTTCGTGACCTGGGGCGAGAAGACCTACGAGCGCATCATCGTCTCCACCCCGGAACCGCTGAGCTCCTCGTTCGTGGTCACCCACTCGATGCTGCTGAACCTGCTGGACCGCAAGGGCGACTCGTTCGCGGCGGCCCGCCGCCTGCTCACCGAGAACCACGAGTCTCCGGCCAAGCAGCGCGCCCTGCAGCGCAAGGCCCTGGGCATCCTGCGCGAACTATTGGCCACCGGCGTCGTCGAACGCCTGGATGTGCCCGACGAATACGGCAACAAGCTCGCGCTGACCGTGCACCTGCAGCAGAACTTCGCACTGAACCAGCCGCTGTCCCCGTTCGCGCTGGCGGCCCTGGAGCTCTTCGACGAGGAAAGCGCCGGGTACGCGCTGGATGTCGTCTCGGTCATCGAGGCCACGCTGGAAAAGCCGCGCCAGGTGCTCTCCGCCCAGGAGAAGAAGGCCCGTGGCGAGGCGATCGCCGCGATGAAGGCAGAGGGCATGGAGTACGACGCCCGCATGGCGGCCCTGGAAGAGGTCAGCTACCCGCAGCCGCTGGCGCAGGTGCTCGGTGACGCGTTCGAGCAGTACCGCGCCGGCGCCCCCTGGCTCGGCGACTTCGAGGTCGCCCCGAAGTCCGTGGTCCGCGACATGTATGAGCGCGCCATGAGCTTCAGCGAATACGTGCAGTTCTACTCGCTGGCCCGCTCCGAGGGCGTGCTGCTGCGCTACCTGACCGACGCCTACAAGGCGCTGCGCCAGACCGTCCCGCAGGATGCGCTGCGCGAGGACCTCGAGGACCTCATCGAATGGCTCGGCGAAATGATCCGCCAGATCGACTCCTCGCTGCTGGACGAATGGGAAGAGCTGGCCAACGGCGTGCTGCACGAGCCCGACGCGGAGATCATCCCGCCGGCACCGGAGCGCCTGACCTCCAACGAGCGCGCCTTCCGCGTCATGGTCCGCAACGACATGTTCAAGCGCGTGAAGCTCTTCGCCGACGAACAGGACGGCGCACTGGGCGATTTGGACGGGCACAACGGATTCGACTCCGATGCCTGGGCCGACGCCATGGACGCGTACTTCGAGGAGCACGAGGACATCGACGACGGCCCCGGCGGCCGCGGCCCGAACCTGTTGATCATCACCCCGGGCGCCCAAGCCTGGAAGGTGCGCCAGATCTTCGCCGACCCGGCGAACAACCACGACTGGGGCATCGAGGCGACGGTGAACCTCGCCGATTCCGACGAGGCCGGCATGCCGGTCATCACTGTCACCAGTGTGGGGCGTTTGGACTAGTTGCTGATACGCCAACAGCCCCGGCACTTCGACTCCGCGAGGAGTGAAGCGCCGGGGCTGCTTGCATTGGGTGGCCTACAATCCCAGGAACTTGCTCAGCGGCTGGATCTGGCCCTTGAGCACCAGCAGGATCGGCACCACCATGCCCACCAGCGCGTAGGCGGAGACGGGCACGCAAAGCAGCCACTCGCGGCCCGACCCCGCCTTGCCGAGCAGCGGGATGGCAATGCGGCCGCTGGGCTTCCAGATGTCCTTGAGCAGGGGAACCCGGCGCAGAGCCTTCGGGGACTTGATCTTGATGGGCCAGATCAGGTTGCACCCGCCGACCGTGAGCATGTCGCCCAGGATGTGCACGGCGCAGCCGACGGCCACGGCAATCACTAGCCAGTTCTGCTCATCCGGGGAAAAGACCGCCACGAAAATGCCCGCGGGGATGGACAGCAGCCACGGCAGCCTGGCCATGGTGTCCGGGATGAACTTCAGCGCCTTGAGCGCGAAGGACACCAGCAGTACCGCGAGCAAGCCTGCGCCCGGGTAGATGATCCCGAACCGTTCGGTGTCCATGGTCCAGAGGCCCAGCACCCAGGCCAGTGCCGTGAAGACGCCGATGCCCAGCAGCGAGTGCGTGCCGTTGCGGTGCCCGCCGGACACCTCTCCGATGCCGGCGCAAATGGCGTTCGAGACCGGCGGAAGCGAGTGTGCGATGGTCGCGCGGCGATGGTCGGCATCGGGCAGCAGGGCCGCCCCGGCGCACACCATGGCACCGGCGACGCCGGCGATGGGGGTTTGTTCCAGCAGGCCGAAGCCCAGCGGGATGGCATCGGGCATCCACGAGATCATCTCGGGGAGGTTGCCGGTGGGGAGCTTGAAGCTCGTGGTCAACGCGATCCAGGCAGCTGCGCCGGTGGCCGCGTGGTGGCCGCCCATCATATGGGGGTCCCCCTCTAACTTGTTCTAGCATTCGATCGCCCCCACCTTATGACGCGGCACCCACGCGTTGGCTTCACCGCGCGCAATCCGCCCCGGTAGGCTTGGTCACATGCCTAACCTCCGACCCGCGCAACCGGCCGACGTCCCCGCAATACTCCAACTCATCCACGAATTAGCAGTGTTTGAGCGGGAACCCGACGCCGTAAAAAACACCGAGGATGAACTCGCCGCGCACCTTTTTGACGCGAACCCGCAGGTCTACGCGCACGTGGTCGAGGTGGACGGCGAGGTGCTCGCCTTCGCCCTGTGGTACCTGACCTACTCCACCTGGGAGGGCACGCACGGCATCCACCTGGAGGACCTCTACGTTCGCGAATCCGCACGCGGCGGCGGACACGGCACGGCGCTGCTGCGCGAACTCGCGGCAATCGCCGTGCAGCGGGGCTACAAGCGCGTGGAGTGGAGCGTGCTTGACTGGAACGCCCCGGCCATCGGCTTCTACGACTCGCTCGGCGCCGGTTCCATGGACGGCTGGACCGTGCGCCGGCTCGAGGGCGCCGCCCTGGCCGATCTGGGGGCCGGCGCATGAACACCTTCCGCGGCATGAATGCCACCGAGCACTACTTCCGGGTCCCGTTGGACCATGCGAAACCCGCGGGCGAAACGATCACGGTGTTCGCCCGCGAGATCGTTTCCACCGAGCACGGGGACCCCTCGGCACTGCCGTGGCTGCTTTTCCTGCAGGGCGGCCCGGGCGGCAAGGCCCCGCGCCCCGGCTCGCTGTCCGGCTGGATGGCAGAGGCAGCCAAGACCTTCCGCATCCTGCTGCTTGACCAGCGCGGCACCGGCTTGAGC
Organism: Paeniglutamicibacter kerguelensis; assembly: GCF_017876535.1. NCBI lineage: Bacteria > Bacillati > Actinomycetota > Actinomycetes > Micrococcales > Micrococcaceae > Paeniglutamicibacter > Paeniglutamicibacter kerguelensis. Next base: position 2,144,604 of record NZ_JAGIOF010000001.1, read on the forward strand.
ACCCCTGCCAACCGGCAGACCCTGCCGCTGCGCGGGGACGCAGCAGCGCAGGCGGCCTACCTGACCCACTTCCGCGCCGACTCGATCGTGCGCGACGCCGAGGCCATCCGCGAGGCCCTGGGGATCGAAAAATGGAGCACGTTCGGGCAGAGCTACGGCGGCTTCTGCACGCTGACCTACCTGTCGATCGCCCCGCAGGCGCTGGAGCGCTGCCTGGTCACCGGCGGGCTCGCCTCGCTCACCGCGGACGCGGCAACCGTCTACCGGGCCACCTACGCCCGCATGGCCGCGCGCAACGAGGAGTACTTCTCCTGGTACCCGCAGGACCGCCAGACGCTGGCCCGCATCGCGAACCACCTCGGGCGCACCGAGGAACACCTTCCCAACGGGCGTCCGCTGACCGTGGCCATGGTGCAGATGCTCGGCCAGTTCCTCGGCGGCAACGCCCGCGTGCACCTGCTGCACCACGTCTTCGAGGGTGCCTTCGTGCCGACCCCCGGCGGGGAGCGGCTCTCGGACAGCTTCCTGGCCGAAATCCAGAACCAGGCCGACCGGACCGGCAACCCGCTCTACGCGCTGATGCACGAATCTATCTACGGGCAGGGCTCCGCGACCGGCTGGGCGGCCGAGTCCGTGCTGGAGGAATTCCCCGCCTTCTCCCCCGCAGCCCAGATTCCGCTGCTCACCGGCGAAATGGTGTACCGCTGGTACTTCGAGTCGGACCCGGTGCTGCGCCCGCTGGAGGAAACCGCCCGCATCCTCTCCGAGCACGAGGACTGGGCGCCGCTCTACGACGCGGAGGCGCTGGCCCGCAACACGGTCCCCGTGGCCGCGGCCGTGTACACCGACGACGTCTACGTCGATCGGGACCTGTCGATGGAAACAGCGAACGCGGTCGCCGGGCTCAAGGTCTGGGAAACCGCCGACTTCCACCACGACGGAATCAGCGACGAGGGTGCGATGATTTTCGCAAAGCTGCTGGAAATGACCGAGCTGCTGGAATTGACCGCCACACCGGGGTAGATTTCGCTTCCATGGGCGATGAACTGGTTTTGGTCACGGGCGGATCCGGGTTCCTGGGTGCGCACTGCATCGTGGCGCTGCTGGAGCGCGGTTACCGGGTGCGCACCACGGTGCGTTCGATGGACCGGCAGGTGGAGGTCTGGGCGGCCCTGGAGATGGCCGGGTTGGCCGACGCCGAGGTGGACATTGTCGCGGCGGACCTGAGGTTCGATGCGGGCTGGGAGGCGGCGGCCGCCGGGTGCGGCTACGTCCTGCACACCGCGTCCCCGTTCCCGGCCAATGCCCCGAAGGACGAAAACGAACTCATCGTCCCCGCCCGCGACGGCGCCCTGCGGGTGCTCTCCGCCTCCCGCGCTGCCGGGGTGAAGCGCGTGGTGCTGACCTCTTCGTTTGCCGCGGTCGGCTACGGGCATCCGTCCCGGGACACGGAGTTCACCGAGGCCGACTGGTCTAACCCGCAGGCCGACATCGGCGCGTACACCAAATCCAAGGCGCTGGCCGAACGCGCGGCCTGGGACTTCATCGCGGCCGACGGCGGGACGCTGGAACTGGCGGTGGTGAACCCCGTGGCCATCATCGGCCCGGTGCTGGGCCCCAAGCTCTCCACGTCGATCGAGCTGGTGCGGCGGCTGCTCTCCGGCGGCATGCCGGGGCTGGCGAAAATCTCGCTCCCCGTGGTCGACGTGCGCGACGTCGCGGACCTGCACGTGCGCGCGATGGTCGATCCGGCGGCCGCGGGCGAGCGGTTCCTGGCCGTCGCCGGTCCGGCGTGGAGCCTCGAGCAGATGGCCGGCATCCTGCGGGTCCGGCTGGGGAACGAGGGCTCGAAGATTCCGACCCGCGTGTTGCCGAACTGGTTGGTGCGCGCTGCGGCGGTCTTTGTCCCCCCGCTGCGCCAGCTGGTCCCCCGGCTGGGTGTGGTGAGGAATGCATCGAACGCGAAGGCCGTCGGCACCCTCGGCTGGGAGCCGCGGCCCGTCGAGGACTCGCTGGTCGACACCGCGCGGTCCCTGCAGAAGCTGGGGATGCTTTAGGCCTTGCCCTGTCTTGCAAGCTCGCGCAGGCAGAAGACCGTGACGGCCAGGATGAAGACCAGGCAGAGGTAGCCGAGCCCGGCGAATCCCAGCCAGGCCAGCAGCAGCCCGGACCCGGCGGCACCCACTGCACCGGCGGCGCCCATGAGCGTGTCGGAGACGCCCTGCACCAGCACCCGGCGTTCGCGTGCCACCCGTTCGGCCAGGAACGCCGAGCCGGAGACGGTGGCCATCGACCAGCCCAGGCCCAGCAGCACCAGGCCGGTGGTGACCGCGGCCTGCGAATCCGCGCCGAGGCCGCAGACCAGCACCGCGGCAACCAGCATGCCCTGGGAGGCCAGCATCATCCGGATCCGCCCCATCCTGTCGGCCAGCGAGCCGACCAGCGGGGAGAGCGCGTACATGCCGGCGATGTGCAGGGAGATGGTGAACCCGATAACCACCAGGATGTCGGTGGTGCCGTGGTGCATGGCGTGCCCCGGCGTCGCTGCCATGTCCTTGAGGTGCACCGGCGTCATGGACATGACCCCGACCATCACCAGGTGGGCCACCACGATCGTGGAGATGCCCAGCATCGCGCCCGGCGATTGGCGTGCGGCGGCCAGTCCCGTGGCCAGCGAACCGCGCTTGCGTCCCGGTGCGGGTTTGGCGGTCGGGTGCCCGGCGGCCTCGTCGTAGCCGCGGGCCAGGAAAATCGGGTCGGGGCGCAACCCGATGTTCAGGATCACGATGGCCAACACCATGCCGGCCAGGGAAAAGAGGAACGGCCCGCTCATCGGCGGCAACCCGAGGCTTGCGCCGAGTGCCGATCCGGGTCCGATCAGGTTCGGGCCGGCTACCGCGCCGACGGTGATCGACCAGACCACCAGGCCCAGGTCGCGGCCGCGGGTGGCATCGTCGGCCAGGTCCGTTGCGGCGAAGCGCGCCTGCAGGTTCGCCGCGGACCCCACGCCGAGCAGCGCCGCACCGAGCAGCAACACGGGAAAACTCCGGGTGACAGGTGCCAGTATCATCAGCACCGCGCCGATCGCCGCCAGGAAGTAACCCAGCGACAGCGCCACCCGGCGTCCGCGTTTGACCGCCAGCGCCGCCAGCGGCAGTGCACTCACGGCGCCGGCCACGGAGATCGCGGTGGTGGAGGCTCCGGCAAAGGCGTTCGATCCGGTCAGTTCGACGGCCATGAGCGAGCCGATGGCCAGGCCCGCACCGTTTCCCACGCCGGAGAGCAGCTGCGAGGCAGAAAGCGTGAGCACCACGCGGCGCTGCGCCCGGGCGCGGGTGGATACGGGATTGAGCACCGATTTTGGAGAAGTAGTCACCCGCGCAAGCTTAGCAACGGGCGGGGATTAAACGACCGTCGGGGCCCGTCTCCCGAAGGAAGCGGACCCCGACGGGGACATGCAGGGGCCGGTCGACTACTCGGAGTCGGCCTTGGCTGCTTCGTCTGCAGCCTTGATCTCCTGTGCGGCCTTGTGCTCGGCGGCGGCGCGGCGGCCGGCCGGAGAAAGCAGCGAGGCAACGGTGGCGATCACAATGGTGCCGAGGATGACAACCAGCGAGACCGTGATCGAGATGTCCGGGACCCACTCGATGTGCTCGCCGTTGTTGATGAACGGCAGTTCGTTGACGTGCATCGCGTGGAAGACCAGCTTGATGCCGATGAAGGCCAGGATGATCGACAGAGCGTGCTTGAGGTAGACCAGGCGGTCCATCAGGCCACCGAGCAGGAAGTACAGCTGGCGCAGGCCCATCAGAGCGAACAGGTTCGCGGTGAAGACGATGAACGGGGACTGGGTCAGGCCGAAGATCGCCGGGATCGAGTCGACCGCGAAGAGCAGGTCGGTCATGCCGATGGTCACGAAGACCAGCACCATCGGGGTGAACATGCGCTTGCCGTCGATGGTGGTGCGCAGCTTGTTGCCGTCGAATTCCTTGGAGATCGGCAGGTTCTTGGTCAGCTTGTAGACCAGGCCGTTGTTGGCGCCTTCAGACTCGTCCTCGCCGTGGTCGGTTGCCTGCTTCCATGCGGTCCAGAGCAGGAACGCACCGAAGATGTAGAAGACCCACGAGTAGTTTTCGATGACAGCGGCACCGAGGATGATGAAGATGCCGCGCAGGATCAGCGCGATGATGATGCCGAACATCAACACTTCTTGCTGGTACTTACGTGGCACCGAGAAGCGGGCCATGATGATGATGAACACGAAGAGGTTGTCGATGCTCAAGGAGTACTCGGTGACCCAGCCGGCGATGAACTGCTGGCCGAGGTCCGGGCCCGCCTGCCACCAGACAACGGCGCCGAAGATCAGTGCCAGGGTGACGTAGAAGCCGACCCAGAGGCCGGATTCCTTCATCGAAGGTTCGTGTGGTTTCTTGACTACGTAAAGCAGGTCAAGAAGAAGAATGATGCACAATGCAGACAGAGATATGATCTCAAACTGCAGCGACAAGCCGTGGTTTCCCAATGTGGGGCCTTTCAAAACGGGGTACGTGAAATTACCGCAAGTCTCTCCGCCGCCCGCTCAGATTGGGACGACCGCTGCGCCCGGCGAGGCATCGATGCCTCGCGTGTTGACGACCACAGCACAATTGGGATACTCCCCTACGCTTGAAACAGTCTAGCGTACTCATGTTTCGGGCACGTGAATGACCTGCGGCTTTACCCGGAATCTTCGAATGCGAGCAAGTCTCCGGGCTGGCAAGGTTCTGGAAACAGCGCCTACGCGTGACCTGCGTTTTTCATCTGGCGAAGCTCCTTCTTCAGCTCCGACACCTCGTCGCGCAGGCGGGCGGCAACCTCGAAGTGCAGCTCGGCGGCGGCCGCGTGCATCTGCTCGGTCATCTGGCTGATCATGTCCACGAGGTTCTCCGCCGGGGCCGCGGCCAGGCCGTCGGCACGGACGACCTCGTGTGCCTTCTTGGTGCCGGCGCTCGAACGCTTGGCGTTCTTGGCCAGTCGCTGGTTGTTCAGCAATTCCTGGGTGTCGGCGTCCTCGCGGGCCAGCGAATCGGTGATGTCGGCGATCTTCTTGCGCAGCGGCTGCGGGTCGATGCCGTGGTCCTTGTTGTACTTCTGCTGCACCTCGCGGCGGCGGTTGGTTTCCTCGATCGCCTGCGCCATGGCGTCGGTGATCTTGTCCGCGTACATGTGGACCTGGCCGTCGACGTTTCGGGCGGCACGGCCGATGGTCTGGATCAGCGAGGTAGCCGAGCGCAGGAAGCCCTGCTTGTCGGCATCGAGGATCGCCACGAGCGAGACCTCGGGCAGGTCGAGGCCCTCACGGAGCAGGTTGATGCCGACCAGCACGTCGAACAGGCCCATGCGCAGCTCGCGCAGCAGCTCGACGCGGCGCAACGTGTCGACGTCGGAGTGCAGGTACTGGACCTTGACCCCGTGTTCGGTGAAGTAGTCGGTGAGGTCCTCGGCCATGCGCTTGGTCAGCGTGGTGACCAGGATGCGCTCGTTGCGCTCCACGCGTGCGCGGATCTCGTCGAGCAGGTCGTCGATCTGCCCCTTGGTGGGCTTGACGATGATCTCGGGGTCGATCAGGCCCGTGGGGCGGATGATCTGCTGGACCACGCCGTCGGCCTTGCCGAGTTCGTACTTGCCCGGGGTCGCCGAGAGGTAGACGGTCTGGCCGATGCGCTCGAGGAACTCGTCCCACTTCAGCGGCCGGTTGTCCATGGCCGAGGGCAGCCGGAAGCCGTGCTCCACCAAGGTGCGCTTGCGCGACATGTCGCCCTCGTACATGGCGCCGATCTGCGGGACAGTGACGTGGGATTCGTCGATGACCAGCAGGAAGTCGTCGGGGAAATAGTCGATGAGGCAGTGCGGCGCGGTGCCCGCGGCGCGGTCGTCGATGTGCCGGGAGTAGTTTTCGATGCCGTTGCAGAATCCCATCTGCTCCATCATTTCCAGGTCGTAGGTGGTGCGCATGCGCAGGCGCTGGGCCTCCACCAACTTGTTCTGGCTCTCCAGGGTTTCCAGGCGCTGGCGCAGCTCGTCCTCGATGTCGGTGATCGCGCGGTTCATGCGCTCGGGACCTGCCACGTAGTGGCTGGCCGGGAACACGTACATCTCGTTTTCCTCGCGGATCACGTCCCCGGTGACCGGGTGCAGCGTGTGGATCGATTCGATCTCGTCGCCGAAGAACTCGATGCGCAGGGCCTGTTCCTCGTACATCGGGATGATCTCCACGGTGTCCCCGCGCACGCGGAAGGTGCCGCGGTGGAAGTCCATGTCATTGCGGGCGTACTGCATGGAGACGAACTTGCGCAGCAGGTCGTCGCGGTTCAGCTCCATGCCCTTCTTCAGGGTCACCATGCCCGCGACGTACTCCTCGGGGGTGCCCAGGCCGTAGATGCAGGAAACGGTGGCGACGACGATGACGTCGCGGCGGGTGAGCAGCGCGTTGGTGGCCGAGTGGCGCAGGCGTTCGACCTCCTCGTTGATGGAGGAGTCCTTCTCGATGAAGGTGTCGGTCTGCGGCACGTAGGCCTCGGGCTGGTAGTAGTCGTAGTAGGAGACGAAGTACTCGACGGCGTTGTTGGGCAGCAGCTCGCGGAATTCGTTGGCCAGCTGCGCGGCCAGCGTCTTGTTCTGCACCATGACCAGCGTGGGGCGCTGCACCTTTTCGATGAGCCACGCGGTGGTGGCGGACTTGCCGGTGCCCGTGGCGCCGAGCAGCACCACGTCCTTTTCGCCCGCGTTGATGCGTGTTGTCAGTTCCTTGATCGCCGTTGGCTGGTCGCCGGCGGGCTTGAACTCGCTGATGACCTCGAAGGGGGCAACGACGCGGTTGATTTGCTGGGCAAGACTCATGTTTCTAGGCTACGCCCTGGGGCGGACAGGTTGGCCGGTGCTCGCGTTGGGCTGAACGGAAGGTCTCGGTTGCGGCGCGGACAAGACCCTCGATCCGGGCCAGCGCCTCGCCTTGCCCGTCGCCGATGGTGTTGTGGACCCAACGGAAGTAGCGGTCGGCACCCGCAAGAATGCCTGGAACGACTATGGCCGGATCGATCTTGTGGGACACGTTGTTAGCCGTGAACGTGGCGCTTCGGGGCGCACCCTTCATGGCGATCGCTGCCGGTTGGCCGGACAGGGTTTCGTTGCCTTCGCCGACGGCCAGAAAACCCTCGAGAACGTCCAGCAGCGCAAGCCAGATGCCCGTCACCTCGTCCCAAAGGTCCAACGGGATCAGCTGTTGGCCGTGATACAGCAAGTGGACGAGGCCATCGCTTCCGTGGGGGTTGCGCGTGGCGCGGTCAAACCACAGCGCTGCCGCGCGTTTGCCCTCGCGATCGACACTCACCAGGTAGTGCTCCGGCCGGGCACAAAAGTCCGCGAGGTCAGTCACGGTGTGAGGGATCAGCAGGAAGGATTCGGTGGCGAATGTATTCGTGTTCACGGGCGACGGTGCGGGGACCCGTGGTTCTTCCGCACGTCGCGCTCGACGATGTTGCCCAGCGAGGCGCGCATGGTGCGCATCATGAACAGCACGGCGGCAAACGTGGCCGCGACGATGCCCAGCAGCGCCAGCCATGCCGGCACCAACACCACGGCAGTGTAGCCGGAGTCCCGCAAGACGAATTGCGCGAGGCCACCGAGGAACAGCCACGGCACCAGCGCGGCGGCAAGGCTCAACCCGCAGACAAGCCAAGCGAACTTGATGCGGCGCAGCTCCCGGTCGGCGCGGGCCTGCTCGGCCTCGAGCAAGACCCGGAGTTCCTCCTTGGCCGCTTCGCGGTCAGCGGGCATGCTTGGATTCCGCACGTGACTTGACATCGAGGGACTCCCAGACTTCATTGACGCGGTCCCGCAGCTCTTCGACGGTTCCGGAATTTTCGATGAGAATGTCGGCGACGGCCGCGCGTTCCGCGTCCGCGGCCTGAGCGGAGATGCGTGCCAGGGCATCGGCTTCGTTCATGCCGCGGTCCCGGGCCATGCGGCGCAGGCGCTCCTGAAGCGGGGCCGCGACGACCAGGACCACGTCGAAGTCCTGCCCCTGCCCGGTCTCCACCAGCAGCGGGATGTCCTGGACGATCACCGCGTCCGCGGGGGCGGCCTCGCGCAGGCGGGCGGCCTCGGCGCGCACCAACGGGTGCACGATCGAGTTCAGCTTTTCGCGCGCGGCGGTGTCCTTGAACACCAGCGCGCCCAACGCCGGGCGGTCAAGCGCCCCGTCCGCGGTGAGGATTCCGGGCCCGAACGCGGCGACGACCGCCGCGAGCCCGGGGGTCCCGGGCTCCACGACGGCCCGTGCGATGGCGTCGGCGTCGATGAGCACCGCGCCGAGTTCGGCCAGCTGCCGCGCGACGGCGGATTTCCCTGCGGCGATCCCGCCTGTCAAACCAACATTGAGCATGCGTCCTAGCCTACAGGCGTCCTAGGAAACAGGCGCGGGCGCGATGTTCTGGTTGTGGCGGAACAGGTTGGCCGGGTCGTACTTCGCCTTGATGCCGGCCAGCCTGTCGTAGTTCTGCAGGTAGGAGGCGCGGATCCGGTCGGTTCCCTCGTCCATCATGAAGTTCACGTAGGCCCCGCCGGCGGTGGTCGGATGCAGCTCGTCGTAATACGACTTGGTCCAGCCGGTGATCAGCGCCGCGTTGGCCGGGTCCGGATCGACCCCGACGATCACCCCCGCCCAGCCGCCCTGCCGGTAGGCGAAGGCCGTGGCGTCGGCCGGGACCCGCGCCGCGGCCCCGTCGATCGGGTACAGGTGCATGGTGGAGTGGCCGGTGGGCAGGGCGGCGCCGTACTTGGCGTGGATGTCGATTGCGGCATCGGAGATCTCCCTGACGAAGTCGGCCCGCCAGTACCACTGCATGCCGGCCGGGAAAAGCGGGTCGAAGGCCTGCTGCAGCGCGGTGAACGGCATGGCGTGCAGGCCCACCACCAGCGGTGAGCCGTAGTCGCGCACCGGGGCCAGCACCGCGTCGGCGGCCGCGTGGTCGCCGGTGTAGCACCAGATGATGCCGCAGGACTTGCGGCCCCAGAGCTCCTCGGGGAACGGCGGCGCCGGCGGGATGGTCAGCAGCCCGATCCAGCCGCTGAGCTCCTCCGGCAGCGCGGGCAGCAGCTCCCGGTACCAGCGCATCACCGCGGGGGTGTCGGCCAGGTCGTAGAGCACGGGGCCCCCAATGATCACTCCGTGCTCCCCGATGTCGTGGGTGCGGAAGGTGAAGGAGGTGACGACGCCGAAGTTGCCGCCGCCCCCGCGCAGGGCCCAGAACAGGTCGGGGTGCCGGTGCTCGTCCGCTGTGACAAGGGTTCCGTCGGCCAGTACCACGTCCGCGGAGAGCAGGTTGTCCACCGTCAGGCCGAAGCGCCGGGTCAGGTAGCCGATGCCTCCGCCCAGGGCCAGCCCGCCGACGCCCGTGGAGGCGATGAAGCCGCTGGGGGTGGCCATGCCGAAGGCGACGGTGGCGTGGTCCACGTCGGCCCACACCGCCCCGCCGTCCACGCGCACGGTGTGGGCCGCGGGGTCGATCGTGGTGGAGCGCATGGCGCCCAGGTCGATGACCAGCGCGTCGTCGGCGACCGACAGCCCGGAGGCCTGGTGGCCCCCGCCGCGCACGGCGAGTTCGACGCCGTTCTCGCGGGCGAAGTTCACGCAGGCGACGATATCCGCGGTGTCGGCGACCCGGGCGATGGCCGCCGGGCGTCGGTCGACCATGCCGTTGTAGACGGCACGCGCCGCATCGTAGGTCGCGTCCTGCGGCAAGGTCAGCGTTCCGCGCAACGACGCCGCGAGTTCGGCGAAGGGTGCTTCCGTGGTTTCCGGTTGCCCGCTCATGGTGTTCTCCTGCTTGGTGCTTGGGGGTGGTTCTTGATGGATTCCACGCTAGGCGCCCGCGCGTTCGTCAGGCGTTCGCATCCATTTCCAGCCGCCGCAACAGCGCCGTGCTGCCCTGCCCCTCCGCCAGGGCGCGGGCCCGATCGAGCATCCCGCGGCGCTCCGGTCCGCGGGCATGGCCGGCGCGCAGGCGCAGCACCTCCGGCAGCCACCAGACGTCGCTGTGCTGTTCGGCAGTGGCCAGGGCCGCGTCCAGCACCGCGCACGCACCCTTCCGGTCCCCCTCGGCGGCCAGGTTCTCGGCCAGCAGGGACAGCCAGTAGGGCATGCGGGCCAGCGCGTCGTGGGCGCGCAAGACCGCGATTCCGGCGCGGATCTGCGCCGTTCCCTCCGGCCCGCCCGCCAGCCGGCCCTGCAGGATCTCGCCCCACTGCCCGTAGTAGGCCAGGTCGTAGCGGCGGCACAGTGCCAGCAATTCCGTGGTGAGTGGCTCCAGGGCGGCGGTGTCCCCGCGCAGCTGCTGCAGCAGGGCGGCGTAGGCCAGGGCCACGGCCCGCGTGTAGGGAAGCTCGCCCTGCCCGGACATGGACAGCGCCTCGTCGGCCAGCTCCGTGGCTCGGGCATCGTCCCCGACCAGCCAATGCGCGTGGGATGCCCAGCCGCGGGCATGGATCTCCAGCCTGGTGCCCAGGATGTAGGAGTAGCCGGGCCGCCCGATCTCGCTGCACCGGGCGAAGTGCCCGATGGCCTCGGCCGCCCGGCCCAGACCCTGTGCCGCCCCGGCCACCGCGAAGTGCGCCTGGCCCAAAAGGTCGGGATCGTCCCCGGCAAGTTCCAGCGCCTGGCGGGCGATCTTGTAGGACGGCCCGATCCGTCCCTGGACGTAGCGGCCGGCGAAGATCCCGATCAGGCTGTCCGCCAGCACCTCCCGCTGCCCCAGCGCCAGGGCGAGTTCCCGGATGCGTTCGAGGTTGCCCAGCAGCTCGGCCGACGAATAGCCCAGCAGCGCCGTCTGCGGAGGGGACATGGAACGGCGCACGGACAGCTCCGCCGTATCCCGCGCGCGGCCCGCCGGCTGGGTGGAGATCAGCCCGAGTGCCTGGCCGTAGCTTTTCAGCGCCGCGGAGTTGGCAAACACCCGCGCGGCGTCGGCCCCGGCGCGCAGGTGGAACGGCAGCGCGCGTTCCGGGCTGGAGCCGAGCGTGTACTGCTCGGCGAGCGTGGAGGCCACGGCGTCGAGGTTTCCCGCGTGGAGCAGCTCCAGGCCCTGAGCCAGCCGGCGGTGCAGCAGCCAGCGCTTGGCCGGGGTGGCGCCCTCGTACGCGGCCGCGCGCAGCAGGTTGTGCCCAAATCCGTATCCGGAGCCCGCCGGCAGCAGGATGCCCAGGCCCCACAGCTCGTCGATGGCGTCCACCAGCTCGCCGGTCTCCAGGTCCCCCGCCTCGCTGAGCAGGTCCAGGCTGATGTCATGCCCGAAGGCCGCCGCGAGTTCCGCGACGTGCCTGGCCTGCGGGCTCAGCCGCTGCATGCGCCGTCCCAGCAGCGGGCTGAACCCCGCCTCCGGAAACGACTCCGCCTCCGGGAACGCGCGCGCGGCCTCCAGGACGTAGAGCGGGTAGCCGCCCGTGGCCGCCTGCAGCAGCCTCGTTTCGGCCTCGTCCAGCGCGCGCCCGCGGATGTGCCCGGCCAGCTCGCCGCTTGCCGCGGCTTCGAGGGGCGCGACACCCATTTCCCGCAGCAGCCCGGCGCTGCGCGCCCCCTGGAGCAGGCCCGCCACGGCCGCGGCTCCGTTTTCCCCGCCGGCGCGCAGGGTCGCCGCAACCAGCAGGTTCGCGGCCCTGCCGGATCCCAGCAGGAAGGCCAGCCAGGCGGCGGTGTCCGCGTCGCACCATTGCAGGTCATCGAGCACAAACAGGGTGGGCCGGCCGGTGGACTCCACCGTCGTGGCAAGCGCCTCGAAGAACCTGAACCGCTGCCAGGCATCGACCATGGCCCGCCCGGACCCGGCCCGGGGCGCGGGGCCCGCGGGTTCCAGCAGGTCCGTCAGCAGGTCCGGCAGCACCTCCGGCAGCAGCCTGGCCGCCTCGCGCCGAAGCGGCGCGGGCAAGGTGGCCAGCACCGGGGCGAAGTCCCGGCTGCGCAACCACACCGCCACCGGCGCCAGCGGGATCCGGCCCGACGCGTCCACGCACCGGGCCTGGGCAACCACCGCGCCCGTGGCCCGGGCCAGGTCGCCCAGCGCCGCGGCAAGATGCGTCTTGCCGACGCCCGGTGCGCCGGAAAGCACCAGCAGGCCCCCGCGGCCCGCGCGGGTTTCCTCCCAGCATTGCCGCAGCACGGCCATCTCCCGGGCCCGTCCGATCGGCGGGTGCCCGGCGCCCCGGCCGAGGGCATCGGCCACGCCGGCGGCCGGCGTGCGGCTGGGTCCCAGCAAGTTGCGGGTTTCGGCCGAAGGTGCCACACCGAGTTCGCGCTCGAGCACGGCGGTGCAGCGGTGGAAGGCGTGCAGCGCGGCCGCCCGGTCCCCGAGGGCCAGGTGGGCGCGGATCAGTCCCCTGTAGCCGGCCTCCTCCAGCGGCTGGATGGCGATGCGTTGCCCGGCCACCGCCAGGGCGTGCCGACCCTCCCCCAGTGCGGTCCATGCCGCGACGGTCTCGTCGCACAACGCGGTGCATTCGGTGCGGATCCGCTCCCGCGCCGCGGGCACCCAGTCCGAGTAGTTGCCGGGCATCAAATCCCCGCGGTACTCGTCCAGGGCCAGCTGGGCGTGGGCCAGGAATTCCCGCAGATCCGGCTCGCTCGCCGCCAACAGGGCGGCTTCGCGTTCCGCGGCGAACACCTGCACATCGACGCGCAGACCCGGAGCGGGAATCCAGCCGATGGCCCCGTTCGAGGCCGCAAGGCAGTCGACCCCCTCCAGCAATTGCCGCAGGTTGTGCAGTTCCCGGCGGAGGTTTGTCATGGCCTGGCGCTCGGGGGTGTCGGGCCAAAACGTCCCGGCCAGCACCGGCCGCGGCACGCGGATCCCGGGGTGCAGGACAAGATAGGCCAACAGCTCCACCGCCCGGGACCCGCCGGCAACAAGGTCAACGCCCAGCAAAGTGAGACGTTGTTCACCGAGCAGATTCAGTTGCAGCACGGCCCCTGCCCCTTTTGGCGACTAGCCCCCGCATGGAATTCTCCCACCGCCGCCCGGGGCAGGCAATGAGCGACCGGTCCCGACTGACTAGAATGGATCGGTGATGCACAGCGAATCCATGGCGACGGCCTATACGACGGTGGACGGCGACTTCGTCCACGAGTTGGAGATCAAGCGTTCGCGTTTCATCACCTACCTGCGCCGCGTCGAGTCCGAGGAGCAGGCGCGCGGCCTGATTGCGGAGCTGCGCAAGAGCCATTTCGATGCGCGGCACCACTGCAGCGCGTTCATCCTGGGCGCCGACCGCATGGCCATGCGCAGCAACGACGACGGCGAGCCCTCGGGCACCGCCGGCATCCCGATGCTCGACGCGCTGGCCAAGCGAGAGACGGCGCCGGGGGTCACCGACCTGTCCGACATCGTCGCGGTGGTGGTGCGCTACTTCGGCGGCATCCTGCTGGGCGCCGGCGGCCTGGTGCGCGCATACTCCGATTCGGTCTCCAGCGCCCTGGACACGGCCCCGCTTCTCCGCCGCCAGCGCATGCGCATCCTCGGGGTGGACGCGGACTACGTCGCTGCGGGCAAGCTGGAGAACGATTTGCGCGCCGGCGGGATCCAGGTGCTGGGCACCGACTACGGCCCGCGATTGGCCACCTTGCGGGTGGCACTGAACGACGAGAATGATGCGATCGAGCAGTTCAAGGACCGGCTCGCCACGCTCAGCGCCGGCTCGAGCACTGCCGAGAACCTGGGAACCGAATGGGTGGATGTACGTTGAAACTGGAATTTGAGTCGCTGCGCCGCTGGCCCGACGTCGAAGCGGAAAACCTGCAGGCGTTCGACGCCGCGGACAGGCTGCTGCTGGACCTTGCCGCGGAGGCGGGCTGGCCGGCCGAACCAGGCAGGGTCGCCATCCTGAACGACCACTACGGCGCACTCACCCTCGGGGCACTGACCGCGGGGGTGCGCTCCGTGCGCGTGCACCAGGACGCGCTCTCCGGCGCCCGGGCGATCGAGGCGAACGCGCAGCGGCTGCTCCCGGAGCTGGCCGGCGAATACAGGCACCTGCCGCCGGGCGCCGGGTTGCTGGAAAACGCGTCGTTGGTCCTGATGCAGCTCCCCCGCTCCCTGGACGCGCTGGAGGAAATGCTGGCCTTCGTGGCCGAGCATGCCTCCGCCGACGTCACGGTGATGGCCACGGGCCGCATCAAGCACATGGGCCTGGGCATGAACGAGGTCATGGGACGCTACTTCGAGACCGTCACGGCCTCGCTGGCGCGGCAGAAGTCCCGCGTGCTCACGGCCGCGGGGGGCCGCCCGGCGGGCCAGCGGCCGGCGCCGCGCTTCCCGCTGCACGGTTCATTCCCCGTGGGACTGGAGAAGCCGCTCGAACTGCGCGCCTACGCCGAGACCTTCGGCGGCGCGAAGCTCGATCCGGGAACCCGTTTCCTGCTCGAGCACCTGGATTTGCCGGACACCGCCGGCCGCGCCGTCGACCTTGGCTGCGGCAACGGAACCATCGCCGGCTTCATCGCGCTGAAGTACCCGCTGCTCACGGTGTACGCCTCGGACCAGTCGGCATCCGCCGTGGCCTCGACCGCGGCAACGGCCGCGGCCAATGGCGTGGCGGACCGCGTGGCCCCGGTGCAGGACGACGCGCTGGCGTCGCTGCCGGATGCCTCCGAGGAACTCGTGGTGCTCAACCCGCCGTTCCACATGGGAAACACCGTGCACGCGGGGATCGCGCTGAAGCTGATTGCCGACGCCGGCCGCGTGCTGGCGCCCGGGGGCGAGCTGTGGTGCGTCTGGAATTCGCACCTCGGCTACAGGTCTCAGCTGGAAAAACTGGTGGGCCCCACCCGCCAGGTCGCCAGGAACCCGAAGTTCACGATTACGGTTTCGACACGCGCATAACGGAGAGTTCGCGACGGCATGGGCGAGTTTCAATCGTTAGGGACCCAAGTGGTGCAATACTGCTGGAATGGATGAGCGCACCGAGGTACCCAACAAGGCCCTGATCGTCGTCGACATGCAAAACGGCGTGATCGAACATTGCGTTCACCCCAAGAAGGTCACGGCGCGCATCCAGGAAATGGTCAGCAGGGCACGCGATACCGGGACCCCGATCTTCTGGGTGCAGGACGAACAGGACTTTGCCCGTCATTCCACCCCGTGGCGCATCGCAGCCCCGCTGGAGCCCCGCGATGGCGAGCACCACATCTTCAAGACATACCGCGATGCATTCGCCGGAACCGGGCTGCACGCGGCACTGAATGCCCAGGACGTCCAGCACGTGGTGATCTGCGGCGCCCAGTCCGACTATTGCGTCCGCACCGCGGCCCAGCGCGCCGCGGCAATGGGCTTTGACGTGACGCTCGTACGCGATGCCCACACCACCGGAGCCGCGACCTTCGAGGGTCAGACCATGACCGGGGACCAGGTCATCGCCCACACCAACGCGTACTTTGCCGGCCTCGAGTATCCCAAGCAGAAGATTTCACTGCTGCGCGCCGAAGAAGTCGTCTTCCACCCGGTGCCGGTTAACGACTAAGTCTGGTCGAAGTTGGGCGCTGCTTTGTTGCCACGCTGATCCACTGAGACAAAGATTGGGTGCCCGTGTTTGTAGCGTTGGGCATGGCCGTCGATCCCGAACGGCCTCAGGTCCAGTTCATCAACGCGCCCTGCCATGGGTGCGGGGCTTGGCGTTGTCGCGGGTTCGCTGTCGGAATTCCGCTGCGCTTCGCGCACGCGCACGTAGTTCTCCGAAGGCTCACCGCGCCACCCTTCGATAGCCACAAATTCATGGCCTTCAACCAGACCGGTGCGCCCCGGCAAGCCCCGGCCCGCGTAGCCAAGCACACCGATTGGCCTGCCCATGGCGGTGATCGGAAGCCTGGACAACTGGGTCCAAACCCATGGCTTGGTGCGGGCAGCGGCGGCAAACTCCGCTGCGCCCATTGAATTGACCACGTCCACTCCGTGCACCGCACAATGCAGGTCCACATGAACCTCGTCCATGTAGTCCGCCCCGAGAACGTTTTCCACGAGTTTCGACTGTTCATCGCAACTGCAGCCGTCACGCTTTTGCTCTTCGTCGGAGAGATCCCCGGTATCCAGCCAGTCCTTTCCCGCCACGGATAGCGGCCCGCCATCGGGTGTCGGCAGGATCCAGAGCACGGAACCGATCGACCCGTCCCGGAAGATGCGCCAGGCGATCCGGCACAACAGGACCGCTGCCCAAAGCGCAGCCCCAAGCGCTAACGCCAGCAGGAAGGGCTCAAACGGCTCCGAATTCGGCTTGGGGCCGTTGGAACGGGATTCGTTGAGGAACCACGAGAATGCGAGGTAAGCGGCCAGTGCCAAGCCAGTAAGGAACAGGAACCCCCCGCGTCCGCTACGCGCATGCTCTCGCGCCCATTTTGCCTGTTCTCTGGTGAGCGGAAGCACGTTCGGCGCCTCTTGGCTCAAGACACTCCGCAATTTGCCAAGTGCAATGAATTGCCGCAGGCCCATCAACAGGTCTATCAATCCCGCTCCACCAAGAATCGCCGTGCTGCACCAGAACCACCACTGGGGTTCAAGCCCAAGGTTTGACGTGACAAGGTTTTCAAGCTGGACCGCGAGAAATGCCACCCAGATTCCCAGCCGCGGCGCAACCAGGACAGGTATCAGGACGAGAAGCATCATCGTAAGTGCTACATCCGGCATGAAGGTCGACGGCTCCAGGAATGCGGCCCAGGTCGTGTCTTCCGCCGGAGAATCGTCCGACAACGAAGTGATGGCCATCGAAGCAAGAAACCCTACGAACCCCACAACCAGGACTCCACGCAACATGGCCGGCGAGAACATCCTGGGCAGGGCGTTCCATTGGGCCTCACTGGGGCGGAGCAACAGGACAGTTTGTTGATTGGTCACCCCATGATCCTGCCATCGGTCGCGCCCCCGAAACGAATTGGTTAGGCTGGCTGAAACACCAGTGACCAGCGAGGAGACGCCGGCAACCATGAACCCCAAACACCAACGATTCCTTGCCGACCTGAAACGGGCGGGCATCGAGCGAGAGATCCGACTGCTCGACGAACACACCCATACCGCGGCGGCTGCGGCCGACTACCTGGGATGCAAGGTGGCGGCGATTGCCAACTCGTTGGTCTTTGACAGCGAGGGCGAGGCGCTGCTGATCATGTCCAGCGGGGCTGGACGGGTGGACACCGCGTTGGTTTCGGCGGCGCTGGGCGGCAGAAAGCTGAAACGGGCGACACCCGACTTCGTCAAGCAGGCAACGGGCCAGGTCATCGGCGGCGTGGCGCCGGCAGGGCATCCCGCTCCCCTGTGCACCGTCATCGACATCTCGTTGCGCGATTTCGACGAGCTCTGGGTTGCCGCCGGAACCGCGGATTCGCTCATGCCCATCACCTACACGGAATTGCTCTGGCTGACCGGCGGAACCGAGTTGGAAGTCCGCTAAGGCCCCGCGACCGAGGGCGTCAGGCAATGCTCGGTGTCAGGTCAGCTCACCGTGGCCTTTTCGCTCGGAGCCAATGCCTTCACCAGCAGCGCATCGGCGACCACGATTTCATGGGGCGAGACCTCAAGGATCGGCAGCGGGCCCGACAAGGCATCGGGTGCGTCCCTGAGCTGCTACTGCTGCATCAATCCGGAAATCCCTCGTTCACATAGGAGTTCATCGCCGGCGAGGTAATCGATCGGTTCTCCGGCAATGTGGCCCAGAACGGAGCGCGGCTGCACGACGTCGTAGTCGGGGGTCACTGGTTCGAGGTATCCAACGGTTTCCCCGCCTTCCCGAATCACGGCTATCCATGTGGACTCGTCCATGATTCGAGGTTAGTCCGGAGGCCCCGGGTTTTCCGAACCGGATGGTTAACGACGAAAGCCTCCTGTCCCACCAAAGGGTGGAACAAGAGGCTTTCGTTTAAGCTACCTCGAGTGAATCAGTGATTCACAAGCGGAGGAAGGCTTAGGCTCCGGCCAGCTTCTCGCGCAGTGCTGCGAGTGCTTCGTCGGATGCCAGGGTGCCGGCCTCGGTTGCCGGAGCATCCGAGGAGTAGCTGCTTGCAGCGGACTCGGCCGGTGCGGCTTCAGCAGCTGCATCGTCGGCGAGGTGCTGGGCAACCTGCTTCTTGTGGGCTTCCCAGCGGGTCTGGGCGTCAGCGTACTGCTGCTCCCAAGCCGAACGCTGGGTCTCGAAGCCTTCGAGCCATTCGTTGGACTCTGGGTCGAAGCCCTCCGGGTACTTGTAGTTGCCCTCTTCGTCGTACTCTGCAGCCATGCCGTAGAGAGCCGGATCGAATTCGGCACCTTCCGGATCGACGCCCTCGTTGGCCTGCTTGAGGGACAGCGAGATGCGGCGACGCTCGAGATCGATGTCGATGACCTTGACGAACAGTTCGTCTCCAACGGAGACAACCTGCTCGGCCAGCTCCACGTGGCGCACGGCCAGCTCGGAGATGTGTACGAGGCCTTCGATTCCGTCTTCGACGCGAACGAATGCACCGAACGGAACAAGCTTGGTGACCTTACCCGGTACAACCTGCCCAAGGGCGTGGGTGCGGGCGAAGGTCTGCCATGGATCTTCCTGGGTGGCCTTGAGCGAAAGCGAAACACGCTCGCGGTCCAGGTCGACCTCGAGAACCTCGACGGTGACTTCCTGGCCAACTTCGACAACCTCGGACGGGTGGTCGATGTGCTTCCAGGACAGCTCGGAAACGTGGACGAGACCGTCTACGCCGCCAAGGTCCACGAATGCACCGAAGTTGACGATGGAGGAAACGACGCCCGGACGAACCTGGCCCTTTTCCAACTTGTTGAGGAACGTGGAGCGAACCTCGGACTGGGTCTGCTCGAGCCAGGCACGGCGGGAAAGAACAACGTTGTTGCGGTTCTTGTCCAGCTCGATGATCTTGGCTTCGATTTCCTGGCCGATGTACGGAGCCAGATCGCGCACACGGCGCATTTCGACGAGCGATGCCGGCAGGAAGCCGCGCAGGCCGATGTCGAGGATAAGGCCGCCCTTGACCACCTCGATGACGGTGCCGGTAACGACGCCGTCTTCTTCCTTGATCTTTTCGATGTCGCCCCAGGCACGCTCGTACTGAGCACGCTTCTTGGACAGGATCAAACGACCTTCCTTGTCCTCCTTGGTGAGGACGAGGGCCTCGACGTTGTCACCAACGGCGACTACGTCGCCCGGGTCAACATCGTGCTTGATGGAAAGTTCGCGGGAAGGAATGACACCTTCGGTCTTGTAACCGATGTCGAGCAGAACTTCGTCGCGGTCAACCTTGACGACGATGCCTTCGACGAGGTCGCCATCGTTGAAGTACTTGATGGTGGCGTCGACGGCAGCGAGGAAGTCTTCAGCAGAGCCAATGTCGTTGATTGCAACAACTGGAGCACTGGTCTTCTCGTTGGAGGTGATGGTCATGTAGTAGGGACTCCGATGTGGATAGTCTGTATGAATCGGTCGGCCGGAAGTCCCGGCATGTTCCGAATTAAGCTTTGAGCGGGCACGGCAAGGCCGAAACACGCCCTATTAGTCTATTCCCCCACACCCTGCCGGGTCAAAACGTCAATCACGGCTCTTGTCAAGCCGGAGTGTCGGATTTTGCCGCCGATGAAAGGGGCTCGACGAGGGACGATGCAGGCGTGTTTTTAGAACGTCTCGGACAGCTTGAGCAGGCGCAGATCCCGGGATTCAAGGGATTTCAGCAGCCCGGGAAGCGCCCGTGACACGCCGGCCCCGGTGCCCGAATTCGGGCGGTTGAAATGCCCGATCCCGACATCGCATTTGCCCAGCAGTGCCGTTTGTGCGGCGACGGTGGCCGCCGGGAACGTTGCTCCGGCGTCGAGGTTCACGGTGAAATTCATCGGAATGAGTCCAAGCTCACGCGTCATGCGGGCGCTGAGTTCATCCATGTGGGCGGTTCCGGAGCGGAAGAACTTCGTCTCGACGCCGAAGGTCTCCGCCAGATAGCGCTGGTTGCCCATGACCTCGTCGTAGGCTTGGGCGATCGATGCGGTGCCGGGAATCTTGTAGGCGGCTTGTCCCCTGCTGGACAGCGGCGCATGGGAGGTGCCGTGGTTGGCGATCTCGAAGAGCGGATCGGCCACCAGCTCCAGCATCAGGGCATGGTTGGCCTTGGCCCAGCGGCTGTTGATGAAGAGCGTTGCAGGGGCCCGGTGTTTGCGCAGCACCTTGAGCAAGGTGGCGTCGCACCCCGCTCCGTGCGGGCCGCCGCACGCGTCAAAGGTCAGTGCCGCCCCGCCGGCCCCGGCAGGCAGCCCCAGTTGGATGCCCTTGACCCCGAGCCCGAAGGCGCCGGCGGGCTTGCCGGCAAAATCGGCGATCGCCGCTTCGCGGGTCATCGCCCGGGTGCGGCTCACCGAGGGGCGAGGCGCCGGGACTGCCCTTGCAGCGGTTGTCTTTGCCGTGGGACTCGGGGTGGGCGGTGCCGCGTTGGCTCCCAATTCGAGTGGCAACTTGGGCGAACCGGGGTCGGCAACGCAGGAGCTGAGCGCGGCGGCACCGAGCCCGAGGGCCGCGCCGAGGAAAGCCCTGCGTCCCGGACGGAACGGGGTTGGAGGTGGAACGTGCATGTTTTTAGAAGTCCGCCTGGCAATAGGGAACGGTGGCGGTGGCGAAGAGCGCATCCATGGCGGGCAGCGCGCCGGCCGAATGGACCGTGAGCACGCCGGCCTCGTGAAGCCGCGTGGCGCTCGTGGCACCGAGGTAGAGCGAGGCCAGGTCGCGCACGTCGAGGCTCGCGTCCACGGCGAGGTCCGCGGGGGCCGGGCGCACCACGGGTTCCCCGTCCGAGACCGTCAGTTCCCAGGCGCCGTTGACCAGATGCAGGTCGTCGCGCACAAGCAGGCTGATTCTGCCGTCCGAGCTGTAGCTGCGGGCGCCGAGCGCCGCGGGGACGTCCAGGATGCGCAGCCACAGGTGGTCGCCCAGCGCCGTGACCTTGTAGGACCGCGAATCGGCCAGCGCGGCGGGCAGCACGTCGTCGACGGGGCCGCGTCCGGTGACCTTGTCAATCAGGTCGTGGGCGCCGAGGTGGGCGACCAGTTCCCGGCGGGCGGCGCCGTCGACGGCGCACAGCTGCTGGATCTCCATGGTGTAGGGATCACTCTTCCACCCGGAGAACAGGTAGGTCACGAATCCGTCGGGGTTGCCCTGCGCGTCGAGGTGCAGGGCGGCACGCAGGTTCTTCACCGGCTTGAGCGATTCGTAGTCGTCCCACCGGCCCTCGGCGAAGCCGAGGTCGAAGTGGTTGTGTCCGACCGATCCGAGCGTCCTGGCATGGGCTGCCGCGAAGATGGCCGCGGCGTGGTTCTTCAGTTCCGCCGGGGCGACCTCCACGATGCTGCCGGTCGTCGCGGCACGCAGCTGCGCGCCCCGGTCCACCTTGAGCTCGAAGCGCACGCGTTCGGCGGCCAGCCCGAAGCCGAACCTGCCGTAGATGGTCGCCTCCGAGGCGGTCAACGCCGCCAGCGGCATGCCCGCTTCCCTGGCACGCCTCAGGTCCTCGGTGATCACGGTGCGCAGGATGCCGCGGCGGCGGTGCGTCGGGCTGACGGTCACCGAGGTGATCTGGTGCACCGGCACCGGTTCGGCTCCGCCCACGTTGATGGTTCCGGGGAACGCTGCGTAGGTGGCGACCGGCTGGTCGGCATGGATCGACGGGGCAACCGCCGCATCGTCGTGCACGGCGGTGAACGTGATGCCATCGGCAATGGCGATCTCGGCCAGGGTCTTCAGCCCGTCGGCCTCCGGCGGGCCGTCGTGGAATCCGCGGCTGGTTGCGAGGTTGAAGGCATCGGTGCGCCCGGTGGGCACGCCGTCCACGATTTCGGGGGCGAAGCGCTCGATGCGGATCGTGCTGTTTTCACTCATGGTCGATGCAGGCCTTCGTCTCAGAATCCGTTGATGGCGTGGGGCAGCCCGGGCAGGTCCAGCAGCCGGCCGAGCCGCTCAGGCTCCCCCGGGCCTTCGGCCCGCAGCAGGCCGGCGGCATGGAGTTCGGCAACGCCGGCGGCCGAGAGCAGCAGCGGCCCGAGCGCCACGGCGTCGCATGACACGGTGGCCGGCGCGTCGTCGTCCAGGCGGGTGACCACGGCCAGCCCGTCGCCAACCTCGAACCCGTAGGTTCCGGAGGCCAGGTCCAGCGGGTCCTCGACACGCAGGGTGAAGTTCCCGGTGCCCCGGTATTCGCGGGCGGCAAACGCCTGGGGCACGTCCAGCACGCGGACCCAGAGCCCGTGCCCGCGTTCGCTGTAGCCGATCCGGGCGGCATCCTCCAGCGCCCAGCCCAGCGGGTCGTTGGCGGCGGCGAACGGGTAGCTCACCCGCTCCACGAGGTCGTGGGCGGCCAGGAACCTGAACAGCTCACGGCGGGCGACCTCGGTGGCGGCCACCAGGTCCCGGACATTCAGCGTGACGGGCTTGGGGTCCCAGCCGGCAAACGCGTAGGTGACGAAGCCCTGGACCTCCCCGGTGGCATCCAGGTACACGGCCGCGCGCTGCTTCGGATCCGGTTCGGGGCCGTCGTCGCCCCAGCGCGCGGTGGCGTGGCGAATGTAGGATTCCTGGCGCCCCACCGAGCCGCGCCGGGTTTCGTGGAAGCGTTCAAAGAGCGTCCCCGCGATGTCGCCGAGTTTTTCGGGTGCCACCTGGACCACGGACCCGACGGCTGCCGCGTGGAAGCGCACGTCGCCGCGCACGTCCAGCTGCAGGTCCTGCTGCTCGGTGACCCGGCCGAAGCCAAAGCGGCCGTAGATGGTCGCCTCGGTGGCGGTGAGCGCGGCCACCGGGAACCCGGCGGCCTTGGCCCGGGTGAGGTCGCCGGTCATGAGCTCGCGCAGGATGCCGCGGCGGCGGTGCGTGGGGCGCACCGTGACCAGGGTGACCAGGTGCGCGGGAAGCAGCCCGGCGCCCGCGTTCAGCGTCTTGGCGAACGACGCGAAGGTCGCCACCGGCACCAGCGGGTCCACGAGCCCGGCGGGCCGGGTGTCGTCGTAGACGCCGGTGAGCACCCGCGCATCGGCCTCGTGGGATTGGAGCATTTGCTCCAGCTGGTCCGCCGTAGCGGGCTTGTGGTAAAAACCCTCCCAGGCGGTGTTGATCCAGGCGGCAAACTGGCCGCTGGCCGTGCCGTCTTCGCGGCGGGCCAGTGCCACGTTCTCGATGCGCAGGTGCTCGGCCGTCATCAGTGGCCGGCGTCCTGCCACGACTTGCCGATGCCCACGTGGACATCCAGCGGCACCTTCAGCTCCGCGGCGGCGCCCATCTTTTCGCGCACCATGGCCTCGACGGCCTCGAGCTCGCCGGGCGCGACCTCCAGCACCAATTCATCGTGGACCTGCAGCAGCATGCGGCTCTTGAGTCCCGCGTCCGCCAGGCCGTCCTGCACGCCGAGCATGGCGCGCTTGATGATGTCGGCCGCGGACCCCTGGATCGGGGCGTTCAGGGCGGCGCGTTCGGCGATGTCGCGCAGCTGGCGGTTGTCGCTGGCGAGCTCCGGCAGGTAGCGGCGGCGGCCGAAGATCGTCTCCGTGTAGCCGTCCTTGCGCGCCTGGTCCACGACGGCGCGCAGGTAGTCGCGCACCGCTCCGAAGCGGGAAAAATAGTCCTTCATGAGGTTGCGGGCCTCGTCGACGGAGATCTTCAGCTGCTTGGACAGGCCGAACGAGCTCAGCCCGTAGGCCAGGCCGTAGCTCATGGCCTTGACCTTGGAACGCATCTCGTTGGTGACCTCCGACGGTTCCACGTCAAAGACGTGCGAGCCGACAAAGCGGTGCAGGTCCTCGCCCTCCTGGTAGGCCTGGATCAGGCCCTCGTCGCCGGAGAGGTGCGCCATGATGCGCATTTCGATCTGCGAGTAGTCGGCGGTCAGCAGGGTCTCGTAGCCCTCGCCGACGACAAAGACCTCGCGGATGCGGCGGCCCTCCTCGGAGCGGACCGGGATGTTCTGCAGGTTCGGGTTCAACGAGGACAGGCGTCCGGTGGCGGCAACGGTCTGCGCGTAGGTGGTGTGGATGCGTCCGTCGGAGGCAACGGCCTTGCGCAGGCCCTCGACGGTCTGGCGCAGCTTGGTGGCGTCGCGGTAGGCCATCAGCGCGACCAGGAAGGGGTGCCCGGTCTTGACCAGCAGGTCCTGCAGCGACTCGGCGTCGGTGGTGAAGCCGGTCTTGATCTTCTTGGTCTTGGGCAAGTCGAGTTCCTCGAACAGGACCACCTGCAGCTGCTTGGGGCTGGAGAGGTTGACCTCGTGGCCGATCGCCGCGAAAGCCTCCGCGGTGGCCAGGTCGATGGTCATGGTGAAGTCCGAATACAGCTCGTCGAGCTTGGCGGCGTCGATGGCGATGCCGGCCATTTCCATCTGCGCCAACACGTGCGAGAGCGGCATTTCCAGTTCCTTGAGCAGGGAGTCTCCCCCGCGCTCCACCAGCATGCCGGCCAGGTGCTGGGAAAGTTCGCGCACCACGTGGGCCGCGCGCACCGCCGGGGTTGCAAGGTCCGGGCCCTCGAGGTCCAGCGTCAGCTGGCCGTTCGCCGGGGCCTCTGTGGTCTCCAGCGACATCTTCAGGTGCACCTGGGCAATGTCCGGCAGGTCGTGGCTGCGGCGGTCGGGCTGGATCAGGTAGGCGGTGATCATGGTGTCGTCGGCAACCCCGGCCAGCTCGAGTCCGCGGTTTTTCAGCAGCTTGTAGGTGCCCTTGTAGTCGTGGACCGCCTTGGCGTAGTTGCCGGAAGACAGCACCTTGGCCAGCGACTGCTCGGCGTCGGCATCGATTTCCTCGAGCGAGACGTATGCGTTGGCATCGACGGAGGCGAAGGCGAGCCCAACCACGTCGAGGCTTCCGGACGCGGGCACCGTGGCCGCGTGCATGCCCAGCAGCTGGGCGCCGTGCTTCGCGAACCAGTCGTGGATCTCCGCGGCGGAGGCGAGCATCGCGTGTTCGGCGATCTCCACTTCCTCGCGGGCGTCCTCCGGCTCGTCGCCGAAGAGGTCGAACAGGCGCTTGCGCAGGGTATTGAACTGCAGCGCGTCAAAGAGCTCCTCGACGGCTTCGCGGTTGGGGCGTTCCAGCTCCATGGCGTCGAGTTCCACCGGCAGCTCAAGGTCGCGCAGGAGGTGGTTCAGGCGGCGGTTGCGGGTGACGTTGTCGACGTGTTCGCGCAGCGAGTCGCCGACCTTGCCCTTGATGGAGTCGATGTTTTCGAGGATGCCCTCCAACCCGCCGTAGAGGTTGATCCACTTTGCGGCGGTCTTCGGGCCCACTCCCGGCACGCCGGGCAGGTTGTCCGCGGTTTCGCCCACGAGTGCGGCAAGGTCCGAGTACTGTTCCGGGCGCACGAAGTACTTGGCTTCGACGGCGTCGCCATCCATCGGCGGAATGTCGGAGATCCCCTTCTTGGGGTAGAGCACGAGGGTCTTTTCGGTGATCAGCTGGAAGGCGTCGCGGTCACCGGAAACCACGAGCACGTCAAGGCCTGCGGCCTCGCCCTTGGCGGCGAGAGTGGCGATGATGTCGTCGGCCTCGTAGCCGTCCATGGTGATGGTCGGGATGTTCATGGCTTCCATGACCTTTTGGATCAGGTCGATCTGCCCGTAGAACTCTTCGGGGGTCTTGTTGCGGCCGCCCTTGTACTCGGTGTATTCCAGCGAGCGGAACGTGGGGGTGTCAAGGTCGAAGGCCACGGCAACGTGGGTGGGCTTCTGCTGCCGGATCATGGTCAGCAACATCGACACAAATCCATGCACCGCGTTGGTGTGCTGTCCGGTGTCGATGGCGAAGTTCTCTGCCGGCAGGGCATAGAAGGCACGGAAGGCCATCGAGTGCCCGTCAATCACAAGAAGTCGCTGGGGATCGGTTGCCACAAGTTTGGTTGATTCGCTCACACCTGCCAGCCTAGTTGGCATGAGCGATAATTTCACACAACACAACGCCTCCCCGGCCGAGATGTCTGGCACCTTTACCGAGGCCAGGGCGGAACACCCGAACCCCTTCGCCGGGCAGCTGGCTGCGCACGGGGTTCCCGAAGCGATGTGGCCGATGCTTGCCGCCCACGGCGTGGGCACCCTGGTGGAGAAGCTCGGCATTGTTTTCACCGAAATTTCCGCGGACCGCGTCAGCGGGACAATGCCCGTCGAGGGCAACCAGCAGGTGGCCGGGATCCTGCACGGCGGGGCGTCCGTGGCACTTGCCGAGACGCTCGGTTCCTTCGCGGCCGCCGTGCACGGCGGCGGCAGGAAGCGCCCGGTGGGCGTGGACATTTCCGCGACCCACCACCGCGCCGGGATTACCGGACTGGTCACCGGCGTGTGCACCCCGATCCACCTGGGCCGCACCTTGACCACCCACGAGATCGTGATCAGCGACGAGCAGGGGCGCCGCATCTGCACCTCGCGCATCACCAACATGCTGCTCGAAGGCTAGCCGGGACGTTGGGCGGCGATCCGCAACGAATCCTCTGCATGGGAGTCACCGGCAGCGGGAAATCAACGCTTGCCGGTGAGCTCGGCCGCATCCTGAACCTTCCGGTCCACCTTGTCGATGAGGAAATCGGCTGGCTTCCCGGCTGGGTGAACCGCAGCCCGGCCGAGCAAAAACGCCTGGCCCTGGCAACCGCCGCCACGGAACAGTGGGTCTTCGACTCGGCCTACGGACCCTACCGGGCGGAAGTGTCGTCCTTCGCCGAGCTCATCGTCTGCCTTGATTACCCCCGACTGGTCTCGCTGCGCCGTTTGATGTCTCGCTCCATCCGCCGCGTGTTGCGCCGGGAGCCGGTCTGCAACGGGAACTACGAAACATGGCGCCGCTTCCTGGGAAGGGAGTCCATCGTGCGGTGGCATTTCAAGAGTTTCCCCGCCAAGCGCCGGCAAATGCGCGAGTTGGAGGAACGCTTCGGTCCGGAACGGGTCATGCGCTTTTCCAGTCCCCGCCAAACTCAAAGGTGGCTTGCTTCGTTGGAAGCAAGCCACCTTTGAGGACGGAACTTAGTACTCGCGGTCCTGCCCCGGCGCCTTGATAAACGCGTACTGGGTCTCGCGGATCCCGCCGGCAAATTCCCGGCTGGAGGCCAGGCTCAGCTTGGCCGTGCCGCGCATCGCGAAAAGCGGTCGGCCACCACCGAGGATTACGGGCATCGTGTAGAGCAGCAGTTCATCAAGCAGGCCCGCGTCCGCGAATTGCCCGGCAACGGCGCCGCCTCCGACAACCCAGACGTCCTTACCGTTGGCGCTGCGGACGATGTCGCCGGCCCATTCGGTCACGTCCCCGCGCACAAACGTCAGGTCGGCACCCGGGAAAGCCGCAAGCTCGCGGTGGGTGAAAACCCACACCGGCAGTCCCGCATATGGCCATTCATCGCCGATTTCCCTGAGCATCCACGAATAGGTGTCGGCTCCCAGGACGATGGCGCCAATGTTTTCGAGGAAAGCCTCGTAGCCTTCGGCTTGGCCTTCAAAGCCGTCGAACTCCATGAGCCAATCGAGGCGCTCGTTCTCATCGGCAATGTAACCGTCGACAGAGGCTGCTACGTAATACCTGAAGTGCGTCATGCACCCCATCCTATCCACGAACAACCGCGACTTGGCTAGTGGATGCCGAGTATGCTCTCGCTTAGTGCCGGGACGATCAGGATGATGCCGAAGAGCACCACCGCGCCGCACAGGGCGAAGCAGATGTAGGCCGCGCCCTTGGCCAGGCCGGTCGAGCGATTTTCATCTCCGGCCACGGCCAGCATGCGCACACCCAGCGAGTAGGCACCCACGATGAACAGAGCGGAAACCCAGGTGACAATGGCAACGATCAGGAATGAACCCCATTGGATATTCATTACTTTACCTCCTGCTTTTCCTTGGCACGCGCCATCTTTCGGCGTTCCTTCTTCGTGGGGATGTTCACTGCCGCGCCCGAAACATCGACGTCGCTAATGGCGTTGTTGTGGCCGACGATTTCACGGCGTGAAAGCGCCCAGATCAGCAGTAGCGAACCCAGTCCAAGGACAGTGACGATCACCAGGCCAATGGTTCCGAAGTGGGCGAGCGCTGCGGCTGCGGCACCCATGAGGGCCGCGGCCGGAAGCGTGAAGAGCCAGCCGATCGCGATCTTGCCTGCGGTTCCCCAGCGGACTTCGGCACCCTTGCGGCCGAGGCCCGAGCCGATGACGGAGCCGGAGGCAACCTGCGTGGTGGACAGGGCGAAGCCCAGGTGCGAGGAGGCCAGGATGGCGGCGGCCGTGGAGGTCTCGGCGGCGAAGCCCTGTGCGGGCTTGACGTCGGTAAGGCCCGAACCCATGGTGCGGATGATGCGCCAGCCGCCCATGTAGGTGCCCAAGGCGATGGCCAGTGCACAGGAGGCGATGACCCAGAAGTGCGGGCCGGTGCCGGCTTCCTGCAAACCCGAGGCAACCAGCGTCAACGTGATGACACCCATGGTCTTCTGCGCATCGTTGGTGCCGTGGGCAAGTGCCACAAGCGACGAGGAGAAGATTTGGCCGTAGCGGAATCCGCCGCGCTTCGGGGACGCAACGCCGGACTGGCGCTTGGTCACGGAATAGGCAAGCTTTGTCGCAAGGTACGCCGAGGTTCCGGCGATCACCGGTGCAACAAGTGCGGGCAGCAGGACCTTGGACATCAGCACGTTGTAGTCGATGGCGCCGAATCCTGCGCCGACGATTGCGGCGCCGATCAAACCACCGAAGAGGGCGTGGGAAGAGCTGGAGGGAAGTCCGAGCAACCAGGTGAGCATGTTCCAGATGACGGCGCCCATCAGGCCCGCGAAGATCATCGCAGGCAGGATTTGCACGCCGGTTTCTCCGCCTTCCTTGATGATGCCACCCGAAATGGTCTTGGCGACCTCGGTCGAAAGGAATGCGCCGACAAGGTTCAATACGGCGGCGAGTGCCACAGCGGTTTTGGGCTTGATGGCTCCGGTGGCGATGGGGGTTGCCATCGCGTTCGCGGTGTCGTGGAAGCCATTGGTGAAGTCAAAGAACAATGCAAGTGCTATGACTAGGACGACGATAAGCGTCAGATCCATGTAGAAACCAATCTTGGGTTACGGGCGAGGGCCGAGGCGCAAACGGTCACCTTGAATCTCCGCATTGTTTACCCAATGTTTCGGTTCCGGTCACCTAAGTCGCCAATTCATCATATGGCCTGTAGAAAACTAGTCAATTTCCGGAAAATCCGCCCAAACCCCACTTTGGCGCGTGATTAGGCAACGCAAGGCCAAGGTTGCCTATTGCGCGTGAGCTACTTCACGGATCCCGCGGCTCAACCAGCCTGCCCATCAACTCAATGAGCACACGCTCCGGCACCCCGCGCGGAAGGGCCTCGACAGTGCCGCGATCGACGCCATCCGCTCGCGCAGCCCGGACGAACCACCGGAAATTCCGATCCCGGACAGCAGACGCCGGGCAACATCGGAGTCCAACTCCGGCAGGCCGCTACCCCAGTGCAGCGAGCGCTTGCCGCGGCTTTGACAATCAACAAACACAACCCGCCAAGAACGGCTTCCGTGGCCGGAACGATGGTCGAGTGCATTGCACACTGCATGGGACCCTGCCGCCATCGGGCAGGTCATCCGATCACCCGCCGCAGGCCAGCCCTGTGGTGCGCATCGAAGCGTTTCCGGCGGCAGCCAAACGCCAGCCGGATTCGGCGAGCGCGGTGAACCCTTGCACGGCAGAGTCGAGCCTGGCATGTTGAATTCACCGCGGGGCAGCCGGGCCAGCTGCCCTCGGCCAAGCATTGGGAGCACCATCCACCTTTCCCGATACAACAAGACCGAGACACCTTGGGATTCATTCCCGTTTGTCCTGCCCGGGCAAACGCAACCGGCACGCAGAACCACGCCCGGGCCATGAACATGAATTTAGGCGCCCCCGCCGGCCACGCTCCCGACGGATTCCCCCTCGCCGCCAACCAGATCCACGACTCAACGCACAACGGCGCTCCATGTGACCGGACGCTCCGAAGCAGCCATGACTTGGAGCGCCAGCTTCGGAAAGCGCGGATCTCCAAGCCCTATGGAAATTTTCGGGCGCCGTTGAACCAATGGAGGAAATTTCGCCGGCGTTCCGGTGCACTATCCCCGTCACTGGCCGTAAGCTCGTTCAATGGCACGATTTTTTGATGTTCACCCTGAAAACCCGCAGGCCCGCTCGATCACGCAGGCCGTTGAGCTCCTGCGCAATGGCGGATTGCTCGCCTACCCCACCGATTCCTGCTACGCACTGGGCGCACAGATAGGCAACAAAGAGGCAATGGACCGCATCCGTGCGATCCGCAAGCTGGACGACAAGCACCATTTCACGCTGGTCTGCAAGGACTTTGCGCAGCTGGGCCAATACGTTGAAGTCAATAACATGGTCTTCCGCAACATCAAGGCCGTCACCCCGGGTAGCTACACCTTCATCCTGCCCGCGACGAAGGAAGTCCCGCGCCGCCTGATGCAGGCGAAGAAGAAAACGATTGGCGTGCGCATTCCGGACAACGCGGTGGTGCAGGCGCTGCTTGAGGAACTGGGCGAGCCCATCCTCTCGAGCACGCTGCTCCTGCCGGGCGAGGAAGAACCCATGACCCAGGGCTGGGAAATCAAGGAAGCCCTTGACCACGTGGTGGACGGCGTCATCGATTCGGGCGAATGCGGCATTGAACCGACCACCGTCATCGACTACTCGAGCGGCGAGGCCGTCGTCGCCCGCGTCGGTCTGGGCGACCCCTCGCGCTTCGAATAGAACAAACGTTCTATTCGGCGGCGCCCTGGGCATCGGCGAGGTTGCAGACCAACTGCCAAAGGTGCCCGTCGGGGTCCGTGAATGTTCCCACATATTGCCGGCGCCCACTGACGTGCGGAATTTCGTGGGCTTCAAAGGTCCTGCCGCCGGCGGCGTGGACCACGGAAAGGATGTCGTCGACTTCCTCGGTGCTGGCGATGGCGCAGCTAAGCAAGGCGTCGCTTGCCGGTACCGGCAAGAGCGGCGCGCGCTTGGCCTCGCGGGAGTACTTTGTGAAATCGGCGATTTCCGCGAGGAACAGCATGATCCCGGGCAGTTCAATGCAGACAATGCCCATGTCCAGACGGACGCTGTCCGCACCCAGGACCTCGCGGTAGAAGTCATGGGAGCGGGCTGCATCGGTTACCGCCAGGCTGAGTACCACGCCTTGTGTTTTCATCCGGTTTTCCCTCTCTATGTCATTCCTGTTCCTGCGGGGCCCGGCGGTGCCGGATCCCCCAACCAACATCCCAGCTCCCCCCTGGTTCCAGCCAGCGCAGACCCATCCCGTTGTTGAATGCATCGGCCGGCGCCGTCATGGGCTCCATGGCAACGGCGTTTACGTTGCCGTCGGCGGACGGGAAATCGCTGGTTGTATACACCTGGATATAACCGAACGCCGCATCCATGGCCATTTCAACCCGGCTGCCATCCGGCGCTTCCAGGTAGTGGACGGAGCCGCCATCGACATCGCGCTGGAAATCCGTCCACACGTCGTCCAGCGCCATGGGGCCCAGGATTTGCCCCGCCCGGTAGTCCCGCGGCGTACCGTGCACGGCAGTGATTTCACCGGTGGGGATCAGCACCCCATCCACTTCCAGATGTGAATCGGCGTTGATGACAAGCTTGAGTTCCTCGGTGGGAACCTCCCCCAAGCGGAGATAAGGATGGGTTCCAACCGCCACGGGAGCCTTCCGCTGGCCGATGTTGGTCAGCCGGTGTGTCACGCGAAGGCCGTCCTGGTGCAGTTCATAGCGCACCGACGTGGACAGCTCGAAGGGGTAGCCTTCCTGCGGCCGGAGATCGGCGGCCAGCGTCAGGCTCGCGGGAGTCTGTTCGACCAGACGGTAGGCGGCATCCGCCAACAGGCCGTGGAGGGCGTGGCCGCGTTCGGGTTCGTTGATCGGAAGCCGTTGCGTGGTTCCTTCATGGGTCCAAGTGCCACCGGCCACGCGGTTTGGCCACGGAACCAGATTCCAGCCGGCACTGAACGGCGCGGCGGAATCCGCCGGATAGTCCTGCACCAGTGAAATGCCGTCAACGCTGAGCGCCCGGAGCGTACCTCCGGTTTCCGTGACGGTTGCACGCTGGCTTCGGCCGCCGATTCCGGCCTCGAGTTCAAAGCATTCGCCCATCGGGGCAACATGGTTCGGCAAAGCGGGCCTTTCGTGGGCTGTGGATGATCCGGCGGCGGCCGCGACAAGGGCCAAGGTGTGACTCTGGGGCCGCACGAACCGTGATTTCGGTTCATGCGGCCCCAGAGGCATTGTCTTTGTGCGTTGTTACTTGACCTGGTCGATCACGGTCTCTGCAACCTCGCGCATGGACAGGCGACGGTCCATGGAGGTCTTCTGGATCCAGCGGAAGGCCTCGGGTTCGGTCAAGCCCATCTTCTCGGTCAGCAGGCTCTTGGCGCGCTCGACGAGCTTGCGCGTGGCAAACTGCTCGGTAAGGTCCCCGACCTCTTTTTCAAGGGCGGTGATTTCCTCGTGGCGGGAAATGGCGATCTCGATGGCAGGAACCAGGTCGGCCGGGGTGAACGGCTTGACCACGTAGGCCATGGCGCCTGCTTCGCGGGCACGCTCAACGAGTTCCTTCTGGCTGAAGGCCGTCAGCAGGACCACCGGGGCAATGCGTTCCTTGACGATGGTCTCGGCAGCGGTGATGCCGTCCATGACCGGCATCTTTACGTCCATGAGAACCAAGTCGGGCTTGAACTCGCGGGCGAGCTCGATGGCCTTTTCGCCATTGTCTGCCTCGCCAACCACGTCGTAGCCCTCACCGCGCAGGATTTCGACAATGTCGAGGCGGATCAAGGTTTCATCCTCGGCGACAACGACGCGGCGTGGTGCGCCATTGTTGGGCTCGGCCTCGATACGGGTGACTTCGGGCAGATCGCTCATCGTACTCCTTCATTCCCGGGGTGACCGGGTGAATCTTCAATACTCGGTTTCGTGGTTAAGCCTATCTGCATGTACAGTGGTTAACCGCAAGGACGCGAGGATTTCTCAAGATAGAGATTATCCATTATGCTAATTCTTGCTTCCAATGATGTGCCCGCCCGAGTGGCGGAATGGTAGACGCGCTGCACTCAAAATGCAGTATCGAAAGGTGTGTGGGTTCGAGTCCCACCTCGGGCACAGATAGGCTCCGATCCCTTAGTTCATAAGGGATCGGAGCCTTTTTCTTTTAACTATTGCAAATCCTAATCCGAATCTTTGGCTCAAATTGGGCCGATAGGACAAAAGCGTGTCCGGCCCTGGTGCGTCGCTACAGGCAGGGCAGGCGACTTAGGGCGGCCCGTCCAGCCAGGCTTCAGGTTCTAGGGAGGGGGTGTTCTCCGATGGCGTATCCGTGGCGGGACTATGATGGGCGCCGCTTTCGTTGTATTGGCATATGGCGCGGCCTGTGCGTGGGCAGGCAGCGTCGCCAATATCCGGCCACGATCGCCCCAGGAGGCGTGCGGTGAAAGAGCCTTTCGATATCTCCGAGGCTGGGCTTGGGTCTGAAGACGTGATGGATGCTTACTCCCGGACCGTTGTCGGCGTTGCCGAAGCGGTTGGGCCGCATGTTGCAGCAATTGAGATGGTGGGTGCAGGCCGCAACGGGCCGGTGCGCCTTGGCGCGGGTTCCGCCGTCGTCTTTACCGAAGACGGCTACATGCTGACCAATGCCCACGTGGTTGCCGGCGCCAGCGCCGGGCGGGCGACATTTGCCGATGGCACGGGAACGGATATCGAGATCAGGGGCGCGGACGTCCTGTCAGATCTGGCCGTTATCCGCGGATTTTCCCACAGGCCGGCCCCTGCGCGACTCGGTGACGCCGAGGGGCTGCGGGTGGGTCAGCTGGTTATCGCTGTTGGCAACCCGCTGGGCTTGGCCGGATCGGTGACTGCCGGGGTGGTCAGCGGGCTGGGGCGGTCCATCCCCGCCGCTCTTGGCCGGACCCGGCGGGTCATCGAGGACGTCATCCAAACCGATGCCGCGCTGAACCCGGGCAATTCGGGCGGGGCGCTGGCCGATGCCCACGGCCGGGTGGTCGGCATCAACACGGCAGTGGCGGGCGCGGGTTTGGGCCTGGCCGTCCCGATCAACGACACCACCCGGCGGATCATTTCCGCGCTGATAGCCGACGGGCGTGTCCGGCGCGCCTATCTGGGATTGGTCAGTTCGCCGATAGCGCTGAACGAGACGCTGGCATCGCGCATAGGCCAGCGCGAGGGACTGCGCGTTGTGGATGTCACGCCGGGTCGCCGGCGGAGAAATCCGGGTTGAAGCCCGGCGACCTGGTGCTCACCGTCGGTCAGCGCCCTGTCTCCAGTGCCGAGAGCGTGCAAAAGCAGTTGTTCGCCGAGGCCATCGGTGTGCCACTGCCCGTGACGGTACTCCGAAACGGTGCGATGGTGGATGTCATCGCCGTGCCGGTTGAGATGACGGACTAACGCACGGCACGCACGGACAACCCGTGGCACAACGCAAAAGCCGGATCCGCAAGCCCACTCCCCCGGAGGGGAATGTCTTGCGGATCCGGCTTTTGGTTTAGACGGGGCTACCTAGATCTCGCGGGGGCCTTGGCCCGACACGGTTTCAGTGTCCCAGGGGCCGACCTCTTCGCGGGCCGGCATCGGCTTGCCCTCAACCAGCTGGCCGGCATCCGCGAGGTCGCCGACCTTGTGGATGCGCAGCGAGTTGGTCGAACCGGCCTGGCCTGGAGGGGAACCGGCGGCGATGCAGACGATGTCGTTGACCTCTGCCAGTCCTTCCTGCAGCAGCGCGCGGTCGACCTGTGCGGTCATCTTGTCGGTGTGGTCAGCGTACTCGACCACACGCGGCTGGATGCCCCACATCAGCGTCATGATCTGGTAGGTCTGCGGCAGCGGCGTGAACGCCAGCACCGGCTTCTTCGGGCGCAGGCGCGACAGGCGTCGGGCCGAGTCGCCGGACTGGGTGAAGGCCACGATGTACTTGGCATCCAGCTGGTCGGCGATTTCCACCGCGGCACGGGTGATGGCGCCGCCACGGGTCTTGGGCTTGGAGCCCAGACGCGGAATGCGGTCAAGACCGTGCTGCTCCGTGGAGGAAATGATCCGCGCCATGGTTTCGACGGTCTCGATCGGGTATTCGCCCACCGAGGTTTCGCCGGAAAGCATGACCGCGTCGGCGCCGTCGAGCACCGCGTTGGCGCAGTCCGAGGCCTCGGCGCGGGTCGGGGTCGGCGATTCGATCATCGACTCCAGCACCTGGGTTGCAACGATGACCGGTTTGGCCCAGCGGCGGGCCAATTCGATGGCACGCTTCTGCACCAGCGGAACCTCTTCGAGCGGAAGCTCCACGCCAAGGTCGCCACGGGCCACCATGATGGCGTCGAACGCGTGGATGATTTCCTCCAACGCGTCCACCGCCTGCGGCTTCTCGATCTTGGCGATGACCGGAAGGCGGCGGCCTTCCTCGTCCATGATCTCGTGCACACGCTCGATGTCGGTGGCGTTGCGAACGAAGGACAGGGCGACCATGTCAACGCCGGCACGGATGGCCCAACGCAGGTCGTCCTCATCCTTTTCGCTCAACGCCGGGACGTTGACCGCAACACCGGGAAGGTTGATGCCCTTGTTGTTGGACACCTCGCCGCCCACGACCACCTCGGTGACGACCTTTTCGTCGTCCACCTCGGTGGCGCGGAGGGAAACCTTGCCGTCGTTGATGAGCAGGATGTCGCCGATGTTGACGTCCTGCGGCAGGCCCTTGAACGTGGTGGAGCAGAAGGTTGCATCACCCAGGACATCGGCGATGACGATGGTGAAGGTGTCCCCCACCTTCAAGATGTGCTTGGCGTCGTCGATGAACCGGCCCAGCCGGATCTTCGGGCCCTGAAGGTCGGCAAAGATGCCTACCGGGCGTCCCAGTTCCAGGGCCGCGGCACGGACATTGCCGAGGTTCTCGGCGTGCATCGAATGGTCGCCGTGGCTCATGTTCAAGCGGGCAACGTCAACACCCGCCTTGAGCACTGCCAACGTCTTTTCGTAGGTACCGATCGCAGGGCCCCAGGTGGCCACAATTTTTGCGCGTCTCATACGGTCAGCCTAACTGCCTTTCCATTTCTCAGGTCGGAAAATCACCGCATTAGTGGTGCATCCGTCTCACAACATGCTGATGGCCTGGTCCGTCGGTGCAACGGGGGCCGGAAGGCGGGTTTCGCCCATCAGGTATTTGTCCACCGCCGCGGCACAGGATCGTCCCTCGGCGATGGCCCACACAATCAGGGATTGTCCGCGTCCGGCATCGCCGGCCACGAACACCCCGGGGGTGTTGGTCATGTAGTAACCATCGCGGGCGACGCTGCCCCGGTCATCAAACTCGGTGTTGGCCTGTTCCTTGAGACCGGCTTCTTCGGGTCCTGTGAACCCGAGAGCCAGGAAGACCAGATCCGCGGGAATCACCCGCTCGGTGCCTGGTTTCGGAAGGCGCTGACCGTCAATAAATTCGGTCTCTGCTACCGTAACACCCATCACGCTTCCGCGCTCGCCCGTGAAGTTGACGGTGGCCGCCAAGTACGTGCGTTCGCCGCCCTCTTCGTGGGCGGATTGGACCTCGAACAGCCTCGGGACCATCGGCCACGGCTGGTTTGCCGGACGCTCCAGCGGAGGCTGGGCACCGATGGCCAAGGTCGTGACGCTTGCCGCTCCCTGGCGCAACGCGGTGCCCAGGCAGTCGGCGCCGGTGTCTCCGCCGCCGAGGATCACCACGTGCTTTCCGGCCGCGTCGATGCGCAATCCATCGCGCTCACCGGCCACCACGCGGTTCGAATCGACGAGGTAGTCCATGGCGAAATGGACCCCGTCGAGCTCGCGCCCGGGAATCGGCATGTCACGCGGAACCGTGGCCCCTGTGGCGAGGATCACCGCGTCATACCGGCGATGCAGGGCATCCCAGGTGATGTCGGTACCCACCGAAACGCCGGTGCGAAAGCGGGTTCCCTCGGCCTCCATCTGGGCCAGCCGGCGCTCGAGGACTTCCTTTTCCATCTTGAAGTCCGGGATGCCGTAACGCAGCAACCCTCCGATCTTTTCGTCCCGCTCGTACACAGCCACGGTGTGTCCGGCGCGGGTCAGCTGCTGGGCCGCGGCCAACCCCGCAGGGCCGGAACCGACCACCGCGATGCGCTTGTCGGTGTGCCGCATGGCAAGCACCGGCTCGAGGTCGCCGGAAGCCAACAACGTGTCCGCGATTTCGACCTCAATTTGTTTGATTGTTACGGCCGGCTGGTTGATTCCCAGCACGCAGGAGGATTCGCACGGGGCCGGGCAGAGCCGCCCGGTAAACTCCGGGAAGTTGTTGGTCGCGTGCAACCGCTCCGAGGCTTCCGCCATCCGGCCCTGGTGGACCAGAGCATTCCACTCGGGAATCAGGTTGCCCAGCGGGCATCCGCTGTGGCAGAACGCGATGCCGCAGTCCATGCAGCGGCCGGCCTGGGCCTTGAGCGTGCCGTCGTTCTGCCGCTCGGTGACCTCGCGGAAGTCCATCAGGCGGATGGGCACCGGGCGCTTGGGTTGGGTTACTCGTTCACGGACTTCCAAGAATCCACGTGGATTAGCCACGGGTCACCTCCAGAATCCGGTTCCAGGTGGTTGCTGAATCCGGGTCGAAACCTTCATGGGCGGCAGCATTGCGTGCCTGGGATACCGCAGCGAAGTCGCGCGGGAGGACCTTGGTGAAGCGGGCTGCGGCGACCGGCCAATCGGCCAGCAGGCTTGCCGCAAGCGCCGAACCGGTGTGCAGTTCGTGCTTTGCGAGCAGGTCCTTGATCTGTTCGCAGTCCGCCTCGCCCGGTCCCTCGAGGATCAGGTCGTCGTTGGCGACGGCCAGCGGGTTCAGCTTGCGGGTGTCGAGGTCCAGCACGTAGGCCACGCCGCCGGACATGCCGGCTGCGAAGTTCCGCCCGGTCGATCCGAGGATCAGGGCCGTTCCCCCGGTCATGTACTCGCAGCCGTGGTCGCCGATTCCCTCGACCACCGCGCTGGCACCGGAGTTCCGGACGGCGAAGCGTTCGCCGACCATGCCGCTGATGAAAAGCTCGCCGCTGGTCGCCCCGTAGCCGATGACGTTTCCGGCAATGACCTGGGTTGCGGGGTCGAACCCGCTGCCCGCGTCGGGCCGCAGGATGATGCGCCCGCCGGAGAGCCCCTTGCCGACGTAGTCGTTGGAGTCCCCGATGAGCCGCAGCACGATGCCTGCCGGGAGGAAGGCGCCGAGCGACTGGCCCGCGTGTCCGCGCAGCGTGACGTCGATGGTTCCGGGCGCCAGTTCGTCCACGCCGAAGGTGCGGGTCACGTGGTGCCCGAGCATGGTGCCCACGGCCCGGTCGGTGTTGCGCACCTCCAGGTCGATACTCACGTTTTCGCGGTGCGCCAGTGCCGGCGCGGCCGCGGTGATCAACAGGTTGTCGAAGTGCTCGTTGAGGTGGTGGTCCTGGAGCGTGGTCCGCCGGCGCGGGGCGCCGGGCTTGGAGCCAACGGTTTCAAAGATCCGTTCAAGTTGCAGTCCCTCGGTCTTCCAGTGGCCCACGGCGGCGCGGGTGTCGAGCCGCTCGGCCTGGCCGATGGCTTCCTCAAGGCTCCGGTAGCCGAGCTGCGCGAGCAGTTCGCGCACTTCCTGGGCCAGGAACTCGAAGAAGTTCACCACGTGGTCGGCCTGCCCGGTGAAGCGCTTGCGCAATTCCGGGTTCTGCGTGGCGACGCCCACCGGGCAGGTGTCGAGGTGGCAGACGCGCATCATGATGCAGCCGGTGACAACCAGCGGTGCGGTGGCGAAGCCGAATTCCTCGGCGCCAAGCAACGCGGCGATCACCACGTCGCGGCCGGTCTTCAGCTGGCCGTCAACCTGCACGGTGACGCGTTCGCGCAACCCGTTGAGCATCAGCGTCTGCTGGGTTTCGGCCAGGCCGAGTTCCCAGGGCACGCCCGCGTGCTTGAGCGAGTTCAGCGGCGAGGCGCCGGTGCCGCCGTCGTGTCCGGAGACCAGCACCACGTCGGCCTTGGCCTTGGTGACGCCCGCGGCGACGGTTCCGATGCCGACCTCGGAGACCAGCTTCACGTGGATGCGTGCGGCGGGGTTCGAGCACTTTGCATCGTGGATCAGCTGGGCCAGGTCCTCGATCGAGTAGATGTCGTGGTGCGGCGGCGGGGAAATGAGCCCGACGCCCGGGGTGGAGTGGCGGGTGCGCGCGATCCACGGGTAGACCTTTTGCGCGGCCAGCTGGCCGCCCTCGCCGGGCTTGGCGCCCTGCGCCATCTTGATCTGCAGGTCGTCCGCGTTGGTGAGGTACAGGCTGGTGACCCCGAAGCGGCCGGAGGCGATCTGCTTGACCGCGGAACGGCGCGCCGGGTCCAGCAGGCGCTCGACGTCCTCGCCGCCCTCGCCGGTGTTGGACTTGCCACCCAGCCGGTTCATGGCGATCGCCAGGGTTTCGTGCGCCTCGGCGGAAATCGAGCCGTAGCTCATGGCACCGGTGGCGAAGCGCTTGACGATCTCGCTGACCGGCTCGACCTCGTCGATGTCGATGGCCGTGGAGTTGTCGATCTTGAAGTCAAGCAGACCGCGCAGCGTCATCAGGCCCTTGGACTGGTCGTCGACGCCCTTGGTGTACGCCTTGAAGATGTCGTAGCGGCGTTCGCGGGTGGCGTGCTGCAGGCGGAACACCGTTTCCGGGTTGAACAGGTGCGGCGGGCCCTCGCGGCGCCACTGGTACTCGCCGCCCGTTTCCAGGGTGCGGTGCGGCTCCGGCGCCAGGTCGGCCGGGTAGGCGTAGGCGTGGCGCATCGCGGTTTCGGTGGCCAGTACGTCCAGCCCCACGCCGTCGAGCTGCGATTGGGTGCCGGTGAAGAACTGGTCAACCACACGCTGGGACAGGCCAAGTGCTTCGAAGGTCTGGGCCCCGCAGTATGAGGCGACGGTGGAGATGCCCATCTTCGACATGATCTTCAGGACGCCCTTGCCCAGCGCCTTGATCAGGTTCGCCTGCGCCTTGGCGGGCGTGACGGTGCCCAGCTCGCCGTTGCGTGCCATTTCCTCGACGCTTTCCAGCGCCAAGTACGGGTTGATGGCGGAGGCGCCGTAGCCGATGAGCACTGCCACGTGGTGGACCTCGCGCACGTCGCCGGCCTCGATGATCAACGAGGTCTTGGTGCGGTTGGCGCTCTTGAGCAGGTGGTGGTGCACCGCGGAGGTGAGCAGCAGCGACGGGATCGGAGCCCACTGGGCGTTGGAGTCACGGTCCGAGAGCACGATGAACTTGATGCCCCGGTTGATCGCTGCGGAGACCTTTTCGCAGATTTCCTGGATGCGGGCGCGCAGCTCTGATTCCCCGCCCTCGGGGCGGTAGAGCCCGCGGACCTTCAGCGAGACCTTGAGGCCCTCGTCGTCGCGGATGTTGGCGATCTTGGCCAGGTCGTCGTTGGTGATGACCGGGTAGGCCAGGGACACCTGCTGGGCGCTGACCTTGCCCAGTGACAGCAGGTTGCCGGCGGGGCCGATGCTGGTGCCCATGGAGGTGACGAGTTCCTCGCGGATGGAATCCAGCGGCGGGTTTGTCACCTGGGCGAAGGACTGCGTGAAGTAGTCGAAAAGCAGGCGCGAACGGGCGGAGAGCACGGCGACCGGGGTGTCCGATCCCATGGCACCCAGAGGTTCGGCGCCGGTGGAGGCCATCGGGGCGAGCAGGATGCGAAGTTCCTCGGTGGTGTAGCCGAAGGTCCGCTGGCGCAGCTGCACGGAGGCCGAGTTGTGGCTGACGTGCTCGAGGTCCGGCAGGTCCGAGAGGCGGATCTTGTTTGCCGTAACCCATTGGGCCCAGGGCTTGGATGCGGCGATCTGCGCCTTGATTTCGTCGTCCTCGATGATGCGTCCGGCGACGGTGTCGACGAGGAACATCTTGCCCGGGGCCACGCGGCCCTTGGCGACGATCCGTTCCGGTGCCAGGTCGATGACGCCGACCTCGCTGGCCAGCACCACCAGCCCGTCGTCGCTCACCCAGAAGCGTGCGGGGCGCAGGCCGTTGCGGTCAAGCACCGCGCCCACCTGCTTGCCGTCGGTGAAGGACACGGCTGCGGGGCCGTCCCACGGTTCCATGAGCATGGAGTGGTATTCGTAGAAGGCGCGGCGGTCAGCATCCATGGTGGCGTGGTTTTCCCAGGCCTCGGGGATCATCATCATGATCGCCTGGGCGATGGGGCGCCCGGAAAGCGTCAGGAGCTCGGCGACCTCGTCGAAGGAGGCGGAGTCGGAGGCGCCGGGGCTGCAGATCGGGAAGAGCTCCTCGGGCACCTCGCCCAGCAGTGTGGAGGCCAGCTGGGACTGGCGGGCGCGCATCCAGTTCCGGTTGCCCTTGACCGTGTTGATTTCGCCGTTGTGGGCGATGGCGCGGAAGGGCTGGGCCAGTGGCCAGGACGGGAAGGTGTTGGTGGAGAAGCGCGAGTGCACGATGCCGAAGGTGCTCGCGAAGCGTTCGTCGGTGAGGTCCGGGTAGAAGGCCGAAAGCTGTGCGGTGGAGAGCATGCCCTTGTAGACGATGCTGGCGCTGGAGAGCGAGGGGAAGTAGACGCCGAACTTGTTCTGCGCGCGCTTGCGCACCCGGAAGACCCGGGCGTCGAGTTCCGTGACGTTTTCGCCGGAAATGCCGAGGAAGATTTGGGCGAAGTGCGGCATGCAGCCGCGGGCCGTGGGGCCGATGTGCTCGGCGTTGACCGGCAGTTCGCGCCAGCCCAGCACGCTGAGTCCTTCTTCGAGGGCCAGTTCCTCCAGCGCGCTGACGGCTTGCGTCCGCTGCGCGAGGTCCTGGGGCAGGAAGGCGGTTCCGGCCGCGTAGTGCCCGGGGGCCGGAAGGGTGAATCCGGTGACGGCGCGGAAGAAGGCGTCGGGGATTTGGGTGAGGATGCCGGCACCATCACCGGTGCCGTCGTCGGCGCCTACGGCGCCGCGGTGTTCGAGCCTGCGCAGGGCCTCGAGTGCCTGGTTCACGATTGAGTGGGTAGGTACTTTTTTGAGGGTGGCGATGACTGCCAGCCCGCACGCGTCTTTTTCGTTTTCGGGGTTGTAGAGGCCTTGCGCTTCGGGGGCGTCTGCGAACCGTGTGAAGGGCGAAGATACTTCCCCGCCACAATCCGGTGAAGCGTTCAGCTGGACTCCGGTCATGCTCATGAGCATACCTTTCTCGGTGTTTTTCTGGGATACAAGGACGCCGTTGTCCGAGAGTTTTCTGGGTCGCAAATGATCGGTTGCTGAGAGGGTGTTTCCCACCGACAAGAGTGCGGGGTTTTTCCCGGCCTGCGGACCGGGCCACGTCGTTGTGGTTTGCGCAATGCGGCGGGATGTCCGCCGGGCCTTGCTGCGTCGCGGGGGCCATGTTCGATTTCGTGCATCGAATCCTACGCCCGCTGGGTGAAAAAATCGTAGCACCGCCATGTTTCGGTTTTAGGCTCGGTTATGTTTCCAACAGTTTTCCGAATACCTCACAACAGTTAGATGACTAGGCATTTTAGAGATTCCTTAATTGTTACCCAGAAATAACAGAACCCCTCGTCATGTACCGCGGGCGGCGGTTGACGAGGGGTTCTGAAATGGTGTTTTTAGTTGTCGTTCTTTTCCGATTTTGCTGCGGAATCAGTTTCCTTTTCGGGATCCAGGACCGGTTTGATCTGCACGGCGCCGTTTTTTGATTCGGTATCCGTGGTCTTCTCCGGTGCGGACTCGATCGGGGCGGATCCGGCCGGGGCCTCCGCCGCGGTGTCGGCCTCGGGCTTGGGTCCGCGGCCCTCGAGGTAGACCCCCGGGTCCGGCAGCGGGCGCAGTTTGACGAGCACGTAGATGAGGCCGACGGTGCCCAGGATGACCATGCCGATGGCGAGCCACATGTGGACGCGCAGGCCGATGCCGAGGATGACGATCGTGTCGGCGGCGTCGATGCGCATGGTTTCCATGATGATTCGGCCCGTGCCATACCAGATCAGGTAGGACCAGAACATGGCGCCGCGGCGCAGCTGGAACTTGTGGTCCAGCGCCAGCAGCAGCGCCACGCCCGCAAGGTTCCAAAGGGATTCGTAGAGGAACGTCGGCTGGAACAGCGTTCCGGGCGGAAGGCCCGGGGGGAAGTTGTAGCTGGTCGGGTCGATCTCCAGGCCCCAAGGCAGCGTGGTCGGCTTGCCGAAGAGCTCCTGGTTGAACCAGTTGCCCCAGCGGCCGAAGGCCTGGGCCAGCAGGACGCCGGGTGCCACGGCATCCAGGAAGGCCGTGAGCCTTACGCCCGCGCGGCGGCAGGCGATCCAGGCGCCGAGTGTACCAAGGCTGATGGCCCCCATGATGCCCAGGCCGCCGGCCCAGATCTGCGGGATCTCGCCCAGGTGTGCGCTTTGGCCGTTGAGCCCGAAGTAGTAGTCGGGATCGGTGATCAGCACGTGGTACAGGCGTCCGCCGACGATGCCGAACGGGATCGCCCAGATGCAGATGTCCCAGACCACGTCCGCCGGCCCGCCCTTGGCGAGCCACCGCTTGTTGGTCATCCACATGGCAACGACGATGCCGGCCAGGATGCACAGGGCGTAGGCGTGGATGGTCAACGGGCCGATGGAGAACTTGGAGAACTCCGGCGGCGGGCTCGGGATCGAGGCGAACACGCCGGTGCCGATGGCTGCCAGGGTGGTCATACGCTGACTGGCCTCCCGCTGAGTTCGGCGGTGAGCTTGGCAACGGCCTCCACTCCCCCGTCGCGAAGCGCGGCGACCAGTGCGGTGCCGACGATGACGCCGTCGGAGTAGGCGCCGATTTCCTCGACGTGCTTGCGCTGCGAAACGCCCAGGCCGACGCAGGCGTTCTCGGCGCCGGCCGCGTGGGCCGCGGCGACAACCGATGCGGCGGCGTCGGAAACCTCGCTGCGCGCACCGGTGACGCCCATGACCGAAACGCAGTAGACGAATCCGCGGCTCGCGGCGACGGTGGCCTTCATGCGGGCTTCGGTGGAGGACGGGGCGACCAGGAAGACGCGGTCAAGTCCATACTTGTCGGAGGCCTCCATCCACTCGGCGGCCTCGTCCGGGATCAGGTCCGGGGTGATCAGCCCGGCGCCGCCGGCCTCGGCGAGGCGGCGGGAGAACTCGTCCACGCCCATGCGCAGCACCGGGTTCCAGTAGGTCATGACCATGACCGTGGCGGAGCAGCGCTCGGTGATGCCCTTGATGATGTCGAAGACCTGGGCGACCCTGAAGCCCTGGGCCAGCGACTGGACGGTGGCGGCCTGGATGACCGAGCCGTCCATCACGGGGTCCGAGTACGGGATGCCGACCTCGATGATGTCGGCGCCGTTTTCGGCCATCGCGACGGCCGCGTCAATGGTGGCCTGCACGTCCGGGAAACCGGCGGGCAGGTAGCAGATCAGGGCCGGGCGGCCCTCGGCGCGGGCTGCGGCGATGGCTGCTGCACTCTTGGAAACGTGGCTCACTTGGCATCCTTCGCTTCGGAGTCGATGAGTTTGAACCATTCGGCGGCGGTTCCAACGTCCTTGTCGCCGCGGCCCGAAAGGTTCGCGACGATGATGGTTTCTTCCGGCTTGGCGCCGGCGGCGATCTTGCGGGCCGCGATCTTCAGCACGCCGGCCAGGGCGTGCGAGGACTCGATGGCCGGGATGATGCCCTCGGTGCGGCAGAGCAGCGAGAAGGCGTCCATGGCCTCGGTGTCGGTGATCGGCTCGTAGTGCACTCGTCCGATG
Source organism: Paeniglutamicibacter kerguelensis (assembly GCF_017876535.1). Taxonomy (NCBI): domain Bacteria; kingdom Bacillati; phylum Actinomycetota; class Actinomycetes; order Micrococcales; family Micrococcaceae; genus Paeniglutamicibacter; species Paeniglutamicibacter kerguelensis. The sequence continues at coordinate 2,189,380 of NZ_JAGIOF010000001.1, forward strand.
TCCGCCAGGTAGGCGTGCTCCGGGCCGACGCCCGGGTAGTCCAGGCCGGCGGAGATCGAGTGCGACTCGATGGTCTGGCCGTCGTCGTCCTGCATCAGGTAGCTCTTGGCGCCGTGCAGCACGCCGGGCTTGCCCAGGGTGATGGTGGCCGCGTGGCGCGGGGTGTCCACGCCGTCGCCGCCGGCCTCGAAGCCGTAGAGCTCCACCGAGGGGTCGTCAAGGAAACCGTGGAAGATGCCGATGGCGTTGGAGCCGCCGCCGATGCACGCGGCAACGGCGTCCGGCAGGCGGCCGGTCTGGGCCAGGATCTGCTCGCGGGCTTCCTCTCCGATGACCTCGTGGAAGTAGCGCACCATGGCCGGGAACGGGTGTCCGCCGGCGGCGGTGCCCAGCAGGTAGTGGGTGGTGTCCACGTTGGCGACCCAGTCGCGCAGCGCCTCGTTGATGGCGTCCTTCAGCGTCTGCGAACCGGCGGTCACCGGGATGACCGTGGCGCCGAGCAGCTGCATGCGCGCGACGTTCAGGGCCTGCCGGCGGGTGTCCTCGGCGCCCATGTAGACAACGCATTCCAGGCCCATCAGGGCCGCCGCGGTGGCCGAGGCGACGCCGTGCTGGCCCGCGCCGGTCTCGGCGATGATGCGCGTCTTGCCCATGCGCTTGGCAAGCAGCGCCTGGCCGAGCACGTTGTTGATCTTGTGGCTGCCGGTGTGGTTCAGGTCCTCGCGCTTGAGGAAGACGCGAACCCCGCCGGCGGCCTCGGAGAAGCGCTTGGCCTCGGTGAGCAGGGAGGGGCGCCCGGAGTAGTTCTTGTTCAGGTCCTTGACCTGCGCCACGAATTCCGGGTCCGCCTTGGCGGCCTCGAAGGTCTCGCTCAGTTCGTCCATGGCGGCGATCAGCGATTCGGGCATCCAGCGTCCGCCGTAGTCGCCGAAGTACGGCCCTGGCGCATGCCGCAGGGAATCCCCGGGTGTTGCAGCGGGCTTCCGGGAACCTTCTGCCGGTTCACCTGTCGTCGGGTTCATCGTTGGCATCCTTATCTAGCTGAGGAATTCATGCAGGTTATGGGTGGGGCCGCGCCGGCTTGGCTGCGGTTCCCGCGGTAATGAATTGGTCGATGGCCGCGCGCGGGTCGTTGTCCTTCACGAGCGCCTCGCCGACCAGGATGGCATCCGCGCCGCGGGAGGCGTACTCGCGCACCTCGGCGACCGAGCTGACGCCGGATTCGGCGATGATGACGGCCTCGGGCGGGATCAACCCCGCCAGCTTCGCAAAGTTCGCGGGATCCACCTCCAGGGTCTTGAGGTTGCGCACGTTCACGCCGATGATCTTCGCCCCGAGCTTCACGGCCCTGGCGATTTCCTCCTCGGTGTGGGTCTCCACCAGGGCGTTCATGCCCAGTGCGTGGGTGAGGTCCAGGAATTCGCGCATCTGCGCGTCGTCCAGGGCCGCGACGATCAACAGGATGAGGTCGGCACCGTGGGCGCGGGCCTCGTAGATCTGGTACGCGTCGACCGTGAAGTCCTTGCGCAGCAGCGGGATGTCGACGGCGGCGCGCACGGCGTCGAGGTCGGCCAGCGATCCGCCGAAGCGGCGTTCCTCGGTGAGCACGGAGATGACGGAGGCGCCGCCGGCGACGTAGGCCGCGGCAAGTTCGGCCGGTTCCGGGATGTCGGCAAGCGCACCCTTGGACGGGGACTTGCGCTTGACCTCTGAGATCACGCGTAACACGGCGTCACGGTCGGACTGGTCGGCGGCTCCGCCGAGGGCCGCAAAGGCGTCGAGCGCCGGGGCGGCGTTTGCCGCGTCGGCCTCGATCTGGACCTGGCCGCATATGGAACGGCGGGCGTCCAGATCGATCCGAACGCCCGCAATGATATCCGTAAGTACGCTCACGGCTAGTGCGAGGAACCCGACCGGGCGCCGCCCACGCCGAAACCGGCCTTCTTCATGATCCAACCGGCGATCATGCCGAGCACGACGACGCCGAGGCCCGCGTAGACCATGGTCGGGTTGTGTCCGGCGAAGGCGATTCCGCCGATGATGACACCGATCATTGAAATGCCGACCAAGGTCCAAGCCGCAATTGAGTTGCCGTGGCCGATTTCTTCGGCGTGCATCGGATCGATCTGGGTGTTGCTGTTAGCCATGGTGGGATACTCCTCGTCACCTCGTGCCGCTCGGGAATTTTCCCGACGATTAACTACTGTCTATTCTGCCATTCTTTAACGCCGTGGCGTGCCATGTTGCCCGCCACCGCGCGTTCCTCAGGTGGGATCGTCCCCGCGGGAGAGCGAGTCCCAGCCGTCGATCTCATCGATCGGTCCCGTGGAGTTTGCCGAATCCCGTTGCGCCGCGGCCGCGGCGTTGTCGCGCGCGTACTTCTTGCTGCCGGCCCAGGTGTGCCCGGCAATTGCCAGGACCAGTGCGTTGAGCACCAGCAGCACGCCGGCCAGCACGGCCACGTAGGGCCAGAAGGACACCTGGTAGTCCCCGCCGGCGGTGTTCAGCCCCGTAGCTTCGCCGACCTTGGTGGCAGAGGCCGAGACCGGGTTGGCCAGCACCGCGACGGACGAGGCAATGATGCCGCCACCGGCCAGCAGCAGGATGCCGGCGATGATGTAGCGGGCGACCTTGCCGGCGATCAGCGCCGCCAGCGAACCGGCCAGGGCCACGACCGCGAGCGCGGCGATGGCCGCCGAGGCGTCGGAGCCCGCGACCTCGATCAGCGGGATCTTCACGGAGCCGACCTCGGGCTGGACCGTGATCCAGATGCGGGTGCTGGTGGCCAGCGCCAACACGGCACCGACCAGGCCCAGCAGCATGACAACGCGTTTGGTGCCCCAGCGAGGGGTCTTGGTGTTGGTCATGATCCTTCGATGTCCTGGCCGGCGGGCGCCATGGTGCCTGCGGCCCAGACGGCGCGCAGCGGTGCGGCCGACTTGTTGATGGTTTCAAGGGCCTCAGCGTCGAGGTCCGAGTCGTTGACGATTCCGCCGCCGGCCTGCACAAAGGCGCGGTTGCCCTTGAGCAGCGCCGAACGGATGGCGATGGCCATGTCCATGTCGCCGGCGAAGTCGAGGTAGCCCACGACGCCGCCGTAGATGCCGCGGCGGTACGGTTCCAGCTCGTCCAGCAGTCGCAGGGCGCGCGGCTTGGGCGCGCCGGAGAGGGTCCCCGCGGGGAACGTCGCTGCGAGCACGTCGTAGCCGTCGGTGTCCGGGGACAGCTTGCCGACCACGTTGGAGACCAGGTGCATGATGTGGCTGAAGCGCTCGACCTCCATGAACTGGGTGACCTCCACCGAGCCCGGGACGCAGACCTTGGACAGGTCGTTGCGCGAAAGGTCCACGAGCATCAGGTGCTCGGCACGCTCCTTCTCGTCGGCCAACAGGTTCTTCTCATGCTGCTGGTCGTCCTCGTAGGTGGCGCCGCGCGGCCGCGAGCCGGCGATGGGGTGCGTGACGACGTGGTCGTCGTTGACGGTGACCAGCGCCTCCGGGGAGGAACCCACGATCGAGTAGGCCTTGCCGTGGGAGTCCTCGAGGCTGAAGAGGTACATGTACGGGCTGGGGTTCGTGGCGCGCAGGATGCGGTAGACATCCAGCGGGTCCGCGTGGGATTCGAGCTCGAAGCGGCGCGAAATGACCACCTGGAACACCTCGCCGTCGACGATGGCTTCCTTGCCGCGCAGCACCGCCTGGCGGTAGGAGTCCTCGTCCCAGGAGTGGGTGACGGCGTTCATCAGCTCGTCGGCCGGGACGTCGGTCCCGGAGAGCACCGAGACAGGGGTGTCGGTAGCCTCGGCCAGGGTCGCGAGCATGGCGCGCACGCGGTCAACCGCGTGGTCGTAGGCCCCGTCGACGCCGTCGTCGGTGCCGTTGAAGTTGATGGCGTTGGCGATCAGCGTCAGCGTGCCGTCGGTGTTGTCATGCACGGCCATGTCCCCGACCAGGTTCATGGCTAGCTCCGGCAGGTGCAGGTCGTCGGCCGGCGGGTTGGGCAGCTTCTCCCAGTGGCGCACGGCCTCCCAGCCGATGAAGCCGACCATGCCGCTGGTCAGCGGCGGCAGGCCGTGCAGCGGTTCGGTGCGCAGGGCGCGCACGGTGTCGCGCAGCACCTCGACGGGGTTGCCCTCGGTCGGCATGCCGGCGGGCGGCGTGCCCAGCCAGTGGGCCTTGCCTTCACGGGTGGTCAGCGTGGCCGGGGAGTTGGTGCCGATGAACGAGTACCGGCTCCACACTCCCCCGGCGGCGGCCGATTCCATCAGGAAGGTGCCGGGGCGGCCGCCGGCAAGCCGGCGGTAGATGGAGATGGGGGTCAGCGAGTCGGCCAGCACCCGCATGGTCACGGGAATGACGCGGCGGTCCGCGGCGAGGGCGCGGAACTGCTCGCGGGTGGGTGTGAGCGCACCGAGAGCTTGCATAAGTGGCTAGGTATCCTTGCGTGGACGAAGGTGGTGTCGGGTCAGGAAACGCGGCGGCCGACGACGGCCGGGATCTCGCGCCCGTCAAAGCAGGTGTGGGTGCCGGTGTGGCAGGCCGCACCGATCTGGTCGACCACCACCAGCAGGGCATCGCCGTCGCAATCCAGGGCGACAGAACGCACCAGCTGGGAGTGCCCGGAGGTGTCGCCCTTGCGCCAGTATTCCTTGCGGGAACGCGACCAGAAGGTCACCCGCCCGGTGGTGAGGGTGCGACGGAGAGCTTCCTCGTCCATCCACCCGAGCATGAGCACCTCATGGGTGCCGTACTGCTGGATGATGGCCGCGACCAATCCGGAGTCGTCCTTTTTCAGGGCCGCGGAGATTTCGGCGGACAATTTGCCGTCAACGGAGACGGGGGTTGCGAAGGCTGGGTTCTGCGACATCACTTCCAGTCTAGTGCCACCGAAGCGCAATTGGCCGAACGGGATTCACCCGCGCGGCACGCACGCAACGATTCACCACACCCTGTGTGTCGCATGGTGCTTCATACGGCCACAAGCGGCCCCGAACGTGTTAGTTTCGTAGTGATGCATTTTGTCCCAGCCTCCCGTGAAGTATTAGCCGAAGTCCTACTGGCAGCAGGGCCGACGGCCCCGACATTGTGTGCCGGTTGGCAGACCCGCCACCTTGCCGCGCACCTGGTGTTGCGCGAACACTCGATGCTCTCAGCAGGCATTGTCCTGAAGCCGCTGGCCTCCGTGATGGAGCGCGAGCTCCAGTCCAGGGCCGACAAGGCCCGCGACACCGCCGCCTATGCGGAGCTTGTCCACGAATTCGTTGCCGGCGCACCCAAATACTCGCCGTTTGCCCTGCCGGCTTTTGACCGTTCGGCAAACCTGAGCGAGTACTTCATCCACACCGAGGATGTCCGCCGCGCCACCGACCGCTGGGCACCGCGCGTGCTTGACGAGCAGTATGCCGAGCTCCTGTGGAAGGACCTGGTCCGCCGTGCCGGCCTGTATTACCGGGGCACCGACGTGGGCATCATCCTGGTGCGTCCCGATGGCCGGCGCCATGTAGCCCGCAAGGCCAAGACTTCGGTGGCGATCATGGGCCGCCCCGAGGAATTGCTGCTTCATGCCTCGGGACGGCGCGAAGAGGCGCTCGTGACATTCGAGGGCGCCAACGAGGCACTCGAACTACTCAACTCCCAGTACTAGATTTCGGCGAAGGCCCCGGCCGCCTGGCCCGTTGGCGCCACCACGCTGACAACCACCAGGGCGTCGCTGGCCACGGGATTCGAGCCAACGGCCCTGGGCTCGACACCGGCGCCCAGCACGTGCGTGGCACTCCAACCGTTTCCGTCCCTGGCGGCAAGGACATCTTCGCCGTTCACGGTGAGACGGATCGATGCGCTTTCCGGTGCCACCACGGTTCCCGAGATGCGCAACAACCTTGCGCCCTCGTGCTGGGTCCCGTGCTCGAACTCCGCTCCAACAGTGATCTCCAGCGGTTCCGGGTCCCCCGAGCTGAATGCGCGCCCCGAGCCGCAGACACCGTCGCCCGGCAGCGGCGGCGCCAGTACCGGGGCCTGGCGCAGCGAACCCGCCGCTTCGAAGGCGTAGGCACACGCCAACAGCTCGTTGTCGGCATAGGCGGGGCCGGCAATGGTCAGTCCCACCGGCATCTTGGTGTCATGCATGTTTCCCATGGCCACGGTGACGCTCGGAATCCCGAAGTGGCGCAACGCGTAATTTCCGTTGGAGAAGAACACCCCGTTTGTCCAGGCTTGGTCCGCGGATTCCGTGTTGATATCCGAGTCCTGGGCCGCAACGTCGGCATTGGCCGGGAAGACGATTGCATCCAGCCCGCGCTCCTCCAGCCAGTCCTCGAAGAGTTCCTTGCGCAGCGCTTCGAGCGACCGGAGCCCTTGGGCGAAGCCCGGCAGGGAGTGGACCGGCGGCAACCCGCCGGCCGCCATGTTCACCACGTCGCGGTAGCGGTTCTCGTAGTCTTCGACTTCCTCGTAGCGGTCGGGCAGTGATCCTTCGGGCGCCGGGAAGATCCGGGTGTGGTCGACGTCGGCCAGGCGGTTCAGCGCGGGGTCGTTGTTGGCTCGCAAGAAGGTGTCCCAGCCATGAGCGAGGATTTCGTTGAATTCGATGTCCATCCACCCCTCGGGCAGGATGCCGAGCGCCGCGAGTTGTTCGCCTCCCGGGGTGTTGCCCTCGTATTTTTCGATCATGGGCAGGTCGACCTCGACGACGGTCGCACCGAGAGCCTCGAGCCTGGTGCGCGCGGCATCCCAGAGTTCCAGGATCGAGCCGCGCACCGCGAGGGGGAAGCCGGCGTCCTTGCCGAGGTACATGCGCGGGACCCCCAAGCGCTTGCCATTCAGGGCCTCGGGGTCTGTCAGTTCCGCATAGTTCCCGGGGCGAACCGTTGAGGCCGCGGGCAACGCAACCGCTTTCTGGTCGCGCCAGAAATCACCTGTGGTGTTTTCATCGTCGACCACAATCACGTCCAGCAGGCGGAACATGTCCTTCATGCTTCGGGTGTGAGGCACCACCACGTCCCTGGTCGGGAACAGCGGCCAGTTGCCGCGGATCGAGATAACGCCGCGCGAGGGGGTGTAGGCGCAGAGGCCGTTGTTTGAGGCCGGGCTTCGCCCCGAAGACACGGTCTCCTCCCCCATGCCGAACACGCCCATGCTGGCCGCGGTGGCAACCGCCGAGCCGTTTGACGAGCCGGAGGCATAGGCTGCCGCCAGGTAGTTGGTGTTGTAGGGGCTTTCGGCCCGGCCGTAGACGCCGCGTTGCATGCCGCCGTCGGCCATGGGCGGCATGTTGGTCTTGCCCACCAGCACTCCCCCGGCCTCGCGGATCCGCGCCACGGTGAAGGCGTCGTCCTGGGCCACCAGGTCCTTGAAGGCTGGCGAACCTGCGGCGACGGTGAGCCCGGCGACCATGTAGCTGTCCTTGACGGTGAAAGGCACCCCTTCAAGGGAGCCGGCCTGGCCGGCGCGGCGGCGGCGATCCGATTCGGCGGCCTCGGCAAAGGCGTTGGGATTCAGCACGGCCATGGCGTTGAGGCGCACCGAGGACCTGTCGAAGCGTCCCACCCGTGCCAAGTGGGCGGCAACCAGCTCGACGGCGGTGATGGTGCCCTCATCGAGCGCCTGCAAGACGTCGTCGATGGAAGCTTCATAGATGCTGAACGGCAGGCCCATTGGTGGATTCCCCTCACGGATCTTGTTCCTGCACCGCCGGGCTTCGAACGCTTGGGGCGCGAAAGTCTCGATCGTGAGGAGCAAACAGAAATTGACTGGATATTCAGTTAACGATAACGTGTGACCCACGGTACACGGAAGTCCGCAAGGTCGCCAAACGGAAAATCCCTTGCATTCACAGCAATTGAAAGGCTTGGTTCCGGCATGGCCAACGACACCCGCCAGCGAATTCTTGAGGCGTGCAGCATCTGCATCGCCCGTGACGGAGTCCGTGGCATGCGCGTGCAAGACGTCTGCAAGCAAGCCGGCATCTCCACCGGACTTGTCTATTACCACTTCACCGACAGGGACGGTTTGCTGGCCGCGACGCTGGAGTACGTCAACACGGACTCGGTCGCACAGCGCGAGGAACCGGTGGCAGGTGGTATCGAGCCCTACGGATTGTTGCGCGAGTTGCTGCTGGGCGAAATCCAGGACGACGAGTCGGTCCGTGCGAAATCAATTGTGTGGAACGAAATCAGGGCCATCTCGGTCTTTGAGCAGCCACTGGCCGAGCATCTGGCCGCTTCCACTGCGGCGTGGCAGTCGCACGTCGCCGAACTGGTCAGCGAGCACACCGGAGCGCAGGTCGAGCAATGCCAGGGAACCGCATTGTTACTGACGTCCCTGGTTGAAGGTCTTTCCAGCCGCTGGCTGTCCAACCAGTTGAATACGGATGCGGCACGCGTGGCATTGGAACGCGGATTGGAAGCGATTCTTCCGGTCAACGACTGATCGGAGGACGGACCCCGGAACAACGAATTCGAGCTGCGGACGAAGGACACGTCACGGCGCCGCCTGGGATCGTCACCGACTAGCAGTTATGACTTGTCAGATGCAAGACGCGATGCGGTAGTGATAGCGGGAGACGGTTTCGAAACCCAGCGATTCGTAGAGCCTGCGGGCAATCTCGTTCGACTCGACGACCTGCAGCCAGAGCCCTTCGAGATCCCGATTCGCGGCTTCGGTGAGCAACGCCTGAACCACGGCACGGCCGTGCCCGCGGGAGCGCGAACCCGTCTTTGTTGCCACGCCGTAGATTCCACCCAGGTTCCCGACCAAGGCAAGCCGGGCGATTGCTTCGACCCGGCCTTCGAGTACCAGGGATGCATAAACGGATGGAGTTTCGGCCAGTATGAGCCGGCTCAGCGCCCGGGCCTCCGGTGCATGCGGTCCTTCGACGTCCCATAGGGTTTCGAGCCAGGATTCGCTCGGTTCATCGGCCAATTCGATGCGATGATCATTGTCCCCGCCGCCGGCATTGCCGCCTTCAACGAGCGCAAGGTATTGGACGAGCGTCGGCGAATCCAGCAGATAGCCGCGTTCGGCAAGCCGCCGGTCCAAGTCCACGGGCATCGAGTCGTGACTGACTTGGAAGACGGCAGGCAGCCCGTGATCCGCATAGCGGTGTTCGACCGCTGCGAGGGCTGCTGCAAAGTCCGCAGGCTCCCCCAAGGGCAGCACCGAGTTCGCCCGCTTGGTGACTCCGCCGGAAAAACGGCAGAGCCAGCCGTCTACTGCTTCTTCCTCAAGTGCCCGCCAACCCCTGGACATGGTTTCGTCCAGGGATGCAGGTTTAGCGGACCGGGAATCCTGCTTCACGAATGGCGTCCTTGACCTGCTTGATCATGTCATTCGGGCCAAAGTGGAAGATGGAGGCGGCCAGAACCGCGTCGGCGCCGGCTGCGATTGCCGGCGGGAAGTGTTCCGGTCCGCCTGCACCACCCGAGGCGATCAACGGAACGGTGACCTCGGCGCGAACGGCGCGGATCATTTCAAGGTCGAAGCCGTCCTTGGTGCCGTCGGCATCGATCGAGTTCAGCAGGATCTCGCCCACGCCGCGCTCGGCGGCTTCCTTGGCCCAGGCCACGGCGCAGCGGCCGGTGCCGGTGCGTCCGCCGTGGGTGGTGACCTCGAAGCCCGAGGCAACGTTTGGATCGTTGGTGCGGCGGGCGTCGAGCGAAAGCACCAGTACCTGGGATCCAAAGCGACGGGTGATTTCGTTGATAACCTCGGGGCGGTCAACCGCGGCGGTGTTGATCGAGGCCTTGTCGGCACCTGCGCGCAGCAGGCGGTCGACGTCTTCGACGGCACGCACGCCGCCGCCAACGGTGAGGGGAATGAAGATTTCCTCCGCCGTCTTGGCGACGACGTCGTAGGTGGTTTCGCGGTTTCCCGAGGAAGCCGTCACGTCGAGGAACGTGATTTCGTCAGCACCGGCGGCGTTGTAGCGCTTGGCCAGTTCCACGGGGTCGCCGGCATCGCGCAGCCCCTCAAAGTTCACTCCCTTGACGACTCTGCCGTTATCCACGTCGAGGCACGGGATCACACGGATCGCAACGCTCATAAAGGATCAACTCCTAGAAAAGTTATGAAGGTGGTGTTCTTTGAGGGATGGCGCAAACGACGGAATCAGATGCGGCAGGCGTGGATCTGGCTGACTAGGATCGCACGCGCGCCCAGATCGTAGAGCTCATCCATGATGTTGTTCGTCTGGTTCTTCTTGACCATGGCACGCACGGCGACCCAGTCCGAATCCTGCAACGGAGAAACCGTCGGGGACTCCAGTCCGGGGGTCAGGCGGCAGGCTTCGTCGGCCTGGTCGCGGCGCACGTCGTAGTCGAGCATGACATAGCGGCGGGCAACCAGCACACCGGTCAGGCGGCGCTTGAGCACGTCGAGGCCGGCCGGGTTGCGGCCGGTGCGGCCGATCAGCACGGCCTCGGACTTCAGGATCGGATCCCCGAAGATTTCCATGCCTGCGGCCTTGAGCGTATTGCCGGTTTCCACGACGTCGGCGATGGCATCTGCCACGCCAAGGCGCACCGAGGATTCCACGGCACCGTCGAGGCGGACCACCGAGGCGTCGATGCCGCTGTCGGCCAAGTAGCTGCGCAACAGGGTGTCGTAGCTCGTGGCAATGCGCTTGCCCGAAAGTTCATCCTGCGAGGTGAAGGTGCCCGCGGGTCCGGCGAAGCGGAAGGTGGAGGCGCCGATGCCCAGCGGCAGGACCTCGTCCACGTGGTCGTTGACATCGGCGTCCAGGTACAGGTCGCGTCCGGTGATTCCGACGTCAAGGATTCCGCCGCCGACGTACACGGCAATGTCGCGGGGGCGGAGGTAGAAGAACTCGACGTCGTTTTCCGGGTCAACCATGACAAGTTCGCGGTTGTCGCGGCGCTGGACGTAGCCAGCCTCCAGCAACATGGTTGAAGCGATTTCTGAGAGGGCTCCCTTATTGGGAAGTGCTACACGCAACATGAGGTGTTTCTCGTTTCTGACTTTTGGATTTTTACGGCATCAGGACAACAAATTTTTGCTTGTTGGCCACCGCGGCTCGGGGGGTGATACAAATACCAGCCCCGAAAGCGGCGGCTAGAGATGCTTGTAAACGTCCTGCAGAGTCAGGCCCTTGGCCAGCATCATCACCTGAAGGTGGTAGAGCAGCTGGGAGATTTCTTCGGCGGCCGCTTCGTTGCTTTCGTATTCGGCAGCCATCCACACTTCGGCGGCTTCCTCCACGACCTTCTTTCCGATGCCATGGACGCCCGAGTCCAGTTCGGCGATGGTACGCGAACCTTCGGGGCGGGCCTTGGCTTTCTCGGAAAGCTCGGCGAAGAGGGTGTCAAAAGTTTTCACATAAACAGCCTAGCCCTGCGTGTCCGGCGCACTCACAACCACCGGCCCAATGTGACGAAGGACTCGCGCTCGGGACCGAACATGACGCGAGGATGACTTTGCGGGTGTTGGTGGGGCCGCCGGAGTGTTGCGTGTGGCCCGCCGTTCATCCTCCCGGAACCGATGCCCCGGAAAGGCAAACCGCGGGCCACGCAACGTGGGTGTCAGCGGCGGGTCAGTGCCACTGCGGTCTGCAGTCCGGCGCTCATGGCCTCATAGCCCTTGTCCTCAACGGAGCCTTCCAACCCTGCACGGGCAATTGCCTGCTCTTCGTTGTCGCAGGTCAATACGCCGAAGCCAACCGGGACACCGGTTCGCACCGAAACGTCGGTGAGCCCCAGCGTTGCACCCTGGCACACGTAGTCGAAGTGCGGGGTTCCGCCGCGGATGACTACGCCCAAGGCAATCACCGCGTCGTAGTCCGGCGCCAACCGCGCGGCAGCCACGGGAAGCTCGAAGGTCCCGGGGACCCGAACGATGTCCGGCGTTTGGATTCCGGCGTCGATGGCGGCACGCTTGGCGCCGTCGATGAGCCCGTCCATGATCTGGGTGTGCCAGCTGGCCGCCACGATGACCGCTCGCATGCCGGCCTTGCCGGCTGCCGCTAGTTCTTCTGCGCCGATGGTTGGTGCGCCGTGTCCGCTCATGATTCAACTCCTGGGTTGGTGGTTACTGTGGTCGGAAGCTGCAACGAGTGGTGCAGCAATTCCTGCTTGGTACGTAGGTATTCAAGGTTTTCCGGTCGTGCCGCAACACGGGTGGGAACCCGTTCGGTCACGTCGATTCCGGCTTCCTTCAACCACTGCTCTTTGAGCGGGTTGTTGGTGACAAGCCTGACGCTGCGGATATCCATTGCGTCAAGGATCGCCGCGGCGGCATCGTAGTTGCGTGCGTCCACCGGCAGCCCCAATTGTTCGTTGGCCGCCACGGTGTTCGCTCCCCCGTCCTGCAGGGCATAGGCACGGATCTTGTTGGCAAGTCCGATGCCTCGTCCTTCGTGTCCGCGAAGGTAGATCAGCACCCCGCCGAATTCGTTGATGGCCTGCAGGCCGGCAGACAGTTGCTCGCCGCAGTCACAACGGTAGGAACCGAAAACGTCGCCCGTGAGGCATTCGGAGTGCACCCGCACCAGCGGCTCGAACGGCATCGTGCCGTCCGGCCCCTGCGCGCTCAGGGACAAGTGTTCGACGCCCGTGGACCGCTCGAGCCAGGCCCGCACCATGAATTCCCCGTGCGGGGTGGGGACCTTGACCTCGGGTCCCGATTGCACGGCCGAGGCCTTGGTGCCGATCACCGGCTCGGCATCGCAGCTTGCGCGCCACGCTGCCAGGTCCTCGATGCTGACCAGCGGGATGTTCCACAGGTCGGCAAATTCACGCAGCGCGGGCAACCGCATCATGGAGCCGTCGTCGTGGACCAGTTCGGCGATGACGCCCACCGGTTCCAACCCGGCAGCCACGCACAGGTCGACGCTGGCCTCGGTGTGGCCGCGGCGCACCAAGACGCCGCCGTCCACCGCGCGCAGCGGGAAAATGTGCCCCGGACGGGTAATGAGGTCAGCCCCGGAGGCCGGATCGGCCAGGATGCGCGAGGTCAGGGCCCTGTCGGCCGCGCTGATGCCGGTGCTCACGCCGTGGGCGGCATCGCAGGACACCGTGTAGGCGGTGCCCTTGGCGTCCTGGTTGTTTTGCACCATGGGAGGCAGGCCAAGCGCGTCGGCCCGGTCGCCGGTCATCGGGGTGCAGACCACGCCCGAGGAATGCCGGATGGTCCAACCCATGAGTTCGGGCGTGGCGAATTCCGCGGCGAAAATAATGTCGCCTTCGTTTTCGCGGTCCGCATCGTCCACGACCACCACTGCCTTGCCGGCGGCCATGGCGCTGATCGCCGAAGCTATGGAATCAAGGCGGATTGTTTCGGTGCTCATGGTGTTGCCCCTTCGGCTGGGTTAAAGGAGGCAAGGCGTTCGGCGTACTTGGCCATCACGTCCACCTCGAGGTTCACGCTGTCGCCCGGTTCCCGCTGACCCAACGTGGTTTCGCGCAGCGTGGTGGGAATGATTCCCACTTCGAACCATTGGTCCTTTTCGTTGGCGTCTGCCACTTCAGTGACGGTCAGGGAAATCCCGTCGATGGCGATCGAGCCCTTCTTGGCCACATACCTGGCAAGCGGGTATGGAATGGCAAACCGGAACCGGTCCCAGGCACCCAGGGTTTCGTGCTCCAGCAGCGTGCCCACGCCGTCCACGTGCCCCTGCACCACGTGCCCGTCAAGGCGCCCACCCGCCTGCACGCAACGTTCGAGGTTTATTGCCTCGCCCGCCTTGAGCCCGCCAATCGTGGTGTGCCGGAGGGTTTCGCCCATGACGTCGAGTGCGAGCGAGTCGCCTTCGATGCTGGTTGCGGTGAGGCACACGCCGTTGATGGCGATCGATCCGCCCAGGCCGAGGTTTTCGGTCTGGTTCGGTGCGCTGATGTGCAGCACCACGGAGTCGGACTCGGGTTCGGCGTTCACCGCTTCGACGCGGCCCATGCCGCTGATGATTCCTGTAAACATTTGTTGTCCTTACGATGCGGTGCTGCGCCCGGGCAGCCGGACCGGAATTGGTTCTAGGTGGGTGAGGGTGTCGGTGCCGAGGATTTGCACCGATTCACCGTCGATGGGATCAAGGCGGAAGGCACGGGCGTCGCCCAGCGTGCCGACCCCGAGGTCCCCGATGCTTTGTCGACCGGCGCCCAAGAAAATGGGCGCCTGGTAGAGGTAGATCTCGTCGACCAGGTCTTCGGCCAGGAACGCCGTGATGATCGAGGATCCTCCCTCAATGAGCACGTGGGAGATCCCCGCTTCGTGCAGCCGCCCCAGCACCATCCGCGGGTCGTGGGAACGGATCTGTTCCCAGTTCGCATCGGCGGCGAGGGCTGCCCCCGCCGGGATCTCGCGCTCCCCCATCACAATGCGGCGGGGTTGGCGGTCGAAGGGCCGGCCGTGTTCGTCTCGCGCATTGAGCCGCGGGTCATCGGCAAGCACCGTGCCGGTGCCGACCACGATGGCGTCCACCCGCGAGCGGATCTGGTGCGCATGGCGCAGGGAATCCGGCGAGGTGATCCACTGACTGGTTCCATCCGCGGCGGCAATCCGCCCGTCGAGCGTCTGGGCCAGGTGCAGCGTCGTGAATGGACGTTTCCCGGCACGGGCAAGGAACCAGCGGTGGTTCAGGTCAAGGGCATCGGTTTCCAGCAGGCCCTGTTCGACGTTCACCCCGGCGGCGCGCAGCCGCGCGGCACCGCCGGCAGCCTCCGAACCCTCGTCCTTTGCCGCATATACGACCTTGCCGATGCCGGCATCGATGATCGCTTGGGCGCAGGGTCCGGTCCGTCCCACGTGGTTGCACGGCTCGAGGGTCACCAGCATGGTGGCCTCGCGGGCCGCGTCGGCCGGGATGGGGCCGAGCCGGGTGAGGGCGTCGGCTTCCGCATGGGGCGTTCCCGCACCACGGTGGTATCCGGTGGCGAGGATGCTTCCCGACGAATCAATGATGACAGCGCCCACCAGCGGGTTGGCCCCGCGGACTCCGCGTTTGGCCAGTTCCAGGGCAACCCGCATTCCGGCGATCCGGCGGTCCGCTTGCATCAGTTGCCCACCTTGACCGTGGGATCGGGCATTTTCGCCTCAATGGTTGGCTTGGAGCTGTTTTGGGCCTTCCACCAAACAAAGAAGCCAATGAGGGTGAAGCACCCATAAAACAGGTACATGAAGGCGCTTGCGTAGTATCCGGCGCTGAAAAGCAGGGGCACCCCGACCACGTCGACCAGTACCCAGATGAGCCAGAACTCGACAAGCCCCCTGGCCATGCCGTAGGTGGCGAGCAGCGACCCCACGAAGGTCCAGGCGTCGGCCCACACCGGATCGTAGGAGCCCAGTGCCCCGAAGATCGGTGTGAGTGCGACGGTGCCAATGACAAGGATCGCGGCCATGCCGAGTCGTTCCGTTTTCGTGGCCCAGCGCGGGGTGACTGCGCTGCCCCCGGAATTTTGGCTGGACTTCCAGCGACGCCAACCGTAAATGGAAACGGCAATGAACATGATTTGTCGCCCGGCTTGGCCGAGCAGGTTGGCGGTTCCGTCGTTGCCGAAGATGCTGCCGAGGAAGACGGTCAGCAACAGGGCGTTGCCGATGATGCCGACCGGCCAGGCCCAGACCTTGCGGCGGATGCCGCCCAGGGCGGAAGCCAAGCCAAAGATGTTGCCCACGACTTCGCGTACCAGCAGTGCGCTGCTACCAATCGTGATGTAAGAGTTGAAAGCTTCAATGAGCCACCGCAGAAAATCCATCGTCCTCCTGTCAAGCCGCGGCGGCTCCGGGGGTTTCGATACGACGGTTCACTGCCATCCTGAACGGGGCTGCCTGAACTTGAGGATCGGAAGTCCGTAGACTTCCGCCGTCTTTTCTTGGCACCACCCGTGAGGGTTTAGGTGTTGCGTGTACGTGCTTCTCCCATCCAGACTTTAACTGTCGGTACTGGAATTTCACCAGTTCAGCCGTGCCTCCGAAATTCCGTCAGGAACGTCTTTGGCGCGGGTCGCGGACTATAACCGCCGGTTCGGACTTACACCGACCCCGGAGCACGTTGTGTAGTTGTAGCTCTTAGTATTACACGGATACAGGCGTTTGGGCCGCGAGGTTTCGTAATGTGTCGACGGCCACGGCAGGGTCCTCCGTGCCGTAGACCGACGACCCCGCGACAAACACGTCCGCTCCGGCCTCGGCCGCACGCAGAATGGTTTCGCGGGTCACCCCGCCGTCGACCTGCAGGGCAATGGGCAAGCCGGTTCCGTCGATGGCCCTGCGGGTACGCCGGATCTTCGGCAGGACCAGGTCAAGGAAGGCCTGTCCCCCGAAGCCGGGTTCCACCGTCATCAGCAGCACCATGTCCAGTTCCGGAAGCATGTCCAGGTACGGTTCGATGGGCGTCGCGGGACGCAAGGCCATCGAGGCGCGCGCACCGGCGGCCCGCAAGTCCCTGGCCAACTTCACCGGGGCAGCGGAGGCCTCCGCGTGGAAGGTCACCGAAGCCGCGCCGGCTTGTGCGTAGCCCGGGCCCCACCGGTCAACGTCGTTGATCATCAGGTGCACGTCCAACGGCAGATCGCTGACCTCGTTGAGCCGCTGGACCACGGGAAGCCCGATGGTCAGGTTCGGCACAAAATGGTTGTCCATGACATCCACGTGCACCGCATCAGCGGTGTGGATCCGGTGCAACTCACGCTCGAGGTTCGTGAAGTCGGCCGAGAGGATGGACGGGTTGATCTGGCAAGTGCGCATTGAAGCTCCTGGTGAAAGGGGGGCCCGGGACACGGGCTGCGTCTGGCTAGGCGGTACGGGTCAACAATGCCATGAACATGGCGTCGGTGCGGTGGATGTGCGGCCACAGCTGGATGGTGCTGCCGTCACCGACCTTGCGGGACGCCGATGCCATGCCCGGAAGGGCCGCGGCCTCGAGTGCGGCACCCGTGTCGAGCAACTTCACGTTCGAGTGGCGGGAAAGCACGTCGTCGACCACGGCGACGGTTTCGGCCGGGTGTGGCGAGCACGTCACGTAGGCGACAACGCCGCCGACGCGCACCGCGCTGAGCGCCGCGTCAAGCAACTCGCCCTGCAGGATCGTCAGTTCGGCAACGTCCTTCGGGCTCTTGCGCCAGCGCGATTCCGGGCGGCGGCGCAGCGCGCCAAGGCCCGAGCACGGGGCGTCGACCATGACCCGGTCGTAGCCGCCGGCGTACTCGGCCTCACCGTATTCGCGGCCGTCGCGCACCGAGATCATCCAGGTGTCCGGATCCACGGCAACCAGGGCCTTGCTGACAAGTTCGGCGCGGTGTTCGGCGGGCTCGTTGGCGGTCAGGCGGGCACCGTGTTCCGATGCCAAGGCCGCAAGCAGCGCCGCCTTGCCGCCGGGGCCGGCGCACAGGTCCAGCCAGTAGGCGTCCTCGCCGGCATCCGGCAACGGCACCTGGGCCAGGGCCCGGGCCACCAGCTGGGAGCCCGCATCCTGAACCCGGGTGCTGCCTTCGCGCACCGAGGAAAGCCGGGCGATGTCCCCGCCCTGGTAGTAGGCCGAATCGGCAACAAGCGTGCCGACCTCGGCGCCGTTGTCGAGCGCCTCCTCCAGCGAGCCGATGCCCGGAAGGGCCACCAGGTTCACGACGGGGGCGAGATTGTCGGCGGCAAGCAGGTCATTGATTTCGCTGGCGTCGCGGCCATGGGCAACAAGTGCCTGGCGCAGGGCGCGAACGATCCATTCGGGGTGCGAATGGACAAGTGCCGCGGCCGCGCTTTCATCGGTGACGCCTTCAACAAGCTCGGCGCTCCAGGTGTCCAGGTCCTTCAGCGAGACCTTGCGCAGCACGGCGTTGATCAGGCCCGAGGCACCGGCGCCAATGACCATGCGGGCCAGCGAGACGGTTTCGTCGAGGGCCGCGTGGTTGGGAACGCGCATGGCCAGCAGCTGGTGGGCGCCCAGGCGCAGCGCGTCAAGCACCGCCGGGTCCAGCTGGTCCAGCGGGCGGTCGACGCAGCGGGACAGGATCGCGTCGTACAGTCCCTGTCCGCGCAGGGCGCCGTAGGTCAGTTCGGTGGCGAACCCCGCGTCGCGGCGATCGAGGCGGTGGTCGCGGATGCGGGTCGGTAGCACCAGGTTTGCGTAGGCGTCGTGTTCGGCAACGGCACGCAACACCTCGAAGGCAGTCAGGCGCGCCGGATCGGCGCGGCGTCCGCGGGCCGAGGGTGCCGAGGCGCTGAACTGGCGCTGCCCGCTGCCTCCGCGGTTGCGGGTGCGTCCGGCATCGTCTCGACGAACCTGGCCTCCGCCGCGGTTGGTCTCGTTGCGTCGCGGACGGTCGGAACGTCCCTGTCCGAATTCGCTCATGCGAATTTCACCTCATCCACGGTTCCGGAAGCGAGAATCCCTCGCGCCCAATCTGCTGCGTTCATCATTTTCTTGCCCGGTGGTTGCACCAGGCCAAGTTCTACTGCGTGCGACCCCGTGCCCACCAGGACCCGCGGCTTCTTGCCCGGTTCGATGCGGACCTCGCCGGGGACCAGGTCGGTGACTTCGGTGTGCGGCACCAGGGTTCCGAGCTTGAAGCGCTGGCCGTCCAGCTCGGTCCAGGCGCCCGGGTCCGGGGTGGTTCCGTTGATGCGCCGGCGAATGACCAGGGCCGGAAGCGACCAGTCGACCTTGCCGTCGACCAGGGTGAGCTTGTGCGCATATGAGGTTTCACTCTGCTGCTCGACGCCCACGAGCTTGCCCGCGTCAAGGCCGGCAAGGGTCTGGGACAGCAGCACCGCGCCGGAGACCGCCAGCCGGCCCAGCAGCTCCCCCGAGGTGTCGGCGGGGTCGATGGTTTCGGTGAGCGTTCCGAAGATCGGCCCGGTGTCCAGGCCCTTCTCGAGTTGGAACGTGACGGCGCCGGTGATGTCGTCGCCGGCCATGATCGAGTGCTGGACCGGGGCCGCCCCGCGCCATGCGGGCAGCAACGAGAAGTGCAGGTTGATCCAGCCAAGGCGCGGAATCGTCAGCGCCTTTTCGGGGACCAGTCCGCCGTAGGCGACGATCGCGGCGATGTCCAGGTCCAGGGCGGCAAGGCGCTTCTGGGTCTGCTCGTCGATGCGGTTGGCGTGGATGATTTCCAGGCCCAGTTCCGCGGCGCGCGCGGCCACGGGCGACGGGGTCAGCACGCGCTTGCGTCCCACCGGGGCGTCTTCGCGGGTCAGCACGGCCACCACATCGAATCCGTCGGCAACCAGCCGGTTCAGCGATTCGACCGCCACCTGCGGGGTTCCGGCAAAGAGGACCCTCATGCCTGGCCGCCGAAGCTGGCGCCAGCGCCGAAACTCGAACCGAGGGCCGCCGAACGCTGGTTGACGGTGGTTGCGGCCACGCTGTTGTAGTTGGTGTTGCGCAGCTTGCGGAAGGCTTCCTTCTTCAGGTCGCCGATGAGCCTGTCGATGTACAAGATGCCATCGAGGTGGTCGGTCTCGTGCTGCAGGCAGCGGGCCAGGAAGCCCTCGCCCTCGATGACGACGGGGTTGTTGTCCACGTCGACACCGGTGGCACGGGTCCAACGGCGGCGGGTCACCGGGTACCCGAGGCCCGGAATCGACAGGCAGCCCTCGGAGATGTCGTCCTGGTCGTCATCACTGAGCTCGAGGACCGGATTGATGATGTGTCCGCGCTGGCCGGCGATTTGGTAGGTGAAAACCCTCAGCGATACGCCGACCTGGGGGGCTGCAAGGCCCGCGCCTTCGACGTTTTCCATGGTTTCGTCCATGTCCGCGACAAGCTTGCGCAATACGGGGCCGAATTCTGTGACCTCGTCCGCCCGCGTGCGCAGGATTGGATCGCCAACGATGCGAATACCTAAGACGGTCATGGGGATCCGTCTCCCTTCCGCCGGCTGAGTCCCGGCAATGTGCTGTGGATGTAGGGACGCGCCACACTCAGTTTGTGGCCGCGCCTTCGATCAAGTCTACCGAGCGGACTCGTTCGCCGGTGATGCGGGAGGGCCCACCACGTGCAGGGCCGAACCGGCATCGCGCACCCGTTGGCTCGCTCCCCACACCTGTCGAAGCGACCAAAACTTCGACCAATAGGCGGGAAGCACCTCGGGATTGGCCATGACGGTTTGCACCTCCGTCTCGCCGATCGCCACTCCCAAGAGCATGGGGTCTTGTGAGTATTTCCACGCTTCCCAGGTGCCTGCCGTGGCATCGACAACCATTTCCTCCGCCTTGGCGCCGGCCGCAAGCTGCATGATCACCTTGGGATCCAACGGTTTCACCCGGCCTTCCCTGTCGGTTCCGCGGGTCTTGTAGTCGATCAGGCAAAGGCGTCCGCCGATGGTTGCGACAAGGTCAAGGGTTCCCGCGTACCCGATGGTGCTGTTCCAGACGGTGACTTCAGCGGCCAGGGGCTGCACCTGGTATTGCTCCCACCACTCATCGAACCGTCCGGCGAATGCTTCCTCGCCGTTTTCGGCCAGGGCCTCGCGCGCCTGGGCCGCTTGGTGCGACCGGCCCAGTGCACGCAACGCGATTTGTTCGCAGTATTGGTGGACGCGGTCCCCGCGGGCGGCAGCCGCGTCGCGGTACTGTGCGGCGGCGGAGGACGCCTGCCGGGCCAACGCCTTGAGCTTGGCGCTGTTTCCCACGGCATCGCCGAGCCGTTCGTCCTGGATCACGGCGGTTGCGGCCATATGGCCGATCCACCCGTCCATGTCCATCTTTTCCTGGGCAATGACCGTGGTGATGGATGGAACCTCGGGAAGTTCGCCGATTTTCCGGGCGTACATGCGTCCGAAATCGGTCTGTTGTGCCAGCGCTGGAGAAGTCATAAAAAGATTTTTTCATGCTTTTACGACGTTTCGCCGTTTTTGGGCCCGTTGCCGAGAGTTGCAAACCCCGAGATCACGCGGAATATTTGCGGTTTCAACCGCAAGCAATCCCCGATTTGGAACTTTGGGTAAACGTCGTATAGAGTTTTTACTCGTTGGAACGCAGCCAAACGGAACGGAAACGAACCGGGCGGAATGCGATTCACACGTGGACATAGCTCAGCTGGTAGAGCGCGACCTTGCCAAGGTCGAGGTCGCGAGTTCGAACCTCGTTGTCCACTCGCATAAAAATCACCGGATCGGTTTACCGATCCAGCCGACTGGTAGTTTACTATTCGTTGGTTATGGTGGGGTGGCCGAGAGGCGAGGCACCGGCCTGCAAAGCCGTTTACGCGGGTTCGAATCCCGTCCCCACCTCGTAGGAATTTTGCAAGAAGTATGGGCGATTGGCGCAGCGGTAGCGCGCTTCCCTGACACGGAAGAGGTCACTGGTTCGAACCCAGTATCGCCCACGAACAGTCAACACTTTGTGTGTGGATTATTCACGTGGACATAGCTCAGCTGGTAGAGCGCGACCTTGCCAAGGTCGAGGTCGCGAGTTCGAACCTCGTTGTCCACTCCAAGAAATATGGGCCTCAATTCTTTTGAAGAGGGGTCCTTATTCTTTGGCTTTCCAAAGAAGCCAGGCATTAACTTTGGGCGATTGGCGCAGCGGTAGCGCGCTTCCCTGACACGGAAGAGGTCACTGGTTCGAACCCAGTATCGCCCACGAACAGTCAACACTTTGTGTGTGGATTATTCACGTGGACATAGCTCAGCTGGTAGAGCGCGACCTTGCCAAGGTCGAGGTCGCGAGTTCGAACCTCGTTGTCCACTCCAAGAAATATGGGCCTCAATTCTTTTGAAGAGGGGTCCTTATTCTTTGGCTTTCCAAAGAAGCCAGGCAGTACTTGGATTCACCACCTTTGGTTTCCATCAATTTGATCGAACAGGAATTCACTGTAGAGTTCAGGTGCAGCAACTTTGGGCGATTGGCGCAGCGGTAGCGCGCTTCCCTGACACGGAAGAGGTCACTGGTTCGAACCCAGTATCGCCCACGAAGATCTATACTATTTGTGTAGATGTTCATGTGGACATAGCTCAGCTGGTAGAGCGCAACCTTGCCAAGGTTGAGGTCGCGAGTTCGAACCTCGTTGTCCACTCGGATTAGAAGCCGCTCGATTCCTCGGAATCGGGCGGCTTCTTTCGTTAATGCACGGCTCCAACTCCCCCGCCCGGATTCTATTGCAGGTCAGCCCAATGATTCACGGGTACGGCCCATCCCAGTGAATATGGCTTCCACTTTGTGAGGCGCCACTTACGGTTCCATGCCACATGTCACAAATCTTGGCGTGGGTCGTGTTGATTTATTGCCGGATACACATAGGATGAATCTCAGTCGGGGGCGCACCTAGCCCCCAAAATTGAGAGGAGGTGCCTTTTGTCTATTTTTGACGGGCTGAAGGGCAAGGCCGGGGAATTGAAGGAAAAGGCCACCGGACTGATTCACCACAACTCTGAGAAGATCAGCGGTGGCATTGACCAGGCCGGCAACTATGTCGACGAAAAGACCGGCGGCAAGTACGCCGTGCACATCGACAAGGCCCAGGATAGCGCCAAGGGTCTCCTCAACAAGGTCGACGGTGACGATCAGGCTCCGACCGACCAGGCTCCGACCGCCTAGTCACCTCCAATCCCTGTAAGACTTGTGCCCTAGGCACGACAAACGGGTGCCGGTACTGCCGAGAGGCAGAACCGGCACTTGTTGTTTTGTGAAGAAAGTTACGTCTTGACACATACCGTTCAGCAAAGCCCCGCAAGGCGTTCGAGCTCGATGCAACCGATCATGGCGGGGCTGGTCACGGCCCTTGTCGGATACACCTCATCTTTTGCCGTAGTCCTGACCGGGCTCAAGGCCGTGGGCGCCACCGACGCCCAGGCAGCCTCCGGCCTTTTTGCGCTCACCATCACGTTCGCCATCTGTGCGATCGGCCTGGCATGGTTCACGAAACGGCCCATCACCACCGCCTGGTCGACCCCGGGCGCCGCCCTGCTGGCCGGGGCCGCGGGACTCAACCTGGGGTGGAACGAGGCGGTTGGCGCATTCATCATGACCGGTGTGCTGATTGCGGCAACCGGAGCCATCCCGTGGCTGGGAAGGCTGCTGGCCTCCATACCCGTCCCCCTGGCCCAGGCGATGCTTGCCGGCGTGCTGCTCAAGCTCTGCCTCGCCCCTTTTGTGGCGCTTTCGAACATCCCGCTCTACGTGGCCCCGGTGATCCTGGTGTGGCTGGTCTTCCTGCGCTTCAGCCCCAGGTGGGCCGTTCCGGCCGCGATGGCCACCGCGCTGGCCATCGCGGGGATCACCATGGGGCAGGCCACCGGATCCGGGGCCATGGGCGAACTGATGCCAAGCCTGGTGTTCACCGCCCCGGTGTTCAGCATCGAGGCATTCACCGGAATCACGTTGCCGCTCTTTGTCGTGACCATGGCTTCACAGAACGTCCCCGGCGTGGCGGTGCTGGCGAGCTTCAACTACGAAACGCCGTGGCGGGCATCGATGCTCAGTACCGGCGTCGGGACCTCGATCGCGGGGCTGTTTGGCGGCCATGCAATCAACCTCGCGGCCATCTCCGCGGCACTTGCCGCCGGTGAAGAAGCGGGCGAAGACCGCTCAAGGCGCTGGATCGCCGCCGTTTCCTCGGGCGGCTTCTACATCCTGCTGGGCTTGGCGTCGGCGGCCATCACGGCGTTGGCATCCGCCAGCCCCGCCGGCCTGCTGGAAGCAGCGGCCGGACTGGCGCTCCTTGGAACCCTGGGCACGGCCGCATCCTCGGCGCTGGAGGACCCGTCGAGCCGCATGAGTTCATTGGTCGCATTCCTGATTGCAGGGTCCGGACTCAGCTTCGGCGGGATCGGAGGCGCCTTCTGGGCCCTGCTGGCCGGCCTGGCCCTGCGTTTCCTCATCGAGCGAAAGCGCGGCTGACCGCACGGCACGTTCCTGACGCGAAAAGGCCGCGTTGCCCCTGCATCGAGTGCAGGGGCAACGCGGCCTTGGCCGTTTCCGGGGTGGTTGCCCTTAGAGGGCTGGTTCCCCGGCCTGGCCTTCGCGGGCCAGCGCCGTCAGGCGGGAGACGGCGCGGAAGTACTTCTTCTGGTAGCCGCCGGCCATCATTTCCGGGGTGAAGAGCTCGCTGAACGGCTTGCCCGAGGCAACGATCGGCACGTCCTTGTCGTAGAGGCGGTCGGCCAGCACCACAAAGCGCAGGGCAACCGACTGCTCGGTGATCGTTTCGACGTTATGCAGCACCAGCACGTCGGTGTCGCCGATCAATGCGCGGTAGCGGCTGGGGTGGACCTTGGAAAGATGCTCCGCCAATTCGGAGAATTCGTCGATCGCGAACGCCTTGTCACCGTAGCGTTCCTTGGCGAACACCTCGATGGTCGAATCCTCCAGCGGATCCGGCGCATCCGGCAGTCCGCGGTGGCGGAAGTCCACGCCGTCGACACGGTGCACGTCGAACTGTTCCGCCAGCACCTTGATTTCGCGCTGGAAGTCCACGGCCGCAAAACGGCCCTCGCCCAAGGCGCCGGGAAGCGTGTTGGAGGTCGCCGCGATCTTCACGCCGGCGTCGGAAAGCTCGCGCATGAGGCGGGACATCAGCACGGTGTCCCCCGGGTCGTCCAGCTCGAACTCATCGATGCAGACCAGCGAGTAGGTGCTGAGCACCTCGACCGTCTGGCGGAAGGACAGCGCGCCGACCAGGTTGGTGTATTCGACGAAGGTGCCGAAGGCCTTGCGGCCCGGGGCCAAGTGCCACAGCGAGGCGAGCAGGTGGGTCTTGCCGACGCCGAATCCTCCGTCGAGGTAAATGCCGGACTTGTGGGTCTTCTTCTTGCCGAAGAGCTTGCCCAAGAAGCCGCCCTTGGCGGCACCGATGTGGCTGGCGAAGTGCTTGAGCTTGGTGACGGCCTCGGCCTGCGACGGCGCCGACGGATCCGGGCGGTACGTCTCGAATGACACCTCGCCGAAACGGTAGGACGGGTGGAAGCCGGCAAGCAGCTCTTCAATCGAGACCGTTGGGGTCCGTTGGGAAAGATGCGCAATCGTGGCCATACGGCGGAACGGTCCTTAGCGTCGAGGTGTGGTGGTGATCGGCGCGCGGAACACGCCCCCGCTATTTTACCGCCAAGTGAATCGGCAACCACCAAATGAGACCCATCACACGCCGATGCCGCGCCGCCCCCGTTTCCCCGGACGCTGGAAGCGAAATATGGCGCAAGATATCCGGCCCGGCAACCATTGGCCTCCCCGGATCGCTAGGCTGGTAGTGCAGTAGTTTTTCCGCCTTTTTCTTGTTGCGAGGTCAATTCATCATGAGCCTGCCCATCGACGCCGATCCCCGGTTCGCCAGCTACGCCCACCCGGAACGGCTGGTGTCCACAGACTGGCTGGCGGCAAACCTCTCCACCCCGGGCCTGGTTGTTGTCGAGTCCAACGAGGATTTCCTGCTCTACGACACGGGCCACATACCCAACGCCATCAAGCTCGACTGGCACACGGACCTGAACGACGAGGACACGCGCGACTACGTCGACGGCGAGGCCTTCGCTGCCCTGATGTCATCCAAGGGCATCAGCCGCGACAGCACCGTGGTCATCTACGGCGACAAGTCGAACTGGTGGGCGGCCTACGCACTGTGGGTCTTCACCCTCTTCGGCCACGAGGATGTCCGCCTGCTCGACGGCGGCCGCGACAAGTGGATCGCCGAAGGCCGGGAAACCACCCGCGAGAAGCCGGTCATCGTCCCGTCCGAGTACCCGGTGGTCACCCGCGACGACAGCACCATCCGCGCCTTCCTGCCGCAGGTGCTCCAGCACTTCGGCAACCCCATGATCGATGTCCGCTCCGCCGAGGAATACAGCGGCGAACGCACCCACATGCCCGCCTACCCGGAAGAAGGCGCGCTGCGCGGCGGCCACATCCCCTCGGCCGCGTCCGTGCCGTGGGCCCTGGCCGCTGCCGAAGACGGAACCTTCCGTTCCCGCGACGAGCTCGAGGAGATCTACCTCAACAAGGCCGGCCTGGCCCCCGGGGACAAGATCATCACGTACTGCCGCATCGGCGAGCGTTCCAGCCACACGTGGTTCGCCCTGCAGTTCCTGCTGGGTTTCGAGAACGTGCGCAACTACGACGGTTCCTGGACCGAATGGGGCAATGCCGTGCGCGTGCCCATCGTCAAGGGCGCGGAGCCAGGTGCCGTCCCCGCCGGATTCGGAGCATAGTGCCATGAGCAACCTTCCCAACGAACTTGCCGAAATCGTCGACGACTTCCAGGCCGTCACCGAACGCGAGCGCCTGGAACTCCTTCTGGAATTCTCCGAGGAACTCCCCGCGCTGCCGCAGCGCTTCGCCGACCACCCGGACCTGCTCGAGCAGGTCGTCGAATGCCAGTCGCCGCTGTTCCTGACCATCGAGGTCGAGCCGGCCGGGGAGCAAAACGTCTCGCTGTTCTTCTCCGCCCCGCCCGAGGCGCCCACCACACGCGGCTTTGCGTCGATACTTCACCAGGGGCTCAACGGGCTTCCCGCGGCAACGGTGTTGTCCGTTCCCGATGACATGCCCAACGAGTTGGGGCTCACCCGCGCGCTGACTCCATTGCGTTTGCGCGGCATGACTGCAATGCTGGCACGCATCAAGCGTCAGGTGAATGAACGCCTCGCGGCGCCCAACACGTAGGAACACCGGTGGCGGCACACGCCATCCACCGTGACTGGAATCGAGTTTGGGCATTGGCTTTCGCCGGTGCCCAAACCCTTCTTTAGGAACAGGCGATGACCAAGAAGAAAAACACCGCGACGGCCGGCACCCCGGCCACGACCCTGCTGGACCGCGAAAAAGTCGACTACACGCTGCACCCCTACGCCCACGATCCGGCCGTGGTTTCCTTCGGGCTGGAGGCCGCCGAGGCCCTGGGCGTGGCGCCGAACCGGGTGTTCAAGACGCTGCTGGTCGCCACGGGGGAACAAGGTGCCTCGGCACTGGTGGTGGGCATCGTGCCCGTCGACCGGTCCCTGGACCTGAAGGCGATCGCCGCCGCCCTGGGCATCAAGAAGGTGGAAATGGCCGATCCGGTGGCCGCCGAACGCCGCACCGGCTACGTGGTGGGCGGCATTTCACCGTTGGGCCAGCGACAGCGTTCGCGAACGATCCTCGATGCAAGCGCGATGGGCCATGAAACCATCTACGTTTCGGGCGGGCACCGCGGGTTGGACATCGAGTTGGCGCCGGCGGACCTGCAGCGCCTGACCGACGCACAGATCGCGCACATCACCCACCACTAACCGGCCACTTGGCCTGCCACTTCGCCGGCTTCCCCGGGCCGGGTCGAGTTGAGGACCGAGCCAACGAATTCCTTCACTTCGCGTTCCCAGCGTTCCGGGTCGACGTTCCATTCGCGGGTGTGGCCCGCCCGCGTGAACCGCTTCAGCACCACCGTTTCCGGGTTGAGCTCGGCCAGCTGTTCCGAGGGGCCGATGGGCACGAAGTCGTCGTCTTCGCTGTGCATGATGAGCGTCGGGATGCGCAGCTGGTCGTGCCGCTCGACCCAGTTCAGTTCCTTGAGGTCCAGCGGTGCGGCCAGGCCGGTCAACCACCGGCCCGCCTTGTTGCTGAGCAGCCATTGGCCGAACCGTCCCACGGCCTCCGGAATCCGGTTGAGCTTTGCCTGGTGTGAGAGCACGTCGATCCAATTGATCACCGGGCCGTCAAGCACCAGGGCCGAAATGCTGCGTGCGTTGCCGGACCTGTCGGCGGCCTGGAGGCCCACGGCCCCTCCCATGGACCAGCCAAAGAGCATGATTTCCTTGGCGCCCTCGGAAAGCGCATACTCGATCGCCGCGTCGACGTCCGGCCATTCCGTGGCACCCAGGCCATAGCGCCCGTCGACGGCGGCCGGGGCAACCCCGTCGTTGCGGTAGGAGACCAGCAGGGAGCTGAGCCCCAGCTCCCCCAACGTGGGAAGCGCCCGGATTCCTTCCTTGCGGTTGGCCCCGCGCCCGTGCACGCAGATCGCCCAGGTGTCGGCCCGGCCCGTTCCGGCGACAAACCACGCCGGGGCTCCCCCGTTTTCCGTGGGGATCTCGATCTCGGTGTATTCCACGCCGACGTCCGAGGGTGAATTGAAGACGACGCCGGAAAGCCTGCCGCGCACCGCGGAGGAAAGGTCTCCGGAATAGACCTCCTCCACCGCACGGGTGACGGTTCCGTCGCCGGTGCGGTACCCCTTGGGCTCGCCGAGGCGCGCGTGTCCGCGGTCGGCCGAAAAGAAGAGTGAATAACGGCCGGGGGCAGTTGATTCCTTGTTGGCGGGAAGGATGATGTCCCGGCCTTCATCGGTCGGGACAACGGCCAAAATGGCCAGGCTTTCCTCCGGAACCGCGTCGGGAGTAACCACCCGGCGGGCAAAATACGCGGCAAGGGCAGAGACGCTGCCGGCGAACACCGATCCGGCCGCGGCCCCCACGCCGACACCCAATAGTGCCAGGCTCAGGCCCTTGCCTGTTGACTTGGTGCGCGGCAGACGGGGTGATTGTTTTGCCATCATGAATACATCATCGCAAATCTTTGCGATGCCGCCCTGCGCCGGTGCGGCAGTTTTTCTCCGAGCGAATCGCCGGCGGCATCGAACCCGTGCCGGCACACGGGGTGCCGATATCGGGAATGGCCACGGTCGATGCGGCGTTGAACCCACTATGAGCGATAGCCAGCATTCAGACCAATCTCCAGCGCCGGAGGAACCTACAGTGAAGAAGACCGAGGAACAGTGGCGCAGTGAACTGACCCCCGACGAGTACCGGGTGCTTCGCAAGGCAGGCACCGAGCGTCCGTTCACCGGGGAGTACTGGGACACCAAGACGGAGGGTGTCTATGCCTGCCGCGCCTGCGGCCAGGAACTCTTCACCAGCAACGCCAAGTTCGACGCGGGCTGCGGCTGGCCGTCGTTCTTCGCGCCATTGGCCGAGGACCGCGTTCGATACATCCGCGATTCGACCCTCGGCATGGTCCGGGTCGAGGTTCGTTGCGCCGCCTGCGATTCGCACCTTGGCCATGTTTTCGAGGGCGAGGGGTTCAATACGCCTACAGACCAGCGCTATTGCATGAACTCGGTCTCGCTTCGGCTGAAAACCACCAAGTAGGCTTCGGATTTTCCGGGAGGGACCGGTCGGTCACCGGCCGTCCCCGCCCGAGCATTCCCACTAGTCGCGCCTTGGAGGTCGACAACGGTTCGGAGCGTTAGAGAAACTAATGCTAGGGCATATTTTCGATCAGTAACCATCGCATCTCAGTAGGCTGGATACAGAAGGTCACGGCGGCAACGCCGTGACACGCCCATCCACACCGAAAGGGGTGTCAGATCATGACCCACGCGACCCTTCCCAAGCCGTTGTCAAACTCCGAGCTCGTATCCTCCGAAGCCTGGACTACCCTCAAGCATGCCGCGACCGAGTTCCAGACCCTCCAGGTCAAGGATGGATCGGTGCCCGAGGCCGCCAACTACGCCCGCGCGGCCGAACTGGTCGAATCGATCGTCGAGGCGCTCCACACCCTCGCACCGCAGTTCCCCCACGACGCCGAGTACCTCGAAGCCCTCGTCGGGGACCTCCACACCTGGCGCTCGGCGAGCTTTGGCGTGCCCGACTTCCTGGATTCACTGCTGGGCTTCCAGCCGCAGACTCAGCGTGAGGACGGACTGCGCCACCTGGTCCTCTTCCCCATGTACACGCAGAACGGCTCCACCAACCGGCTGCTAGAGGCAGTGCTCGTCGAGGTCATCTGGCCAGAGTTCATCGGCGCGCTCGAGGCCGGGGACTACGGCAACAAGCTCTTTGTCCCGCTGCGCTTCCTGGACTTCACCCCCGGCTACGACACCAACTCCGCGGTGCTCTTCCCCGAATCCGTGGCGATCCGCGAAACCCCGTCGTTCACCTGGGGCGCCATCTTCCAGGACCGCGAGGCCGCACGCTTCCGCCGCGTGCTGAAGGCCGCCGCGGAGATCACCAACCTCGAACTGCCGGCCGACGCCGCCGCGATGCTCGGGGACCAGGCGCTGACCGAGGAAACCTTCGTGATGTGGGACCTGATCCACGACCGCACCCACATGCGCGGGGACCTGCCCTTCGACCCGTTCATGATCAAGCAGCGCATGCCCTACTTCCTGTACTCGCTGGAGGAGCTGCGTTGCGACCTGACCGCATTCCGCGAATGCGTGAAGATCCAGGGCGACGAATCCCAGGACGCGGAAACCCGCCACCACGCCAAGCTGGTCCAGTACGCAGTCATCTTCGACCGGATCTTCCGCTTTGCCATCACCGGCACCCGCCACCGCAACTACGACGCCGTGGGTGGCCAGCTGCTCTTCGCGTGGATGCACCAGCACCACGTGCTGCACTGGACCGACACCAAGCTGGCCATCGACTGGGACGAGGTCCCGGCCGTGGTGTCCGCCCTGGGAGATGCCATCGACGAGTTGTACTGGCGCTCCATTGACCGCCCGAAGATCGCGCACTGGCTGGCAGCCTACGAGCTGGTCTCCGCAACGCTGACCCCGCACCCGGCCTCGGTCTGGGCCAAGGGTCCGGACGCCCTGCCGTTGACGGCGCCGCTGCGCGAGATGACCGACCAGGTGCTGGACGACGAGTTCCCGCTGTCGATGTTCTACGAGGCGCTGGGCAAGAAGATGACCCCCGTCATCGAATCGACCATCGGCATGACCGGTTCCAGCGCACTCTAATCCCCCGGTGGTGCAAGGGGTCCCTCGCGGGACCCCTTGCACCACCGCTACCTGTGAGGTCTAAACTCTCGATCATGGCAAAGTTATCCGATCTGACAGTACTCATCGCCGGGGCCACCTCCCCGGCCGGGGTGGCGGCGGCGCACGCCCTGTGCGATGCCGGGGCGACTGTCCTGGCGGCCGGGTCCAACGCTGACCGGCTCGCAGAACGCCTGCCCTTCGTGCACGGGCGCTACGAGGTGGACCTGGCCAACCACGCGGCCGTCACCGAGCTGCACCAGCTCATCGACACCGAACGCGGCCGCATCGACGGGCTGCTGCACCTGGTCGGCGGCTGGCGCGGCGGCCAGGGGCTGGCCGGGCAGTCGGATGACGACGCCGATTTCCTGCACACCCAGATAATCACGACGCTGCGCAACACCACCCGGGTGTTCCACGAGGACCTGCTGGCCTCACCGCGCGGCCGCGCGGCGATCGTCAGCGCAACGGCCGTCGATTCGCCCAGCGGCTCCAACGCCAACTACACCACCGCCAAGGCCGGCGCCGAGGCCTGGATGCGCTCGGTCGCCGCGGCCATGGGCAGCGCGCAATCGGGTAACAAAGCCGCCCCGGAACCGCAGCGCGCCGCGGCGGTCCGCTGGGTGATCAAGGCCTTCAGCGACGAGGCCTCCCGGACGGCGCATCCCGAACGCAACGTTGCGGGCTTCACCGACGTCGAAGCGCTCGGTGCCGCCGCGGTTTCACTCTTCACCACCGACGCCGCCACGCTCAACGGGGCACGCATCCTGCTGCCCGCACTCTGAGACCGGCGTTACACTTTTACGGACGCATGGGCTTTTTGCCCATGCCATCAACACTTTTGACGAGTTAGGACCCTTCCCCCGTGACTTCCCCCGTGACATCATCCCTGCACGATTCCTCGGTGCGCGGCTTCGCCTCCGACAACTACTCCGGCGTCCACCCGGAGGTGCTTGCGGCCCTGGCCGAGGCCAACGGCGGCCACCAGGTCTCCTACGGCGAGGACCAGTACACCCAGCGGCTCGGTGAGGTCGTCAACGGGCACTTCGGCCCGGAGGCCACGATCTTCCCGGTCTTCAACGGCACCGGCGCCAACGTCACCGCCCTGCAGTCGCTGCTGCCGCGTTGGGGTGCGGTCATCTGCGCCACGACCGCCCACATCAACTGCGACGAGAACGGCGCCCCGGAGCGCGTGGGCGGCATGAAGCTGCTTTCGGTGCCTACCCCGGACGGCAAGCTGACCCCCGAGCTGATCGACCGCGAGGCCTGGGGCTGGGGCGACGAACACCGCGCCCAGCCGCTGGCCGTCTCGCTGACCCAGTCCACCGAGCTCGGCACCCTCTACACGCTCGAGGAGCTGCGCGCCATCACCGCCCACGCCCACTCGCTGGGCATGCGCGTGCACATGGACGGCGCCCGGATCTCCAACGCCGCGGCAGCGCTCGGCGTCGGCCTGGGCGAGATGACCACCGGCACCGGGATCGACATCCTCTCCCTGGGCGGCACCAAGAACGGCATCATGTTCGGCGAGGGCATCGTCACGCTGTCCCCCGGCCCCGCCGATTCGATGAAGTACCTGCGCAAGATGAACATGCAGCTTGCCTCCAAGATGCGCTTCATCTCCGCCCAGCTGCTGGCCCTCTACGACGGGGACCTGTGGCTGGACTCGGCCGCACACGCCAACGCCATGGCCGCAAAGCTCAGCGCCGCGGTCGCCCAGGTCGACGGCGTGGAGCTTGTCTACCCGACGCAGGCCAACGGCGTCTTCGCCGCACTGCCCAACGCCGCGGCCGACGCGCTGCGCGAGCGTTTCCGCTTCTACGACTGGGACCGCGCCGCGGGCCAGGTCCGCTGGATGTGCTCCTTTGACACCACCGAGGCCGACGTGGACGCCTTTGTCGCGGCGCTCAGGGAAGAAATGTCAGCGCTCCAGGGCTGACGCAACCCGCTCGGAACGGTGCGGCGCCGGGAGGCGGCGACACGACTCAATCCCCTCCCGGCGTGCCTTGACGCGACAAAGAGCCCCCGCGCTTTAGACTCGCCATGTGAGTTCACATGGACCGATATCAGTAGTGCCGCCCGCGTTCCTCGAGGCACTGGCCGCGGTGCGCCGCACCAGCTGCCGCAGCGAATTGCGCCTGGAAGAGATTCCGGCCCCGGCACGGCTTGCCCCCTACGCGCTGGCGTTGGCCGCCGACGTGCACGAGCGCGTGCCGCGCAGCGCCCTTGGCGCGGGCAAGACGGGATCCGATCCGCAGTCGGTCCACGGGGAGGAACTCGCCACCGGCCGCTTCATCCTGCTGCACGACCCGGCCGGCTCCGCCCTCTGGGACGGCAGCTTCCGCATCGTGACCTACATCAGGGCGCGCATAGAGTCGGAAATGGGCAACGACGCAATGCTCGGTTCGGTGGCCTGGACCTGGCTGGTCGACGCCCTGACCGAATCCGGGGCGAAGTACCGCCAGGCCGGAGGCACCGCGACCCGCGTGCTCTCGGAGAGCTACGGAACCCTGGCCGAGCGCAACGACACCATCGACATCGAGTTGCGCGCGTCCTGGACCCCCGGGGACGAGAACATCTCGGCGCACCTGGAGGCGTGGGCGGAGATGGTCTGCACCTTCGCCGGGCTGCCTCCGTTGCCCAGCGGCGTCACGGCGCTGCCGCACCGCCGCTTTTCCTAGGGCCCCGAACCGCCCCCGCGGACGCCAAATCCCCCGCGCTTGCATTCGGTACTAGAATTGGAGGCACCATGACCCGTACCGAACACGCCCAGCGCCCCGGCGCAACAGATGCCCCCAGCCTCGACACCGCAGCCCCGGAGTCGCCGGAACCACAGGCCGGGGAGGTTGTTGCCGAACCGATTCTGCTGGACACCCCGCGCGACGGCGTTCCCGAGGTCATCGTCACCGTTCCCGGGCTCAAGCGCGCCGCGCGCGCCATCGCCGCAGGCAGCGGACCCGTTTCCGTCGACGCCGAGCGAGCCTCCGGCTTCCGCTACGGCCAGCGCGCCTTCCTGGTCCAGCTGCGCCGCGAGGGCTCCGGAACCTGGCTGATCGACCCCGAGCCGTTCGAGAACCTGGACGAGATCCAGCAGGCCATCGGCGACGAGACCTGGATCCTGCACGCCGCCTCCCAGGACCTTCCGTGCCTGGCCGAACTCGGCATGGCACCGGCCCGGCTCTTCGACACCGAGCTCGCCGCGCGCATCGCCGGCCTGCCGCGCGTGGGCCTGGGCCCGGCCGTGGAATCGCTGCTGGGCCTGCGCCTGGCCAAGGAACACTCGGCCGCCGACTGGTCGACCCGTCCGCTGCCCGAGCCGTGGCTGCGCTATGCGGCCCTGGACGTCGAGGTGCTGGACCGGCTGCGCGAGGAGCTCATCAAGATCCTCGAGGCCGACGGCAAGCTCGAGTTCGCCGAGCAGGAATTCGAGGCCGTGCGCACGGCGCCGGCAGCTCCCCCGCGCACCGACCCGTGGCGCCGCACCTCCGGGCTGCACCAGATCCGCGACCGCAAGACCCTTGCCGCGGTCAAGCACCTGTGGGAGGCCCGCGAGGCGCTGGCCCGCAGCCGCGACGTTGCCCCCGGCCGGCTGATCCCCGACTCCGCCCTTGTCGCGGCCGCCAAGGCCATGCCCACCAGCGTCCCGGCGCTGCTGAAGACCCCGGGGTTCCACGGCCGTTCGGCCGCCAAGGACGCGCCGCGCTGGCTGCGCGCCCTGCAGGACGCCCGTAACACCCAGGACCTGCCGCCGAACCAGGTGCCGTCCAACGCGCCGCCCCCGCCGCGCGTCTGGGCGGACAAGGACCCCGTGGCCGCGGCACGCCTGCAGACCGCGAAGACCCGGATCACGCGCACCGCCGAGAGCTGGAACATCCCGCTGGAAAACCTGCTGACGCCGGACTACCTGCGCCGCCTGTGCTGGAAGCCGCCGGCAGAGATCGACCTGGACACCGTGACCGAGGCCCTGCGCGAACTCGGCGCCCGCCAGTGGCAGATCGACCTGGTGGCCCCGGTGATCACCGTGGCCCTGCTGGACCCGGACAAGTTGGCCTCCCGCTAGGAAAACGCCAAGTAAAACCGGTGCTCCCCTCTCCCGAGAACGAGAAGGCGAGCACCGGTTTTTTCATGCCCGGACACGGCGCGCCGATCCCGTCCGGCTTTGCCACTTGCGCTCTAAGTTACCGACCAGTAGCGTATGGGGTGGATCACATTCCACCCCCCGCAACGCAAGGAGCACCGGTGAGCCCCCAGTCAGTGAACACGCGCCAGGCCACGCGCCAGGTCCGCGACGTCGTCTTCGTCGACGGCGTCCGCACCCCCTTCGGCAAGGCCGGGGACAAGGGCATCTACCACGGCACCCGCGCCGACGACCTGGTCGTCAAGTGCATCCGCGACCTGATGCGCCGCAACCCCTCGCTGCCGGCCGAACGCATCGACGAGGTGGCCATCGCGGCCACCACCCAGACCGGCGACCAGGGCCTGACCATTGGCCGCACCGCGGCGATGTTGGCGGGCCTGCCCCAGTCGGTCCCCGGATTCGCCATCGACCGCATGTGCGCCGGTGCCATGACTGCGGTGACCACCACGGCCGGATCGATCGCCTTCGGCGCCTACGACGTGGTCATCGCCGGCGGCGTGGAGCACATGGGCAACCACCCGATGGGTGCCGGCGCGGATCCCAACCCACGCTTCCTCTCCGAGCGCATCGTGGACCCCGCGGCCCTGAACATGGGCAACACCGCGGAGAACCTGCACGACCGCTTCCCGGCCATCACCAAGGAACGGGCGGACCGCTACGCTGTCGCGTCGCAGGAAAAACTCGCCGCGGCCTACCGCGCCGGGCAGATCCAGCCGGACATGGTCCCCGTCGCGGCCCGCCGCCCCGAGGAGGGCTGGAAGCTGCACACCGCCGACGAGCCGCCGCGCCCCGGCACCACCATCGACTCGCTGGCCGAGCTGCGCACCCCCTTCCGCGCCCACGGGCGCGTCACCGCCGGCAACGCCGCAGGGCTGAACGACGGTGCCACCGCGGCGATCCTGGCCAGCGCCGACGCCGCCGAGGAACTCGGCCTGCCCGTGAAGATGCGCCTGGTCTCCTACGCCTTCGCCGGGGTCGAGCCGCAGGTCATGGGCATCGGCCCGGTTCCGTCCACCGAGAAGGCGCTGGCCCAGGCGGGCCTGGGCATCGGGGACATCGGGCTGTTCGAAATCAACGAGGCCTTCGCCGTCCAGGTGCTTTCCTTCCTGGACCACTTCGGCATCGACCAGGAGGATGACCGCGTGAACCGCTACGGCGGGGCCATCGCCGTGGGCCACCCGCTGGCATCCTCCGGCGTGCGGCTGATGACACAGCTGGCCCGCCAGTTCGAGGAAGACCCCTCGGTCCGATACGGACTGACCACCATGTGCATCGGGTTGGGCATGGGCGGCACCGTCGTCTGGGAAAACCCGCACCACGCCGACTTTGGAAAGGACGCCTAGCCATGAGCCAGGGCACCATCGAAAACTTCTCCGCCCTCGCGGCGGCGATCCCGAATGAAATCATCACCCACTCGCTGCTCACCGACGTCCTCCTGCCCGGCGGCAAGCGACTGGCTCTGCTGACCCTGGACAACGGGCTTGACCACACCAAGCCGACCACGTTGGGCCCCAACACGCTGATTGAACTGCACGGCGTGCTCACCGAGCAGAAGGCGCGCGCCGCGGCCGGGGAAATCGACGCGCTGGCCGTGACCGGCAAGCCGCACTTCCTGGTCGCCGGTGCCGACCTGTCCGGCGTCAAGCATCTCTCCTCCCCCGAGCACGGCGCGGCCATGGCAGCCCTGGGCCACGCGGCCTACGACCTGCTGGCGGACCTGGGCGTGCCGACCTTCGCGTTCATCAACGGCGTCGCCCTGGGCGGCGGCCTGGAGATCGCCTTAGCCTGCACCTACCGCACGGTCTCCAGCGGAGCCAACGGCATCGGATTGCCGGAGGCCTTCATCGGCCTGATCCCGGGCTGGGGCGGGGTCTACCGGCTGCCGCGGCTCACCGGCCCGGAAGCCGCCATGACGGTCATGATTGAAAACCCGCTGAACAACAACCGCTCGCTCAACGGCGTTGCGGCCGCCAAGATCGGCATCGCCGACGCGCTCTTCGAGCCCGCCGACTTCCTGGAGCAGTCCCTGCTCTGGGCCGGCGGCGTGCTCGACGGCAGCGTCGAGGTCAAGCGCCCCCACGCGGTGGAGCCCAACACCGATCCCGCCGTCGCGGCCCGCTGGGCGGCGGCCGCTGCCAAGGCCCGCGCATTCGTCGAGGCCAAGACCTCCAACGCCGCCCCGGCACCGGCCAAGGTGATCGAGGTCTTCGAGGCGGGTGCGGGCATCAGCCAGGCCGAGTCCGCCCAGCTGGAAATCTCCGCGCTCACCGGGCTCATGCAGACCAACGCCTTCCACAACACCGTGTAC
Organism: Paeniglutamicibacter kerguelensis; assembly: GCF_017876535.1. Classification (NCBI taxonomy): domain Bacteria; kingdom Bacillati; phylum Actinomycetota; class Actinomycetes; order Micrococcales; family Micrococcaceae; genus Paeniglutamicibacter; species Paeniglutamicibacter kerguelensis. The sequence goes on from NZ_JAGIOF010000001.1 coordinate 2,226,435, forward strand.
TCCTTCCTGGACCTGACGCAGAAGCGTTCCAAGCGCCCAGCCGGGGCACCGGATGCCAAGCTCGCCCGGCCCGTCACCAAGGTCGGCGTCGTGGGTGCCGGCTTGATGGCCGGGCAGCTGGCGCTGCTCTTCGCCAAGGGCCTGAAGGTGCCAGTTGTCATCACCGACATCGACCAGGCACGCGTGGACAAGGGGCTCGCCTACATCCACGGCGAGGTCGACAAGCAGCTGGCCAAGGGACGCATCTCCCCCGACGCGGCAAACCGCACCAAGGCCCTGGTCACCGGATCGGTCGCCAAGGAGACCTTCGCCGATGCCGACTTCGTGATCGAGGCAGTCTTCGAGGAACTCGCCGTCAAGAAGCAGGTCTTCGCCGAGGTGGAGGCCGTCATCTCCCCCGAGTGCATCCTGGCCACCAACACCTCCTCGCTGTCGGTCACGGAGATGGGCAGGGACCTCAAGCACCCCGAACGCCTGGTCGGATTCCACTTCTTCAACCCGGTGGCGTTGATGCCGCTGCTGGAGATCGTGCGCACCGAACACACCAACGACGTTGCGCTGGCCACGGCCTTCACTCTGGGCAAGGCGCTGCGCAAGACCAGCGTGCTGGTCAAGGATGAGGCCGCATTCGTCGTCAACCGCATCCTGCTGCGCCTGATGGGCGAGGTGTCCAATGCCTTCGACGACGGCACCGACGCCACGGTCGCGGACACCGCGCTGCGCACCATGGGATTGCCGATGACGCCCTTCACCCTGCTGGCCATGGTCGGCATCCCGGTGGCGCACCACGTGTCCGGGTCCCTGCACGCGGCATTCGGCGAGCGCTTCCGCGTCTCGAACAACCTGCAGGTGCTGATCGACAACGGCATCAAATCGTTGTGGGTCCCGACGTCCGAGGGCGGGCAGGAAATCCCCGAATCGACGCTGAAGCTCCTGGCGTTCGGCTCGAACCCGAGCACGGCAGAGGAGTTGCTGCTCCGCACCCAGGACGCCCTGGCTCAGGAGATCGGCCTGATGCTTGAGGAGGGCGTCGTGGCGGGCCCGGAGGACATCGACCTGTGCATGATCATGGGCGCGGGCTGGCCGATGCACCTGGGCGGCATCACTCCGTACCTTGACCAGGTCGGCGCGTCCGAGCGGGTCAACGGGAAGAAGTTCCACCAAAGCTAGAGATCGGGCATTGGATTGCGGGTGGCCCGAGAGCAAATGCTTCCGGGCCACCCGTTGTCCGTGGTCCGGAAGGCTATCGCCAAGATTCATCCTCCCCCATCCATCGACGTTGGGCCGTTTGTACGCAACACTGTGCATATGAAACAGAACCTCACTTTGTTGCCCACCCGCAGGGTTGTTCTTGGTACTTCCTTGGCGGCCGGCGCCGCCGTCACCTTGGTGGCGTGCGGGTCCGGCAAATCTGCCGACCCGATCCCTTCCCCCACCGGCACCGCGTATGAAGCCACCGAACTGTCCCAGCTCCCGGTCCAGGGAACAACCTCCGTGACGGTCGAAGGGCACAACTACCTGCTCTACCGTCCCGATGAAACGACAGTCCTGGCGTACACCTCGGTCTGCACCCACCAGGGATGCAAGGTGGGAACCGGTGACAGCACGAATTTCATTTGCCCGTGCCACGGATCCGAGTTCGCCAAAGCGGATGGCTCGGTCGCCCAAGGTCCCGCTGAGAAGGCGCTGACCCGCTACGCCACGAGCATCGAAGGCGACAAGGTCAAGATCTACCTGTAGCCGGGCTCGGTGCCGGCCCGTGGAATGATGGAGGGCATGAGTTCCATTTCTCCACAGACCCGTCGTGCCTTTGTTGGATCCACCATGGCGGCCGGCGCTGCCGTTGCCTTGGCAGCGTGCGGCGACGGCTCATCCGCCGCGCCGAACAACGTCCCCTCAGCCCCGCCCGAACCCAGCGGCGAGGGCACGGTCGTGGCAACGCTTTCGGAGTTGGGGGTCGGGACCAGGCTCTCCGTCACCGCGCAGCGCACCGCGGTCGACGGAAAGACCAAGGATGCGGGTTTCCTGCTCTTCCGCCCCAATGAAAAGACGGTGCTGGCCTACACCGCCATTTGCACGCACCAGGGTTGCGCGGTCACCACCAAGGCGCCCCAGGGCGAGGACTTCTACTGCCCCTGCCACGGATCCTACTTCCAGCCCTCCGACGGCAAGGCCATCGCCGGTCCGGCACGCGGCGCCCTGGAACGCATTGCAGCATCAATCAAGGGCCAGGACGTGCTGATTTACGTGTAGTTCCATATCCGGCCACATGGGGGCATTGGCTGCCCCTACGGGTTCTCCCCCGCACATAGAACCCGCCCACGATCGACTCCATGATTTCCAGGACTTGGTCGGGGCGGGTTTCGCTTGCCCGTTGCCGTTGGAGGATGCGAGAGCTCAGCGCATCGGGCACGGCAGATTCCCCCGGCCAGCCCTCGGGGACCCTCAGGTACCAATCGAAACCGGATGGCCGGGGAGGAATCCCCGCATCGGCGAGGTAGCCATTGACCGACTCGTCAACGTCAGCGCGGTCTTCGGCGCCGAACGGCTCCAGATAGGTTCTTTCCGAGCCGTGCTCGATGCATGTGACCCGAACCGTTCTTCCGACATCGCTGCCGGGGAATCTGCGCAGGTTTGCTAGCCCCGCGACCCAGCCGATCATGGCAAACCAGCCGTTCTCCGGCAACAGCTCCCAACCAGGCTCCGGCTCATGGACCGGGACGTCACTCCACATGGCCACAACCCTAGGCTCCGGGCACACCCGATGCCTAGGGCGCGCAATCAACGGCAACACCTTCCCCAACGCCGTGGGGCGTACTAGATTCGCTGGTGATGCCACTTCTGGCAACCAAGCACCGACAAGGGAGCCCCGTCATGTCCAACGAATCCACAGCGGTTGTCTTCATCGAGTTCCAGAACGACTTCACCTCCCCCGGCGGCGTCCTGCATGACGCGGTCAAGGATTCCATCGAAGCGAACTCGACACTGGACAACGCAGCGAAGGTGCTGGCAGCGGCCCGCGAAAACGGGGCCACGGTCATCCACGCGCCGATCAGCTTCGCACCGGGCTACAACGAGATATCCTCCCACCCCTATGGCATCCTCAAGGGAGTCGTCGACGCCACGGCTTTCGTCAAAGGCCAGTGGGGCGCGGAAATCGACGAACGCTTTGCGCCAGTTGAATCCGACATTGTCATCGAGGGAAAGCGCGGCCTCGATGCCTTCGGCAGCACCAACCTCGACTTCATCCTTCGCTCCAAGGGCATCCGGAAAGTCGCGCTTGCCGGTTTCCTCACCAATTGCTGCGTGGAATCCACGATGCGCACCGCCTACGAGCGCGGCTTCGAGGTCGTGACGCTCACCGACGCCGTTGCCGCGACGAGCGTGGAAGAGGGCGAGTCCGCGGTGCGGTTCAACTACCCGATGTTCTCCACCCCGGCCACCACCGATGAGTTCATTTCCACGCTGGAATCGTCGCAAGGCCTGACCGACACCTCGCGGGGTTACTGAGCGACGCCGGGGACTTCGGCGCCGAAGCCCCCGGCCATGAACCCGATCGTTGAATCGCCCGACCCGGACAAGGCGTCTGAGGATGATCGGTACGGAAATTCACGCTAAATAAATCAAGCGGCGGTGAATGTACCGGTTAGCCTTCGGCCCTCCAACGGGGCGATTCGGGAATATGTGTGGATGCACCTTACGGGCGCCTCGGGTTGCCACTGGCGGCACCAGAAGGCAGATGCCATGCTGTTCGTCGGACGGGCCGCACCATTGGCGACGAACCAGTGGAGGGAACATTTGCGGAATCTGGAACGGCAGACTGATCTTTGCATTGGCATCGAGATTGTGGACTTCATTCTCGGTTCGGGTCTTGTGGCCCACTCAGGAACCGATCCTCACCACTGCGGATGATCCTAGAACTGCCACATGGTGGAATGCTCCGAGCATGAATTCGACTTCCGACCAGGGAATGTCCGTCCACACTCTTCGAATCTATCTTCGAATCGCGGGCCAACTCAATGGACAGTCGACATCAATGGCATTCGCATGAGAAGCCTCGCAGGCGCATCCACGCATGCAACTATCCGTGGCCCAAGAAATCTGTCCCCATGAGGGTTCCGCGGGGAGGCTCGCACCAAGCGGCTGGGCTCATGTCACACGGGGGTCGGCCGCGCGCAGCATTCGCACCCCGACATGAGCTTGAAAGGGCCGTCTTGCGGTAGGTAGACCTGCCTTCTCCGGGCTACTGCCGGACCGTGTCAGTTATGGAAAGGTCTTCGACGTTTACACGGGCAACAGAAAGATCCCGGTTCAACACATACGCCCGATCTTGGCCGTGGCTGAAGACAATTGCCTGGCGGGGCTCCTCGAAGCCCCCGAGTGTCTTCACGACCGTGTTTTCGGTGACGTCGATGACGTCAATGGTGTTGTCGGCCTTGTTGCTGGCGAAAAGAAGTTTGCCGTCCGGTGATAGGGCGGCACCATACGGTTCGCGGCCGACTTCGATTTCGGTCGTTGTATTTCCCTTCCGCAGGTCGACCATTGAGATGCTGTTGCGCCCGCTGTTTGCGGCATACAGCGTCTTCCCGTCAGCGGTCACGGAGATTCCCCGGATCTTGGAGAACCCGGTCAGTTCGCTGATAATCTTCCTGCTGGCGGCGTCGAAAACGGTGACCTTATCGCCCTCGAAGTTCGTCACAAAAACATGCTTTCCGTCCGGAGATACCTTGATGCCTTGCCGTGGCTGGGAAAATCCGGTGATTACGTCGGTCGGTTTCCGCGCATCAAGATCGACGACGGTGACTGAGCTATGTGCCTGGTTGTTCACATACATGCTCTTTCCATCGGGACTTACCGCGGTTCCGAATGCTCCCGGTCCAACCACGACTTCATCCTGCAGCGTATAGTCCACCGTGCTGTAAAAGCGGAGGGTGCCGAGGCTGCTGTCGGAGACGACAAATTGCGAGCCGCCGTCGATGAACACAATGTTCCGCGGCGTGCCAAAGCCACCGATCTTCTTGCGCAGCACACCTTCGGCCAGGTCATAGATCAGGACTGACTTTTCGCGGCTGTCCGAGACCACCGCGGTTTTCTCATCCGGGCTCACGGCAAGGGAGTTGTTGGTGATATCGGCGTCAAATAAAGTTTTATCGTCTTCGGGAACCGCCGGGTTCGAACTGGCCGCGGCACCGGCGGTCTGGGATATTGCACCGGCGGCGGTATCTGTTGCGGCGTTGCAGCCGGCGAGCGCCAGCGCTGTCAGGGATAGCACTGCCATGGTTGTACTGATTCGCTTGTTCATAAAGTGCGGCTCCTCTGTGGGTTTGTTTTTGGGATCAGGACCAACGTGTCGCCTGAGACACGTCGGGAAATTCGGCTGACGTGTTTGACCGGCTCCGGGGGATGCATTCATGGCAGGCCCCGGCTACAGAACCAAACAATCGCGCCGAAGACCGGCTCCATCCAATAAGACGAGGGATTGGGCCGGATCGTTCACTTGCAACCAAACTTCCCTCACGAGGCGGCGTATCCGTGGCGCCGGAACTGGGCCATGGCTGCCATGCAAGGACTTCGGCGGCTACCGGAAAGCCACGGCTGCCGACGGCGAGCAGACGACTTTGGAAAATGGCAGAGGGCCGTCCAAGGACATCCCCAAAGAACTGAACCGCGTGTGCCTGAGACCGTTGTTGAAGCGTTCGTGCAGACGGGTCCGGGATCGGCTCTAGAGCGGGAGCAACATCCTGTAGTTGGTCATCTCTACGCCGCGTGAGACCGGGTGCTGCTCGGCGACCACGGCAAATCCGTGCCGCTCGAAGAATGGCCGTGCCGTGATGCTCGCGTTGGCGTACAGCTCGGATGCGCTGGTTCCTACCGCGATTGCGCGGAGATGCGCCAGGAGGGCGCCGGCGACGCCGCGTCGACCGAACTTGGGGGCGACAAACATCATGTCGATGTAGCCATCGGCTTCGACGTCGGAGAAGCCTGCGACCTCGGCCCCGATGGCGGCCACGTAGGTATTGAGCGACTTCCTCGCGGTGTTCCATTGGATGGCATCGCGTTCATCCGCCCGCGCCCATGCAGCGATCTGCTCCGCTGAGTAGTGCGCCGAAGCAGTCTCCGTGACCGCCGCCAAGAACACGCCCAGCGTCGCTGGGGCATCGGTCTCGGCGTAGGGACGGATCTCCATCCCCCGATTCCATCACACCATGCGGCTGCCCGATGGACGATCCCGGTCCAGTTCTCTTTTTGTTTCCATCTCTCGGGCAAATCACTCGGATGGCGGGCCGTATGCAGACACGGTCGCCGATGACAGCAGGTACACGATAGCTGGTGACACTGTCACTCCATCGTGCGCACGCCCGCATCCGGTTGACGTCCGGATGCGTGACAACCAACCCTAGATCCGGGCGGGAGCGGCCGGACCCATCCTGTGCACACGGTGCGCGGTGGCGGCCATGAACGCCTCGTCGTGGGTGGCAAGCAGCACCGCGCCGCCGCGGTCCAACACTGTCTCGATCGCCGTGTGCAGCAGGGCCAGCCCGTCCGCATCCAGCGCCTCGGTCGGCTCGTCGAGCAACAGCACCGTGGGTTCACGCACCAGCACCGTGGCCAGGGCGACCAGCCGGCGGGCCGAGGCCGGCAACTCGTAGGGGTGGGTCTCCGCCTCGTCGGCCAACCCCAGCGAGGCCAGCACCTCCGGGATCCGGGCGGCCTGGGGAGCACGCTTGGGAAGGCCGAACGCGACCTCACGGCGGACCGTGCGCTCGAACAACTGGTCGACGGGATTCTGCAGCAGCAGACCCACGGACCCGCCCGAGGATGCGCTCCCGGCCACCTCTCCGGCGGCTGGGCGCATCAGGCCGGCGGCGGCCTTGAGCACCGTGGTCTTGCCGGTACCGTTCGGCCCGGCCAGCGCGACACATTCCCCGGCCCTCAATTGGAGGTCCAGCCCCGCCACCACAGATCCGGCGGAGCCCCGGTAACCAAGGTCGATCCCGGAGAACTCGAGCAGGGCGGGCCCGTCGGCAACCGGCCGTCGGACCGGAGGGGCTGCGGCGCGGGCCGTCGGCGCGACGTATTCCACTTCGTGGCAACTCCCCTCGCGAAGTGACAGCACGTGATCGGCACCGGCCGCCAGCTGGTCCATGAAGCGGGTGAGCAGCACCACCGCGGTGCCCTCGGAGCGCAGCCGGCCCACCAGCGCACAGACGCGGGCCGCCGCCGCAGTGTCCAATCCGGCCAGCGGCTCGTCGAGCACCAGCACCGGCGCCTCGCCGAGCGCGAGCGCGGCCAGCGCCACGAGTCGCTCCTGTCCGCCGGAGAGCTTGCCCGGGTCGCGGTCCATCAGCGCGTGCAGCCCCAGCCGGTCCGCGAGCGCGGCGATCCGCGCCCGCATCTGTGTGCGCGGCACCCCCGCGTTCTCCAGGCCCAGGGCCAGTTCCTCTTCCACTGTTTCGCGCACCCCGGAGAGGTAGTGGCGGGCGTCCTGGGGCAGCATCCCGACCTGGCGGGCCCACCCCACCGGATCGATGCGCACGCCACTGCCGGCGCCGTGGCGGATTTCCCGCCCGGCGAGGCGCAGCGTCGCCTCCAGCTCGTCGCCGTCGTGCCGCGGCAGCATCCCGGCCAGCACCGCACCGAGCGTGGACTTGCCGGACCCGGAGCCGCCCACGATGGCGGTCAGCGATCCCGGTTCCAGGGACAGGTCGATCCCGGCGAGCGTGTCGCGCAAGGCCCTTGAAAAGCGGAACCTCTCCAATTCCAACCCGAGCACCGTCTTGTCCTTCGTCTTCATGTTGTCCCTCTCACTCATGCCAGTGTCGCCCAGGCCGGGGCCAGCACGGCCAATGGGCCCAGCACGACGCAGGCCAGGGCCACCCGGCGGATCCGTCGCTGGGCGGCCGAATCCGGCACGGAACGCAAGCGGGTGTGTGGGCCGGCGGCGGGGAAGCCGCGTGCGGCCAGGTGGGCCGAACGGTCGGCCGCGTCCTGCAGGGAGGAGAGCACCAGCGGCACCGCGCGCAGGGTGACGCGCCGCCACCAGCCCATGATCCCGGTGCCGGTGGCGGCGCCGCGCAGCGCCTGCGCCTCGCCGATGGCACGCTGCCGCTCGGCCATCCGGGGAAGCAGGGACAGGGTGGCGGCCAGCAGGTAGCCCAGCTGCGGCGGGGCGGGCGAGAGGTCGACCGCGGCGACCAGGTCGTGCCGGTTGATGAGCAGCGTGCACAGCAGCCCGGCGACCACCAGGACCGCGGTGCGCAGCCCCAGCTGGGTGGCGGTCGCCAGCCCCTCGGCGGTGATCCGCAACGGGCCGGCCGCGGCCAGCACGTGGCTGCCGGCGGTATCGACCATGCCGTGGATGAGCAGCTGGGAACCCCAGGCGGGCAGCAGGATGGCGGCGGAGAGCCCGGCCAGCTTGCGGGCGCGGCGGGCCCACGCCGCCAGCAGCAGGCACCCAAGCAGCACGGCGCAGCTGAGCCACCAGCGGCCAGCGGCCGTGGTGGTTGCCGTGACGGCGGCCGCAAGGGCCAGCACGGTGAACGGGTGCAGCGGCGCGGTGCGGGGCACGGGCTGTTCCTAGCGGGAGGTCCGTGAACCGAGCACGCGGTGGCGGCGCACGAAGGCGAAGCTTGCGGTCAGGCGCCCGGGAAGCGCGTAGATGAGCAGTGCGGCGAGCAGGAAGACGATGGCCTTGTCCCCGGGATCGGAGATCAGCGCCTGCTTGGTCACGGCCGAGAGCAGCGAGTCGCCCATGGAGCGGAATGCGGCGACCACGGCGCCGGTGCCGACCCCGGAGGTCCCGCCGAAGACGAAGGCGGCGACCGGGGCGGAGACCACACCGACCAGCACGCCGACGGCAAGGCCCGCAACCGGGGCCAGGTAGGGGCGGCGCAGCGCGCCGAAGCGGGCGGCGGTGCCAGCCAGGAAGCCGACAAGTGCGGCACCGGCGGCGAAGGGCAGCACGGTCGGGTTGAACAGCGACCAGATGAGCGTGCCGAGCACGCCGGTGGCGGCACCCGCCCGGCGTCCGGCCAGGAAGCCGACCAGCACCGTGCCCAGCGAGTCAAGGTAGAGCGGGACCATCACGGAGCCGACGAACTGGCCCAGCACGATGTTCAGCGCCAGCGCCACGGGGATCAGGGTGAGCGTGGAGACAGGCAGCTCGGGCAGCACCGCGGCCAGCAGCAGGACCGCTGCGGCCAGGTAGGCTGCGAAGGTCGCCAGGGCCACGGACGCCCCGAGGCCGTCGGTGAGTCCGGCCGGCTGGGTCAGCACCAGGGTGGTGTAGGTGCCGGCGAGCAGCAGCGCTCCGGTTGCGGCCAGCAGGCGGCGGCGCAGCGGGCTCCCGGTGGCGGTCTCGGGCAGGGTCAGGTTCGGTGACATGGGGCATTCCTCGGATACGAAGACGCCAGCGGGAACACCGGTGGCGCCGGGGAGTGTGATCGACGGGCCTATGTCACCTTGGCCCGGGGAATGATTCTAGCCCACGTGGGCGCACTCCCCGGGCCACTTCCCGGCCTCTGGGCCAACCGCTCAGTCGGCCGGCTCCAGCCGCCGGGCCAGGACGCCGAGCCTCTCGACGAGCTCGGCGAACCCGGTTTCCGGGTCGTTCCAGGACACCACCCGGGCGTTGGCCGGCTTTCCCCAGAGCGAGCGGAAGTCCGCCACGGTGGTCCCGAACAGCAGCGGGGATTCGGTTTCGACGGCCACGGTCGCCGGGCGGTTGCGGTGCTCGAGGGTTCCGGCGGCGATCCCGGCGGCGAAGAAGTCGTGCACGTGGGCGATGTAGCCCTGGTCGTAGTGGCGGTGGAATTCGAAGTAGAAGCGCAGCGCGTCGGAGAGATAGCGCACCAGCGGGTTCGAGGCGGTGCTGCGCTGTCCCTCCGGGTCGCCGGCGAGCACGTGCTCGGGTTCAGCGCAGCCGGCCGCAGCGGCCAGGTCGGTGAGCAGTGCCGGCTGCATCTCGAAGCGCTCGGTGGTGTCCAGCGAGCAGACGATCGGCAGCTTCTCCTCGTCGAGTCCGGCCTCGGCGGCGGCCGTGTAGGCGGCATAGACCTCGGCGGCGGCGTGCGGGTCCACGTGCGTGTTCCACTCCGCGGTCGGGGTGGTGTTGCCCTGGTAATAGAAGGCACCGCCCATGATCACGACCCGTCGCAGCAGCCAGGGCAGCCTCGGCTCGCGGCGCAGCGCGTGCGCGAAGTTGGTCAGCGGGGCGGTCAGCAGGGCCGTCAGTTCCCCGGGGTTGGCGCGGGCCGCCTCGATCCAGTAGTCGACAGCGTCCCGCTCCCCCGTTTGGGGGTCAGCGGGCCCCGGGTCGGGCAGCGTGGCGTAGCCGACCCCCTGCGGGCCATGGGTTTCGGGGGTCGTGACCAGCGGGACGCGCAGCGGTTCCCGCGCCCCGATGAGCACAGGCACCTGCGGTTGCCCGCACAGCGCCAGCAGGGCCCGGTTGTTCGCGGCGACCTGGTCGGCGTCGACGTTTCCCGGGGTGGCTGTGACCGCGACGATCTCCACGTGTGGGCAGGCCGCAAGGTAGGCCAGGGCGAGTGCGTCGTCGATCCCGGTGTCGTTGTCGAGCAGGATCCGGACCCGTGGCGGGGTCAATGGCAAGGTCATCGGCTAGAACAGCGCGATCTTGGGGACTTTGGGGAAGATCTCGTCCAGTTCGGCCAGGTCCTCGGGCCCCGGCTTCCAAGAGACCGCGCGTGCATTCTGCTCGACCTGCTCGGGGCGGGTGGCCCCTGCGATCACGCTGGCGACCGCCGGTTGGGCCGCAAGCCAGGAGAACGCGACCTCGAGCTCGTTGAAGCCGCGCTCCCGGGCGAAGTCGGAGAAGCGGCGCAGCTGCCCGAAGTCGACGGTGTGCATCAGGTGTTGCCGGGCATGGGTCAGCCGGCTGCCTTCCGGCGCCTCCCCCGAGGAGTACTTGCCGGTCAGCAAGCCGTTTGCCAGCGGGAAGTACGGCAGCAGCCCCAGCCCGAAGGCCTCGGCGGCCGGGGTCACCTCGAGCTCGGCGCGGCGGTCGAGCAGGTTGTAGTGGTTCTGGGTGGAGACGAAGCGCTCGCCGCCCTGCATCCTGGCGGTGAATTCCGCTTCCGCGATCTGCCAGCCCGCCCGGTTCGAATGCCCCAGGTACCTGACCTTGCCGGCCCGCACCAGGTCATCGAGTGCCGCAAGGGTTTCGGCGACGGGAGTCTGCGCATCCGGCGAGTGGTACTGGTAGAGGTCGATGTAGTCGGTGCCCAGCCGCTTCAGGGATGCCTCGACGGCCCTGATGATGTACCTGCGCGAACCGCGGGCCCCGAAGTCGTTGCCGTTGGCTCCATTCATATCCAGCCCGAACTTGGTGCCGATGACCACCTCGTCGCGGCGCGACCCCAACGCCTTGCCGAGCATGGTTTCCGAGAGTCCGGGCTCCATGCCGTAGACATCCGCAACATCGAAAAATGTGATTCCTGACTCAAGCGCGGCACCGATGACCGCGTTTGTGCCTTCCTGAGACTGCGTGGCGGTACCGGCCCGCCCCAGGTTGTTGCAGCCCAATCCGACGACCGAAACCGCCAGCCCGGAATTGCCCAAACGTCGTTGCTCCACAGTGCTCATAAGGATTCACTCTCTCAAATATTTATGCATCAATCGCCGCCCTCGGCGGGATCGCCGCCGGGGACCGGGGACCAAGGCCCCCAGAAAATTCAAGCACGGCCCGCGCCCCGCGGCACAGTATGTCGCAGAAGCGTCTTGCCAAGTTCCCCGGAAACCCCCAAAGACCCTATAGGATGGGGAACATGTCTAAAGTCCTCACCTCCCTGCCCGTTGGCGAACGCGTAGGTATCGCGTTCTCCGGTGGCCTCGATACGTCCGTTGCAGTTGCCTGGATGCGTGAAAAGGGTGCCATTCCCTACACGTACACCGGTGACCTTGGTCAGTACGATGAACCGAATATTGATGCAGTCCCGGGCCGCGCCCTGGAGTACGGCGCAGAAGCCGCACGCCTTGTCGACTGCAAGCCGGCACTGGTTGAAGAGGGCCTTGTTGCCCTGGCCTGTGGCGCCTTCCACATCCGCTCCGGTGGAAAGGCCTACTTCAACACCACCCCGCTGGGCCGTGCCGTCACCGGCACCCTGCTGGTCCGCGCCATGCGCGAAGACGGTGTTGATGTGTGGGGAGACGGCTCCACCTACAAGGGCAACGACATCGAGCGTTTCTACCGCTACGGCCTGCTCTCCAACCCGAAGCTGCGCATCTACAAGCCGTGGCTCGACCCGGCATTCGTCCAGGAACTCGGCGGCCGCTCGGAAATGAGCGAGTGGCTCGTTGAGCGCAACTTCCCGTACCGCGACTCGGCCGAAAAGGCCTACTCCACCGACGCGAACATCTGGGGTGCAACCCACGAGGCCAAGACCCTCGAGCTGCTGAACACGTCCCTGGAATCGGTTGAACCGATCATGGGCGTGCGCTACTGGGACGAGTCGGTCGAGGTCAAGACCGAAGACGTCTCCGTGTCCTTCGAGGCCGGCCGCCCCGTCGCCATCAATGGCGTTCGTTTCGACAATGCGGTGGCATTGGTCGACGAAGCCAACAAGATCGGTGGCCGCCACGGTTTGGGCATGAGCGACCAGATCGAAAACCGCATCATCGAGGCCAAGTCCCGCGGCATCTACGAGGCCCCGGCCATGGCGCTGCTGCACATCACGTACGAGCGCCTGCTCAACGCGATCCACAACGAAGACACCGTGGCCAACTACCACGCAGAGGGCCGCCGCCTGGGCCGCCTGATGTACGAAGGCCGCTGGCTGGACCCGCAGGCCCTGATGCTGCGCGAATCGCTGCAGCGCTGGGTCGGTTCGGCCGTCACCGGCACCGTCACGGTGCGCCTGCGCCGCGGCGACGACTACACGGTCCTGGACACCGTGGGCCCGAACCTCAGCTACCACCCGGACAAGCTGTCCATGGAGCGCGTTGGCGACTCGGCATTCGGCCCGCTGGACCGCATCGGCCAGCTGACCATGCGCAACCTGGACATCGCCGATTCCCGCTCGCGTCTTGAGCAGTACGCCAACCAGGGCCTGCTGGGCAGCAAGACCGTCGAACTGGTCGGCAAGCTGGAGGCAGGCGGCGCTTCGGCAATCGTCGACGCCGAAGCCGTAGACGCCGATGAATTGGCTCAGGACCGCTCGCTGGAGCGTGCCGCCTTTGATTCGGGAACAGACTAGGCCCTAGCCATTTTGGTGCAGGACTGACTCGCAAGGGGCGTTGTTCATCCCCCGGGAAACCGGGAATGGACAACGCCCCTTTGCATAATCTGAGGAAAGAATCATGCTAAAAAGTGATGTTATCTGGTCCCTCGGCGGGAGCATTTTCATCTTTGCCTACCTGCTCTGGTTCACTAGCTCCTCGATGTTGGAATCGGTTATGGGTGCTGGACTGTTTCTTGGTATCGGGGTAGTCATATCCCTGCTTCGAGGCCGAAAAGTACAACCGAAAAACGAATAATGCACACGCTCTGTGCGCACTGGTAGCGCGGGCGGATGTGGTGTCAGCGTTTGTTCGCTGACACCACATCCGCATAATTAATTATCGATTGACATGCTCCGACGGATGAAGCCTGCACCCTACCCCAACTTTTCGCGAGGGTAGGGGCAGGCTTCTTTGCACATGTCGGCGAAGTGTTTTGGGCAGGGCAGAGTGGCTGGCCGGCGTGTCTGCCAGCTGGCGACATTGAGTGGTTACGCTGCTTTGGGGCCGGGAACGTCGTAGAGGGTTCGGCTCCGGACAGCATTCGCGATGCAAACGCCTTCTGGCATCCAGTGCAGTTGACTTAGTGGTAAATGACTATGGGCCGGGTGCTGCAACGAACAACCCGTTGCAGCACCCGGCCCATCGACGCCTGTGAAATCAAACCCTAGGAAAGGGAGAAGGTTCCCTTGGCCGGCAACGGGTGGGCCTGCTTGAGGTTGTCCAGTCCGTCGAACGGTGCGGTGGCGATGGTGAGCTTGGTGAAGTCGAGCTTCGCCTCGCGCAGGCAGGTCTTGACGGCGGAAACCGCACGCTTGGGCTCCGGGGACAGGATGCGGATGTTGAGCTTGCGCGGTGCATAGTCCGAGGACTCCACGGTGCCCAGGCCGCGCCAAGCCAGGTGGCCGGTCAGGGCTTCCTTGGCGGTGGTTTCCAGGTACTTGTCGCGGTCGGTGCCTTCGACGGACTTCAGCGTGTACTGCACGATGACCCAGTGCTGGTCGGCTTCGGTCAGCGGCAGGAAGCCGTCCTCGGTGCACTGTTCGCTGAAGGCATCCAGCAGGCCCTGCGCGGTTGCCTCGGTGACGTCCTTGGCGGTCTCGGTCTTGGACTGGTGGCCAACGGTTCCGTGGTTGACGACAAACTGCCCCAGCTCTTCACCCTCGTACTGGGAGAACCAGGCTTCGCGGAAATTCAGGGTGCCGTCTTCGTCGCGGCGGTAAGTGCGGACAATTGACATGTGGTGGTGCTCCTTTAGCGGGATGGTGCGTCGGAATATGCGGCGCGGCCGCGGGTAAACCAAACGGTCATGGTGTCGTCAAAGGGCGCTTGCCCGCTGCCGACCAGATCCAGAAGTGATGCTGCTTCATGCTCGATGGCCGCCACCAGCTCTTGCGGGTAGGCCATCTGCGCCGAGTGTTCGGCAAATTCGTCTTGGTCGTCCAGGAAGACCCCGTGTTCCCTGGATTCGATAACATCCAGGTCCATGTCCACGGAGTTCACTTCCCATCCCCCGCGGGCCAGCTTGCGCCAGCCGATGTGGGATGAGAGGTCCAAGTAAATGCGCAGGTCCTCTGCGGCCGGGTCGTCGTAAAACGTTCCGACCCAGTACCCGGTGCGCGGCACCAGGCACACCGCATCGGTGTCTGCCCAGTGGCCGTGGCCGGGGCGCGAAACCAGCGATCCCGCGGGTTGGTAGATCCAGTGGCCGTGGACATCGTTGCCCAGGTAGTAGCCGGGGACCACCCAGTGGGGCTGTCCGTCGTACTTCCAGGCGCGGGCCACCACGATGTCGCCGACAGCGGCACCTGCGGGGTCGCGTGGAAGACCTGCGGGGATCACCGCTGCCGGCTTCATAGCTGCGGGATCTGTCCGGTGGGCAGGTCCTGGCCGGGCAGCGGACGGGCGAAGGGCACCTTGGTGCCCAGGACCTGCGCCAGGGTGTCGTTGGCGATCTGCGCGGCGCTGAGCCCGATACGGTCCATGACCTCGCCACGGGTTCCGTGTGCCAGGAATTCGGTGGGCAGGCCGACCTCGTTCAGGGCCGTGTCGACACCTGCCGCACGCATTTCCTGGCGGATCCGGGAACCCACGCCGCCGGCGCGCACGCCGTCCTCGATGCAGACAACGATGCGGTGGCGGGCGGCCAGCCCGATGATCGAACGCGGCACCGGCAGTACCCAACGCGGATCCACGACCGTGACGGTGATGCCCTGGGCGTTCAGCCTGCTTGCGACATCCAGGCAGAGTTCGCTCATGGCGCCGACCGAGACGATCAGCACGTCGCGCTCCTCGCCGGAACCGAGCTTCGCCAACACCTCGACGCCGTCGTGCAATCGCTCGAGCGCAACGATCTCGGGCCCGACCTCTCCCTTGGAGAAGCGGACGACGGTCGGCGCGTCCTTGATGGCTACGGCTTCGCGCAGTTCCTCGCACAGGCGCACCGCGTCGCGGGGGGCGGCCAGGTGCACGCCGGGAATGATCTGCATCAGGGCCATGT
Source organism: Paeniglutamicibacter kerguelensis (assembly GCF_017876535.1). Classification (NCBI taxonomy): domain Bacteria; kingdom Bacillati; phylum Actinomycetota; class Actinomycetes; order Micrococcales; family Micrococcaceae; genus Paeniglutamicibacter; species Paeniglutamicibacter kerguelensis. The sequence continues at coordinate 2,242,171 of NZ_JAGIOF010000001.1, forward strand.
CCCACATGCCGTGGTGGCTTGGCCCGTCCGGGCCCGTCACGCCTGCGCGGTCGAGGACCACCGTGACGCCAGCCTTGTGCAGTGCCACGTCCATGAGCAGCTGGTCGAAGGCGCGGTTCAGGAAGGTCGCGTAGACGCAGACCACCGGGTGCAGGCCGCCGAAGGCAAGGCCCGCAGCGGAAGTCATCGCGTGCTGTTCTGCAATGCCGACATCCAGCACGCGTTCGGGGTGCCGTTCGGACATGGTCTTGAGTCCCACCGGCAGCAGCATGGCCCCGGTGATGGCAACGATGTCGTTGCGCTCGTCGGCGATGTCAGCGATTTCCTCCCCGAAGACGGAAGTCCAGGAACGCGCGGAGGCCTTCTTCAGCGGCTCGCCGGTTTGCGGGTCGATGACGCCGACGGCGTGGAACTGGTCGGCCTCGTCGGCTCGGGCCGGCGCGTAGCCGCGGCCCTTTTCGGTCAGCACGTGGACAATGACCGGACCGGAGAAGTGCTTGGCCTGCTGCAGGGCTTCTTCGACAGCGGCCTGGTTGTGCCCGTCGATGGGGCCGAGGTACTTCATGCCGAGGTCCTCGAAAAGCCCCTGCGGCGCCCACCAGTCCTTGAAGCCCTTCTTGGTGGCGTGCAACGACTTGTAGGCGAACTGGCCAATGGCGCCGGAGTCCTTGAGGCGGCCCTTGAGCTTGTCCATGGTCTGCTCGTAGGCCGGACGCGTCCGGAACTTGTCGAGCTGCCGGCGGAGGCCCGCGAGCTGGTCGGCCAGGCCGCCGATGGTCGGCGCGTAGGAGCGTCCGTTGTCGTTGACGACGATGACCACCCGGCGGTCCTTGTCGGCCGCGATGTTGTTGACCGCTTCCCAGGCCATGCCTCCGGTCAGTGCCCCGTCGCCGACCAGCGCCACGACGTAGCGGTCCGATTCGCCGGTGAGCTTGCGGGCGCGGGAAATTCCGTCGGCCCAGGAAAGGGAGGAGGATGCGTGCGAGGATTCAACTATGTCGTGCACGGATTCGGCGCGTTCCGGGTAGCCCGAAAGCCCTCCCTGCTGGCGCAGCGTGGCGAAGTCTTGGCGTCCGGTCACCAGCTTGTGCACGTAGGACTGGTGCCCGGTGTCGAAGATGATGGAATCGCGCGGGGATTCGAAGATCCGGTGGATCCCGAGCGTCAGCTCGACCACTCCGAGGTTGGGGCCAAGGTGCCCGCCGGTGCGTGCCACGTTGTCGATGAGGAACGTCCGGATTTCGTCGGCCAGCTGGTGCATTTCGACCATGTCCAAACCCTGCAGGTCGCGTGGCTCGTTGATGGTCTGAAGCAATGACACGGAGGCGGTCCTTTCGAAGTGACAAATACCCATTCAATCTTACCGCTCCGGATTTGCCTCCGGGGCAACATAGCGGCGGAAGCCACAGTGGCGCGGGGCACCAACGCGGTCCGCCTGCGTAAGATCGTGGGGCACCGATGTTCGGTGTCCCGTTTCAATGTAGAGGACAAAACCCCAAATGAACTCCCCAGATAGCGATCCACGGCCCACGGTCCTCTTTGTCTGCAACACCAACGGCGGCAAATCGCAGATGGCGGCGGCGCTGTTGCGCCAGGCCGCGGGAAAGTCGGTACACGTGGAATCCGCCGGGCTGGTTCCCGCCCACCACGTCAATGAGCTGGCCGCCGACGTGGTCCGGGAGGCCGGTGCAGACATGCGTGCCGAGGTTCCATCGGCGTTGACCGAGGAACGGCTGCGGGCAGCGGACCGGGTCATCATCGTGGGCGAGGCACAGGTTCCGGACCTGGACGGCGTGGAGATGGAACGTTGGATTCCCGCCCAAGCTCCGGAGGAACTGAGCACGGAGCGCGAGCTCATGGAGTTCCTGCGCGACGACCTTGCGGCACGGGTCGCGTCGCTGAACGAAGGTCTCGGCGGAACACGCAGCTGATCCCCGGCGGGGGTTGGGTCCGCCGCGGGTTGGGTGACCCGATGGCATTGCGTGATCCGCAATGTTTCGTGGGCTAGCATCGAGGGTAATACGCGTCACGTTTCCCCTGGGATTCCCCGGCGGTCATTTGGCGCATCCCACGCCTCCAAGGAACATTGCCATGCGATTCCATGTCCTGTCCGTCGCCGCCGCGCTGGCGCTGGCGCTGGTTGTTCCGGCCCCGGCTTTCGCCGCCGGCCAGCCCGCCACCCCCACGTTCTCTGTTTCCGCTCCAGCCGCGCCGCAACAGGCCGCCGCGCGGAAGGTTTCGGCCACGCCGCCGGTCCAGTACCGGGTCACGAAGGAGGCCCCGTTGCGTGCCTCCGCCTCGACATCGGGCCGCAAGCTGGCAACCGTCAAGCAGGGCGCCTACCTGAGCACCCGTTCCACCAAGAGCGGCTGGGTCCGGGCCAATGTCGGCGGCAAGACCGGATGGTTCCGGATGGCCGACACGAAACGGCTTCCACAGCACCGGTACGAGGCGCTCCGGAACACCAGCCTGCGCACATCACCAGGCAAGGGCGCCCGCGTGGCGGATCTGGCCCGGGGCAAGGCGCTGGTGTCCACCGGGCGGACAAGCGGCAAATACGCCCAGCTTTACTCCGCCGGCAAGACCGGGTGGGCCCCGTCCGCCGACATCCGGCGAGCCATCACCGCCAAGTACCAGACCTCCTCCACAACCCCGCTGTATGCCTCGACCCGATCAACAAAGCAACTGGCGAAGATCCCGGCCGACTACACGCTTGGCACCCGAACCAATGACAGGTCCAACGGGCGGGTCAAGGTCGAGTACGCGGGCAAGACCGGGTGGATCCAGTCATCACGGGCAGCCAAGGTTGCCGCAAACGTTCCGCTCGGCAAGCTGGACTGGAAGGCCTCGGCGGCAAAGAACATTGCCAAGTGGTGCAAGGGCGTGCCGATGACGGTGGGGCCGAACAAGCCCAACATGGCCGAGGCCAGCGGTTGGGCTGGCAACATGAAGGAAATGATCACCTTGGACACCAACGGTTTCGGCGGAAAAAAGCTCGACCCGAACCATCCCATGGCCATTGCGATCCAGTACCACGAGTGTGCCCACATCCTTCAGTACCGGGCCTACAAATATGATTTTGCCAAGCTTGATCGACGCATGGACGCCGTTTACGGGAAACCACGGACCGCCGCCGGGACCGAGCACATGGCCGATTGCATGGCCGTTGCCATGGGTGCCAAGCTTTCGGGCTCCGAACACGATACCAAATCCGGGTACACCCGCACGTGGTACGCGGGGTACGGCGGGAAATGCACGCCCCAGCACTTGACCTCCGCCCGGAAGGTCATTGCCGGCAAGCAGGCCTGACCGGCCCTCCGAGTCCGACTGCATGTCCCCCGACGGGGTTCGGCCAGCTTCCTTCATTCGACCCGGGGCGGGAGCCCGGGGCAGTGCCGCCTTAAATGCCGCAAGGGCGGGTTGGCTTGGATGATTTCCAAGCCGACCCGCCCTTGCGTGCGTTGGTCTTCGCTAACTAGTTAGTTGGCGGAGATCTGACGCAGAACGTACTGCAGGATGCCACCGTTGCGGTAGTAATCTGCTTCGCCCGGGGTATCGATGCGCAGGACGGCATCGAAGGAGACGGTCTTGCCGGCTTCCGCCACGGCGGTGACCTTCAGGGTCTTGGGGGTGGTGCCGTTGTTGAGTTCGGTCACTCCCTCGACAGAGAAGGTCTCGGTGCCGGTCAGGCCCAGGGTGTCGGCGTTTTCGCCGGCCGGGAACTGCAGCGGAAGAACGCCCATGCCGATGAGGTTCGAGCGGTGGATGCGCTCGAACGACTCGGTGATGACGGCCTTGACGCCCAGCAGTGCGGTGCCCTTTGCGGCCCAGTCACGCGAGGAGCCCGAGCCGTATTCCTTGCCGCCGAGGACGACCAGCGGGGTGCCGGCTTCCTTGTAGTTCTGCGCGGCGTCGTAGACGTAGGACTGCGGTGCACCTTCCTGGGTGAAGTCGCGGGTGAAGCCACCCTCGACGCCGTCCAGGATCTGGTTGCGGATACGGATGTTCGCGAAGGTTCCGCGAATCATGACCTCGTGGTTGCCACGGCGCGAGCCGTAGGAGTTGAAGTCCTTGCGATCCACGCCGTTGGCCAGCAGGTACTGGCCGGCCGGGGTGTCCGACTTGAAGGAGCCGGCCGGGGAGATGTGGTCGGTGGTGACCGAATCGCCCAGCTTCAGCAGCACGCGTGCGCCGGAGATGTTCTCAACCGGTGCCGGGGTTGCCGTCATGCCCTCGAAGTATGGTGGCTTCCGAACGTAGGTCGAATCTTCGGCCCACTCGAAGGTGTTGCCGGCCGGGGTGTCGAGCGCCTTCCAGCGATCGTCGCCGTCGAAGACTCCGTCGTAGCCCTTGGCGAACATGCCCTCGTCGATCGACGAATCGATGGTTGCCTGGACCTCGGTCGGGGTCGGCCAGATGTCCTTGAGGAACACCTCGTTGCCGGCCTCGTCGGTGCCCAGGGAATCGGTTTCGAAGTCGAAGTCCATGGTGCCGGCCAGGGCGTAGGCGATGACCAATGGCGGGGAAGCCAAGTAGTTCATCTTCACGTCCGGGTTGATGCGGCCTTCGAAGTTTCGGTTGCCCGAGAGCACTGCGGTTGCTGCGAGGTCCTTGGCCTGGATGGCCTCGGAGATCTCGGCATCCAGCGGGCCGGAGTTGCCGATGCAGGTTGCGCAGCCGTAGCCCACGACGAAGAAGCCGAGCTTCTCCAGGTACGGCATGAGGCCGGACTTCTCGTAGTACTCGGTGACTACCTTCGAGCCCGGGGCGACCGAGGTCTTGACCCATGGCTTGGAGGTCAGGCCCTTTTCAACGGCCTTGCGTGCCAGCAAAGCGGCGGCAAGCATGACCGAAGGGTTGGACGTGTTGGTGCACGAGGTGATCGAGGCGATGGAAACCAGGCCGTGGTCGATCGAGAACGTGGTGCCGTCTGCCTTGTTGACCTCAACGCTGGTGGACGGGCGGCCGATGTTCAGCTCGTCGGCTGCGCCTGCGGCGTAGTTGTGGATGTCCTTGCGGAACTGTTCCTTGGCGCTGGAAAGCTCGATGCGGTCCTGCGGACGCTTCGGGCCTGCGATGGACGGAACAACCGTGGACAGATCCAGTTCCAGGAATTCCGAGAAACGGATTTCGCGGTTGGCATCGTGCCACATGCCCTGTTCCTTGGCGTAAGCCTCCACGAGGGCCACGTTCTCGGCCGAGCGGCCGGTCAGGCGCAGGTAATCAAGGGTGACGTCATCGATCGGGAACATTGCCGCGGTGGAACCGAATTCCGGGGACATGTTGCCGATGGTGGCGCGGTTTGCCAGCGGAACCTGGGCAACGCCCTGGCCGTAGAATTCCACGAACTTGCCGACAACACCGTGCTTGCGCAGCATTTCGGTGATGGTCAGCACGACGTCGGTGGCGGTGGCGCCTGCCGGGATCGAGCCGTTGAGCTTGAAGCCGACAACGCGCGGGATCAGCATGGAAACCGGCTGGCCGAGCATTGCTGCCTCAGCCTCGATGCCGCCAACGCCCCAGCCCAACACGCCCATGCCGTTGACCATGGTGGTGTGGGAGTCGGTGCCGACGCAGGTGTCCGGGTAGGCGCGCAGAACGCCGTCGACCTCGCGGGTCATGACGGTGCGTGCCAGGAATTCGATGTTGACCTGGTGCACAATGCCGGTTCCCGGGGGAACGACCTTGAAATCGTCGAATGCGGTCTGGCCCCAACGCAGGAACTGGTAACGCTCCCCGTTACGCTGGTACTCGATTTCCATGTTGCGCTCGAGTGCACCGGCGTTGCCGGCGACGTCGATCTGCACGGAGTGGTCGATGACCATTTCGGCAGGTGCGAGCGGATTCACACGGGTCGGATCGCCGCCGAGTTCCTTGACGGCTTCGCGCATCGTGGCAAGGTCAACGATGCAAGGAACACCGGTGAAGTCCTGCATGATGACGCGTGCCGGGGTGAACTGAATTTCGGTGTTCGGTTCGGCGTTTGCATCCCACTGGCCCAAGGCCCTGACGTGGTCTGCGGTGATGTTCGCACCGTCTTCGGTGCGAAGCAGGTTCTCCAAAAGAACCTTGAGGCTGTACGGAAGGCTTTGCGCACCTTCTACTGCGTTCAGCCGGAAAATTTCATATTCGTTGCCATCGACGTCCAGTACGCCTTTGGCCCCAAAGCTGTCCACATTGCTCATTGGGACTCCTCTCGCCAGATTCTCATCTTCGTTGCACGCGGGCACCCGATTCCAGTTAGGAAGCCCTAACTGAGATCGTTGTGCGTTGGTTCGCGGCAGAGCTATAGACAGTCTATCCCCCACACGCGCCCAGACCCCGACAACCCGACACTTTCGGGTTGAACGGAGTCACATCCACGACTAGTGGCGCCGGAAAAGGCCCACGGTTTCCATGTGGTGCGTGTGCGGGTAGAGGTCGATCACGTCGATCTCCTCCAGCCGGAAACCGGCCGCGGCCAGATCCGCGGTGTCGCGGGCAAACGACGCGGGATCGCAGGAAACGTAGGAGATCTTCTTGGCGCCCGAACGGACCATCGCGGAGACGGCGGCCTTGCCGGCGCCGGTGCGGGGAGGATCGAGCACGATCGAATCCAGCTTGGCCTTGCGCTCGTTCAGCTCCCGGGACAGCGTCTTCTCGACGCGTCCCTGCGAGATGACGGCCTGCGGGAATTCGCGCAGGTTCTTCACGGCGTCCTTGCTGGTGCCCGGGGCGCCCTCGATGGAGAGAACCATTCCGTCGTCCCCCACGGCCTTGGCCAGCGGGGCGCTGAAGAGCCCTGCGCCGGCGTAAAGGTCCGCGACACGGGCGCCGTAGCCCGGGGCCAGCTGGGCCATGACGCGCTCGACCAGGGTGGCTGGTGCCAGGCGGTGGATCTGCCAGAAACCCTCGCCGGTGATCCGGTAGTCGTGCCCGGCCACGGACTCGGAAAGCCAGGTGCGCCCGCGCAGGCGCTGCAGGACGCCGCGGCCGTCTGCCACGGAACCGCCGACCTGCGTGACGGAGGCTGCAGACGCCCATTCCGGCAGGCGCTTGGCCGCGCGGCCGGCGGCACCGGTGTGGGTTCCGTCCTCGACGAAGAGCACCAGCACGCCGGCGTCCTCGCCGGAGCCGACGGCAACCTCGATGCGGCTGATGCCCAGCAGCGGCAGCTCCCAGAGCTTGAGCTCGTTGATCTTCGGGTGCGCCAGCGGCATTTCCTTGACCGGGACCAGGTCGTTGGAGCGGAAGGGGCTCATCGCCAGGCGGCCCTTGGAATCGACGGCGAACGCCGTGCGGGTGCGCCAGCCCAGCGCGTCCTCGCTCTCGCCCTCGGGGGTGCGGACGCCGGTGAACCCGTGCTCGGCGGCGTCGATCTTGCCCAGGCGTTCGAGCTGCTCGGTGAAAATCTGGCCCTTCAGCTCGCGCTGGTGTTCGAGGGAAATGTGGCCGAACTCGGCCCCGCCCACGGGAAGGACGCCGCGCTCCGCGGAGCGCAGGGAATCGGCGGCGGCCCAGAAGTGCGGCACGCGGTGTTCGGAGGCCTCGTGGACCTCGACCACGTCGCCGCGCCAGAAGCGGGACTTCTCCCCCGCGTCGCGCAGGGCGATGCTGACCTCTTCCCCGGGAATGCCGTGGCGGACAAAGATCACCCGGCCCTCGTGGCGGGCGACGCTGTGTCCGCCGTGGGCTGCAGCGCCGAGGCGTACTCGCAGGATGTTCTTGTCGGTGCTCATGGGGTTCAATCTTTCGCGTTGGAAACTGGCGGTACTGCGGAAATGGTCTTGTGGCCCGGGGAGGCCTGCTCGGTCGAGCCGCCGTAGGCGGCCGAATCCGAGGATGAGAGGCGCCACGGAACGGAGGCCACGACGACGCCGGGCTCGTAGTGCAGGCGGTTCTTGATGCGCACCGCCGTCTGGTTGTGCACCAGCTGCTCCCACCAGCGGCCCACCACGTATTCGGGGATGTAGACGACGATCAGGTCCCGCGGGGAATCGCGCTTGATGGAGCGGATGTATTCGATTAGCGGCGCGGATATTTCACGGTACGGGGAAGCCAGCACCGTGATGGGAACCGGGATGCCCAGGCGCTCCCACTCGGCGACGCTCGCCTCGGTCTGCTCGGAATCGGCATCCACCACGATCGCGTCCAGCTTGGAGGGGCGCGAGGCGCGGGCGAAGGCCACCGCGCGAAGCACCGGCTTGCGGACCGTGGACACCAGCACCAGGGCGTGCACGCGCGCCGGCAGCGCGGTGGGCGACTGCCCCGTGTCGATGGCCAGCTCCTCGTCGACGGCGACGTAGTGCCTGTGCAGCGAATCCATCAAGGCGTACAGCACCACGATGCCCAGCACCGCGAGCCAGGCGCCGTGGATGAGCCGGGTCCCGAGCACGATGGCAAGCACCGCTGCGGTGAGCACGAAGCCCACCATGTTCAGCAGGCGGGAGCGCTGGATGCGGGCGCGCGGGCGCTTGTCCGGGGTCATCGCCAGCTCGCGTCCCCAGTGCTTGATCATGCCCAGCTGGCTGAGCGTGAAGGAGACGAAGACGCCCACCACGTAGAGCTGGATCAGCGTCGGCACGTGGGCGTTGAACACCCAGATGAGCGCGATCGCGGCGAAGGCCAGCGAGAGGATGCCGTTGGAGAACCCGAGCCTGTCGCCGCGGGTGCGCAGCTGGCGCGGCAGGTAGCCGTCCGTGGCAAGGTTCGAGGCCAGGTTCGGGAAGGAGTTGAAGGCCGTGTGCGATGCGACAAGCAGCACCGCGACGGTCAGCAGCATGATGGCAAAGAAGCCGACGGATTCCCCGCCGAAGATGGCGTGGGCCAGCTGGCCGAGCACCGGGTCCTGGATGTAGCCCGCGGGAACCGGCCCGCCGTCCAGGCTCAGTCCGGTGGCCGGGTCCTCCACCACGTGCACGTTCACCGCCCGGGCCAGGTACATGGTCCCGAGGGTCAGCACCGCGGCGATAAGCCCCAGCATCAGCAACAGCGTCGCGGCGTTGCGGGCCTTGGGTTCGGCCAGGGTGTGCACGTTGGAGATCGGCACCTCCACGCCGGTCAATGCCGCCGAGCCGGTGGAGAAGGCGCGCAGCACCAGCAGGAGCCCCGCCACGCCCGTCAACCCGTCCGGGTAGGCGGGGTCCGGGATGACCTCGAAGCCTGCGCTCGGCGCCTGGCCCAGGGTCCCCATGGCGGCGAAGATCCCGCCGAGGGCCAGCATCAGCAGCAACGCGCCGATGAACAGGTACACGGGCGCGGCGTTGGCCAGGCGCGAGCGCCCCCGGCCGCGCAGGTTCAGCAGCGTGAGGATGACAACGCCGGCCGTGGCGATCCAGGCCTGCATCCCCGCCAGGGCGGGGAACGCGGCGATGACATAGTGCGACGCCGAGGAGAGCGACACCGCAACGGTCAGCACGAAGTCGACAAGCAGCGCCGCGGCAACCGTCGTCCCGGCCTTGGGCCCCAGGTTCACCGACGCGATCTCGTAGTCGCCCCGCCCCGACGGGTAGGCCTTCACCGACTGCCGGTAGGAGGCGATGATCACAAACATGACAACCATGATGACCAGCCCCACCTGGGGCGAAATCGCCATGGCGGTGACCCCGGCCAGGGCGAGGGTCAGCATCACCTCGTCCGGCGCATAGGCGATCGATGACAGCCCGGAAGCGGCGAAAACGGGCAGCGCAAGGCGTTTACGCAGCGGCGCCTGCTTCAGGCGCTCTGTCCTAAACGGGCGCCCCACCAAAATCCGCTTAACGGCGTCGAGGAATGAAAGCACGATCCAAAGTTAGCCGCTTTGACCCGCCCTGTCATACACCGCACCGTGGGACCGAACGTGAAGAATCCCGCATCGACCCGCTTTTCCATGAAAGACTGAGCCATTAGCGGCCGCGTCCGGGGGCTAGCCCCACGGGCAGCCGCAGGTTTGTCGGTGTTCCACCAAGGGAAAAGGCAGGGTCGGGCGCGTGGCGCATTTTGTCATTATGGGTTGCGGCAGGGTCGGGGTCACGTTGGCCCACACCCTGGATGATGCGGGGCATTCGGTGGCGATCATCGACCAGGACGACGCGGCCTTCCGCAGGCTTCGCCGCAACTTTTCCGGGACCAAGGTCTCGGGCGTCGGCTTCGACCGGGACACCCTTGAGCGTGCGGACATCACCAAGGCCTATGCCTTCGCCGCGGTGTCCAGCGGCGACAACTCAAACATCCTGGCCACCCGCGTCGCCCGGGAAACCTACCACGTCCCGCACGTCGTCGCCCGGATCTACGACCCGGGACGGGCCGAGATCTACCAGCGCCTCGGCATCCCCACCGTTGCCGCCGTGCGCTGGAGCAGCGACCAGGTGTTGCGCCGCATCCTTCCCGAGCACACCCTCAGCGGCGACTTCCGCGAGGCCTCGGGCCGGCTGGTGCTGGGCGAGGTCAACGTCCACGACGGCTGGTTCGGCCACGCGCTGGAAGACCTGGAGGCAGCGGCCCCGATCCGCATCGCCTACCTCTCGCGGTTCGGCGAGGGCATACTGCCCGAGCCGGGCATGCGCCTGCAGCAAGGCGACATCGTCCACGCCATGATGCCTCTGGATGCCACCAGCGAAATCGAAAAAGCCCTGTCCACCGCGCCGAAACCAGTCACGGAGTAGACACGCCCATGAAGGTCATGATTGCCGGAGCAGGTTCCGTGGGAAGTTCCATCGCCAAGGAACTCATCTCACACGGGCACGAAGTGCTGCTCATCGATGAAAAGCCCGAGGTCGTATCGCGTGCGGGGGTCCGCGGCGCCCGCTGGCTCTTCGGCGACGCCTGCGAATTGAGCGTGCTCAAGGAGGCAAGGCTCGAGGATTTCGATGTCGTTGTCTCGGCGACGGGCGACGACAAGGTCAACCTCGTGGTCTCGCTGCTGGCCAAGAGCGAATTCGGCGTCGGCCGCACCGTGGGCCGGGTCAACAACCCCAAGAACGACTGGATGTTCGACGACGCCTGGGGCGTCGACGTCGCAGTGAGCACCCCGCGCCTGATGACGGCGCTCGTGGAGGAGGCAGTGGAAATCGGCGACCTGGTGCGCCTGATGACCCTGCAGTCCGGGGTGGTTTCGATGGTCGAATTCACCGTGCCGCACGATTCGGCGCTGATTGGGCACACCATCGGAATGGTGCCGTGGCCCACCGACGCGACGGTCGTGGCGATCCTGCGCGACGACACCCCGTTGACCCCGAGCCAGGACGACGTCATCGAGGGCGGGGACGAGCTGTTCTTTGTCACAACCATTGTGGCGGAGGACCAGCTGCGCACCGTGCTGCGCAGCACCGGAACCCAGTAGGTCCCGCTCCCCCGGGGCATCAACCCGGGGTCTAAGTCGCTGCGTCCGCCAGGGGGATGGCTTCGAGCCTGCGGACCCCGGCCCCGCCCATGAACCAGGCGTGGGCTGCCTCAGCTGCCCTGGCGGGTCTCCCCGGCGGCAGCGGCGCTCTTCAGGGGCCGGGAAATCATCCAGGCAACCCAGAGCCCCGCGGCATACAACGGCAAGCCCATGGCCAGGCGGGCGGCTCCGAGGGCCGCAATGTTGTCGGCAAAGTACAGCGGAACCTGCACCGCCAGGCGGGCGGCGAACACGCCGACAACGATCCAGGTGGCCCAGGCGTACTGCCTGGCCCGCACCTTGTCGGCACGCCAGGCGGTGTTTTCGGAGCGGATGAAACCGAAGATCACGCCCATCAGCGGCCAGCGCACCAGGATGGAGATGACCAACGCGGCGCCATAGGCGATGTTCGTGTAGAAACCCGGGACGTAGTAGTCCTTGGCCTCGCCCGTCGCCCGGGAAACCACCGCGCAGATGACCACGCCGACCAGGCCCGTCAGGGCCTGGGTCAGGGTGCCGCGGCGCAGCAGCCGTGCCACGGTGAAGCCCACGGCCACCGCCACGGAGGCGATGAGCGCGATGTTCAACTGCTGGCTCAGGATGAAGATCGAGAGGAACACCAGGCCCGGGAGCAGCGACTCGACCAGCCCGCGCACCCCGCCAATGGTCTTGAGCACGTCGATCTGGCCGTCTTCGCGGCGCTCAATGCCCGCGTTTGCACCAATGCGCGCGGCAATTTCCTCGGCCGAGGGGGCGTGCTCCTCGGGTTCGGGAGTGTTGGGGGTGGAATCGCTCATGGGGGGGAAATGTTCCTTGGATGCGGCGGACGGACGGGGGCAGGGTCTTGGGTCAGGCTGCGGGCCTGGGCTTCGGTTCGGCGCCGGAGCCGCGTCCGGGCAGGATCTCGTAGCGCGGGTTGTAGATGGTCGGCACGCCGTCGATCGGCGCGACCATGCCCTCGTAGCGCAGCCGGGTTCCGGCCCAAATCCCCGGCACCCGGCGTTGGCCCACGAAAATCAAGCGCAGGTGCGGCACCGCCGCACGGCGACCGCCGGGCGGGGCCGGGCGGTCGACCACCGAGACGGCAAACATCGGGGCCTGTTGGGCCGGCAGGATCGTGATGGATTCCACGAAGCCCCGGTGGCTGATGTGCCCGCGCTGGGGCAATTGCGCCAGGGAACCCACACTTTGGGTGCGCGCAACCGCACCGGGCTGGTCCTCCGCCGCCGTGGCGGGCGGGGAACCTGCATTCTTCCGGGGCTTGGCCGCGCGTTCCTTCGGCACGGGCGGCCTAACCGATCTGCGTGGTTTCCGGGCCGCGCTCTGGGCGCTCGGTGCCCGGGGTTTCGGTTCCGGAATCGGGGTGCGTCAAGGCGCCCTGCGGAACCGTCAACGGCAGCAATTCGGTCGGCGGCATCGGGACATCCCCGCGGACCACCACGATCTGGGCCAATGCGTCCTCCATGGCCTTCGACTCCTCCGGATCGGTCAGCGCTGCGCCGCCGATCACGGCACGCAGGAACCACCGCGGGCCGTCGATGCCGAGGAAGCGCAACACCACGTAGCCCTGGCGGCCGTCCGGCGCAGTCTGCGGCACGCGGGCCAGCAGTTCGCTGCCGAAGCGGCCGGGAACCATTTCGGTTTCCCCGCCCTGGTCGGCGATGCCCGTGGCGATCTGGGTGGAAATTCCCGGCCAGAGTTCGTCGGTCTTCGGAGCCGCAAAAACCTGCAGCTGCATCCGCGAGGAACCCATTTCCAAGGCCACGGCAATCACGCGCTGGGTCGATTCCTCGACCTCGAGGCGCAACTGCAATCCGGGAACCGGCTTGATCAGCAGGGCACCCATATCCAGGTACTCGCTGTGGTCTTCGATGGCGTCGCCGTCGAAGGGGCCCTCGTCCGGGTTTTGCTTGGCCGGTGCCGGCGCATTTCCCTGCGCCTCGGCGGCATCCGCGGCCTCGGCCGGCGCCTGGGCCTGCACCTCGTCCGCGGTATCGGTTTCAAGGTCTTTCGACGCTGCGGCGTTCAACTCGGCGATGGTCTGCTCGGGCTGCGCCTCGGCGACTGCCGCTTTGTTCTTGCGCTTGAAAATCATGGAAGTGGCTTTCTGCTTTGTCGACCGTCAGGTTGCGGTGCGGGCTTTAGCTTTGGGTGGAAGCGGTCTCGAAGCCACCGGTGGAACCGAAGCCGCCTGCGCCGCGCACCGTTTCATCGAGTTCTTCGACCTGGATGAAGGTGGCTCGCTCAACCTTCTGGATAACCAGCTGAGCGATCCGGTCCCCGCGCTTGAGAACAATGGGTGTCCGCACATCGGTGTTCAACAATGTGACCTTCAACTCACCACGATAACCCGCATCGACGGTTCCCGGCGCATTGACCACGGTCAGGCCGTGTTTTGTGGCAAGTCCGGAGCGCGGGTGGATCAGTCCGACATAGCCCAGCGGCAGTGCGATCGAGACGCCGGTGGCCACCAGGACGCGCTCCCCCGGGGCCAACGTCACGTCTTCACGTGCGCAAAGGTCTGCACCGGCGTCGCCCTCGTGGGCGTAACTGGGCACCTGAAGCTCCGGATCCAACATTCGCAGGGCAATCTCGACTCTCGATTCGGACATGTTTTTCACTCCAGGGGGTGCTAGTTCTCGGGCCGCAAAGCGGCTCCACGCGTGCACTCCAACTCTAGTCCCTTGGCGGGCCGACCGTGGCAATCACGCCCCCTTGCCACGGCCTATGCTTGTAGGTATGGCCGAGAATTCTTCAACACCGCTCCCTGCCCCCGCAACCTTCCAGGAAAAGCTCTGGCCGGCCTGGTGGATTTGGCTGGTCTCGCTGGGACTGGGCGCCACCGCTGCCGTCGCATTCATGCCGATCGGCATCACCTGGGGCCTCACCGCCGGCCTGGTCGCCTTCGCGCTGATCACCTTCGGGTTGCTCACCAGCACCCCGACCATCGAGGTCACCGCCGACACGGTGCGCGTGGGCCGGGCCAGCATCGAACGCGAGTTCGTCGGCGAGGTCACCGGATACCGCGGCTCGGCCGCCTACCAGCAGCGCGGCCCCGGCCTGAACGGCATCGCCTTCATGTGCATCCGCGGCTGGATCGACCCGGTGGTCCGCATCGAAATCACCGACGAACGCGACTCCACCCCATACTGGCTGGCCTCGACCCGCCGTCCCGAGGAACTCACCGCGGCCCTGGGCGGCGTCATGGTCCAGTTCCGCGAGGCCGAGGCCGCGCGCGACGAGGAGAAGGCGGCCGAAGAGCCCTCCGACGAGTCCCCCGCACAGGCCACCGACAACGAGTAGCCTGCAACCCGGTTCATCTGGAAAAGAAAAATGGCGTGGTTCCCCTTTGGGGACCACGCCATTTTTCTTGCCGTTGGGCCATGGCCTTCGAAGTCGGTGCAGTAGAACAAAACGTCCTTTCCGGGCCGACCATGTGAAAGCCCCGGGCCACCACCTGCGTTCCGTTGCTTGGGCGGCGCCGGCCTCGGTATCAGGCTGGGCCGAGTTCCGCGCGGATGGCACCGGCCAGGAGCTCACGGGCCCGATCGGCGCTCATGGAGCCGCTGAGCCAGCGTTCACTCAATCCCTCGACCAGTGCGGTCAGGCGCACAGCCGCGTCGGCGGCAACGACTTCGCGTTGGACCAGCCCGGCATCTTGGGCGCGGGATATCAGCGTTTCGGCATCGTGGTTCCAGTCTCGCGTTGTGCTGCCCAGCAGCTCGCGCAACTCTTCGTCGAAGACGGAGCTGGCTCGCAGCTCACCCCAGGCGATGCTGTTCTCGCGCACCTCGGGTACGTCCTGTATTTCGAGAAACAGCATCTGTTCGAGTTCTTCCCTGGCATTTGCCGGGGCCTCGACAGGTTGCGAGTACCGTTCGGCGCGGGCGTTGACGTGCTCCAGGGTGCTACGCAGAACACCCGAACGATCCTTGAAGTGGTAATAAATCAGCGCCGTGGACACCCCCGCCTCCGCGGCCAGTTTCTCGATGCGCAGGCCGCGCACGCCATCCTGGGCGATGACCCGGATGGCTGCCTCCAGGATTTGTGCTGGGCGGGTTGCCAATACTTCCCTCTTTCCTTTAAGGTGTTCGCTGCCGCGCCTACTTGGGCTCTTGCTGGGTGGTGCAGTGGATGCCACCGCCACCTGCGGCGATCGCGTCGATGTTGATTTGGACGACTTCGTGCTCGGGGAACAGCCGTTCCAGTTCCTCCAGTGCCGCGCCATCGGTCTTGGGATCGCCGAATTCCGGTGCGATGACGGCACCGTTGCAGACGTAGAAGTTGATGTAGCCGGCAGCGAAGTCGTCCGACTCGTAATCCGGCCGGACGGTGCCGGGGGCCTCGAGGACGGAAACCTCCAGGGCTCGTCCACGGGCATCGGTGGCACTCTCCAGGATGTCGAGGTGACGGGTGGTGACCGTGTGGTCGAAGGATTCGGGATCCGGATCGTATCCGGCCACCACGACGCCCGGCTTGGCGAATCTGGCGTAGAAATCGGTGTGGCCATCGGTGATGTCCTTGCCCTTGATGCCGGGCAGCCAAATGATTTTCTCAAGCCCCAGGAGCCACTCCAGTTCCTCCTCGACGTCCTTCTTGGTCCAACCGGGGTTCCGGTTCTTGTTCAGCACGCAGCTCTCGGTGATGATCGCCGTCCCCTCGCCGTCGACCTCGATGCCGCCGCCTTCAAGCACCAGCTCGGTGCGCAGTACCTCAATGCCGGCAGCGCCAGCGACAAGTTCGGCGACTTTTGCGTCCTTGGCGTGGGTTTGCTTGCCGCCCCAGCCGTTGAAATTGAAGTCGATGCCCGCCCGCGCGCCGTTGGCTTCAACAAACACCGGACCTGTGTCTCGCATCCACAGGTCGTCGAGGGGCGCTTCGACAAGGTCAATGGTTGGACCAAGCAGTTCGCCCGCCAGTTCAAGTTCCTCGGGCCGCACGAGCATCGAAACGGGTTCGAAGCGCGCGATGGTCTGCGCGATGGTTGCCAGGTTGCGGCGCACCTCCGGCAGGAGATCCGGGCCCCATATTTTCTCGGTGGCACCGAACGCCATCCAGGTCCTCAGGTGCGGTTCCCCCTCTTCGGGCATGCGCCAGCCAACGGAATCTATACCGGCAGTGCTTGCCTCTGGACCGCTGGCCCCGGCGCCGCGCGGCGTTGGCGTGGTGCATCCGGTGATGAACAGTCCACCGGCGGCAAGCAGGCTCGACTGCAGGAAGTGTCGTCGCTGCATGGGAGGTGTCTCCTCGTATTCTGCCCGCATTCAGTAGCGGTTCTTACGGCGCCGGCTACTTGCGGCAGATGCCGCCGCGGTTCTTCACAAGCGTATCCTGACTAAATTTTTAGTCAAAAACGCGGCCGCAAGACACCGTCGCCCATGAACAACCGCGGAGCCGATCATGACCACCCCCGGAAACGCCACGAGCGCGACTTCCTCTCCTGAGGAAATCGCGCTCTTATTCGTACTCTTTGGCCTTAGCCTTCGCAGTCGGTGCAGTAGAGCAAACCGCCCTTTTCCAGGGCAATCTGCGAACGGTGCCGCACGAGGAAGCATGAGGCACAGGTGAACTCGTCGGCCTGGGCCGGGAGCACCATGACCTGCAGCTCCTCGCCCGAAAGGTCGGCGCCCGGCAGCTCGTAGCTGTCGGCCAGATCGACCTCGTCCTCATCGATCAGGTTCGAGGTGCTGGCGCTGCGCTGGGCCTTCAGCTCCGGAAGGACCTCGGGCTTTTCGTCCTCTTCGGCATGCTTCCGAGGTGCATCGTAGTCGGTTGCCATAATTGCTGCTTCACACTCCGCTTGGTTCAAGCTGTAGTTCTGGTTGGGCGCCGCGGTCCGGGTTGCTTCCCGCCCGTGGCATACACGCGTTTTGGATGCGCCTATGATTCAACACCGGCGCACCTGATTTTGTGCCCGCGAGGGAACAAGGTTGTTCATCATCCCACTTTTCTGCCCGTGATCAGGGATTCCGGGATCGAAACCAAGGACTTTAACCCGTTTTTTGATGCCGTTCGGGGCGGTTCCACGCCGCTCCATGGGAAGAATCATAAAGCCGATCCGCGCCACACCAAGGCAGATCTTAGGTAATTGCGCCCACAAGTGGCAGAGTTTTACTCAATACACGACGGTTTGTGGAGGATAGTCATGCGTCAACTCCGACTGGTGGGCATCCACGAGAACGGTGAAAGCCTGCACCTGAGCAGCGAGGATGGCAACAGCTTTGCGCTGCCCATCGATGAAGCGTTGCGCAGTGCGTTGACTCGTGCTGCCCGAGCCGACCGCACCGAGGCGCCTGCCGCCCCGCTGTCCCCGCGCGAAATCCAGACCAGGATCCGCTCCGGAGCGACGGCTGAGGAAGTCGCGGCCGCCTCCGGCATGTCGATCGAGCACATCATGCGATACGAGGGCCCGGTGCTGGCCGAACGCGAGTACATCGCCACCCAGGCCCGCAACGTCGAGGTCTCCGCCCCGCAAACCCACGAGGGCTACCGCAGCATCTTCGGCGAAGAACCCGCGAACCTCGGCGAGATGGTCTCCTACCGGGTGCATTCGCTGGGCATCGACGGCGCCTCCCTGGAATGGGATGCGTGGCGCTCCACCGACGGCTCGTGGGACATTGTTGCGACCTTCGATCTTCCCGGCGCGGACGACACGTTGAACGTCGAATCCATCAGCGAGGATTCCCTGGCGCGCTGGATCTTCAACCCGGCACGCAAGTCCCTGCAAAACGCCAACCGGTGGGCCCAGGTGCTCAGCGAGCTTGAGCCCCTTGATACGCAGGTCGGCACGCGCCGCCTGGCCGCCGTCGTCGACCACCCGTTCGACGTGGAAGCCAACGCCGACGGGAGCGAGGCCGTCGACTTCGAAGCGGCGGTCGCCGATTCCGAGGAACTCCTGGACGTCTTGAGCGCACGCCGCGGACAGCGCCTGGGCCTCGACGAGGCCGGCGATGAAAACCTTGCGGCAATGCTCACCCGCATCCCGTCCACGCAGCGCCCGGCCGCACCGCGCCCGGAGGACGATCCGCGCCTCGCCGGTCCGGCGAACCCGGAGACCGGCGGCCTGCCCAGGCTTTACGACGGGGTAAGCACCCGCACCACCCAGATATCTGTGGTTCCGGCACTGCGGCCGGCGGCCGACGCGGTCGAGGAAGCCGACGCCGAGGGCTCGGGCGACGAGGACGCCGCCGGCAAGAAGAAAGCCAAGCGTTCCTCGGTTCCCAGCTGGGACGAGATCGTCTTCGGCCGGCGCAACAACAACGACTAAAAGCACCGGCACCAAAAAGCCTGGGCTCCCCTGCGGTTCTGCAGTGGGAGCCCAGGCTTTTTACGTCCGGCCGTGCGCCGGGCGGCGGCTTCTTGGGTGGTTACTTCCTGGCCTTCGGGCTGGCCAGGGTCAGCAGCGGGATCTCGCGTTCGGCACGGGTCATCGAACCGTGCTGCCCGATCATGGTGAAGGCAGCGGGGTTGACCCGGCGCCCGTCAAGGAACGCCACGTCCTCCGCCGCGAGGATCAGCAGGTCCCCGATGCGCTCGCGCACGGAGTCGTCGACCCGACCGAAGAGCCCGTGGTCGATCGCCTGCTCGCGGGTGAGCACCCATGCCTTGGAGCCGAAGTTTTCGCGCCAGGCATCCGCCACGGCCGCGCGTTGGGCGTCGGTGGTGTTGACGGCGAAATGCAGTTGCACCGCGCGCGGTTCCCCCGCCGTGAGTTCGACACCCGCAACGAGTTCCGGGTACTCGGAGTAGTCGACCCGCCACTTTTCCGGCACGTCGACCATGCCGTGGTCCCCGGTGAGCAGCAACAGCGTGCCCGCCGGGACGCGCGAGGCCAGGGTGCGCATCAGCGAGTCGACTTCCTCCAGGGCGTGCCCCCACTCCAGGGAGTCCTTGCCGTAGCGGTGGCCGGCCTTGTCCAGCTCGTTCCAGTAGCAGTAGAGCAGCGTGCGGGGGTTGGCGGCCAGGATCTCGGCGGCCGCGCGCACCCGCGCGTGCGGGCCGTTCGCCTCCGTGAATTCGGTTCCGCGCAGCGCGGCACGGGTGAGCGCCGAATCCTGGAACTGCGCCATGCTCACCGTGGCGGTGTGCACGCCCTGGGCCGCGGCCCGTTCAAAGACGGTCTCGTGCGGCTGCCAGGCCACCGGGTCCAGGTCCGCGGGCCAGCCGCTGAGCTGGTTGACCACGCGCCGGCCCGCCGGGTCCACGGAGTCGTAGCCGACGATGCCGTGGGCCCCGGGGGCCAGTCCGGTGCCCAGCGAGGTCAACGAGGTTGCGGTGGTGGAGGGGAACGGCGACTGCAGGGTCTGCGAGTTTTCCGTCAGCTTGCGCAGGAACGGCGCATGCCCGCCGCGGGCCTTCAGCAGGCCCTTGCCCAGGCCGTCGACCATGACCACGCACACGCGCGAGGCGGCCGGGAGCCCCAGGGTGTTCTCGAACCCCTCGACCCCCAGTGCGGCGGCCGCGCTGGGCAGCAGTTCGGCAATGGTCTTGCTGCCGTATGGCGGCGGCGGCGGGAGTTCGAGGGCAGGGGTCAGCCGGGTGCTTGTAACCACGTGGTTGTGCCTGCGCCCTAGCCCTGGTGGGTGTTGCGGCCGAAGCGGGAGGCAACGCGGCCGCGCACCTCGGTGGCGGGGGCCTGCTGGGTCTTTGCCTCGACGGCGTTGCCGCGCGGGGCGGAGGCGCGGCGGATGGCCTTGGCGAAGGTGCGTGCAGCGTTCACCGCGGCGACGCCGTCGGCCTCGGCACTGACGCGCAGCACCAGGTCCTCCTGCTGGCTGGTGCCGGTGTAGCCGTGGTCGGCGTCGCACGCCGGGTCCGGGCACCCGGCCGGTGCCAGGTCGATGCGCTGGGCGCCGGCCCAGGCGATGCCCAGGGTCAGTTCCTTGACGGTGTCCCCGGTGCGGTAGTTCTGCGGCTGGTGGTAGACGTAGCTGGTGGCCACCGTGGTGACCTTGGCCAGCTGCACCAGTTCGGTGGAGATCTGGGCCATGACCTCCTTGCCGTTGTCATCCAGCTCCTGGTCATCGACGTGTGCGACCAACAGCACGTCCTGGGCCAGGACCAGCACCGTGATGTGCCGGTGGACCTCGTTGTGGTCGAAATGGGTTTCCAGGTGCACCAGGTGATCGCCCGGTTCCCGGCCGTCGAGCACCTCGTCAATGATGTCCGAAACCATTTTCGGGTAGAACCCGGCACGGTTGAGGTCAGCTTGCAGGTCACGGCCTTTGGCCGAAGAAAGGGGGGTCATGCCCTTAAGTCTACCTAAGCCCCGCGCCGCGGGGCCGCCCCGGCGTTGCCCGGGTGCGGAGGCGCTAGTGGCTCATGGCCCGGCGCGCCGAATCGGT
This sequence comes from Paeniglutamicibacter kerguelensis, assembly GCF_017876535.1. Lineage (NCBI taxonomy): Bacteria > Bacillati > Actinomycetota > Actinomycetes > Micrococcales > Micrococcaceae > Paeniglutamicibacter > Paeniglutamicibacter kerguelensis. The sequence continues at coordinate 2,262,853 of NZ_JAGIOF010000001.1, forward strand.
GCGCTGCCCGGGGTTGCCGATCCACACGTCGACGGCCAACACGATGGTGCCTTTCTCCGTGACCATCACCGGGTTGATCTCCAACAGGGAGACCTCAGGGTGGTTGTCCTTCAGCATGGCGACCCGGTTGAGCAGGTCCTCCAACGAGGCAACGTCCGCCGCCGGCAGGCCCTGGTAGCCGCGCAGCCGCGCCGAGGCACGCGGGGCGCGCACCAGGTCCGCCAGGTCCACGTTGGTCAGCGGCGGAATGCCGTGGGCCCAGTCGTCGAGCAGGTTCACCGCGTCCCCGGAGAGCCCGAAGGAAACCACCGGGCCCAGCAGCGGGTCCTCCACCGCGCGGATGACGCAGCCCTGGCCCGCCGGGGCCATCGACTGGACCTCGAGTTCGTGGGCCGCGTAGGGGGAAAGCACCTCGCGCATGTGGCCGATGTTCCCGCGCAGCGAAGCCTCGTCCATGATGTTCAGCCGCACCCCGCCCAGGTCGAGGCGGTGGCGGAGGTGTTCGTCGCGGGCCTTGAGCGCCACCGGCCAGCCGAGCCGTTTGGCCGCGGCGACGGCCTCGTCCTCGGTGCCGAACGTCGCCGATTCAAGCACCGAGATGCCGTAGTGGCCCAGGAATTCCGCGGCCGCGGCGCGCGGCAGGTGCAACAGGTCCAGCCCGGAGACGTCGGCCAGCGACCGCTCGATGAAGTCGGCGGCGGCGCCGACGTTGATGCCCTCGGGGGCAATGACCTCGCCGTGCTCGCGGGCGACCCAGGCCGCGTAGCGCACGATCGCGGCCAGCGCGTTCACCGCTGCGCCGGGACTCGAATAGCACGGCAGCCCGTGGCTGGTGCCGTCCTGACCGGTTCCCGTGGCAAGCAGTCCCTCGGCGGGAATCGAGGCATCGATGATGCCGGTGAAGACCGCCACCACCGGCTTGCCCGCGGCGGCCGCGGCCTCCCGGATGCACCGGGCCAGGGCATCGGTCATCACGCCCACGGAGGGCAGCAGGGTGACGATGCCGCAGTGGACCTCCGGGTTCGCCAGCACCTCACCGATCAGCGCGGCCAGGCGCGGCAGCGCGCGCGACTGGCCGTCCTCCAGGTTGATCTCGGCTTCCTGCGCAATCACCTGCAGGCCGTTTTGCCCGGCCGCGTCCGCCACCACGGAGGCCAGCGCCACGGAGTTGGAAATCACGGCGATGCCGTTGCCGACCGGCATCGGCTGGGACGCCACGATCTGGGCGATCTCCATGAGTTCTTCGTTGGTGCGGACCCGGATGACGCCGGACTGGCGAAGCATCGCGTCGACCGCCGCGGTCGGCGCCTGGGTGGTGCGCACCGCATGCCCGGGCGGCAGGCGCAGGCCCATTACGTCGGACTTCGCCACGATCACCGGCTTGGAATGCGAGAGCCTGCGGGCAATGCGGGAGAACTTGCGCGGGTTGCCGAAGGATTCCAGGTAGAGGCCCACGGCGTTGGTCCCGGGATCGTCCTCCCAGAACTGCATGGCGTCGTTGCCCGAAACGTCCGCGCGGTGGCCCGCCGAGACAAAGGAGGAGATGCCCATCGAGCGGCGCGAGGCCGCCGCGTACAGTAGCACGCCGATGGCGGCCGACTGGCTGAAGAGTCCCAGGGAGCCGCGCTTGGGCATGCCGGGGGCCACCGAGGCATTGAGCTTGATCGCGGGATCCGTGTTGACCAGCCCCAGGGAGGCGGGGCCGATCACGCGCATGCCGTTGGCCCTGGCCAGGTGCACCAATTCGCGCTGGCGCGCCAACCCGGCCTCGCCGTCCTGCTCGAAGCCGCCGGTGACCACCAGCAGGCCCTTGACCCCGGCGATCGCGCAGTCCTCGATGACGCCGCGGACCTCCTCCTGCGGCACGGCAATGACCGCGAGGTCCACGGGGCCGGGGATTTCACGCACCGTGCCGTAGCTGACCATGCCGCCGAGTTCGAAGGCCTCCGGGTTGACCCCGTAGACGGGGCCGCTGAATTCCCCCTCGATGAGGTTGTTCAGCAGCGAGTAGCCAATGGAGCCCCACTCGCGGCTGGCTCCGATCACCGCCACCGAACGCGGGGCCAGCAGCCCGCCTAGGGACTTGGCTTCGGCGCGGTGTTCGCGCGCTTCCATCACGGCGCGGGATTTCTCCGTGGGGTCGATGCTGAATTCCAGCATGACAACCCCCTCGTCAAAGTGGCGCTTGACCGCGTAGCCGGCCTCGGCGAACACCGTGAGCATCTTGCGGTTCTCCGGCAGCACCTCGGCGGAGAAGCGTTCGATGTCGTTTTCGCGGGCCGCGGCGGCGAGGTGCTCGAGCAGGATCGACCCGACGCCCATGCCCTGGTAGGCGTCCGAGATGTTGAAGGCGACCTCGGCCTCCGCCGGGTCTTCGAGCCTGTCGTAGCGGCCCACCCCGATGATGTCTTCGCCCCGGGTCACCACGAATGCGACCCGGTCCACGTGGTCGACTTCGGTGAAACGCTTGAGCTCTTTAGCCGTTAGCGACGATTTGTACGTAAAATAGCGCATGTAGACCGAGGATTCCGACTGGCCCTGGTGCATTTTTTGCAAACCGTCGGAATCGTTGGGTTGAATCGGGCGTAGGTGTGCCGTTGAGCCATTGCGCAAGACAACATCCGCTTCCCAATGGGACGGGTATTCACCGGGTTTACGACCATCCACCATAGGCTTAGCCTATCGGGCGCGGCGGCAGTTGCTGCATGATCGACGCGCCGCAACCGAAGCATTACACTAATCGGTCCTTGACAAGGGCCGGCATCAGTACCGAACCGAGGATTCACACTTAATATGGCGCGCAAAAAGCCTGAACCACTGCCCGCGGACTTCGTGGAGCACATCGTCGACATCGATGTGACCAACGAAATGGAGGGCTCCTTCCTGGAGTACGCCTACTCGGTGATCTACTCCCGCGCCTTGCCCGATGCCCGCGACGGCCTCAAGCCGGTGCAGCGACGCATCCTGTACATGATGAGTGAGATGGGCCTGCGGCCGGAGAAGGGCCACGTCAAGAGCGCCCGCGTGGTCGGCGAGGTCATGGGCAAGCTGCACCCGCACGGCGACACCGCCATCTACGACGCGATGGTGCGCATGAGCCAGGACTTTGCACTGCGCCTGCCGCTGATCGACGGCCACGGCAACTTCGGCTCCCTGGACGACGGCCCCGCCGCCCCGCGTTACACCGAGGCGCGCCTGGATTCCTCCGCCGTGGCGATGACGGCGAACCTGGACGAGGACGTGGTGGACTTCGTCCCCAACTACGACAACCAGTTCATGCAGCCCGAGGTGCTCCCCGCCGCCTTCCCGAACCTGTTGGTCAACGGCACCACCGGCATCGCCGTGGGCATGGCGACCAACATGGCCCCGCACAACCTCGGAGAGGTCGTTGCCGCGGCGCGGCACCTGATCGCCAACCCGGAGGCCGACCTGGCCGCCATCATGAAGTTCGTCCCGGGACCCGACCTGCCCACTGGCGGCAAGATCGTGGGCCTTGACGGCATCCGCGACGCCTACCGCACCGGGCGCGGCACCTTCAAGACCCGCGCCAAGGTGGCGCTGGAACAGATCACCGCCCGCCGCGCCGGCCTGGTCATCACCGAGCTGCCCTACATGGTGGGCCCGGAAAAGGTCATCGAGAAGATCAAGGACGCGGTCAACGCCAAGAAGCTGACCGGCATTGCCGATGTCATGGACCTGACCGACCGCAACCACGGGCTGCGCCTGGTCATCGAGCTGAAGAACGGCTTCAACCCCAACGCGGTGCTGGCCCAGCTGTTCAAGTTCACGCCGATGGAGGATTCCTTCGGCATCAATAACGTGGCGCTGGTCGAGGGCCAGCCGCGCACCCTGGGCCTGCTGGAAATGCTCACGGTCTACGTGGAGCACCGCATCAACGTGGTGCGCCGCCGCACCGGGTACCGCCTGCAGAAGAAGCTGGACCGCCTGCACCTGGTCGAGGGCCTGCTCATCGCGATCGTCGACATCGACGAGGTCATCGCGATCATCCGCTCCTCCGACGAGACCGCGCAGGCGCGCGAACGCCTGATGGCGATCTACGACCTGACCGAGCTGCAGGCCAACCACATCCTGGAGCTGCGCCTGCGCCAGCTCACCCGGTTCTCCCGCATCGAGCTGGAGAAGGAAGCCGAGGAGCTGCGCGCCGCGATCGACGAGTTGCGCGCCATCCTGGATTCCGAGGCCGTGCTGCGCGAGCTTGTCTCCTCCGAGCTGGCGGAAATGGGCGAGAAGTTTGCGACCCCGCGCCGCACCGTGCTGCTGGAATCCGAATCCGGCACGCCGTTGAAGGGCACCACCATGCCGGCCGTCGTCGGCACCGGCAAGGCCGCCCCGCTGAGCCTGGAGATCGCGGACGACCCGTGCTGGGTGCTGCTTTCGGCCACCGGCCAGGTGGCCCGCACCGTGCACCGGGACCCGCTCGACGACTCGGGGGCCCGCACCAAGCACGACGTGCTCGGTTCCCTGGTGGCCACCACGGCGCGCGGGGAAATCGGCGGCATCACCTCCACCGGCCGCATGCTGCGCCTGCAGGTCGTCGACCTGCCGCTGCTGCCCCCGGCCAACGGCTTCCCGCAGCTGACCGGCGGGGTGAAGATCGCCGAATTCGCCCAGCTGGCCAAGGGCGAGAAGATGGTGGCCTTGGTCCCTCTGAACCAGGTGATCGCGTTGGGCACCGCCAACGGCGTGGTCAAGCGGCTGAGCCCGGACTACCCGCTGAACCGCGACGAGTGGGAGGCGATCACGCTCAAGGACAAGGACACCGTCATCGGTGCCGCGGCCTGCGCCGACGAGGCCGACCTGGTCTTCGTGACCCGCGGTGCCCAGCTGCTGCGTTTTGCCGCCAACACGGTGCGCCCGCAGGGCCGCACCGCCGGCGGCATGGCCGGCATCAAGGTCGGCGCCGAGGACACCGTCATCTTCTTCGGCGTGGTCCCGGAGACCGCGCAGCACCCGGTCTTCGTGTCGATCGCCACCGGTTCCGACGCCCTGCCCGGCACCGCATCGCACTCGGTGAAGGTCACCGACTTCGCCGAGTATCCGTCCAAGGGGCGTGCCACCGCCGGAGTGCGGGCGCACCGCTTCCTGAAGGGCGAGGACCAGCTGGAGCTGGCCTACGCCGGTGCAGGCCCGGCGCGCGCCGCCTCTGCCGCCGGCGTGGTGCGTGCGCTGCCGACCGAATACGCGAAACGCGACGGTTCCGGCGTGCCGCTGGCCCAGGGCATCGACGTGCTCGGCGGGTCGATCGGCGCAACCCCGGCCGAACCAGCCGACGGCGGCCTGCCGCAGGCCCCGGCGACCCGCGCCCCGCTGGTGGCACCCGAGGTGGACAGCCTGCCGTTCGCCGATTCGGGCGTGGTCCAGGTCGAGGCCGCCAAGCGCGTCGCTGTCCAGGACTCGCTGCTCGAGGACTAGCGCCGACAGGCATCATCAACGGCAGGCGCCGTCCCGCTCCCCCGCACGGGGACCGGGGCGGCGCTTGCCGCGTTTGGGCCGGCTTGCGGGCTCGGAAACCCGTCCTACGGTTTGTCCGGCTCGATGCCGGTGACCGTCGCGATGATTCCGTAGTGGTCGGTGTCGGGAACCAAGACGCGTTGCCAGCCCGTGGGGGCCAGGCCGCGGACGAGGATGTGGTCGATGGCCGTGAACGCCGGAAGGCTGCCGGTTGCCGACCACGTCGGGATCGGCAGGATGCCCGCGGCGGCGGACGTGTCGGCGAAGTTCCGGGCGAGGTTCCTGAATGCCGGGTGCGCATGGCTGGCGTTGAAGTCCCCCGCCAGCACCATGGGGATGTCCGTGTGCCCGGACTGCCAGGCGTCGATCGACCCGAGGATGCTTCTCCACTTGTAGGCTCCGTCGACGACGGGCGCGTACGGATGCACCGCCGCAACACGGATCGGCCCGAAGCGCGGATGCTCGATCACGGCCGACGGCTGGTCGAAGGCATCAATCCCTTCCGCCACCGGAATCCGGGGTTCCGGCTTCAGCGGGAACCTGGACAGGATGGCCGTCCCCGCGGTGTCGCCGGGAGTCACGGTCGGCGAACGGTAGGGCAGGATCCCCTTGACGCCGCGGGCGAGCAGGTCACTGATCAGTTCCTCGTCGACCTCGACGAGCACCACGACGTCGGCCCGGTGCGCCTTGATGGTGTCAGCCAGGGCGCCGACATCCGCCTGCGAATGCTCGACGTTCACGCTGAACACCGTCAGCGGTGCCGCCGGGGAGGCCGTGGGGATGCCGGCGACGGGCACCAGCGTCGGCAGCAATCCCAGCACAGCTCCCGACACCAGCAGCAGTGCCGGAACCCACTTCCGGCCCAGCGCCAGCAGCAGCGCAACGACCGCCGCGGCCAGGCACAGCGCCGGGACCAGCGCCTGAAGGACCGGGAACCACCCGCGTCCGAGCAGGTCAAGATGGGGAATCACAGCCAGGAAAAGCGCCGCGAGTGCCGCGCAGCCCGTCAGCCAGGGATTCCGGAGCGCCCGGCCGTGCGGCCGGGACAGGTTTCCGCGCTCGATGGCCATCGTGTTGTCCTGGCTGTCCACGTCAGCGAATCGCCCAGGTCGTCATTCCCGCACCCCGGGGCCCGTGGCGCGGTCCGCACCCGGCGGTTGCCCTTCTGGGTCGCGGGCGGGGTACTCCACGCGCAGCCGGGAAACTTTTTCGATCTCGAGCGAGAAGGTTCCCGGTTTCGGGTCGGCGACCTTGTGGGCGGCCGCGGTGCGGCGGAACGGCATGAAACCGCACACGGCGATGAGCACCAGGACGGCGAATCCGGCCACGGGCGACCACCACCCGGTGACCGCCATGGCCGTTCCCACGGCAATCGTCGCGCAGATACTGAACACGGCGGTCAGCGCCAGCGTGTCTCCCCGGTCCTTCAGGTGCATCTGTCGGGCCCACCCGTACCCCGGTATCAGGAGGCAGAACGCCGCGGCGCAGAGCGTGCGCACCCAGCCCACCTCGACGATCAGCAGCAGGAGCAACGCCGCGGCCACCACGGCGGCCTCGGTCAGCAGGAGCCGCTGCCGGCTCATCGTGCGGCTCCGTCGTCCGAGAGCGTGAAAACGATCGCGTCCCGCGACTGGAAGACGATCTTGAAGTCCTTGGATCGGCGCAGCGACTCCTCGATCCTATCCAGGCTGCCCGGCGGCATGGCCTCGCCGTTGTCGACGGCGAGCTTCTGCCCCCGGGTGAACATCACGTAGGCGTCGGCGTACTTCGGGTCCGCGAACCACCGTGCCAGCTTGGCGGCGGGATCGGCCAGCATCTCGGCCGTCGAGTCTTCCGGCTCGCGGTCCAGCGGCACGTAGGTGAACTTGTCGTAGTCGATGAAGCGGCCCGGGTAGTTGGTGCTGCCCTCGACCAGCAGCGATTTCGGGGCGGCGTGCGTGTAGACCCAACGCGACGCTTCAACCTCCTGGGGGGTGAAGTAGTTCTCTCGTTCCTTCCCGTAGTACCCGAGCAGGAACCCCGGGATGACCATGGCCATGATGACGGCGGCTGTCACCAGGCCGCGCACCGGGAAGCCGCGACCCTCCCGCGGCATGCAGGCCTGGGCGGCGAGGATGGCGATGAACGGGGCCGCGAACAGGAAGGCCCGGAAGAGCACCTCGCCGCCGAATCCGGTGGTCAGCACCAGGACACCTGGCAGGACCATGAGCGTCGTGGCGGTGAGCAGCAGGCCGCCGGTCGTCCGGTGGCGCCACACCCCGATCAACGAGGCCAGCACCGAGACGGCCACCGTGAACCTGCCGCCCCAGACCACCTGCAGGTCCGCCTGGCTTGTCTGCCCGCTGGACTTCTCCAGGGTTTGGTCGGCGTTGCCCACGACGTGGCCGAACTCCGACACCAGGTCCATCAGGTTCGGCAGCGTGTAGTCCAGCGCGCCGGTCAGGGCCCAGCCAGCGGTGATCGCGCCCGCCACCAAGGGAAGGTACCAACCCTTGGTGCGGCGCAGGGCGATCAGCGCGAAGATCGCCAGCAGCATCATCATGGGGGTGATCTGGTGGCTGGCGGCGATCGCCGCGACAATCACGACGAACGGCCAGATCATGGCACGCCGCGGCATCCGCCGGAGCATCACTCCGATCAGGCCCAGGTACAGCACATAGGCCACCGCCTGCGGGGAATAGTAGTCCTGTCCCACCCAGTTGATGAGCAGGAAGAACATAAGCCCCAGCCAGATCACCGTGCGGTTTCGGGTCAGGCCGCGGAAGACGAAGCGCAGCACCACGAGGTTCAGCAGGTTGAAGGCCACCGGCGCCCAGGAGGCGATGCCGAGAGTGTCCGGCTGGCCGGACAGCTCCGTCAGCAGGGCGCCGCCGGTGAAGAATCCGGGCCAATTGTGGTAGATCTGCCCGGCCTCGATGCCCGGGTCCACCGAGCCGTTGCGCATGACGTAGTCGACGATGCCGACGTGCTTGTAGGCCCATGCATAGCGGAGGGTGTCGTACAGCACCGGCGGCGTGCCGTGCATCAGGGCGACGTAGGTCACCAGGTAGGTGGCCAGCACCCATTCCGACCGCCGCAGGTACAGACTGGCCAGGAATCCGCCCAGCAACAACACCAGCGCCACAACCGTGAGCGGGGTGAACAGGGTCAGCAACCCCAGTGCACCCATGTTGCGGGGGTCGGCCCCCCGGAAACCCAGGATCCAGAGTGCGACGGCCACGACCGGAACGGCCACGAACACGAGCTCCCGGCGGATCCGAGCGGGGCGTCCGTCGGCAGGCCGCGGCAGGGAGTGGGCCGGCCGCGGAACCAGTGGCGCCGGCGGGTCCGGTGAATCCGATGGGTCCTGCGAAACCGGCAGCGTCCCGTGGCTCCTTACATTCACCGCAGGCCCCCCGCCCGAGTTTTTCTGTTGTCGACGTCGAACAACTTGATGACAGGTCCGACGTTGCGGGCCAGCCAGACGAGCCCGACCCTGTTGGTCGAGGCACGGGCCAGACCCGCTTCGACGTGCCACAGCCAAGTCTGCAACACCAAGTGCTCGATTTCCAGATTTTCGTTGGGCAATTCCACACCCAACCGCGCCAAGTCTGCCCTGAGGCCATCGGGCCTTTCCAGCGCATCGAGCACCGCACTGCCCAGTTCGCCGGGTTGCGTCGTGAGCCACCAGTGGACCAGATCGGTGTCCGGCAGCCCGACGACGCGCGCGTTTTCCCAGTCGACAATGCCGCTTACGCGGGGCGTTCCCGGTTCCCAACCCAGCAGCACGTTGCCCGGCCACAGGTCCCCGTGGACCCAGCCCGTGAGCACCTGCCGGCCAAGCCAGGCCCCGCGCAATTCGGCGGACAGCCTGTCCAATTTGGCCGCGGTGCCCGGAAGTCCATACTCCTGCCGGATCGCGGCGATCGGGCCGTCGACCCATTCGGCCAGCAATCCCTCGTCGATTTCCCGCAAGAGCCCCGTCGCCGAGTGGATCCTGCCTATCGTGGCGAGCACGGTGCGGGCAACGGCATCGCCGGCGGCCGGGTCTGTGGCGGTGGCGGTGGCGGTCCGTCCCGCCAGCCGCGTCTCGGCAAGGACCCTCCGGCCGTCGAGCGTAGCCTGATGCACCGTCCTCGGCAGCAACACCGCCAGGTCGCCGCCGAGTTTCGCGCCGAGGCCCGCCACGGCCGCGGCATGCAGGTCAATGCCCCGCGAGGCAGCCGGCGAGATGGCGATCTTGACCACGAGTTCTCCCTCCGCGCCGCCGACGGCCAGCACCAGGGTGTCCGAGTCCGAGGTCAGCAGTCGCGACTGCGTGTCGGCCGGCAGACCGCAGGCCGCCAGGGCCGGTGCCACCAGGCGCGCGCTGCGCCGGGAGTTGCGCCACTGCCGCCAGGCCCGGGGAAGCCGCCAGGCCTCCGCCGCGAATGAACGCCATCCCCGGCGGTCCGCCCACAGTCCCGAGCGCCCGGAGCACAGAAGGAACAGCGCGACCAGGCACTGGTTAACCAGGATCACCACGCCGATGCCCGTGAGCCCCCACCAGCCAAGGGCCACCCAGGATCCACCCCAGGTGAAGGCGGCGGTGAATGCGTACACCCCGAGCACGGTGCGCATGTCCCCCCGCACCCGGGCGGTGCTGATGCCGATCCCCACGACCAGCTGCGGGATCGCCGAGGCCAGGATGAGTCGCAAGGCGCCCGTGGCGTTTTCGGCATAGTGCGGGCCCATCAGGTGCAGCATGAGCGGGGCCAGCAGGATCCCGGCGAGCGCGGCCGGCACGACCAGCTGGGCGCTGTGCAGCAGGGCCCGGCGTGCATGGGCCGTGGCGTTTTCCGGGTCGTGCGCCGATTCCGCGATCAGTGCGCTGCCGACATTGCTGGTGACCAGGTACAGCGCATACCCCACGGTGTTGGCCATGAACCAGTAGGCACTGGCCTCGGCGCCCGCCACATGGAGCACAATCAGCGTCAACACGTCGGTGGTTGCAAACCAGAGCAGCGACGCCAGGTGGTCGGGAGCGGCGAACCTGACCAGCCGGGCCAGCGGGACCCGGGCCTCCGCGGGTGGCCGGGGATCCAATGCGGCGGCCTGCCGCGCGAACCGCAGCACCAGGGCCGCGACGAACAGCACCGCGAGCACGGCCGGGAGCACCGTGGCGGCAAAGACCGCCCAGGCCACCGTCGAGGCAAGCAACGGCAGCGCAGCGATCTTCAGCACCGAGGAAACCCCGTTCTGGATCGGCACCCAGCCGGTGCGCCGCAGGCCGATGAGCACCTGGTCCTGCAGCACGAAGATCACCCAGACGGCCGTGCCCAGCACGAACGCCAGCACCGTCAGGGGGCTTTCGCGCAGGAAGCCGAGCTTTTCCGCCCACACGGGTTGCCCGGCCAGGAAGATCCCCGCCGCGAGCATGGCCGCCCCGGCGCAAAACGCGTAGCAGGTCAGGATGAGCCGCAGGGTGCCGGAGCCGGCCCCCGGCAGGAAGCGGAGCAGCCCGTTGCGCATCCCCAGGGTCGCGAAGTTGGCCAGCAGGGTCACAGTCGACATGAGCGCAGCACCCACGCCCACGGCCTCCGTCGGGAGGCAGCGCGCGGCAAGCGCCCAGAAGGCAAGACCCAACAGCGAGGTCAGCCCGGTGCCGATGATCAGCGCGTCGGCGCTGCGCCGCAGCGGGTCGCCCATCCGCGTCTTCACCGAGGCCATGAGTCCGTTTTTCACGTTAGTCATTGCTCCGAATCCGGACGTGGTCGATGCCGAAGACGGCCGGGAACTTGGTGTCGGCGTCGGGGGCCCCGGGGAACGAGCCGCCCACGGCCAGGTTCATCACCAGGTACATCGGTTCGTCGGGAACCTGTTCGTCCACCAGTTGCCACACCTGCCGCCCGTCCAGGAAGTACACCAGCTTGCCGGGAGACCAATCCACGCCGATCGTGTGCCATCCCCCGGCAAGGGTGTACCCGTCCGGGAGGACGTATTTCTTTCCGACCGAGTCAGCTTCCCTGTCCTTGGGATGCAGGCGCATCCGCAGCCGCCCTGCGTCGTGGCCAAGCACCTCCAGGATGTCGATCTCGGGCCTGGACTCCTCGTTGGCCGGAAGCAGCCAGATCGCCGGCCACAGCCCCTGTCCCGTGGGTATCCGGAACCGGGCCTCGACCTTTCCGTAGGTGAACGCCAGCTTGGGCGCCTTCTCGTGGGCCGGCGGCCCCGTGGTCACCATGCCCGAGGCAAAGCTGTAGTCCTTGCCGTCCGATGCGGATATGGCGCGGGGCTCGGCGGTCAGCTGCAGGACCCCGTCGGAGACGGTCGCCTGTTCCGGCAGGTACCACTCGAGCTCTTCGTTGGAGCCGATGGTACAGCCGTCCTCCTGCCACCAGTGGCAGGTGTTCCAGATGGAGGCGTCAAGCGTGTTTCCGTCGAAGTCCTCGTCCAGCAGGATCCTGCCCTTGGTCTTCCCGTCCGCGGCTTTCCTTTCCTTGGGCTCCGCCGCGGGAGGCATCGCGAAACCGCCGGGTTTCACGGCGGCGGCCAATGACCCGCTGTCGTCGTCAATCATCTGGGGACGCACGCTGGATCCGAGGAGGGGAATCATCGCGAGAGCCAGCGAGGCGCCCAATGCCGTGGTCCATGGCCGGCTAAACATCGCGGAATCCCAGGATGCGCTTGGCCGCGCGGCGCAGCGTGGTGTCGGTGCGGGTCCAGGGCAGCCGGTCCAACCGCAGCTCGGCGTAGTCGTGGGGCACGGCCCCGAACTTCTCCTTGAACCGGGCCAGCGCGATCGATTGGCCGGACTCGCCCAGGTGGTACTCGGCGCAGCCCCTTTCGCATGCCATTTGGAGGGTGGTCCACTGGACCAATTCCCCCGCACCGGTCGTGCCGACCAGTTCCTTGTCCATGGCCGCTCGCGTGTCGTGGGCGGTTGCAGCGAAAAGCGTGATGGACCCGGCCGCCGGCCTGCCATCCACGTAGGCGAGCGTGACGGTGAAGTTCTCCCCCAGGTGGCGGCCCATGGACTGCAGTTTGCCCAGCGGGTCTCGCCGCCGGGCCCGCGCGTGGGCCAGCATGCGGGGTTCGTGCTGGTGCGCGGCCCAGCGGTCCACCGATGTGAGGAACAGCGAGTAGTACTCACCGAGCAGCGCGCCGGAGTGGCCCGTTTCGATGCGCACCCCTTGCCGTTCCGCGGCCCGGATGCCGCGGCGGGCCGACTTGGACAGGCCGTTCCAGGCTCCCTCTGCCCCGCCGGCCAGGTCGATGACGTGCGCGCGGCGCGGGATCGTCACGACGTTCCTGTCGAGGGCTTCGGCCCAGGGGTTCCACCGTTGCGGATCTGGCCGGATGGACACGCGCTGCCGGCCCAGGCGGCGCAGGTCATGCAGCACCGCGCGGGCCATGTCGACGTCGACGTCGTCCCCGACGAGCCCTCCCATGCCCCATCCCGACGGGTATGACTGGAGCCATCCGCCGACGCCGGCAAGGCCGCGGCGCTGGACCAAGGGCAGTATCACTTCGCGGCCGTCGGCAAAGGAATACAGGCGGCTGGCATCGCGGTAGCGCCCGTCCGCCTCCATGGCATCAACCCATTCCGGGGCGTGCTCCGGCAGGGCCCCCGGGTCGTTGGCCAAGACGCTGTGCCACTTGTCCCGCGGAACGGGCGAGGCAACCAGGTGTTTGATCATGGGACTCATGATCTCTCAGCACTCACTGCTCGGGCGGAACCGGTCAACCGGTCGCCGCATGCTGGATGGCAGGTGCTGCCCGGGGAGGGCACGATCCACGCGGCGGTCACACATCGCGGAATCCAAGGACGCGCTTGACCGCGCGGCGCAGCGCGGCGTCGGCACGGGTCCACGGCAACCGGTCCAGCCGCAGCTCGGCGTAGTCGACGGGGCGGGCCCCGAACTTCTCCTTGAATTGGGCCAGCGCGGCCGACTGGCCGGACTCGCCCATATTGTAGACGGTGCACCCGCGTTCGCACGCCAATTTGATGGCCGTCCATTGGACAAGCTCCCCGGCACCGGTCCTGCCGACCAGTTCCCTGTCCATGGCCGAGCGGGTGTAGTGGGCCGTCCGGCCGTACAGCGTGATCGACCCGGCGGCGGGCTTGCCGTCGATGTAGGCGAGGGTCACCAGGAAGCCCTCTCCCAGGTGACGGCCGATGAATTGCAACTTGGACAGGGGATCGCGCAGCTTGGCCCGGGCGTGGGCAAGCGCCCGCGGCTCGTGCTGCTGCTCGGCCCAGCGGTCCACCGAAACAAGGAACAACGAGTAGTAGTCCTTGAGCAGGGCACCTGACTGGCCCGTTTCGATGTGCACTCCCTGCTGCTCGGCCGTCCTGACGTGCCGGCGCGCCGAATTCGACAAGCCGTGCCACACGCTGTCAACGCCCCCGCCCAGGTCGATGATGTGAACGCGCCGCGGAATCGTGAGCACGTTTGCGTCGAGGGCTTCGGCCCAGGCCTGCCACCGCTGGGGATCCGGGCGGATGGCCACGCGCTGCCAATGCTGTTCGCGCAGGTCGCCCAGCACGGCGCGCACAACATCCACGTCGATACCGGCCCCTACCAGTCCGCCCATGCCCCAGCCCGAAGGGTAGGACAGCAGCCATCCGCCGATGCCGGCCAGACCGCGGCGCCTCACGAACGGGAGTATCGCTTCGCGGCCGTCGGAAAAGGTGTAAAGGCGGCTGGCATCGCGGTAGCGACCGTCGTCGGTCAGCGCGTCGACCCATTCCGGGGAATGCTCGGGCAGGGCCAGCGGATCTCCGGCCAGCACGCTGCGCCACTTGTCCCGGGGAACGGGCGAAACCACCTGGTGCGTGATCGGGGCTGTTTGAACCGTCATGATCCGGTCCTTGCACGGAAGCGCCGCACTTCCCGCCACACGCCGGTCCGCAGGCGCTCCCGGCGAGGGGCTCGCCTGGCATGGCGCCCGTCCAGGACGCCCGCGAGGTGCTCAGCGGTGCAGTCTGCCATCACGGTGTACCTGGCCAGGGCAAATCTGTCGTCCCCGGCGTGGCTCAGCGCGTTGCGCACCGCGGCGGCGGACTTGAAGCCCGCATCAGCGACCATCTTCTTGGTCGCCCGGTCGTGGTAGCCATGCGGGTAGGCGAAGGTCTCGACCCGCAGGCCCACGATCGCCTCGAGCGCCTTCTTGCTGTCGCAGATTTCGCGCCAGGCCCGCCCGCGCCCCACGATGTCCAGCTGGGGGTGGGTCATGCTGTGCGCACCGATCTCCACGCCGTCGTCGGAAAGCGCACCGATCTCGACGGCCCCCAGGATGGGCAGCCCGGCGGCGCCCACGGGTTCGAGCCATTCGCTGCTGCCGCCGACCAGGCCCGCGGTGACGTAGAGGGTGGTTGGCACCCCCCTGGCCTTCATCAGCGGCCAGGCGTTCGAGGCGAAGTCGGAGAACCCGTCGTCGAAGGTCACCACCACGGCCCGTTCAGGCACCGGGCGCCCCGCCAGGGTCAGTTCCGTGAGTTGGCCGATGGTCAGGCCCTCGTAGCCGAGCTCGACGAGCATGTCGAGGTGTTCCTCGAACATTTCGGGCCCCACCGCCCACGGCTTGAAGTCTGCAGGGGGTTGGTCGCTGACGGAATGGTACAGAAGGATCGGGATGTCCTGGCTCATCGTTTTCCCCCCTGCTTGGCTGCCCGGTTGAGCCGGTGCCGGCTCAACACATACCGCCCCGGTCCGGAGGCCAGGCCCCTCCGATGCTCGCGCAACAGGTCCTTCGGCCACGGAGGCAGTCCCTCGACGGCAGGCGGGCGCAGGATCCGGGCGGCCCTGGCCTGCAGGGACGCCGTGTTCAAGGCAAGTGCCACAACCATGCGCGGATCGCGCAACAGGCAGCGCGTCAGGTGGGCCCCGAGCCCGGCCCCGTAGCCGTAGACCTGGCGGCGCAGGGCCGCATAGTCGCGGTGGTGCGGATGCAGCACAATGGCCGCCGGCTCGTAAACGATCCGGTGCCCGGATTCCAGCACGTCGTAGAAGGCCGCCAGGTCGTCCCCGCCCATCGCCACCGTGCCGGTGCCCAGGGCCGTCTCGAACCCCCCGGCGCCTTGCAGGTAGGAGGTCCGGAAAGCCATGTTCGCCCCGGAGCCGCAGGCCCCGGAGGCGTAGGGTAGCAGGGGGTTTTCGCCGTTGCGCCGCGTGGGGTCGAACACCCGGCGGCCCAGGCCCTTGTCGTAGGTTTCGTTGCCCTCGACCCACTGCTGCGGAAGTGTTTCGAGCTCGCGGGGTGCGATCATGCCGGTGACGCACACGGCCTGCGCGTCCTCGGCGAAGACCCGCACGAGCCGCTCGAGCCAGCGCGGATCGGCCAGAACGTCATCGTCCGTGAAGGCCACGATGTCCGTGTCGATGTGCGCAAGGGCGGCGTTGTGGGCGTGGGCCAGCCCCGGCCTGTCCTCGCGCACGTAGACCAGGCGCGGATCCTGCTCGGTGCGAAGCGCCATCAGTTCGGCGGTTTGGTTGTCCGACGGGGCGTTGTCCACGACGATGATGCGTTGCGCGGACGCGGTGCCTGCGAGGATCGAGTCCAGGCATTCGACGAGTTGTCCGGGCCGGTTCCGGGTGGCAACGACCACCGTGGCCGGTACCCCGGCATCGGGTGCCGCCGCGGTTGACCGTTCGGGCCGGCTTTGGGAGGAACCGGTCCGAGGTGCCGCTTCGGCCACGCGCCGGCGGACCAGCTCGGCGGTGAGCGGTTCCTCCCGGGAAAGCTCGATGCGCACCTTGGCGACGGGGTCACCGCCGTTGGTGACCAAGCACAATGCACTTCTGTGCGTGGCGCCGGGCTCGACGGTGTTGAGCGCTGCGGCCGGATCCTGCAGTTCGATGACCAGGGGCAGGATGGGCGGCACCGCCGGCAGCTCCGCCATGGGTTCGCCCGGGCCGGCAAGCCGGGCCTTCAGGAAGCCGGCGGTGGTGAACGACAGGCCGGCCACAATCGCCCCGGCCCTGGCCGGACCGAACCGGTCCATGCGGAGCCCCGCGGCGAGGTTGCGCAGCACCCCGGAGGGAAGGGTCCGGCCCACGAACGAGCGTTCCGCGGAGAGTCCCCGCGCGGGGCCCGCAGTGCGGGCGACCCGCGCCTTGGAGACGCCCTCGGCGTGGCACCGGGTGCGGAAGTACAACCATGTCGCCCTCGCCTCCGGGACCTTGTGGTGGACGACGGCATCCGGTTCATAGAGGAACACGCCGTCGGGGAAAATCGTGGAAGCGCGGATGCACCACTCAGTCTCCTCGCAACCCGCCGCGCCGACCGCGGTGCGGCCCAGCCCGCTGTCGAAGCCTCCGACGGCTTCGAGGACGGAGCTGCGCATCGCCATGTTGCACCCCATGAGGTTGCGCACCGCCGCGCGCTCCCCCGGCAGGCCCGTGTAGCTGCAGCCAACGACCCAGCCGAACTCCGCCGGCCACCAGGCCGGTTCGGCGCTCTGCCAGACGGGCACCGCGGAACCGCCGACGCCCAGCACCCGCGGATCGGCGAACGGCGCGACAAGCCGCTCCAGCCACCGCGGATCGGCGGTTGCATCGTCATCGAGAAAAACGACCACCTCGCCGCGTGCCACGCCGATCCCGGTGTTTCGCGCCCCGGACAGCCCGCGCGGGCCCGTGCTTGCGACCACTTCGGCGCCCTCCAGGTCCAGGCGGGCCCGGACCAGCAGTTCCGGATTGTGGTCGACAACGACAACCAGCTGATCGCATGGCAGGCTCTGGCCCCTGACGGAGGCCACGGACGCCACAAGGTCTTCCCAGCGCCGCTCAGTGTACGTGCAGATCACGACCGAGGTCGTAACGGTGCTCATACATTTTCCGCCTGACTTGCCAGGTAGGCGGCTCCCACCAGGGCCTGAACGGCCGGACGCGGCACACCCAGGCCGGAGCGGGCCCGCGTCAGTCCGCGCCGTTCGCGGTAGATGGTTCGCAGTACGCGTGCCCCGTCCCGGAACGTATGCAGGTTGCTTTCCCCGTGGATCCGGGAACTCTCGAACGAGGCGACTTCCACAACGCGCAGCCCCGCTGCCAGAGCCCGGATGTTCAGGAAGGTCTCCACCTCGAACCCGCCGACTTCGCCTTCAAAGGCGGGAAGCACGTGGCGCCAGAAGGCCATGTAGCCGTAGCACAAATCGGAGTAGCGCCCGCCAAAGACCATTCGGACCGCCTGGGTGAGTGCGAGGTTGCCGGCAGTGCGCAACAGGGTCAGGTCGCTGCTGCCGCCCCCCTGCACAAAACGGGACCCCTTGACCACATCGGCCCCCGATTGAAGCGATGCAACGAAGACCACGATGTCCGATACGTCCATCGATCCGTCCGCATCCATCATCACGATGATGTCACCACGGGCGGCCTCAAAGCCGGCCCGCAGGGCGTGGCCCTTGCCATGGCGCTGCTCGAGCACAATCACCGCATCCGGCCGGAGTTCACGCACGACGTCCAGGGTGCCGTCGGTCGATTCCCCGTCGACGATGATCAGCTCATCCACGATGTCGGGAATGGTCGGCAGCACGTGAACGAGGTTCTTCGCCTCGTTGAGAGTCGGGATGATGAGGCTCACGTTAGGGCGGCTGTCCGGAAGGTAGATCATCGAAGAAGTGGGTGCAGGCCTCCCCAAGAACTCCTGCAAATCCTCATGCTTGTTGATCAAAGTCATTTTAGATTACCCCCAAGGTAAATTAATTTGTTTTCGAGTTTTGAATCATTCTCCGGTTTGCTTTTGAAGGCAATTGCTATCGTTCGGTGCGGCCGCACGCCGCGCCAGTCACCACATAGCCTCTTCGCGAAACTCCACGACGGCACTGCCCCTAACAACGAACCGCCAAACAGGTTCCCCAAGGGTTCCCGCGATTGTTGATCGTGCGAAAGAGTTCCCCTCACTCTTGGCCGGAAGGAGCTGCGTTTGTCGGGAGCATCCCCAGACGCGGAACGCCAATCGCCGACCCCAGTCCGATGAATTCAACTAACCCGGATACATGGAGCCAGCTGCCCCAGAGCGTCTCGGCTTGGAAGCCGTGGACCATGTAGACCGGATGCGGATCATCATCCAAACGAGTACGTCTGGATTACCTCAAACGTTAGGCAACCCCATGCCGTGTGCTCACGCGTAACGGATACCCAATTGCTTGCAGCCGACTACTTGGATTCAGGTTTGCCATACTCGAAGAGCACGCATCGAGTTGAAAACTCCTATACTTATGGCCTTTTAGCTGGCCTTCACGGATTGCCCTTCAAACCCTGCGTGACGACCCGCGGAGCACAGGTCGATGGCCGGACGGTGCAGGATTGGACGCATCGCCAACCCTGCACCTGTCGCGGGACACGCCGGCGGATCCACCCGTCCGCCGAACAACGCCCGATTCATCCGTCTCTTGCATATGGGCAATCTCCGGTCCGCGGAACATGCTCAGCGAGGCAGCCCGAAATCATTGTCAGCCTTTGCCTATTGCTTGTTCTCAGTCTGGTTTCGGCTTCCTTCGGTCTACTTAAACGTCGGCACAGCCGACCGGGAATCTAATCTTGCGAGATTAGCCGCGGGCAACCGCGCGATCATTCAGGTCCGACAGGTCGAAAACCTCATCGGCGAGCCTGGCGATGGCGGCGTCGTGGGTGACAACCAGCACGGCGCAGTCCTGAAGTGCACTGCGCAGGTCCGCAATCAGTTCGACAGCCTCGTCGGCACCGAGGTGGGCGGTGGGCTCGTCGAGCAGCAGCACCCGGGTACGGGCGACCAGGGCCCGGGCCACGGCCAGTCGCTGGCGTTGTCCGCCGGAGAGATGGTGGCCGCCGGAGCCGATGCGTCCATCCAGCCCGCCGGGCAGGGCGTTGAGCCAGTCCCCCAGGCCTACCTGTTCCAGCACTGCTCCCAGTTCGGCATCGGTGGGCTGGTCCTCGAGTTCCCGGCCCAGTCCGAGGTTGGAGCGGACCGAGGAGTCAAAGAGGTGCGCCTCTTGCGGGCACCATGACACGGATGTCAGGTCCGCGGTCGTGGCCTCCGTCCACCGGCCGTCGCCGTGCCGGGCCTGCAGGCTTCCGGCCAACGGCGGCAGGGCACCGAGGAACGTGGCGAGCATCGTTGACTTGCCGGACCCCGACGGCCCGGTCAGGCCTACCCATCGTCCAGTTTCGACCGCGACGCTCGCGTGTTCGAAGACCGGCTGCCCTTCGCCCCATCCCGCGCTGGCCTCGTGCAGGCGGATGCCCGTGAGGGTTGCCGCATTGGTGGCCTTGGCGGCGGGGTCTGCTTCCGCGCGCTGCCCCCCCGCGGTCTCGGGCGATTCGGCTTGAGCCCCCTCAAGGTTGGTCCAGACGCGCCGGAGCACGTCGTCGAGCTGAGGAAGCTGCTGCACCGAGGTGGCCGTGTTGGCGATCGGTTCGCCCAGGGCCAGAAGCAACAGTCCGGCAATGGCGGCCGCCTCCCCGCCGCCGGTTGTCACCGCGACCGCAAGGACCGCGGCAACCGCCGAGAGCAATGCGGCCCCGCCCTGGGCCAGTCCCGCACCGCGGGCCGAGGCACGCAGCACTGCGGTTGCCTTGGCATCCTCCCGGGCGAACTCGGCCAGCGCCGTGACGGTGGCGTTGTTCGCGCGCAGGTCCGCGGCCGCGCGCAACAGCGTGGGAACCCTGAAGCCGAGCCAGATGCGGTGCTCGCTCACGGCAATGGTGGTGCGTCTTTCCACGGCCAGGACGGCAAGTGGCAGCGCCACGAAGGCGAGCAGGCCCAGCACCAAGGCCAGGCCCAGCGCCTGCGGGGCCCAGAACCCGATGCCGACGCTGATCACGGCCCAGGTGGCGACGCCGGCAACCGGCGGGACCAGCACGCGCGGAACCGCGTCGCGGACCTCGTCGACCTCGGCCACCAGGTGTCCCAGCGCCGCTCCGGAGCGGGTGAGCTGGCCCCACATCCTGGGCTGGGCGACCAGTGCGTCCCAGAGCCGTTGGCGCAGGTTCCCGGAGAAGCGCAGCACGGCGTCGTGGATCTTGAGTTGTTCGGCGTAGTGCAGCACCGAGCGGCCGATGCCGAAGGTGCGCACGCCGACGATTGCGACCATCAGGTGCAGCATGGGCGGCCGGTGGCTGGCAGTGACAATCAGCCAGCCGGAAATCCCGGTCAGTCCCACGCCGAAGAGCGCGGCGAGCGTTGCCAGCAGCAGGCCCAGCCCCATGCCCCCGCGGAACCACGGCAGGGAACGCAGCAGTTTCCAGTGCACCAACGTGCGCCGGCCAGAGGGAGTTCCGGCTGCCGTCGCTTCCCTTGTCCGGGACCTGGTCAGGTCCGGCGCGGGTGCGTTCGACGCCGGTTCGGCGCCCGGTTCGTCGCCCGGGCCGGCGGCCGCGCGGGGCGCCGCCTGGCCGCGCAACGCGGCGGCCAGCACCCGGTCGTGGCTTGCAACCAGCAGTGCGCAGCGGGCCGTCAAGCGCTGCAGCGCCGCACGGATGCGGGCCGCGGACACCTCGTCAAGGTGGGCGGTCGGCTCGTCGGCAAGCACCAACTCGACATCCGGGTCCGCGGCCACCCGGGCCAGCACGCGCGCCACGGCAACACGGCGCAACTCCCCCGGGCTGCAGTCCACCAGCCAGCGGTCGGCCAGGTGCTCGATGTTTGCATCGCGGAACACGGCTGCAAGGCCTGCAGCGCCCAGGGAATTGCCGGCGTGCAGCAGGACTTCGCCGCGCACGGTTTCCTCGGTGAACTGCGGGTGCTGGGAAATCCAGGCGGTGCGTTCGGGCCGCACGGCGATGGCACCCTCCACGGCCGTCTCCCCGAGCTGGCCGAGCACCGCGTGCAGCAACGTGCTCTTGCCGGTGCCGCTGGCCCCGTCCAGCACGTGGACCTGTCCGGCCGACAGGTCAAGGTTCACATTGCGCAGGACCGCTTCGCGGCGGCCCGGGTGGCGCACCGTCAGGTTGCGGATTTCCAGCACGTTGCCATGGGTCGGCTGCGGCCTCGGAGCGGCCCCGGCTTCTCCGGTGCCGGCCTCCGCGGCGCCGCCGTTGATGAACTTTTCGCTGCGTTCCAGGGCCTCCACCCCGTCCTCCGAGGAGTGGTAGGCGGCGCCGAGCTCGCGCAGCGGCAGGTAGGCCTCGGGGGCCAGGATCAGCGCCAGCAAACCGGCCTCGAGGCCCATGTGCCCGTAGACAAGCCGCACGCCGATGAACACGGCGACGACTGCCACGGAAATGGTGGCGATCAGTTCCAGGGCCAGGCCGGAGAGGAAGGCCGTGCGCAGCGTTTTCATGCTGCTTTCCCGGTACCCCTCGGAAACCTGGGCCAGGGCGCGGCCCTTGCCCTTGGCCCGGCGCAGGCCAATCAGGGCCGGCAGCCCCTGGGCCAGCTCCAGCAGCTGGTTGGACAGCCTGTCCAACCCTGCGGCCGCGGCCTTGACCCTGTCCTGGGTGTGCAGGCCGATGAGGATCATGAAGACCGGCACCAGCGGCAGAGTCAGCACGATGATCAGCGCCGAAACCCAATC
Source organism: Paeniglutamicibacter kerguelensis (assembly GCF_017876535.1). NCBI lineage: Bacteria > Bacillati > Actinomycetota > Actinomycetes > Micrococcales > Micrococcaceae > Paeniglutamicibacter > Paeniglutamicibacter kerguelensis. Next base: position 2,284,781 of record NZ_JAGIOF010000001.1, read on the forward strand.
GGCAACCAGCACCCGGACCACCACCATGATCGGGATGACCATGGCCGCGACAACCGCCGGCAGGTACTTGGTGTAGTAGTTGTCCAGCCCGTCCAGCCCGCGGCTGGCCAGGGCGGCCAGCGCCCCGTGCCCCGGACGGGATACGGATTCCGCGTCCCGCCCGGACATGCCGGCGGCCATGAGCTGTCCGCGCAGCTTCTCCTTCGCGCCAAGCCCCGCACGCCGTGCGGCGAACTGGGTCCCCCAGACCGCGCCGGCGCGCAGCAGCGCCCCGGCCAACCCCATGGCCAGCAGCCTTTGGACATCGGCGCTGCCCGTGCCCGCCAGCTGGGCGATTGCCGTGGCCAGGGCGTCGGCGATCAGGATCAGCCCGACGGCCTTGAGGGCCGCCAGTCCGGCGAGCAGCGCCAGCACAATACGTGATCCGGTCCCTGCGGGAAGTGCGGGTTTCATGGGGGGGTGTTATTCCTGCTGCTAGACGATGGGGGTGACGACGTGCGCTTCGGGGATGTGCGACTCGGTGATGCGCTTGCGGAACACCCAGTAGGTCCAGCCCTGGTACGCCAGCACCAGCGGCACGCCGAACGCCGCGACGATGCTCATGAGCTTGAGCGTGTACGGGGTCGACGAGGCGTTGAACACCGTGAGGTTGTAGGCGGCATCGATGGTCGAGGGCAGCACGTTCGGGTAGGCGGCCATGAAGATCGTGGCGACCCCCATGACCAGGAAGAGCCCCAGCCCGATGAATGCGCGGCCCTCGCGGTGCTTGAGGGCACTGAGCCAGGCGACGACCAGCGCGACCACGGCGAGTGCCAGTGGCACTAGGGCGATCCCGCTGCGGTTGAGCACCACCACGGCCACGGCCCACGCCGCAAGCGGCAGCAGGGCAACCGGCAGCCAGCGACCCAACAGCTTGCGGGCGCGGACACGGATTTCCCCGTCGGTCTTCAGGGTCAGGAAGGCCAGCGCGTGGATCAAGCAGAAGGCAACCACGCCAAGTCCGCCGAGCACCGCGTACAGGTTGAACCAGGCGAAGGCGCCGCCGACGCGGTCGCCGTTGGCATTCAACGGCAGGCCCGTGGTGCTCAGCGCCAGCATGGCGCCGATGCCGAAGGCCGCGACGAAGGAACCCAGGCAGATGGCCCAGTCCCAGAAGTTCCGTGCCGCAAGGGTGTGTGCCTTGCCGCGGTACTCGAATGAAACCGCGCGGAAGATCAATGCGATCAGCACCAACACCAACGGGATGTAGAGGGCGGAGAACAGCGAGGCGTACCAGTAGGGGAAGGCGGCAAAGGTGGCGCCGCCGGCCGTCAGCAGCCATACCTCGTTGCCGTCCCAAACCGGGCCCACGGTGTTCAGCAGCACGCGGCGTTGCTTGTCGTTCTTGGCGAAGGTCTTCATGAGCATGCCGACGCCGAGGTCGAATCCCTCAAGGAAGAGGTAGCCGATCCAGAGCACGGCAATCAGGATGAACCACAGGGTGGGTAGGAAATCCACTTAAATGTCCTCTCTTGAATCAGTGTCGTTAGTAGGCGAAGGAGAGCACATCTGTGTCCTTGTGCCCATCGTCGGGGTGCTCGTTCAGCTCCGGCATTGCAGCGCCGACGCCGCCCCGGACGAAGCGGGTCAACAGGACCACTTCAACGACGAGCAGCACCGCATAGACCAGGGTGAGCGCGATGAGCGAGAAGAGCATTTCTCCGGCGCTGACGCCGGGGGAAACCGCCGCGGCGGTGAACATGAACACCTGGTCGATGCCCTCGAAGCTCGGGTTTGGCGCGACCACGAAGGGCTGGCGGCCCATCTCGGTGAAGATCCAGCCGGCGGAGTTGGCGCCAAAGGGAGCCAATATGCCAAACAGCGCCAGACGGGAGAGCCACTTGCTGGAGGGGACGGTTCCCTTGCGGGTGAGCCAGAGCGCCACGCCGGCGGCGACCGCGGAAAGGCCACCGAGGGTGATCATCAGGCGGAAGCCCCAGTAGGTCACCGCCATGACGGGAAGGTAGTTGATTTCGCTTCCGGCACGATCCCCGTACATCGGGTCGTTGGGCAGGTGCGTTCCGTACTTCGCCTGGTACTCGGGCAGGAGTGAGTTGACGCCCTTGACCTCGGTGGTGAAGTTGTCATTCGCCAAGAAGGAAAGCAGGCCCGGGATCTCCCAGACCGCGATCATGTCCTCGCACGTCGTGGCACCCGGCTGGCTGAGGTCGCCGATGGAGAGAATCGAGAATCCGGTTCCGTCGTGGCAGGCGGCCTCGGCCGCGGCCATCTTCATCGGCTGCTGCTCGAACATGAGCTGCGCCTGGACGTGGCCTGAGAATGCCACACCGAGGAAGGATACGAGTGCGACAATGGCGCCAACGCGCAGGGACTTGATCCAGACCTGGTAATCGACCTTGTCGCGGTTCTTGCCGAGCGCCGCATCTTCGCCCACGACCACTCGTCCGTTGGCGTCCACGGTGTCGATTCCAGCCGAGCGGCGCTTGTGCAGGTGGTACCAGGAGATGCCCAGCAGGAATCCGCCGGCCACCGCAAAGGCGCCAAAGATGGTGTGAGGGAATGTCACGAGCGCGGTGTTGTTGGTAAAGACGGCCCACGCGTCGGTCATGGTTGCACGGCCATTGACGATTTCGGTGCCGACGGGGTGCTGCATCCAGGAGTTGGCGACGAGGATGAAGTATGCGGAGAGGATCGTTGCCAAGGACGCGCACCAGATGGTGGCAAGGTGGATGCGCTTGGGCAGGCGGCCCCAGCCGAAGATCCACAAACCGAGGAATGTCGATTCGACAAAGAAGGCAAGCAACGCCTCCATCGCCAGCGGGGCGCCGAAGACGTCCCCTACAAAGCGGCTGTATTCACTCCATGCCATGCCGAACTGGAATTCCTGAACGATTCCCGTGGCAACGCCCATGATGAAGTTGATGAGGAACAGCTTTCCCCAGAACTTGGTCATTCGCAGGTATTCGTCCTTGCCCGTGCGGTGCCACGCCGTTTGCATCACGGCGACCACCAGCCCCAGGCCTATGGTCAGCGGGACCATCAGGAAGTGATAAACGGTGGTGATGCCGAATTGCCATCTGGCGATTTCAAGGGGATCCACGGCCAACCTCTCAACACTCATCTGCTCGGACGCTCCGAGTCTACACTTTGTTTTCTACGCATCGTAGAAGTTCGTTCTACCCACTGTAGAACATTTGGCCGCCACACTGTAAACTGGAGTTGGTGAGTGCTCTTTCGTGCCACTCACGGGATCTTGCGTCGTCCGCATGAACCCTGTTTCGAATGCGTAAGGAACATTAGATTGGCCACTCTTGGCGACCTTGAACGAGCAGTAATGGATCTCCTCTGGGACTCGACGTCCCCTCTCACGGCCAACGAACTTCGTGATCAGCTTGCCGCGCCCGGTGATGTCGAGGGCAAGGAACTTGCCGTCACCACCGTCCTGACGGTTCTGGCGCGACTGGAAAAGAAGGGGCTCGTGGCGCGCGAACGCGATATCCGCCCGCACCGCTACACCTCGGTCACCAGCCGCGAAGACCACACCGTGGCATTGATGAACGAGGCACTGGGCACGGTCATGGACCGCGAGGCCGTACTGGCTCGCTTCATTGGCGGCATCTCCGCCGAGGAAGCACAGTCGTTGCGCCAGCTGCTTGACACCCCGCACAGCGCCTAGCCCCAAACCCGACAGCCGGGCATCGTGCTGCTGACCTCGTACCTCCTGGCGGGTCTGGCCATCCTTTTGGCATGGCCCATACCCGTCGCGCTTTCGCGCGCCCAGTGGAGTGCACGATCACCGTTCGCCGCCATGGTGGTATGGCAGGCGATAGCACTGGCCGGCGGCCTTTCGATGATCGGCGCCATGCTCTTTTGGGGCCTGAATCCCCTGGGCGACACCCTGATTTCCGCTTCTGTCGGCGGCATCAAACTGCTCATGGGCGACCCCGACGTAAACTCGCCCGGCCCCGTGCACATCTTTGCGCTGAGCACGGCGGCACTGCTGGGTTTCCACCTCGTCCTGACCCTGATTCGAGCGGCCTGGCGAATCAGCCGCCAGCGCACCAGGCACAGGCACATCCTGTCGCTGCTGTCGGAAAAATCCCCCACGGATCCGGCCACGCTTGTCTTGGACCACGAAACCCCGGTGGCCTATTGCCTTCCGAGCTTTTCGGGTTCGGTGACCGTCCTCTCACGGGGGCTGGTTCAGAAGCTTAGCCCGGACGAGCTGCGGGCCGTCATGGCCCACGAACGGGCCCACCTGGACCAGCGCCACGATTTGCTCCTGCTCGCGTTCACCTCATGGAATGACGCACTGCCTTGGCTGCCCACGTCCAGGCTCTCGCTGGCCGCGGTCCAGGAACTCGTGGAAATGCTTGCCGACGACGCGGCACTTCGCGAAGTCCAATCCCCCACGCTGCTCCGCGCGCTGCTCACCGTCGCAACCGGCGCGCTGGGCGACCAGAGCGGCAAGCACGCGGCGGTCCCGCCGACCGGCACTCCCGGGGCGCCCACCGAGGAACTCTCCTCGCGCAGGCTGCGGCGCCTGCTCACAGCCCAGCCTCCGCTGAACAGCGCCCTGCGCAATTTCATCATTGCGACGGCAATCATCCTTTTCGCGGTGCCGACGACCCTGTTGATCGTTCCGGGCTTCTTCGAGTAACCCGCGGCGCCGAATAATTCGGCACCGCACCTTAAACGCAGTGTGGCGGGCCCCCAAGGGGCCCGCCACACGCATCACTACCGACCGCTACGCGTCGATGCGATCTCGCTCCAGGCGCTCGGCACCGCCGATGATGAATTCCTTGCGCGGCGCAACGTCCGAGCCCATCAACAGGTCGAAGACGCGCTCGGCGCTCTCGGCCTGGGCCAGGCCGACGCGGCGCAGGGTGCGGTGGCGCGGGTCCATGGTGGTCTCGGCCAGCTGGTCGGCGTCCATTTCGCCCAGCCCCTTGTAGCGCTGCAGGGGTTCCTTGTAGCGCTTTCCTTCGGCAGCAAGCTTGCCCAGCACCTGGTGCATCTCTGCCTCGGAGTAGGTGTAGATCATGTCATTGGCCTTGGATCCCGCGTTGATCACCTCGATGCGGTGCAGCGGCGGAACCGCGGCGTACACGCGCCCGTGCTCGATCATCGGTCGCATATAGCGGAAGAAGAGCGTGAGCAGCAGTGTGCGGATGTGCGCACCGTCAACGTCGGCGTCCGTCATCAACACGACCTTGCCGTAGCGTGCGGCGGAAATATCGAAGCTGCGGCCCGAACCCGCGCCAATGACCTGGATCATGGCCGCGCATTCGGCGTTGGAGAGCATGTCCGCCACCGAAGCCTTCTGCACGTTCAGGATCTTGCCGCGAATCGGCAGCAGGGCCTGGAAGTCCGAGGAGCGCGCCAGCTTAGCCGTGCCCAATGCGCTGTCGCCCTCGACGATGAACAGTTCGGAGCGCTTCACGTCCGTGCTGCGGCAGTCGGCAAGCTTGGTCGGCAGCGAGGAGGTTTCCAGGGCGTTCTTGCGGCGCTGGGTTTCCTTGTGGACGCGCGCCGAAACACGCGACTTCATTTCGCTGACGACCTTTTCCAGCAACATCGAGGCCTGGGTCTTGTCCCCGCGGGCAGTGGAGTTCAGCTGCGCACCCAGGGACTTTTCGATCACCTTGGAAACGATCTGGCGCACCGCGGAGGTGCCCAGGATTTCCTTGGTCTGCCCCTCGAACTGGGGCTCCGCCAAGCGCACCGTCAGCACGGCGGTCAGGCCCGCACTTACATCGTCTTTCTCGATCTTGTCGCTGCCGACCTTCAGCTTGCGGGAGTTCGCCTCGATTACCTTGCGGAAGGTCTTGAGCAGCGCCTGTTCGAACCCGGTCTGGTGGGTTCCGCCCTTGGGCGTGGAAATGATGTTCACGAAGGAGCGGACGGTTGTTTCGTAGCCGATCCCCCAGCGCAGGGCCACGTCGACGTCGCAGACGCGCTCCACCTCGGTGATGCGGCTATGGCCCGATTCGTCGATGACCGGCACCGACTCCTTGAAGGTGCCCGAACCGTGGAAACGCCAGATGTCGGTGACAGCCGCGTCGTTGGCAAGGTAGTCAACGAACTCGGAGATGCCACCGTCGTGGTGGAAGACTTCCTCGAAAGTCCCCTCTTCGCCCGGGGTGCCCGCCAAACGGCGTTCGTCCCGGAGCGTGATCTTGAGCCCTGGCACCAGGAACGAGGTCTGTCGAGCGCGGGCTTGGAGCTCGGTGTAGGAGAACTTTGCGTCGGGGGTGAAGATCTGGCGGTCGGCCCAGTAACGCACACGGGTACCCGTGACACCGCGCTTGGCCTTGCCCACGATGTCGAGCACCGAGGCATCCGAGAACGGCTCGAAGACCGAGTCCGGCTTGGGCTTGCCCGAATCCTTGAACCGCCCGGGCTCGCCGCGGCGGAACTGCATCCCGTAGGTTTTGCCGCCACGATCTACCTGCACGTCCAGTCGCGCCGAAAGCGCGTTCACAACGGAGGCGCCAACGCCGTGCAAGCCGCCGGAGGCGGTGTAGGAACCGCCACCGAACTTGCCGCCGGCGTGGAGCTTGGTGAAGACAACCTCGACACCCGAGAGCCCGGTCTTCGGTTCGATGTCCACGGGGATGCCGCGGCCGTCGTCGTGGATCTCCACGGATCCATCCGGGTGCAGGATGACGTTGATTGACTGACCGTGGCCGGCGAGCGCCTCATCGACGGAGTTGTCAATGATCTCCCACAGGCAATGCATCAGGCCGCGCGAATCGGTTGAACCGATGTACATGCCCGGGCGTTTGCGTACCGCTTCGAGACCCTCCAGGACAGATAGGTGTCGGGCGTTGTAGTCACTGCTGATGGCCACGGTTTTAGTACTCCTCAAAAACGTCGGAACGACGCTATCCACAATAGTGCCCAGCCCCGCCATTTCGCTGATCGCGCCACTTCTTTGAGCCGCAGCTCACCCTCGTTTCAGCTACGCGGTGAGCGAAAGCCCGAAGTATCGAGAAGAAAACTGGAGATTTGCTGGTTCTATTAGATAGACAACGAATGAAGGAGGTCATCATGACAACGACAACGGTAACCCGAGAGCTGAATGCGCTCGATCGTTGCGACCGCTGCGGGGCACAGGCCTTTGTACGTGCGGTACTGGGGACCTCCGGCGGCGAACTCTACTTCTGCGGACACCACGCTCGCGCAGTTGAAGCGAAGCTTCGCCCCTTGACCATTGAATGGCAGGACGAAACGGCTCGCCTCTACGAGAAACCCGTTTACGACGACGAGGACTAGTCAGCATCCGTCCCTTGGGTGCTTGTTGCCGACAGGGATTGACGGCGAATGACTTTTGGATGGGCCCGGCGATTTTCGCCGGGCCCATCCGCGCGTTAAGGCCGCTCGGCAACTCCCACCCCAGACGCCCCGCCGACTTTTCCGCTTGGACTGCATCCGGCGTTAAACGACGGTGCGCCGGCGGCCGCCGGGTAAATACCCAGCAACCGCCGGCGCACCGAACGGGGTTTTTAGTCCAAGTAGTCGCGCAGAACCTGCGAACGCGACGGGTGACGCAACTTGGACATGGTCTTGGATTCGATCTGGCGAATACGCTCACGCGTCACGCCGTAAACCTTGCCGATTTCATCCAAGGTCTTCGGCTGGCCGTCGGTCAGGCCGAATCGCATGGCCACAACGCCGGCTTCGCGCTCGGAGAGCGTGTCGAGAACCGAGTGAAGCTGTTCCTGCAACAGGGTGAAGGAAACCGCATCGGCGGGCACCACGGCTTCGGAGTCTTCGATCAGGTCGCCGAATTCCGAGTCGCCGTCTTCGCCCAGCGGGGTGTGAAGCGAGATCGGTTCGCGTCCGTACTTCTGGACTTCGACAACCTTTTCCGGGGTCATGTCCAATTCCTTGGCCAATTCCTCCGGGGTTGGTTCGCGGCCCAGGTCCTGGAGCATCTGGCGCTGCACGCGTGCGAGCTTGTTGATGACCTCGACCATGTGGACGGGGATGCGGATCGTGCGGGCCTGGTCGGCCATGGCACGGGTGATCGCCTGGCGGATCCACCAGGTGGCGTAGGTGGAGAACTTGAAGCCCTTGGTGTAGTCGAACTTCTCGACCGCACGGATCAGGCCCAGGTTGCCTTCCTGGATCAGGTCCAGGAAGAGCATGCCGCGGCCGGTGTAGCGCTTGGCCAGCGACACCACGAGGCGCAGGTTGGCCTCGAGCAGGTGGTTCTTGGCGATCTTGCCGTCGTGGATGATCTGCTCATAGTCCCAGCGCAGGCGCTTGTCCATCGAGCCGTCGTCGGCGAGCAGCTTCTCCTGTGCGAACAGGCCTGCCTCGATGCGCAGGGCAAGGTCGACTTCCTGCTCGGCGTTCAGCAGGGCAACCTTGCCGATTTGCTTCAGGTAGTCCTTGACCGGGTCGGCGGTTGCGCCGGCGACCATGACCTGCTGCTGCGGGGCATCGTCCTCGTCGGCCGAGAGCACGAAGCCCTTGGAGTTTTCGTCTGCCTTGGGTGCGGCAGGGGCGTCGTCGGCATCGTCAACGTCAACGTCTTCGACGTCGGTGTCTTCATCGGCCTTTGCTGCCTTGGCACGGGACTTCGCCGGAGCCCGCTTAACGGCTGCCTTCTTAGCGGGTGCAGCAGCCTTGGCGGCTGATGCTGTCGGCTCTTCGGCTTCGGCAGCCTGGCCATTGGTGGTCGTCTCAGAAGATGACACGAAATACCTTTCTCACGGTTCGTCCGCGATGCCACCTACCGGTAACACCACTATGACCCTGTCAAGTCCGCGTCCCGCCAAATGAAGGCGAGCCGGGAGTGAGGGTCTACGAAATAGAACGCCTTACTCCCGCCATTTGTTCCCTCCGGAAAACCGGTGACAACTGCTTAAGAGCCATGGATCACGAACCCAACCGGGTCTGCTGGTTAACAGTGTCTCATGTTTCAGCTGGCAGGGGATTCACCGTGCCCCTTTTTTGTCGGGAGATTTTCCCTACAAAGGGACTTTATGACTAGGCGCTGAGCCTCCCGTCGAGTTTCCTGTGCCACGCCCTGTCCGGGTCCGCCACCCAGAAAGGCATTTCGCCAGCCTCAAGCAATCGGAGCAACAATTGCGCCAACCTGTAACCGGGGTCCGTCCGCAACGCCGCCTTAAGCAGGCTCAGCGCCGAGCTCCCCCGCCCCTTGGCCCATTCGAGCCAACCCAGCAGGCACAGCAGAGCCGCATGGTCTTGTCCCGCGGCAACGCCCAGGAGATCACGGCAGATGAACCAAAGCCGATCCATCCTTTCCCAATCGGGTTGAGTGCCCGCGGCCCCCAACAGGAAATCGGAAAAGTCCTGCGCTGCCTCACCGATACCGGCGTCCCCGCCGACCTCGCGAAAGGCCTGCAGGGCACGCTCCTCTCCCCTGCCGGCCAGATAGGGCAACAGGTCCCTGATCATCTTGTCGTGCAACGAGGCAAGCAGCGCCCCGCATACGGAATCGGTTCCGCGCATTCCCTGTTCGGCAACGGCGGGGTCGGCATCCAAGAGCCGTGCCCAGCCATCAATGAATCTCACACGCGACGCCGACCCGGAAAAGCCCTCGAGCATTTCCGACACCTGCACACGAACCGCATCCTTGTTGGGCCAGTCGGCAACGCCACCGCCGTCCCACAACTGTTCCTCGGGTGCGGAACCCGCAACCACCATGCGCAGGTGGGTTTCGGTCAGCGCAAGGTCCGGAAGCGCGAACCCCTCCGCCGGACAGCACTCTTCGCTGCGGCAAAAATAGCTGTGCCAACGCTCGGAGCCGACATGCCAGCCGTCGCGCACCTGGATGCCGCCGCGCATCAATGCGGCCACAAGCTCTTGGAGGAGCTTGTGGCGTGGCGGCCAGTCCGCAGCATTCTCCGGCGACTGCTCGGTGTAGAACGCGACGAACACCGCATCGGCCTGCGGCACCTTGTGCACCAGGCTAACCAGTTGGCGCACCCAGATGCGCTCGTTGGATGGTTCGTGGTGGCCCGCCGGCAGGTCCACGCGCAACGTGGCCGCCAGTCCCGCCTTTTGCATGATCAGCAAGACCACCGAGTTTCGCGGGTAGAACCCAAGTGCGTGCGGAATGTAGGCGAGCACCTCGTCGGGGCTGGCCAGGGAAAAATTTGATGCCGAGGGTGAAGTAGTCATGCACCACAGGCTGCGCGTGCCAGCGGTCCGCCGACCGACTTCCGGGGCCGGCTGTGGAACGCTGCCGGCCCCGCTCCCTAGCACCGGGCTGTGCGGGACAGTGCGGAGGCTAGTTGCCCGGGACGCTCTTTGCCGCACCGCCGGGCAGGGCTTCCTCGCGCAGCGCCAGGTTGCGGCGCGCCTTGCCCCGGGTGACCAACATGCCGATGACACCGGTGGCGATCACGAGGAACTGGAACGACATGGCCCAGCGGAAGGCGTCAAGGTTGTACAGCTCGGCGCCTGGCCCGGCGGCCTTTTGCTGGAAATCCAACAGCCAGCCAATCACGTAAACGGATATCAGGGCGGCAAGGAATCCGCCGACATTGACGATGCCGGTTGCGGTGCCAATGACATGCGGCGGATTGAAGGTGCGGGCAAAGTCGAACCCGATCATTGAGGCCGGGCCGCCGATGGCCACGAAGACGATCAGGACGACAAGCATCCACAGGGGCGCCTGGCCGGGCCAAAGGACAACGGCCAGCCAGCTCAATGCGATGCCCAGAATGACGCCGAAGGCGATGTTTGATCGCTGGGTCGGATACCGGGCCACAGCTGCACCCAGGATCGGGCCGCAGACCATCGCCACGACCACAAAGATGGACAAAAGACCCGAGGCAAGCGCCGGGGACAAGCCCTGCCCCGACACAAGGAACGGGTAGCCCCACGTCAGCAGGAAGACGTTGGCCGAGAACTGCGTGGTGAAGTGCGTCCAGAAGCCCAAGCGGGTGCCGGGTTCCTTCCACGCGTGCGACAGCAGGGCGCGGACCTTGGGTTGGACCGGTCGCGGTCCCGCGGCGCGCGGCCCGTCGCTGACAAGAAGCACCGCAAGCAGCAACGCCAGGACCGACAGCGCCGCCAGCGAGAGGAACGCGGGGGTCCAACTCCACAGGTGAAGCAGTGCCACGAAGGGGATCAATGACAGTAGCTGGCCCAATTGGCCGACCATGCCGGTGACCTGGGTGAGCATCGGGATCCGGTATCCGGAGAACCAGATGGGAAGCAACCGGATCACCGATACAAAGGTCATGGCATCGCCGGCGCCGACAAAGAACCTTCCGACAAGTCCGGCACCCACCGAGTCGGCCATCGCCAGAAGCAACTGGCCAACCACCATCAGTGCGGCACCGCCGGTGATCATCGCGCGCGGGCCCCAACGGTCGACCAGCACGCCAACGGGGATCTGCAATCCCGCATAGACGACAAGCTGGACCACGGAGAAGGTTGCAAGGATCGAGGCAGAAGCGTCAAAGCGCTCGGTTGCTTCAAGCCCCGCGACGCCGAAGCTGGTTCGCTGGGTGACGGCGATCAGGTAGGCCCCGACGCTCGCGCCCCAAACCAGCCAGGATCGTGGGGAATCGTGGTGGATCGGCTTGCCCACTAGGAATCCGCGGCGGCCGGGCCACCTTGGTCGTCCACGCCCGAAAGGAACGCCTCGACGGCCATCGCCAATTCATCCCCGTCGGGAACCTCTGCATCGAGGCTCACCAGCAACGAACGCCGCTCCGTTTCGGGGACGTGCTGGTCGAACCGTTCTTCAAAGCCCGCAACCATTTTCTGCACCTCGGGGCTGCCCGCAACCTGCTCGGCAATCTGCCCTTCAAGCCGGCGGCCCGCTTCACGCAGCCGGTCGGTGGGCAGGCCCAGGCCCATGGCGGCACCGACATACTCCAGCGCGCCGACGGCAACCTGCGGGTATTCGGCCTCGGAAAGGTAGTGCGGAACGTGCATCGAGTAGCCGACCACGTCGCGTGAGGCCTCGATCAACCGCACCTCGATGAGGTTGACCAGGCTCGCCGGGAGTTCCGCGGTGGGCGACCACGTGGAAATGCCTTCGATGATGTCCTTGCGGTTTCCGTGGGCGGTGACACCCATCTGGCGCGTGTGCGGGACGGGCATCGGCACTGCGCCGAAGGAAACCGTCAGGCGGACATTCAGCGCCTCGACCAGTGCGACGACTGCCCGAGACACCCGCTCCCAGGCAAGATCGGGTTCGGGGCCGGTCAGGAAAAGGAAATCCTGCTCCAACCCGTCGGTAAGCAGGTAGAGCTCCAAGCGCGGCGGCTGGTAGGCGGCGAAGTGGTCGCCGAGGAAAGAAATCTGGGGCCGGCGCTCGCGGTAGTTGATCAGCTGGTCGGTGTCGAAGGAGGCAATCAACCGGGGGTTGAGCGAATCGAGCAATTCGGTGCGCACCTGCGAGAGCACGTGGCCGGCATCGAGATGGCCGCGCATTCCAATCAGCAGGTCGAGGCCTTGAAATTCCAGGCTATCCAGGTCGACATCTTCGAACCGGACCAGGGATTGGTATTCAAGCATTGCCGCTGCTCCTTTCAGGTTGCTGTCTTGGCGTTCTCCAATGTCACGGGGGAATTCACTTGGACGACGCGCAAGCAAATACCCGAACCCAACAGGAGTGGACATGTGGACTCGACCAGATTGGATCGATTCCCGTTACAGTGGGGTCAACCAAGGGAATACGTGTTTTCTTCCCGTGACCACCCACAATTCTAGGCCGACTCGGGATCAAATGCGGTGTGTGCTCCGTCTCAGGGATACGATCGGTAAAGCCCAATCGGCACCGGGACCACCGAAGACCTTGGGGTCCGGAACCGATAATGCTCCCCCGAGGTACAGGTACTTTCACTGCACCCACAGAATCTACCGAACAGGAATCGTTTCGTGATCAACTCAAGCGATCTCAAGCTGACCGCCGTTTCCACAGACATCAAGCGCATCGGCGCCGGCGCCCTGGTCCTTGGTGTCGTCAAGGGCGCCGACGGCCCGACCCTGGTGGCCTCGCCGTTCAGCCCGAAGGCGACCGCCTCGCTGCAGGCTTCCCTGAACCTGCTCAATGCCAGTGGCGCCGCAGACGAACTGACCCGCCTGCCGGCAACCGGCGAAACGAAGGCCGAGCTCCTCGCCTTCATCGGCCTCGGCAGCTTCGAGGAATCCACCCTGACCGAAGAGGCGCTGCGCCGCGCCGCCGGCTCGGCAACCCGCCAGCTTGCCGGCACCTCCAGCGTGCTGTTTGCCTTGCCGGCCGCAACGGTCGCACAGGCCGGAGCCGTCGCCGAGGGCATCGCCATGGGCGCCTACGACTTCTCGAACCACCGCTCCACCCCGGCCAAGAAGCTGCCGCTGAGCGAAGCCGTCATCGCCACCGCCGCTTCGGCGGACAAGGGCCTGCCCGCGGCACTGAAGCGCGCGGCCGTCATCGGCCGCGCAGTGCGCGCAACCCGCGACCTGGTCAACACCGCCCCGAACGTCCTGTTCCCGGAGTCCTTCGCCCAGGAAGTCAAGGACACCGCCAAGGGCCTTGCCCTGAAGGTCACCGTCATTGACGACAAGAAGCTGGAAAAGGACGGATACGGCGGCTTGACGGGCGTCGGACGCGGTTCGGATCGCGGCCCGCGCCTGGTCAAGGTCGAGTATTCCCCCGCCAAGGCGACCAAGCACCTGGCCCTCGTCGGCAAGGGCATCACCTTCGACACCGGCGGCATTTCCATCAAGCCGGCAGCCGGCATGCACGCCATGAAGAACGACATGGCCGGTGCCGCGACGATCCACCAGGCAATCGTCGCCATTGCCGAACTGGGCCTTCCGGTGAAGATCACCGCATGGCTGTGCCTCGCGGAGAACATGCCAGGCGGCGGCTCGACCCGTCCGGGCGACGTCATCACCATGTTCGGAGGCAAGACCGTCGAGGTGCTGAACACCGATGCCGAGGGCCGCCTGGTCATGGCCGACGGCTTGGTTGCGGCCAGCGCGGAAAAGCCCGATGCAATCATCGACGTCGCAACGCTCACCGGCGCCCAGGTCGTGGCCCTGGGCGTGCGCACGGCGGGCGTCATGGGCGACGAGGCGCTGCGCGATTCCGTGGTTGCCGCCGCGGACCGTGCCGGCGAAGCCGCTTGGGCCATGCCGATTCCCGAGGAACTGCGCCCGAGCATCGACTCGCAGGTCGCGGACCTGGCCAACATCGGTGAGCGCATGGGCGGCATGATGACCGCCGCCGCGTTCCTGAACGAGTTCGTCGGCGAGGTTGACGGCGTGAAGATCCCGTGGGCCCACATGGACATCGCCGGACCGGCATTCAACGAGGCCGCTCCCTTCGGCTACACCCACAAGAACGCCACTGGATCTTCGGTGCGCACCTTGGTGACGTTTGCCGAGGAAATGGCCGCAGGAAAGTAGTCCTGCCTGCACCCATGGAAGAGGCATGCACGACGCCGGGGTTTTTCCGGAACTTTTCCGATTGTTCCCGGCGCTGTGTAACCCGTCACAGTTGACGGCAATGTGTATCACGGCAGGTGGCCGAGTACGTTTCATGGGGCTAAGGTAATTCTGATAGATCACTTGCATTACAGTTTCCCGCGCCCGCAACACGGGCGCGGGGAATCACCCCCACACACCATGGCCGACCACCACGTTGGCCACAACTCATAACGAGGGAGCGTTCACGTGGCCGAATCGGCAGCAACGCAAGAATTCGACATCCTCATTCTCGGCGGCGGTTCCGCCGGCTACTCGGCAGCATTGCGCGCCGTCCAGCTGGGTTTCACCGTCGGCTTGATTGAGAAGGCCAAGCTCGGTGGCACCTGCCTGCACACCGGTTGCATTCCGACCAAGGCGTACCTGCACTCGGCTGAATTGGCCGAAAACGCTCGCGAAGGTGCCAAGTACGGCATCAACACCACCCTTGAGTCCATCGACCTCGGCGCCGTGCGCAGCTACAAGGACGGCATTGTCGCCGGCAAGTACAAGGGCCTGTCGGGTCTGCTGAAGATGAAGAAGGTCACCGTTATCGAAGGTAACGGCCGCCTGGTTTCCCAGGACACCATCGACGTTGACGGCGTTGCCTACAAGGGCAAGAACATCATCCTTGCCACCGGTTCCGAGTCGAAGACCTTCGGCCTGGAAATCGGCGGACGCATCCTCACCAGCACCGAAGCCCTGAACATGGACACCCTTCCGAAGAGCGCCATCGTGCTCGGCGGCGGCGTCATCGGCGTTGAATTCGCTTCCGTATGGAAGTCCTTCGGCGTCGACGTGACCATCGTTGAAGGCCTGCCTTCCCTGGTTCCGAACGAAGATCCCTCGATCATCAAGAACCTGGAGCGTGCCTTCAAGAAGCGCGGCATCAAGTTCAACACCGGCGTTTTCTTCGAAAAGGTCGAGCAGGACGCCAACGGCGTCAAGGTCTCCCTGGCAGACGGCAAGGTCCTTGAAGCCGAGATCGTCCTGGTTGCCGTTGGCCGTGGCCCGGTCACCGCCGGCCTGGGCTACGAAGAGCAGGGCATCCCGATGGACCGCGGATTCGTGCTCATCAACGAGCGCTGCCACACCGGCGTGGGCAACATCTTCGCCATCGGCGACATCGTCCCGGGCGTCCAGCTTGCACACCGCGGCTACCAGCACGGCATCTTCGTCGCCGAAGAGATCGCCGGCCTGAACCCGGTTGTCGTCGAGGACATCAACATCCCGAAGGTCACCTTCTGCGAACCGGAAATCGCTTCGGTTGGTTACTCGGAGCCTGCGGCCAAGGAAAAGTTCGGTGACGACCAGATCGAGGTCACCGAGTACAACCTGGCCGGCAACGGCAAGTCCTCCATCCTGGGCACTTCCGGCCTGATCAAGATGGTTCGCGTCAAGAACGGCCCGATCGTCGGCGTTCACGGCATCGGCGGCCGCATCGGCGAGCAGATCGGTGAAGCACAGCTCATCGTGAACTGGGAAGCCTACCCGGAGGATGTTGCACAGCTCATCCACGCACACCCGACGCAGAACGAATCGCTCGGCGAGGCCGCCATGGCCTTGGCCGGCAAGCCGCTGCACGGTTAGTCACAATTACTGGACCGCGCACGCGAACCGAAAGGTACGCGTGCGCGGTGCACTAAACTCGGAGGCAACGCCTCCCACGAGATGTGCGGGAAACCCGCGGATCTCTCGCACACAAAATTTAGTTTTTAGGAGAACGGGAACAAGATGTCTGAAACCGTGAACTTGCCCGCTTTGGGTGAAAGTGTCACCGAAGGCACCGTTACGCGCTGGCTCAAGCAGGTCGGCGACCGCGTTGAGGTCGACGAGCCGTTGCTGGAAGTTTCGACCGACAAGGTCGACACCGAGATCCCTTCGCCGGTTGCCGGCGTCATCGAAGAGATCCTCGTCGCAGAAGACGAAACCGCTGATGTTGGAGCCGCCTTGGTTCGCATCGGCGATGGCTCGGGTTCCGCCGCAGCTCCGGTTGCCGAGGCACCCGCCGCTGTTGAGGCTCCGGCCCCGGCAGCCGCACCGGCCCCGGTTGCAGAGGCTGCCCCGGCAGCACCGACTGCCCCTGCCGCGCCGTCATCGGGCACCGAAATCACCCTTCCGGCTTTGGGCGAATCCGTCACCGAAGGCACCGTTACCCGCTGGCTTAAGGCCGTTGGCGACGACGTCGCAGTCGACGAGCCTTTGCTCGAGGTTTCCACCGACAAGGTCGACACCGAGGTTCCTTCTCCGGTTGCCGGCACCCTGCTGGAAATCCGCGTTGCCGAAGACGAGACCGCCGAAGTTGGCGCCGTCCTGGCAATCATCGGTGCAGCAGGCGCAGCCGCACCGGCCGCTCCGGCTCCGGTCGCAGCACCGGCACCTGTGGCAGCTCCGGCCCCCGTTGCAGCACCGGTTGCCGCCCCGGCTCCCGTGGCGGCACCGGCACCTGTTGCGGCCCCGGCCGCTCCGGTTGCAGCTCCGGCCGCCCCTGCTGCCGCTGCACCCGCAGCAGCCACGGGCAACGACGGCTACGTCACCCCGCTGGTACGCCGCTTAGCAAACCAGAACGGTGTCGACCTGTCCACCGTGACCGGCACCGGCGTTGGCGGCCGCATCCGCAAGCAGGACGTCATCGATGCAGCCGCCGCAGCCAAGACCGTTTCGGCTCCGGCCGCGGCAGCACCGGCTGCAGCCCCGGCCGCCGCAGCAGCAGCCCCTGTGGTTGCTTCCTCGCTGCGCGGCACCGTCGCCAAGGCTCCTCGCATCCGCCAGGTCATCGCCCGCCGCATGCGCGAGTCCCTGGACATCTCGACCCAGCTGACCCAGGTGCACGAGGTCGACATGACCCGCATCTTCAAGCTGCGCAACTCGGCCAAGGACGCCTTCGCGGCAACCAACGGCACCAAGCTCACCTTCCTGCCGTTCATTGCCAAGGCCGTTGCCGAAGCACTGAAGCAGCACCCGAAGCTGAACGCCGAGTACAACGAGGACACCCAGGAAATCACCTACCACAACGCCGAACACCTGGCGATTGCGGTGGACACCGACAAGGGCCTTTTGGTTCCGGTTATTTCCAACGCGGGCGACCTGAACCTTGCCGGCCTGGCCGGCAAGATCGCCGACGTTGCAAACCGCACCCGCACCAACAAGATCGGTCCGGACGAGCTCTCGGGCGGCACCTTCTCGATCACCAACATCGGTTCGGTTGGCGCACTGTTCGACACCCCGATCATCAACCAGCCACAGGTAGCCATCCTGGGCACCGGTGCGATCGTCAAGCGTGCAGTTGTTGTCACCAACGCCGACGGCGATGACACCATTGCCATCCGCCACATGATGTACCTGTCGCTGACCTACGATCACCGTCTGGTCGACGGCGCCGATGCAGGTCGCTTCCTGCAGACGCTGAAGGCACGCCTTGAAGAAGGCTCCTTCGCAGCCGACCTCGGTCTCTAAGACCTAGGGCTTCGCAACTCGGGGCGGCACTCCAACACGGAGTGCCGCCCCGAGTCGTACCACCATGTCATCGGACACTTTCCTGCATTCCGAGTTCTACGCTGCGTCGAATTTCGATTAGGCTATGGACATGACCTTTTTGTATACATTCCTCGTATTCCTGCACATTTTGGGTGCTGCGGCGATCTTCGGCGGCTGGCTCGCCAACTTCAAGACCCCGACCGTCACCATTTGGCAGTGGTACGGTGCCATCACCCAGCTGGTGACCGGTCTGCTGCTCGTCGGCTTGGCCGAGATGCAGGGTGCCGAGCTGAACCACATCAAGATTGCCGTCAAGCTCCTGTTGGCCATTGGCGTCTTCATTGCGGCACTGTTGGGACGCCGCAAGATCAAGAACGGCCAGGAAGTCCCGACCGGACTTGCCCACGGCACCGGCGGCACCGCGCTAATCGCTATTGCCGTAGCCGTTCTCTGGGTCTAATTCCCCGATACGTCGCATGATCCGTTGCGGTGCGTGCCTTTTGGTGCGCACCGCAACTGCGTTTAACCA
The DNA here is from genome assembly GCF_017876535.1 of Paeniglutamicibacter kerguelensis. Classification (NCBI taxonomy): domain Bacteria; kingdom Bacillati; phylum Actinomycetota; class Actinomycetes; order Micrococcales; family Micrococcaceae; genus Paeniglutamicibacter; species Paeniglutamicibacter kerguelensis. The sequence goes on from NZ_JAGIOF010000001.1 coordinate 2,303,235, forward strand.
GGCATTCGCGTCCCGGCCTTGCATTGCGGATCGGAACCGAACGGCCTTGGAAAACGCTCTTTCGGTTCCGGGTGCGCGGTCATAGGATGGCACATGGAGCGCAAGCTCCGATTCCTCTGCAAATCCAAGGAGTTGTCACCATGGCAGTAACACGAAGCGCAAGCACCGTCTGGACCGGGGATTTGGTCTCGGGCGCCGGGGAAACCACGTTTGAGACCTCAAAGATCGGCACCTTCCCCGTGACGTGGCGGGCGCGCGCCGAGGCCGCGGAAGGCAAGACCAGCCCGGAGGAACTCATCGCCGCGGCACATGCAACCTGCTACTCCATGGCGCTCAGCAACATGCTGAAGGAGTCGGGCCACACTGCCGACAAGCTGGCGACCACCGCGGAAGTTGATTTCGACACCAGCGACGGCGCAAGGATCAGTGAGATTCGTTTGACGTTGGAGGCCACGGTTCCAGGCCTGGAAGACGCGGAATTCCAGAAGCTGGCCCAAGCTGCCAAGGAAGGTTGTCCCGTATCTGCGGCCTTGGCCGCGGTTCCTTCAATCACCCTGGATGCACGTCTGGCATAGCCTTTGGCGGGTGTTGCTGGTTCGCTGAGATCCAATTGCGCGAACCACCAGCACCCGCTTTTCCTTGAACCTTCAGGGTTGGCCATCCGGCATCGAACCGACATCCCAGATTTTCCAGTTCTTCTTGTCCCGGCGCAGTTCAATACGCACAGGCTGCCGTTCCGCATCTTTCGCGGCAAAAACAACCTTCCCGACACCGTCCACGTACCGGTAGCCGCTCTGCGTGCTGCTTGCCTCCACGAAAGCACTGCCGTTGCTCCCAACGGCCATAAGGGACACGTGTTCCATTGACGTTTGCAGGGACTCCAGCTTTAGCTGGTTTCGCTTCAAAAGGGCCAGGATTTCGCTGTCGCGTGCCATTGAAGGAGAACCTGGCACGTGAATTGCCTTGAGCGCCCTTGCATCGCCATTCATCAAGATCTTGTCCCTCCGCAACGTCAGGTCCACGGCAGCCAAGAGTATTTCGTCGTGTTCGCGTCCCACTCCCGGACGCATTCCGCCTGAGGCGGCCGTCTCCTGCACCGCCCCTCCAGCGAACGGTGACTCAATTTCATGTGCATCCGCTGGGGACACAGGGATCTCTATCGACTGGGCGATAACGGCCCCGGATGCAACCACCACGATCCCGAGCAGGCCGGCAACTGCCAACTTTCGTCTCCCGCTCGCCAGCGAATGGATCCGATGCCCATGGGCCTCGGACGTTCCACCGCTGCCTTTACGGCGGAGGGGCAACGAAGGGCTCTTCCCCGCCGTTGCCGGCGAACCTTGTGGACTATCCTTGGACTTTCGCGCAACCCGCTCTCGGCGATTCGTTGGGACTCCCTTCGCCGGCTCTGCTTCCGATTCGACCTGCTTGAACCTTGCGAATGGTGTCCTTTTTCGCGGCGACTGGCGTGTGGTGACCATGTGTCTGAGCGCCTCCGGCTCGACTGCCGAACCGAGCTCCACGGCAGTCGGGTCACCACCGGAAAAGATTCGATGGGCGAACTGTCCTGCGCTGGGCCGCCGCATCGGGTCGGCGGCAAGCCCGTCCTCAAGAAGGATCGCGAGATTGTCGTTTACTTCCGGAACCATCGCCCCTATGGGGATTCGGTTTGTTGCCAAGGCTGGCGCCCGCCCTGTCAGCAGGTACCAGGTACAGGCAGCCAAGGCGTAGATGTCACGGGCGGGTTCAAGTTCACCGGGTTCGGCAATCTCCGTGACTTCAGGTGCGCAGAACCCGATTGTTCCATACTCGGCAGGAGTTTCGCCACGAATCGAGTGGGTTCCGAAGTCTCCGAGTTTGGGTTTTCCTTCGGCGGTGAACAGGATGTTTCTTGGACTCACATCGCCATGGGTCAATCCCTGATCGTGAAGAAACTGCAGGGCTTCGGCAATCGGCGCAATCACCGTCAGCACCTCCCCAACGCTCAGCGGTCCCCGGGCCGCAACCACCGCGGCGGCGCTGCCGGCAGGGCAGTACTCCATCAAGATTCCCGGGCCTTGGGAGGACTCCACCATGCCGTGTTCGTGTACCAGGAATTCATGATGCAGGTTCAAACCGCCGGCTCCAATCCGTCGCAACGATTCGTCATATCCGATGATCTTTACGGCCAGTTCCTCACCCGAATCGGCGTCTTGAATAACCCATACTGTTCCGTTTCCACCTTGTCCCAGATATCGATTGGTGTCATATCCGGCAATTTGCGGTTGTTGCCGCGGTTCATCACGCGTTTCCATGCATTAGTTCTACGCTTCATAGAAGAATCTTGTTTTGGTTATCCACAAGACGTGTGTCTATTCAAATTCGAAGGCTGTCTTCGATAGGCGTACCGTATTGGCCATGAGCATCGAATTCGAGCGAATTGGCCTGGCTCCGGAGCTGGTCGACTATCGCGAGGCATGGGAATTGCAACGGCGCGTTCATGAGGAAGTCACGCACGGGAGCACAGGACCCGTTGTCTTCCTCCTGGAACACGAAGAAGTGTATACCGCAGGCCGCCTGACGGAACCTGAAGACCTACCAGTGGACGGAACACCCGTCATTGACGTTGATCGGGGCGGAAAGCTGACCTGGCACGGCCCCGGGCAGCTTGTCGGATACTCGATCGTCCGCTTGTTGGACATGAAAGGCATCCGCGAGTATGTCTCGGTCCTCGAGGAAGCAATGATCAACGTGTCCACCGGGTATGGCATTCCCGCCGCCCGCATCAAGGGCCGTAGTGGCGTGTGGGTGCTGGGCACCGATGGCGCCCAAGACCGCAAACTCGGCGCCATCGGCATTCGCGTGGACCACGGCGTCACAATGCACGGTTTCGCTTTCAACTGCTCCAACGACCTCTCCCCCTACGCACAAATCATCCCCTGTGGAATCACCGACGCCGGGGTCACAAGCCTCAGCGAAGAAACTGGAACCACCATCACTCCAGCCGATGTCCTTGACCGTATCGAGAAAGAACTCGATGCTTTATTGAGCCCCATCGTGTCACTGACAGCAACCACCCCGGAAAGAGCCAACCGATGACCGCCGCACCCGAAGGCCGCCGCCTGTTGCGCATTGAACAGCGCAACTCCGCAACACCCGTAGAACGGAAACCAGCCTGGATCAAGGCCAAGGTCAACATCGGCCCGGAATACGTGGGCCTAAAGAAACTCGTCAAGTCCGAGGGCCTGAACACCGTCTGCGAGGAAGCGGGCTGCCCGAACATCTTCGAATGTTGGGAAGACAAGGAAGCGACCTTCCTCATCGGCGGCTCCGAATGCACCCGCCGCTGCGATTTCTGCCAGATCGACACCGGCAAGCCCCAGGCCATCGACCGTGCCGAGCCTTTCAAGGTCGCCATGAGCGTCAAGAAGATGGGTCTGCGCTACGCAACCGTCACGGGCGTCGCCCGCGACGACTTGGAGGACGAGGGAACCTGGCTTTACGCCGAGACCGTTCGACGCATTCACCAGTTGAACCCCGGCACCGGAGTTGAACTGCTGATTCCCGATTTCTCCGGTAAACCGGAATTCCTCGACGAAATCTGCGCATCCGCCCCAGAGGTCTATGCCCACAACCTCGAGACGGTACCTCGACTATTCAAGTCCATCCGCCCGGCCTTCCGTTACGATCGCTCACTTGACGTCATCTCCCAGGGCCGCGCCAACGGGATGATCACCAAGTCCAACCTGATTCTTGGCATGGGTGAAACCCGCGAGGAAGTCACCGACGCCATCAAGGATCTCGTGGATGCCGGCTGCGACCTGTTGACCATCACCCAGTACCTGCGCCCGACCGAACGCCACCACCCTGTTGAACGCTGGGTCAAGCCGCAGGAATTCGTGGAATTGCAGCAGGAAGCCGAAGAGCTCGGCATGCTCGGCGTCATGAGCGGCCCGCTGGTTCGTTCCTCCTACCGCGCCGGACGCCTGTGGGCCAGTGCCATGCGCAAGAAGGGGCTTCCGATTCCCGAAGCCCTGGCCCACATAGAAAGTTCCGGAGACACGCGGCAGGAGGCGTCCTCTCTGGTCGGCACATAGTCAGCCACGCATCGCGTAGAATTGAAATACTATGGCCAAAAACACCGATAATGCCTCGAGCGAGGCTGCAAGCCCAAAGCGCGGACTCTTTTCGCGCAAGCCAAAGGCCGAGAAGGCCACTAAGGAACCAGGCCGGCTGAAACAGCTGGGCCAGGTCTTCCAGATGACTCGCAAGAACGACCCGATGGTCGTTTGGCTGATGATTCTGGCGGCCCTTGGCGTGCTGGTAGTGGGCCTCGTTGTTGGCCTGCTGATCAAGAACTGGATCACCGCGCTTCTCATCTCGATCCCGCTGGCATTGTTGGCTGCAACGATGATTCTTTCCCGCCGCGCCGAAAAGGCCGCGTTCAAGCAGCTCGAAGGACGCCCCGGTGCTGCCGGTGCGGCCATGAGCGTGCTTCGCCGCGGTTGGATCCTCAAGGACGAGCCCGTTGCGGTCAACCCCCGCACCAAGGACCTGGTCTTCCTGGGCATCGGTCGCGCGGGCGTTGTACTTGTGACCGAGGGGCCGACCACGCGCGTTCGCACGTTGGTTGACGCGGAACGCAAGCGCATGAACCGCGTTCTTCCCAACGTCCCGATCCACGTGATCAATGCCGGCAGTGACGAAGGACAGGTTCCTTTGGCTGAGGTCGGCAAGGCGATGAAGAAGCTTCCCAAGTCGATCACCAAGCTCGAGATCAGCGCCGTTGACAAGCGACTGAGCACCCTGGGTAGCGCCCGCTTGCCGATTCCCAAGGGAATCGACCCGAACCGGGCCCGCCCGGATCGCCGCGGACGCTAGAGAACAGCACTTGTTAAATGAGTGAGGGGCTGGAACCGTTTTGGTTCCAGCCCCTCACTCATTTAACCGTTTCAGACCCGGCTCAAAGCCGAATTAGATACGTACGAGAATGGTCTTGCCCAGCCGATCGTGGTAACCACGCTGGTCGGAATCGCTCAGCAGCGGCGGGATCACCAAGCAGATCAGCAAGGTCCGAATGATCCCGGTTAACGGCTTCACCGCGGTCCCGTCCATACCCTGCACCTGCATCCCGAAGATGCGGTGGCCGATTGAGTGGCCTGTGACACCAACGAAGAGCATTTGCATGGCGGCAAAGATCACCAGGTTCGCCGTCGTGTCGGCCTTGAAGAAAATCAGCGAAATCAGCATCGCGATTCCCCAGTCAACCAGCAGGGCGCCAACGCGCCGTCCGATCCGCGCCACGGAGCCCGGCCCGCTTTCGGGGCGCCCCAATCGCTTGCCTGGCCATTCCTGGTTACTCAGTTGCGGCGGGCCCTCGAGCCACGAGCCAAAATCTTTTCTTTCCACATCTACCAGACTACCGGGGTGCGCCAACTTGCGCTCCGGCGCCCGTTTTTCTAGGCTTCCAAGTGGGCCATGCCACACCCTCGATCGCCAGTGTGATTCACCTCATGTACCTCAGGGTGAAATCCTCGTCCGTGTAACGTACTTGAAACAATCGAGACACAGTAGAGTAACGGCAACGGTCTATGGTTGATAACGAAGGAAGGGAAGACCCGCGTTTTCCCTTCTACGGCAGCCCCAGCCGCACCCCGAAGAAACCACACAGGAGCCCCTGACTATGTTCAAGAGTCCAGAAGAAGTCATGGCATACATTGCCGAAGAAGACGTCAAGTTCGTCGATATCCGTTTCACGGACCTCCCCGGCGTTCAGCAGCACTTCAACGTCCCGGCCCGCACGGTCGACGCTGACTTCTTCCTCAACGGCCAGCTCTTCGATGGTTCCTCGATCCGCGGCTTCGCCGGCATCGCCGACTCCGACATGCAGCTGATCCCTGACGTGACCTCGGGGTTCGTTGACCCGTTCCGCCTGGAGAAGACCCTGGCGTTCAACTTCTCGATCGTGAACCCGCGCACCGGCGAGCCGTACCACCGCGACCCGCGCGGCGTTGCCGAGCGCGCCGAGGCCTACCTGACCTCCACCGGCATCGCCGACACCGCATTCTTCGCACCCGAAGCCGAATTCTTCATCTTCGACAACGTGCAGTACGAATCCAAGCCGCAGGGCTCTTTCTACAAGGTTGATTCCATCGAGGCTCCGTGGAACACCGGCAAGAAGGAAGAAGGCGGCAACCAGGGTTACAAGACCCCCTTCAAGGGCGGTTACTTCCCGGTCTCCCCAACCGACAAGCAGGCCGACCTGCGCGACGCCATCTGCCTTGAGCTCGAGGCCGCAGGCCTTGAGGTCGAGCGCAGCCACCACGAGGTTGGCGCCGCCGGCCAGGCCGAGATCAACTACAAGTTCAACACGCTGACCCACTCGGCCGATGACATCCTGAAATTCAAGTACATCGTCAAGAACGTGGCCGATGCCTGGGGCAAGTCCGCAACCTTCATGCCGAAGCCGATCTTCGGTGACAACGGCTCGGGCATGCACTGCCACCAGTCTCTCTGGGCCAACGGCGTTCCGCTGTTCTACGACGAGAAGGGCTACGCCGGCCTCTCGGACATGGCCCGCTGGTACATCGGCGGCCTGCTGAAGCACGCCTCGGCCGTGTTGGCCTTCACCAACCCGACCGTGAACTCCTACCGCCGCCTGGTCAAGGGCTTCGAGGCACCGGTCAACATGGTGTACTCGCAGGGCAACCGCTCGGCAGGCATCCGCATCCCGATCACCGGATCGAACCCGAAGGCCAAGCGCATCGAATTCCGCGCACCGGATGCTGCCTCGAACCCGTACCTGGCATTTGCCGCACAGCTGATGGCAGGCCTTGACGGCATCAAGAACCGCATCGAGCCGGCAGACCCGATCGACAAGGACCTCTACGAGCTCCCGGCCGAAGAAGCCAAGGACATCCAGGTTGCTCCGAGCTCCCTGGAAGAAGCCCTGCTGGCCCTCGAAGCAGACTACGAGTTCCTTCTTGAGGGCGACGTCTTCACCGAGGACCTGGTCCGCACCTGGATCGAATACAAGCGCGAACACGAAATCAAGCCGCTGTCGCTGCGCCCGAACCCGTACGAGTTTGAGCTGTACTACGGCTGCTAGCCAGTCCATGGGGACAGCCGGGGCTTAGCCCGCAGGGAGTCCGCACAAAAGGGAGCCAACGACGATTGTCGTTGGCTCCCTTTCGTTGTATCGGGCGTTCAGCTCCCGGCTGCGGTCAGCCGAACACGACGATCCCGTCGGTGCCCGCCAGCCTTTCGACATCACCCAGGAAACGCTTTCCTTCGACCCAGGCATAGCCGGCGGGCGAGAACTCGCGCAGGATCGCCAGTTCGCCGCCAACCGGCTTCACAACTACGGCCAGCGCGCCGTTGTCGAGGATCTTGTAGGCAACCTGGGAGCCTTCCTCGTCATCGTTCCTGTACTTCTCCCCTGTTGCCAACGCAACGACCACGGACACGGCGGACCCTCCCCTGTCCCCGGCTAGCCCGCGATGGTGGTCAGCAGGAACGAGCTGTCCGACTCGGCCACCACATCATGAAGCGCATCAGGCAGCACAAACAGGCCGCCGTGGGCGATGGCCGCGGTCTGCCCCTCCCAGCTGACAAGAATGTTGCCGCGCAGCACCAGCAGCGTCGCCGCTTCCGGCTTGGGGTGCTCGTTCAAGCTGGATCCGGAGGTCAGGGTGATCAAGGTGTGGCGCAGCCGCCCGTCCTTGAGCACCGCCACGGCACTGCGCCCGTTGGCCGTGGCCGCGGCCTTTGCCAACTCGCGTTCGACCAGGTCATCCATTTCGGCTCGGGTGATATGCATGGCAGGGATGCCTACCTTTCGAATTGACGGCAACGGGTGCTGCTACCTACTATGCCCCGGGTTCCGGCGAATTAGTCCTCAAAGGCGTAAAAATGTCGCTCAAAAACCTGTCGCGCCCGCCGGGTGGCCTTGAGGTAGTCGTCCTCCATCACCGCGGCCTCCCCGGGCGAATAGCCGCACCAGCGCGCGACGGCTTCCATGTCCCGCCAGGCATGCGGCAGCACATCGGTCACCCGGCCCGTGCAGATCACCCCCGCGCTGCGGATCCTGGTGGCTAGGGCCCAGGCGTGATCAAGGGTCTGGACGTCCTCCGCCGGAATAATGCCTGCCTCGGCGACCGCGTGCAGCGCGGGACGCGTCGAGGTAGTGCGCAGCTCTGGAATTGTTGCCGCATGCTGCAACTGGATGAGCTGGACCAGCCATTCGACGTCGCTGAGGGAGCCGCGGCCCAACTTGAGGTGGCGGGCGGGATCCGCGCCGCGCGGCAGCCGTTCGGCCTCCACCCGGGCCTTGATCCGGCGGATCTCCCGGACCTGCTCTTCCCCGATTGGTTCCCCGTAACGCACCTCGTCGACCATGGCCATGAAGTCCTCGGCCAGCTCGTCGGATCCGGCCATGGGGGCGGCACGCAGCAGGGCCTGGCGTTCCCAGACGTGGGCCCACCGCTTGTAGTACTCCTGGTAGGCGTCGAACGAACGCACCAGCGGGCCGCTCTGGCCTTCGGGGCGCAGCTTCGCATCGACCTCAAGCCGCGGCTCGGCCTGGATTGCCGGGGTCATGGGCTTGGCCAGGAACGAGCCGAGCGACGTGACGATGCGCAGCGCCTGCTCCTGGGCTGCCTGCGGGTCGGCCCCCGCGATGGGCCGCTGCACGAACATGACATCGGCGTCCGAGCAATATCCGATTTCGCGGCCGCCCTGGCGCCCCATGGCGACCACCAACACGTCGCACAATGGCTCGGTCGTCTCGTGCTCGAGGTTTTGCGCCACCCGCAAGGTGCCGAGCACCGCGGCCCTGTCGTTGTCCGCCAGCGCGCGGCCCACCCCGTCCTGGTCGATGACCTCTGCGCCGTCGGCCAGGGCGATGCGCAGCATTTCGCGCCGGCGGATCACCCGGATGAGCCGGATGGCCGGGTCGGTGCCGAGGTTGCGCTTGAGCTTGGAGGAGATCTCCGCCCACAGCGCCTCGAAGGACAGCGGCTGCAGGTCCTTGTCGGAGCCCAGCCAGGCGGTCGACTCCGGGGACACCTCCAGCAGGTCGGTGATGAACCGGGAGTTGGACAGGATCTTGCACAGGCGTTCGGCCGCCGCGTTAGAATCGCGCAGCATGCCCAGGTACCAGTGGGACTCCCCCAGCGACTCGCTCAGCCGCCGGAAGCCCAGCAACCCGGCGTCGGGGTCCACGCCCTCGGCGATCCAGCCCAGCAGCACCGGCAGCAACTGGCGCTGCAGGGCGGCACGGCGCCGCACCCCGCCCGTGAGCGCGTCGATGTGGCGCATGGCGGCCTTCGGGTCGACGTAGCCCAGGGCACGCAGGCGGGCCTGGGCCGCCTCCGGGCTCAGGCGCACCTCGTCGCGGGAGAGGTTGGCGGAGGTGCTCAGAAGCGGGCGGTAGAAGATCCGCTCGTGGAGCTTGCGGACCTCGCGCTTGGTTTCGCCCCACCGCTCCAGCAGCTTCGCGGCGCTTGCAAGTTCCACGCCCAGCATCGAACGCACCCCGCGGGCAAGCACCCGCTGGCCCGATTCCCTTTGCGGCATCAGGTGCGTGCGGCGCAGGTTGACGAGCTGGATGCGGTGCTCGAGCACGCGCAGGAATCGATAGGACCCGTCAAAGCTCTCGGCGTCGTCGCGGCCGATGTAGCCGGCCTGGCTCAACGCGCCGATGGCCGTCGTGGTGGTGCGCACACGCAAGGATTCATCGACCCTGCCGTGCACCAACTGCAGCAGCTGGACGGTGAATTCCACGTCCCGCAGGCCGCCGGGCCCCAGCTTGAGCTGGCGCGAGAGTTCTTCGGGCTTGATGTTGGCGGTGACGCGGCGGCGCATGCCCTGCACCGATTCGACGAAGCCCGCCCGCTCCGAGGAGGACCAGATCAGCGGCGCGGCCATGGCTTCGTATTCGGCGCCCAGTGCCGCATCGCCGGCGATGGCGCGGGCCTTGAGCAGCGCCTGGAATTCCCAGGAGGCGGCCCAACGCTTGTAGTACGCGGCGTGGGATTCGAGGGTGCGCGAGAGCGCACCGTCCTTGCCCTCAGGGCGCAGGTTTGCATCGACCTCCCACAGGCCCGGCTCCGGCCCCGTGGAATCGATGGCGCGGGAGATGCCGGCCCCCAGCACCGCTGCAATGCCCGAGGCGGTCTGCTCATCGAGCCCGTCGCTTGCGTGCACGTAGATGACGTCGACGTCGGAGACGTAGTTCAGTTCGCGGGCACCGCATTTGCCCATGCCGATCACGGCCAGGCGCACTGCGGCAACGTCCTCGGCGGCAAAGCGTTCGGCGGCCTCGACCCGGCTGATGGCCAGCGCGGCCTCGATGGCCGCGGCGGCAAGGTCTGCAAGTTCGCGGCCCACCACCGGCATTGCATCCAGTGCGTTGGCCGCCCCGAGGTCGCGGTGCGCCAGCGACAGCAGGGCCCGGCGGTAGGCGACACGCAGCGCCCGGTAGCCGGCGGGACCGGACAGCGCTGCCACAGGCGCGGCGGCCGATTCAGGGTCCGCACCGACGGCCAGCAGGAGCTGCTCCCGCAGGTCGCCGGCGGCGCACCCCTGGATCCGCGCGTCGGGCACCTGCTCGAAGACGGCCAGCGCCCCGGGCTCGCGGATCATGAAGCCCGCCAGGGCGTCGGAGGCGCCGAGGACGCGCAACAGGCCCGGCGCCGTGCGCGGGTTTTCCACCAGCGCCACCGCGGCCGGAGCATGAGGGATGAGCCGGACCAGGGAGAGCAATGCAAGGTCGGGGTCTGCCGCGTTGGCCAGGTTCCCGACGAGTTCCTTGAGGTTGACCCCGGAGAGTTCCTCGGCCGCCAGGAATCGCTTGGCCCGTTCGAGGTCGTCAAAGCCGGCGGAGATGAGCCGCCGCGTGGGATTCACGTATGGCTCCTAGAGGATCCCGAGGTAGCGGCGAAGCTCGAACGGGCTCACGTTCTGCCGGTACGCTTCCCACTCGTCGCGCTTGTTGCGCAGGAAGGAATTGAAGACCTGTTCGCCGAGGATCTCGGCCACCAGCTCGGATTCCTCCATGGCGCGGATCGCGTCGTGCAACGAACCGGGCAGCGGGTCGTGGCCGGATGCGCGGCGCTCCGCGCTGCTCAGGCCCCACACGTCGTCCTCGGCCTGCGGCTCGAGCTCGTAGCCCTCCTGGATGCCCTTCAGTCCAGCGCCGAGCAGGCAGGCGTAGGCCAGGTAGGGGTTGGTGGCCGAGTCGATGCCGCGGTATTCCACGCGGGCGCTCTGGCCCTTGCCCGGCTTGTACAGCGGAACGCGGACCAGTGCCGAGCGGTTGTTGTGGCCCCAGGACCTGTGGCTCGGGGCCTCGCCTCCGCCCCACAGGCGCTTGTAGGAGTTCACGAACTGGTTGGTCACCGCCGTGAATTCCGGTGCGTGGCGCAGGATGCCGGCAATGAACTGGCGTGCGGTGTCGGAAAGCTGGAATTCGCGCCCGGCCTCGAAGAAGGCGTTGGTGTCGCCCTCGAAGAGCGAGAAGTGGGTGTGCATGCCGCTCCCCGGTTCATCGGAGAAGGGCTTGGGCATGAACGTCGCGTAGATGCCCTGCTGGAGCGCGACCTCCTTGATGACGGTGCGGAAGGTCATCACGTTGTCGGCCGTCTGCAGCGCATCGGCGTAACGCAGGTCGATTTCGTTCTGCCCGGGGCCGTTCTCGTGGTGACTGAATTCCACGGAGATGCCGACGGCCTCTAGCATCGTCACCGCCGTGCGGCGGAAGTCCTGGGCGACGCCGCCGGTGACGTGGTCGAAGTAGCCGCCGCGGTCGACAGGCACCGGGTAGCCGTCGGCGCCCAATTCGCTGGAGCGCAGCAGGTAGAACTCGATCTCGGGGTGGGTGTAGCAGGTGAAGCCCATCTCCGAGGCGACGGCCAGCTGGCGCTTGAGGACGTGGCGGGAATCCGCAGCCGCCGGCAATCCGTCCGGTGTGAGGATGTCGCAGAACATGCGGGATGTGGGTTCGGTTTCCCCGCGCCACGGCAGGATCTGGAAGGTGGCCGGATCCGGCTGCAGGAGCATGTCGGATTCGTATATGCGTGATAGCCCTTCGATGGAGGACCCATCGAAGCCCAGGCCCTCCTCGAAGGCTCCCTCGACCTCGGCCGGGGCCAGGGCCACCGACTTCAGCGAACCAACCACGTCGGTGAACCACAGGCGAACAAAGCGCACGTCGCGCTCTTCGATGGTTCGGAGGACGAATTCCTGCTGGCGATCCACGGCGGGTTCCTTCCACAACGGCTTCATATTGGGCGGAAAGTGCCGCCTCAATCACTTTATACGGTTTTCCCTACATGACACGGTGCTACGTGTTCGGGCATTGTGCATTAGTCTCTTGCCCATGAGTGCTCATCCCCCAGTCCCCGCAAACTCCACGTCCGCTGCGCAGGCCCCGGGCGGCCGCGTCCGCGTCCACCACTTGCAAAAGGCCAAGGCCGAGGGACGCAAGTTTGCGATGCTCACCGCATACGACACGATGATGGCAAACCTCTTCGACGAGTCCGGGATCGAGGTCCTGCTGGTCGGGGATTCCGCCGCCAACACGGTCGTGGGGTATTCCTCCACCCTGCCGATCACCCTCGATGAGATGGTCGTTTTTGCCAAGGCCGTGACCTCCGGGGTCAAGCGCGCCCTGGTGGTCTGCGACATGCCGTTCGGCTCCTACGAGGTTTCCCCCGAACAGGCCGTGACCTCGGCTGTGCGCCTGATGAAGGAGGGCGGGGTGCATGCCGTGAAGCTGGAGGGCGGCACCTACTTTGCCCCGCACGTGCGGGCTCTGGTTGCCGCGGGTATTCCGGTGATGGCACACATTGGTTTCACCCCGCAATCGGAGCACGCGCTGGGCGGCTACCGGGTCCAGGGCCGCGGGGATGCCGCGGGCGCGTTGGTCGAGGACGCCCAGGCGCTGGAGGCCGCCGGCGCCTTCGCCGTCCTGATGGAAATGGTTCCCACCGAGGCCGCCCGTCGCGTCGACGAGGCCCTGCACGTGCCGACGGTGGGCATCGGCGCCGGCCCCGTGACCACCGGCCAGGTCTTGGTGTGGCAGGACATGCTCGGGCTGGGCGGCGGCAAGGGCGCACGTTTTGTTAAGAAATATGCCGACCTGCGCTCCATCGTTACGCTGGCCGCCACCGCCTACCACCAGGACGTCGTTTCCGGCACGTTCCCGGCGCCCGAGCATGAGTTCGAGGACTAGGGCCTAGTCTTCGAACTCGGCCTCGTCTTCCGCGTCCCATTGTTCGTTGCGCTCGCGCACCTTGGTCATGGCTTGTTCGGCTTCGGCGCGGGAGTTGTAGGGCCCCAGCAGTTGGGACCAGTCCGCCTGCGGACCGAATTCGACCTGCCCTGTGACGATGTTGAACCAGTAATCGCCCTCACCCGGGAGTTCCTTGCTCATCTGGTTGTCCGCCTTCCTTTAGCTCTGTTTTGCATGGCTAATGCCCACCCTACAGCCCCGGCCGCGCGCCCGAACGGCCCGCAAGCCACCTATGTGCCCGGGGCATGGGGGCACGGTTAGAATAGGCGTTATGCCTCTTGCGTCAACAGCACCTGTCGGGTCCCTGAAACCCGGCGTCCTCTCCCCACCACGTCCAGTCCCCGCTTCTATCGTGCGGCCCGAATACGTCGGCCGCCCGGCGCCGCGGAAATCCGATGCGTCGGAGGTCCGCAGCCCGGAGGTCATCGCCAAGATGCGCATCGCCTCGAAGATCGCGGCACAGGCGCTGGTCGAGGTCGGCAAGGCTGTGGTCCCCGGCGTGACCACCGATGAGCTGGACCGCGTCGGACACGAGTTCCTGCTTGACCACAACGCCTACCCCTCCACCCTGGGGTACCGCGGATACCCCAAGTCGCTGTGCGCATCGATCAACGAGGTCATCTGCCACGGCATCCCGGACAGCACCGTGGTTGAGGATGGCGACATCATCAACATCGACATCACGGCATTCATCGGCGGGGTCCACGGCGACACCAATGCCATGTTCATGGCCGGGGACGTCGACGAGGAATCGCGCCTGCTGGTTGAACGCACCGAGGAATCCCTGCGCCGCGCCATCAAGTCTGTGATGCCGGGCCGTGAAATAAACGTCATAGGCCGCACCATTTCGGCATACGCGAAGCGATTCGGCTATGGTGTGGTTCGGGACTTCACCGGCCACGGCGTCGGGGAATCCTTCCACACCGGGCTGATCATCCCGCACTACGATGCGGCACCGGCCTACAACAGGCTCATCGAACCGGGCATGACGTTCACCATCGAACCCATGCTGACCTTGGGAACCATCGAATGGGACATGTGGGAGGACGGCTGGACCGCCACCACCAAGGACCGCAAACGCACCGCACAGTTTGAACACACTCTGCTCGTCAATGAGGACGGCGCCGAAATCCTCACCCTGCCCTAACGGCAGGACCTTTCCCGCACGAGAGAGAACCTGAAGAACACCATGTCTAATAGCGCGCAGGATCCAGCAACCATTGCCATCGGAATCGACATCGGCGGCACGGGCATCAAGGGCGGCATCGTCGACCTGGCCCGGGGCAAGTTGATTGGCGACCGTTTCCGGATCGACACCCCCAAGCCGGCCACGCCGGCCGCAGTTGCGGAGGTCGTGGCCCAAATCGTTGAGGAGCTTTCCTCCCGCGAGGATGCACCGGCGGCCAACACCCCGGTGGGTGTCACCTTCCCGGCGATCATCCACCGCGGGGTGGCCCGCTCGGCCGCCAACGTGGACAAGTCGTGGATCGGAACGGATGTCGATTCGCTGCTCACCGAACGTCTGGGCCGCCCTGTCCACGTCATGAACGACGCGGATGCAGCCGGTCTGGCCGAGGTCCGCTACGGCGCCGGACACGGCGTCGACGGAACCGTCCTGGTCATCACGCTGGGCACCGGCATCGGTTCCGCGCTGATCCACAACGGCGTGCTGGTGCCCAACGTCGAGCTGGGCCACCTGGAAATCGATTCCGCGGTTGCCGAGACCAAGGCCTCGGCCTCGGCGCGCGAACGCGATGACCTGTCCTGGGATGAGTATGCAGAGCGCTTGCAGCGGTTCTTCTCCCACGTGGAGTTCTTGCTCTCTCCCAGCCTGTTTGTGATCGGCGGCGGCATCTCCAAGCGGGCCGGCGACTACCTTCCGAAGATTTCGGTCAATGCCCCGATGGTTGTTGCTTCCTCGAAGAACAATGCCGGAATCGTCGGTTCGGCCCTGCAATCGGTGATTTCCGAGCAGCTCGCCGTCTGACCTCCACACGCGAAACGGGTGGTGTTCCCGGGATTTTTGCCCCGGAACACCACCCGTTTTCTTTAGTTCAGCTAATGCTATTTGGCGCCCAGCGGGCGCTGTTTGCCCGTCGGGCGCTCTTCGCGTTCGCGCCGCAGCTTGTCGATGGCCTGCTCGAAATCCTTGAGCGATTCGAACCCCTGGTAGACGCTGGCGAACCGCAGGTAGGCCACCTCGTCCAGGCGCTGAAGCGGTGCCAGGATGGCCAGCCCAACCTGGTGCGCGTCGATTTCCGCGGCCCCGCTAGAGCGCACGGTTTCCTCGACCTCCTGGGCAAGCACCGCCAAGTCGTCGTCGGTGACGGGACGGCCCTGGCAGGCCTTGCGCACGCCGTTGATGACCTTGGCCCGGCTAAACGGTTCCGCGACACCCGAACGCTTGAGCACGTTCAGGCTCGTGGTTTCGGCGGTGGTGAACCTGCGTCCGCAGGCCGCGCATTGGCGGCGGCGGCGAATTGCCGTGCCGTCGTCGGTGAGCCGGCTATCTACGACACGCGAATCGGTATGCCGGCAATACGGACAGTACACGGCACTCCTTCTTTGGGGTCTTTGGCGAAACACATGAGTGCTTCGCTTCAGTTTAGAACCATATATAGCCTAATCACAACATTGTCATTACCACATGTAGTGGCTTGCGTCACTTTAGCGCGCTGATGGCCGACGATTTTCAGGCGTTGTCGAAACGAATTGCGACGGCGTCGCCGTGCGCGGGCAGGTCCTCGGCGTTGGCCAGGGCAATCACGTGCCCGGCCACCTCGCTTAACGCGGCGCGGTCGTAGTCGATGACCTGGATTGCCTTCAGGAACGTGTTCACGTTCAGGCCGGAGGCGAATGCCGCGGTTCCGCTGGTCGGCAGCACGTGGTTGGACCCGGCGCAGTAATCCCCGAGGCTCACCGGTGAGTGCGAACCGACAAAGACGGCACCGGCAGCGGTGATGCGCTCGGCAACGCCAGCGGCGTCCATCGTGTGGATTTCCAGGTGTTCGGCGGCGTAGACGTTGCACACGGCGATGCCGGATTCCAGGTCGTCGACAAGGATCACTGCCGACTGGTTTCCGCCCAGGGCAACCCGCACCCGTTCGGAGTGCTTGGTGGTGTTGCACCGGGTTTCCAGTGCCTCGCGCACGGATTGTGCCAGTTCCGGGGAATCGGTGACCAGCACGGCCGCGGCGTTCGGGTCATGCTCGGCCTGGGAGATCATGTCGGCGGCAATGTAGCCGGCGTTGGCCGTGGCATCGGCCAGGATCGCGATTTCGGTGGGGCCCGCCTCGGCGTCGATTCCGACAACGCCCTTGACCAGTCGCTTGGCGGTTGCGACAAAGAGGTTCCCGGGTCCGGTGACAACGTCGACCGGCTCGATCGCCAATGTAGCGTCTTCACCCTCGGCAACCGGCACGCCGTAGGCAAGGGCCGCGATCGCCTGGGCCCCGCCCATGGCGTGGACCTCCTCCACGCCAAGCAGCTGCGCGGCGGCCAAGATAGTGGGGTGCGGCAGTCCGCCGAATTCCTTCTGCGGCGGCGAGGCGATGGCCAGCGAGCCGACGCCCGCGGCCAGGGCGGGGACCGCATTCATGATCACGGAGCTGGGGTAGACGGCCAGGCCGCCGGGCACATACAGGCCCACGCGGCGCACCGGAACCCAGCGCTGGGTCACCGTCGCGCCGGTGGCGTAGCGGACTTCGCTGCTCCCCGGCACCTGTTCCGCGGCGAAGGCGCGGGCGCGGGCGATGGATTCCTCAAGCCCCGCGCGGACCTCCGGGTCCAGTTCCACGAGGGCACGAACCATGGCCTCGGCCGGCACGCGGGTGTGGGTCTGGGTGACGCCGTCGAAGCGTTCCGCCAGCTCGCGCAGGGCGACGAACCCCTCGGCACGGACGCGGGCGATGATGCCTTCGACGGCCTCGGCGGCCGTGGCGAAATTCAGCTCGGGCCGCGGCAGCACCGCCTTGAGGCTCGCATGGTCCAATGCGGCACCCCGCAGATCAAGGTCTTGGAGCGCGGAAAAGGTCTGGGGGCTGGCGTTGCTAGTCACTGCACCAGTTTATAGGGTCGGCGAGCCGGCGCCATGAAAAGTGCGTAGCCGCCCCCTTAACAATCGAAACGACACTCCCGCGTTCGGGCGCGCTTCCCCCGGCGCATCCCGGTGCCATAGTCTGCACCTAGCATGAACATACACATCAGAAGGGAAACCCCATGCCACAGCCACATGGCGGCTTCGAGGCATCACCGACCGGATTGCGCATCGTGATCGAACGCGAGGTCGGGTTCGGCCTGGAGGAAATCTGGGACGCATTCACCACACCCGAGGGCCTCGAGCCCTGGGTGGGGGTCCTTCGCGGAACCCGCGAGGCGGGCGACCTTCAATTTTCCATGGTCGAGGGCGGGCAGGAGGCTTCGCCCGCGAACCTGCGGATCCATCGTTGCAGGGCACCGCACGAACTGTCCTTCACCACGGACAGCGAATACGGCGCGTGGAACCTCGGGCTCGAATTGTCCAGGCAGGACGGGGTGAGCACGATTCGCTTCATCCAGGACCTCGGCCTGACCGACGATCCGAGCACCATCGGGCCGGGTTGGGAATACTACGTCCAGCGGGCGATTGTTTCGCTGGAGGGCGGCGACGTCGAATCGGTCAAGTGGGACGACTATTACCCTGCCCTGGCTCCGGCCTACACGAGGGCGTCCGAATAGGTCACGTCCTTCCACGGGGACCGTCTCCTGCCCTGGACCTACACAATTTCACCAACCACCCGCAGGAGGGCAAGCCCATGACACAGGCCCATGGCGGCGTCGGGTTTTGGTTCCCCTCTGGTGGCCGGCGCATCGTCATCGAGCTCGATGCGGAGTACGACATCCGTGACATCTGGGAAGCCTCCACCACCGCCGAGGGCCTCCGTTCCTGGGTGGGGATCCTGCGCGGGAACGCGGACAGCAGCGACCTGCGGTTCGCGTTCCTCGAGGAGGGGTTGGAAACGGCGGCCGGGAGCGTGAACATCCAGCACTGCAGGCCTCCATACAACTTCCTCGTGACTGTCGAGACCGAACAAGGGGCATGGCATCTTGGCCTGGGCCTTTCGCGCCGGCCGGGAACGAAGAAGATCACGTTCATCCATGACCTCGGGCCGTCGGATGACCCCAGCACCATCGGGCCGGGTTGGGAGTACTACCTGCAACGGTTGCTCGTGCACCTGGCGGGCGGAGACGTCGAATCGGTCAAGTGGGACGACTACTACCCCGCTCTGGCTCCGGCATACGCGAAGGCGCCCGAGTAGTCCCCCACAAGTTGGGGAGCACTCGGGCGCCTTCCGCATACCGCTAATTCGTCAGCTTGGCCTTAGCCGTCCAGGCAGGTCGGGCCGAGCAGCACCTTCAGGTCGCCGAAGAGCGCGGAGTTGGGGTTGACGCGGTACTCCATGCCCAGGCGCATCAGCGAGGTGCCGCGGCTGCCGTGCAGCTTCACACGCACCTCGGTGGTCCCCTGGTGCACGCGCAGCACGTCGCCAAGCGCCGACACCACGTCCTCGGTGGCCTTGTGCGCGGCCATCGAGATCACCACGGGTCCGCTTTCCCCGTCTTCTCGGATCTCGGGAACCGTGAGTTCCTGGGCGTTGAGCGTGATCGAGCCGTCGTCGCGTTTCTGCACACGCCCCTTGACCACAACGATCAGGTCCTCGGCCAGCACGTTGGCGATCGGCGCGTAGGCGTTGCCGAAGAACATTGTCTCCATGGAACCCGACAGGTCCTCGATCTCGCAGCGGGCGTACGGGTTGCCCGACTTCTTGGCGATCCTGCGCTGCAGCGAGGTGATCATGCCGCAGATCGTGACGGTGTGCCCGTCCTGCGGGCCGTCGTCCGAGAGCACCTGGGTGACGGACATGTCGGCGTTCTGCTCCAACAAACCGCCCAGGCCCTTGAGCGGGTGGTCCGAGACGTAGAGTCCGAGCATGTCGCGTTCGAAGGCGAGCTTGTCCTTCTTTTCCCAGTCCGGCATGTCCGGCACGGAGACCGTCATGCCCGATGCGACCGACGGGTCGTCGAACGCACTGAAGAGGTCGAACTGGTTGGCCGCCTCGTTGCGCTTGACCGCGATGACCGAGTCGACGGCCTCTTCGTGGATCGCCACCAGAGCTCGGCGGGCGTGTCCCATGGAGTCGAAGGCGCCCGCCTTGATCAGCGATTCGATGGTGCGCTTGTTGCAGACCACCGCCGGGACCTTTTGCAGGAAGTCCGAGAAGTTCTCGAAGTTGCCCTTTTCCTTGCGGGCCTCGACCATGGCGTTGATGACGTTGGCGCCGACGTTGCGGATGGCGCCCATGCCGAAGCGGATGTCCTTGCCCACAGGGGTGAAGTTCAGCGCCGATTCGTTCACGTCCGGTGCCAGAACGGTGATGCCCATGTGGCGGCATTCGTTCAGGTACATGGCCGTCTTGTCCTTGTCGTCGGCCACGGAGGTCAGCAGCGCCGCCATGTACTCGGACGGGTAGTGGGCCTTGAGGTACGCGGTCCAGTAGGAGATGACGCCGTAGGCTGCCGAGTGCGCCTTGTTGAAGGCGTAGTCGGAGAACGGAAGCAGGATGTCCCAGAGGGCCTTCACGGCCTCCATCGTGAACCCGTTGTCGATCATGCCCTGGGAGAAGCCGGCGAACTGCTTGTCCAGCTCGGATTTCTTCTTCTTGCCCATGGCGCGGCGCAGGATGTCTGCCTGGCCCAGCGAGAAGCCGGCCAGCTTCTGCGCGATGGACATGACCTGCTCCTGGTACACGATCAGACCGTAGGTCCCGCCCAGGATCTCCCGCAGCGGTTCCTCCAGGGTCGGGTGGATCGGTGTTTCTTCCTGGAGCTTGTTCTTGCGCAACGCGTAGTTGTTGTGCGAGTTCGCGCCCATCGGGCCTGGGCGGTAAAGCGCGAGCACCGCGGAAATGTCTTCGAAGTTGTCCGGGCGCATGAGCTTGAGCAGCGAGCGCATGGGCCCGCCGTCGAGCTGGAACACGCCGAGCGTGTCGCCGCGGGCCATCAACTCGTAGGCGCCGGCGTCGTCGAGTTCCAGGCGTTCAAGGTCCAGGTCTACATCCTGGTTCGCCTTCATGTTTTCCAGGGCATCGGAAATGATGGTGAGGTTTCGCAACCCCAGGAAGTCCATCTTGATCAGCCCAAGGCCTTCACAGGTTGGGTAGTCGAACTGGGTGATGACCTGGCCGTCCTGGATGCGGCGCATGATCGGGATGACGTCGATGATCGGGTCCGAGCTCATGATGACGCCGGCGGCGTGCACGCCCCATTGGCGCTTCAGCCCCTCGATGCCCTTGGCGGTCTCGAAGACGCGCGCGGCCTCGGGGTCGGTGGCGACCAGCTGGCGGAAGTCCCCGGCCTCGGAGTAGCGCTTGGACTTGGGGTCCTCGATGTCGTTGAGCGGGATGTCCTTGGCCATGACGGCGGGCGGCAGCGCCTTGGTCAACGATTCGCCCATGGAGAAGGGGTAGCCCAGCACGCGCGAGGAGTCCTTCAGCGCCTGCTTGGTCTTGATGGACCCGTAGGTCACGATCATCGACACGCGTTCGTCGCCATACTTTTCGGTCACGTACCTGATGACCTCCGAGCGGCGACGATCATCGAAGTCGACGTCGAAGTCGGGCATGGAGACACGTTCCGGGTTCAGGAAGCGTTCGAAGATCAGCCCGTGGACCAGCGGGTCGAGGTCGGTGATGCGCATGGCGTAGGCAACCATGGAACCTGCACCCGAACCACGGCCGGGTCCAACGCGAATGCCGTTGTCCTTGGACCAGTTGATGAAGTCGGCAACGACCAGGAAGTAGCCGGGGAAGCCCATCTTGATGATGACGTCGAGTTCGAAGTCCGCCTGCTTGCGCGAAGCCTCCGGGACGCCGTTGGGGTAGCGGTAGTGCATCCCCTTGTCGACTTCCTTGATCAGCCAGCTGGTTTCGTCCTCGCCCTCCGGGCAGGGGAAGCGCGGCATGTAGTTGGCGCTGGTGTCAAAGGAGACTTCTGCGCGTTCGGCGATCAGCAGGGTGTTGTCACAGGCATCGGGCATCTCGCGGAAGAGGTGGCGCATCTCGGCCGGGCTCTTGAGGTAGTAGCCGGACCCCGAGAAGGCGAAGCGTGAACCGCCCTGGTCATACGTCGGCTCATCGAGGGTGGAACCGGAGTTGATGGCCAGCAGGGCCTCGTGGGCCTTGGCATCGTGCTCGTGGGTGTAATGCAGATCGTTGGTGGCAACCCTCGGGATGTTCAATTCCTTGGCCAGGCGCAACAGGTCCTGGGTGACGCGGCGCTCGATGTCCAGCCCGTGGTCCATGAATTCGCAGAAGTAGTTTTCCTTGCCGAACAGGTCCTGAAACTCTGCGGCGGCGGCCTTGGCCTCGTTGTACTGGCCGAGGCGGAGCTTGGTCTGGATTTCGCCGGAGGGGCACCCTGTCGTGGCAATGATGCCCTCGTGGTAGGTGTTGAGCAGGTCGCGGTCCAGGCGCGGGTACTTGCCGAACACCGAATCGAGGGAGGCGATCGATGAGGCCTTGAAGAGGTTCTTCATGCCGGTGTTGTTGTAGCTCAGCAATGTCATGTGCGTGTAGAGGCCACCGCCGGAGACGTCGTCGCGCTTCTGGCTTTCGTCGGTGCGCCACTTGACACGCGTCTTGTCGTCGCGTGCGGTACCTGGGGTCACATAGGCCTCGATGCCGATGATCGGCTTGATGCCGGCCTGGGTTGCCTTGTTCCAGAAGTCGAAGGCACCGAAGAGATAACCGTGGTCGGTGGTTGCCAGTGCGGTCATCCCAAGCCGGTTGGTCTCTTCAAAGAGTTCTGTCAGACGTGCAGCACCGTCAAGCATTGAGTATTCGGTGTGCGTGTGAAGGTGTACGAATCCATCGCGATTAGAGCTAGCCACCGATCCAGTCTAGGCGCTCTTGTTGGCTGCCGCTGGCGTCTTGCCGGGGATGTGAAAAGTGGCACCTGTTGTCTTCAACAGGTGCCACTCAAAACGACCTAGAATTCGCCGTCCCGCAACATTTCCAGCGCGTTGTTCAGGTCCATCGGGTAGTCGCTGCTGTACTCGACCCATTCACCCGAAACCGGGTGGAAGAAGCCAAGCGTTTGCGCGTGCAGCCACTGGCGGGTCAGCCCGAGGCCCGCGGCCAGCTTCGGGTCTGCGCCATAGGTCTGGTCTCCGACACACGGGTGGCGGAAGGCACTGAAGTGCACGCGGATTTGGTGGGTCCGGCCCGTTTCGAGTGTCACCTCAACGAGCGAGGCCCGGCCGAAGGCCTCAAGGACCTTGTAGTGCGTGACGGAGTCGCGGCCTTCTTCAAGGACGGCAAACTTCCAGTCGTGGCCGGGGTGGCGGCCCAGCGGCGCATCGATCGTGCCCTGCAGTGGTTCGGGCAGCCCCTGGACCACTGCGTGGTAGACCTTCTTGGGGGTGCGTTCCTTGAACGCTCGCTTCAGCGCGGTATATGCCCGCTCGGTTTTCGCCACGACCATCAGGCCGCTGGTCCCGACGTCGAGCCGGTGCACAATGCCTTGGCGTTCGGCGGATCCCGAGGTGGAAATCCGGTATCCTGCGGCAATCAGGGCACCGACGACGGTGGGCCCGACCCAGCCCGGGGACGGGTGCGCGGCGACACCAACGGGCTTGTCGATGACGACGTAGTCATCGTCGTCGGCAATGATCTTTAGGTCTTCCACGAGTTCTACCCTGATTTCTAGTGGGTCCGGCCGAACCGGAAGGTAAACGTCGACCTGTTCCCCGGCAATGGTCTTGCGCGATTTGCCAACGATCTTGCCACCGGCCTTGACGTTGCCTTCGGTGCAAAGCAGCGCGGCCTGTGAACGTGAAACGCCAAGCCGCTCCGCCAGGAACGCGTCCAGGCGGAGATTGGCTTCCTCGGGTTCGACCAGGAATGTTTCTTCTCGCCCCTGGCTCATTCGTTGCCCGGCGCTTCGGGTTCCGCCTCGGTGCGGTTCTTCGTCTTCTTGCCGTGGGCCGCGCGCGAGCCATCGATTTCCCTGCCCGTGAAAAGAAGCAGGCAAATGCCGATCATGGAGCAGACAATGAACATGTCCGCCACGTTGAAGATCGCGAAATTTGGAAGGGCGATGAAGTCCACGACGTGGCCGTGGCCAAAGGACGGTGGCCGGAAGAGCCTATCCGTCAGGTTGCCGGCGACTCCGCCCATCAGGCCGCCCAGTGCCAGCGCCCAGGGCAGCGAACCGATCTTGCGCACCAGGAAGATCGCCACGTACACGAGCACCGCGGCCTGGATGATGGTGAAAATCCAGGTCACGCTTTCCCCCATGGAGAAGGCGGCTCCCGAGTTTCGGATGAAGTACCAACGCAGCAGCGGCGGGAATACATCTATCGCTTGGCCCTCATACATGTTGCTTACAACAATACGTTTGGTGACCTGATCCAATACCAAGGCAATCACTGCCAGTGCGGTGGTCAGCAGAATCAATTGCTTCTTGGGTCCACCAAGGATTCCAGATGCTCTCGAATCCTGTGGCGCTGGTGGTACGGAACTGTTTTCCATTATGTCCTTTAACGCATTGTTGGCGGTCGGGATATCCCGACCGCCAACAATCTTAAGCCATCAATATGTGAGGCAGGGATTGGCAGGTTAGCCGTTGTCCTTGGAATCGGCAGAATCCATGGAGCCCTTGGCCTCAAGGTCGCGCAGCTGACCCTCAATGTAGGTCTTCAGACGTGCACGGTAGTCACGCTCGAAGCCGCGCAGTTGCTCAACCTTGCGCTCAAGAACAGTCTTCTGCTGTTCCAGGGCGGAAAGTGTCTTACGGCTCTTCTCCTCGGCGTCGGATACAAGGCTGTTGGCCTCGACCTGGGCCTCGGCAATGATCTTGTCACGCTGTTCAACACCGGCCGACACGTACTCGTCGTGCAGGCGCTGTGCCATGGCGAGAACGCCGGCGGCTGATTCCGCCGTTGTGGCGGAAGACGGAGCTGCAGGAGCTGCTGCCACAACCTTTGCCGGCTCGGCGGCCTTCGGGGCCTCGGCAGCGCGGGTTTCTTCCTTCTTCGCTTCTGCTTCCTTTGCCTTGGCCTTGTCGGCTTCGGCTGCCTTGGCGGCGGGCGCCGCTGCAACGGGAGCTGGCACAGCCAGGTCGCCGTCGGTAACGCCGGCTTCGCTCAGGCGGCGACGCAGTTCATCGTTCTCCTGCGTCAGACGACGTAGTTCGACAACGATCTCGTCTAGGAAATCGTCAACTTCATCCTGATCGTAGCCTTCGCGGAACTTAGTTGGCTGGAATCGTTTGTTGACTACATCTTCTGGCGTGAGAGCCATCTGGTCACCTCGATACTTGGTTCTCTCCCCGAACCGCTGATGTGCGGCCCGAGTACACTTACCGTTTATTGACACGCTAACCGGCGCAGTCGTTGTGCCTAACGCGTCAACACTATAACGACTGAACCACTAATGACTAAATCTAACGAACATTCCAGCAGGAATTCTCATTAGTTGCCACTTGTCGCGGCCTACTTCAGCTTCAATTGAAGCATTAACCCACAGCCGCCATTCGACCCAAAGAACCGACGGCCAATTTCAGAAAAATGACGACAAGGAACAATATTATGAACGCCAGATCCAGGCGGATTCCCCCGATATCGAGCGGCTTCACGCGGGACCGGAGCCAGCGCATGGGTGGATCCGTGGTCCGGGCGATCATCGAAACCGCCACCAGGGCCAGCCCTCGAGGGCGCCAGGAGCGGGCAAATGATTCAGTGATGTCCAGCACGATGCGCAGCAAGAGCATGACTTGCAACACGGTAAGCACTATATAGAGCAGTGCGAAGATAAGCTCCACGTTGTATACGAACCTTTGCCGCTAGCTCTGGTTGAAGAACGTGGCTTGGTCTTCGGACTGCTTCTTGTCCTCACCCAAAACCTCGACGGTGGAAGGTGAGAGCAGGAACACCTTGTTGGTGACCCGCTCGATGCTCCCGTGCATCGCAAAAACAAGCCCGGCCGAGAAATCAACAAGTCTCTTGGCATCGGCTTCACCCATGTCCGTGACATTCATGATGACAGGGATGCCGTCACGGAAGTTCTCGCCAATGATTTTTGCATCATTGTATGAACGTGGGTGAACCGTAGTGATCTGACGCAATGAATCGTCCTCGTCCCGAGCTGAAGGCGCGCGCTTGATGGGTGTTACCGGAGCCCGGTATTCGTTTTCAATGACAGGTCGCGGGGCAACTGGTGCCGCCGGAGCAGGCTGGACGGCAACCGGTTCCTCGTGAAGAGGCTCAACTACGCGAACTTCTTCACGCGCTTCGATGTCACGCTGCTCCGTCTCGAAGTTCTCGTCGCCTTCGGCGAGTCCGAGGTAGATCATTGTCTTGCGCAGTGCGCCAGCCATGGTCTTCTCCTTTTAATCGTGCGGTCGGCTTTGCCGGCCGCAAGTCTCTCCGCTAATTCGACGCTACCGCACCATTCGGCGGTGCCCGAGCACATCGGATACTTCGCGTCGGTGTGTCGCAATGTGGCTTTCGCCGCCACAACAACTCCGTGCTGACTTCGGCCAGCCCCAAGGAGCTGGATCTTGCGGGAATTCCTACGTGCCTGACCAAACCAGACCGGCCAACCGGCCGGTGTCCGGGTTTTGCCGGTAGGAGAAGTAGTCTTCGTTTTCGAAAGTGCAAACACCGCTTTCCGTCACCATGACCCCGAGCGATTCAAGCTCCCGGCAGGCCTCGCCCGGCAGGTCAAGGCCGGTGCTGCCCCAACGGGTCGCACAGGCAATGCCGGGGCGCAGGCTTTCGGACTCTTCGGCCATTTGCTGTGGGACTTCGTAGCAGGAACCGCAGATTGACGGTCCGATCCACGCTTCCAAACTCGTGGCGCCGTGGGATTCCATCCGCGCCACCGTGTTGGACAGTATCCCATCCAGCAGGCCGCGACGTCCGGCGTGTGCCACCGCGCTGATCGCGCCCGACGCGGAGGTGCCGGTGAAAACTACGGGGACACAGTCGGCGACCATGACGGCCAATGGCTCGAGGGCATGTGGCGATACCAGCGCATCGCAGGTGGCGGTGTTTGAGGGAACCGGCGCTCCCGCGACGGTAACGACATCCGCCGAGTGGACCTGGTCCATGTAGGTGAAACGTGTTCCACCCAGACCCAGGCCTTGTTCCAGACCGCGACGCCGCAGCAGCACGGCGTCACGATCATCCGGAACATGGAATGCGAGGTTGCCCTGTTCCATTGAAGTGAAAGCAATTTGCAGGCTTGGAGCCAATGCGGATTGGTAACGCAACATAGGACCGGGCAACTCCCCCATCAGGTGATTTGCTTTTTACTTCAGGAAATCCGGGACATCCAGGTCATCGTTGGTGGCCGAAAGGTCCGGCTCGACGATGGCTGGGAGTTCCTCGAATGCGGGCTCCACCGTTGCCACTGCTGCGCGAACTTCCTCGCGCACCGGTGCAACAAAAGGAGCCTGCGGAGCCGCTGCAGGGGCAGCCGGGACCGTGCGGGCCGGCAGTGCGGCCTGAGGCGCGCTGGTCACGTCCACCTGGTCGAAGCCTGCGGCGATGACGGTGACGCGGGCTTCGTCACCCAGGGCGTCGTCAATGACGGCGCCGAAGATGATGTTCGCCTCCGGGTGGGCCACTTCCTGCACGAGGCGGGCTGCCTCGTTGATTTCGAAGAGGCCCAGGTCCGATCCGCCCTGGATGGAGAGCAAGACGCCGTGGGCACCGTCGATCGACGCCTCAAGCAGCGGCGAGGCGATGGCGAGTTCCGCGGCCTTGACGGCACGGTCCTCCCCACGAGCCGAACCGATGCCCATGAGGGCCGAACCCGCACCCTGCATGACCGACTTCACGTCGGCGAAGTCAAGGTTGATCAGGCCGGGGGTGGTGATCAGGTCGGTGATACCCTGGACGCCGGAAAGCAGCACCTGGTCGGCCTGGCGGAAAGCGTCAAGCACCGAAACGTTGCGGTCCGAGATCGAGAGCAAACGGTCGTTCGGGATCACGATCAGGGTGTCGACTTCGTCGCGCAGTGCTTCGATGCCGGCTTCGGCGGAGTTCGCACGGCGGCGGCCTTCGAAGGTGAACGGACGGGTGACAACACCAATGGTCAGTGCGCCGAGGCCGCGAGCGATGCGGGCGATGACGGGCGCGCCACCGGTGCCGGTGCCACCACCCTCGCCTGCGGTCACGAAGACCATGTCCGCGCCGCGGAGTACTTCTTCAATTTCCTCGCCGTGGTCTTCGGCCGCCTGGCGTCCCACATCGGGGTTGGCGCCTGCGCCAAGTCCACGCGTGAGTTCGCGTCCAACGTCGAGCTTGACGTCTGCATCACTCATGAGCAGTGCCTGCGCATCAGTGTTGATTGCAATAAATTCGACGCCTCGCAGGCCAACTTCGATCATGCGGTTGACGGCGTTGACGCCACCACCGCCGATGCCGACGACCTTGATGACGGCGAGGTAGTTCTGTGGAGCTGCCACGTCCTGATTCCCTTGTTCGATGTGCTGCTGACCGAGGAAGCTCAACCGGACCAACGTTAACCCTCAACTGGAAGGTTATAGTTATGTCAAGCAACCGCTGTTAAAACGCTATGGTTCGTGGTTCGCACATGCAACAACCAAGGCCGCGTGTCGCCCCAAAGTCGTTGAATTTTCTGTGTTTTACACGTTTGGCGGACCGTTACCGGGCCACCGGGTGTTGCGGGCTGGAAATGTCGTACACCTTGATCGATGACTCCTCATCCTTCGGGGCCCCTAAAAGAGCCTCGAGGACCTTGCTTTTCAGCGCGGAGTCCTGGTCGTTACCCCAGATTACCAAGGTGTCGTCCTTGAGCTTTAGCTCAATGAAGTCCTTGCTCGTGGCCGTTGCGTGATCCACAGCCGCCAATAGTGTATCCGGTAGTTCCGAAAGAACTTGGGTAAGCGTCGAAAACACCTTGGGGTTGTTAATCACGGCACTGGATCGAACCGTGGGAAGCTTGGGCTTGTCCTTCTCCCCCAGCACCGCCAGAACCCGGCCGTCGGCACCCACCAACGAGCGCTTCGAGCCGTCCTTCAGGACCGCCACCGGATGGTGCTCAATGATCTGGATTCTCAGGGTGTCGGGAACCTCGGCCTGCACGATCGCGTCCTTGACCGCCGGCTGCCCGCCGAGCAGGTCCATGACCCGGCCGGTGCCCACGCGCGCCAGTGGCACCCCGTGCAGCGGCTCCAACGCCTGTTGGAGGTCCTTTTCCTTCACCAGCGAGTTTCCCTCGACCTGGATGTTCTTGATGGCCAGGATCGGCGAGAAGCTCAGCACCAGCACCAGCGCAACGACCACGGCAGCGACAACCGAGATGCCGATGATCCAGCGCCTTCGGGTGCGCAGCCGGGGGTCGGGCGGCAGGTCCACGACATTGGACCCGCCGGCACGCTTGGGCTTGGCGACCATCAGCTACCCAGGCGCGTGCGCAATTCCGCCAGGATCGCGCTCCCCTGCTCGGTGACGTCCCCGGCGCCGATCGTCATGATGACATCGCCCGGCTTGGCGCATGCGGCAACCACCGAGGCGGCCTGCCCCGTGGAAACCAAGCCACCGGCGGTGTCCAGTTCCTTGGTGACAAGTTCACTTGTCACGCCCGGGATCGGGGTTTCGCGTGCCGGGTAGATCTCGAGCACGTACGCGGTGTCGGCCAGCGAAAGCGCTTGGCCGAACTCGCGGTGGAACTCGTTGGTGCGGCTGAACAGGTGAGGCTGGAAAAGCACGTGGACGGCACCGGTTCCCGCGACGGCGCGGGCGGCACGCAGGGCAGCCAGGACCTCGGTCGGGTGGTGGGCGTAGTCGTCGTAGACCCGCACGCCGCCGGCCTCGCCGCGGAAGTCGAAGCGCCGCGCGGCGCCGGTGAAGGCGCCCAGGCCCTCGACTGCGGCTTCCGGGTCCAACCCGCAATCCAGCCCCACCGCGAAGGCGGCGGCGGCGTTGAGCAGGTTGTGGTTGCCCGGAAGCGCGATTTCCAGGTCGGTTTCCTGGCCGCTGCCCCATTCCAGGGTGCAGGCAAAACGGTTGTCCCGCGGATGCGCATCGAGCAGGCGGCGGTCGGCGTCCTCGGAGAAGCCGTACGTCTGCACGCGCAGGTCCGGGCGCTCGCGGCGCATGCGGGCGGCCAGGGCCCGGGAGCCCTCGTCGTCGGCGCAGCAGATGAGCAGGCCGTCGGCGGGCAGCAGCGAGGCGAAGGCGTGGAACGACTGGTGGACCGCCTCGACCGAGCCGTAGTGGTCAAGGTGGTCTGCCTCGATGTTGGTGATCACCACGACGTCGGGCTGGTAGTTCATGAACGAGGCGTCGGATTCGTCGGCCTCGGCGACAAAGACCCGTCCGGCACCGTACTCGGCGTTGAAGCCGAGGCTGGCGATGTTGGCGCCGATCGCAAAGGTCGGGGAAATCCCCGCCTCGCGCAGCATGAAGGCGATCAGCGACGTGGTTGTGGTCTTGCCATGGGTGCCGGCCACGGTGATGACGTGGTGGCCCTCCATGGTCGCGGCCAGTCCCTGGGAGCGGTGCAGGATCCGCAGGCCGCGCGAGACGGCCTCGTCGTATTCCGGGTTGCCGGCCTTGATGATCGAGGAGATCACCACGGTGTCGGCATCGCCCAGGTTTTCGGCCGCGTAGCCGACGTGGATGCGCGCCCCGGCCTCGCGGAGGTCGTCGAGCACCGGAAGTTCCTTGGCGTCGGTTCCGGAGACCGTCAGTCCGCGGGCCAGCATGAGCCTGGCAACCGCCGAGACCCCCACGCCGCCGATGCCCATCAGGTGGACTTTGCCGAGTTGGTCGAGAGTATGTAATTCCTGCATGTGACTAGCTTCCCATGACGGCGGGGCGCGGAGGGGTTTGGCGTCCCAGTGAGTCAAGAATCATTGCCGCCATGACCTCGGCCGCATCGCTGCGTCCCTGGCTGGAGGCGGCCTTGCCCATCCGCTCCAGCGCGGCGTTGTCCAGCAGCAGCGGAATCACCGTGGTGGCGACGTATTCCGGGGTGAAATCGGCATCCGCGACCAGCAGCGCGCCGCCGGCGGCGACCAGGTCCGCGGCGTTCAACCGCTGTTCGCCGTTGCCGATCGGCAACGGGACGAGCACCGCGGGGGTGCCCGCGACGGCAAGCTCGCACACAGTTCCGGCGCCCGAGCGGGCAACCATCAAGTCCGCGGCGGCGTAGGCCTGGTCCATGGAGTCGACGTATTCGACCTGGCGGTAGCCCGGGGCCGCCAGCGGGTTGCCCTCCCCGTCCAGAACGACCTTGTCGCGCCCGGTGATGTGAAGGACCTGGATCCCGGCCGCGGACAGGTCGGCAAGGCTCCCGGCGATCGCGGCGTTCACCGACGCCGCGCCGGAGGAGCCCCCGGTCACCACCAGCGCCGGGACGCCGGGGGCAAGGCCAAGGGCCTCGCGGGCGCCCTCGCGCAGGGCGGCTCGGTCCATCGTGGCGATGTTGCCGCGCATCGGCATGCCGACGACCTTGGCGCCAGGAAGCCCGGTGCCGCCGAAGGCCGCACCGACACCCTGCGCGTACCTCGCCCCGACCTTGTTCGCCAGGCCGGCGCGCGCGTTGGCCTCGTGCACGAAGATCGGCAGCCTGCGCTTCCTGGCCGCCAGGTAGACGGGGGTGCAAACGTAGCCGCCGACGCCCAGCACCGCCTGTGCACCCGCGTCATCGAGGATCCTGCCGGCGGCCTTGATGGCGGCGGAGAAACGGAAGGGGAGCTTCAGCAGGTCCATGGACGGGCGCCTGGGCATCGGGACCTTGGCGATGGTGCGCAGCTCGTAGCCCGCCTCCGGGACCAGCCTGGTCTCCAAACCGCTGTCGGTGCCGACCGCGGTGATCTCGGTGCCGGGTGCCATCCGGCGCATGGCGTCGGCAATCGCAATCATCGGGGAAACGTGTCCGGCGGTGCCGCCGCCGGCAATCACCACGCGTAAGTCTTCAGTCATCTATGCCTTGCACTACTTTCGGTTCTCAAGCTTTGGCGCCGCGCCCCGCGACAGGCCCCGGGGGCCCGTGGAAACGGTGGCGGGCGCAAGCGATGTGGTTAGTTGGCCTTGGTGCCGCGGAGCTTGGCCATGAGCCCCGGGAGCGTGCCCGGTGTCGCCCGGCCCTGCTTGCCCATGCGTTGTTCGCGGGCAAAGGACAGCACGACGCCGATGCCCAGGAACGTGGCCAGCAGGGCCGAGCCGCCGGAGGAAATGAACGGCAGCGGCACGCCGATGACCGGGAGCAACCCGATGACCATGCCGATGTTCACGAACGCCTGGCCGACGATCCAGGCCATGATGCCGCTGACGGCCACCCGCCCGAAGAGCGTTTCCGAGCGCACGGCAATGCGGAACATGGCCACGGCCAGCATGGTGTACAGCAGCACCACGAAGAGCGTACCGAGCAGGCCCATTTCCTCGCCGAGCACTGCGAAGATGAAGTCGTTCTGGGCCTCGGGGATGTGCGACCACTTTTGCCGTGATTGGCCCAGGCCCACGCCCAGCCAGCCGCCGGAAGCCAGTGCGTAGATCCCCTGTTCGGCCTGGTAGCAATAGTCCTGGGCATCGGCGGCGCAGCCGAAGAGCCAGGCGGTGACGCGCCCCAAACGGGTAGGGGCCACGGCCACTGCAATGGCCAGGCCGACGGCCGCCACGCCCGCGCCGATGCCGAAGATCTTGGCGGGCGCGCCGCCGACGAACATCACCACCACCAGGATCAGCGCCAGCACCATGGCGGTGCCCAGGTCCTTGCCGATCATCACCAGCAGGAGCATGAGTCCGCCGAACGGCGCCAGGAGCGGCACCACCGCGTGCTTCCACTGGCCCATCAGGTGTGCCTTGCGTTCAACGACCGCCGCGCCCCACAGCGCCATGGCGGCCTTCGCGAACTCGGAGGGCTGCACGGAGAAGCCGCCGATGATGAGCCAGTTCTTGTTGCCGTAGATTTCCTCGCCGAAGACAAGCACCATCATCAGCAGGACCGTGGCGATCCCCAATGCCGGCCAGGCCAGCACCTTGAGCTTGTCGGTGGGCAGCAGCTGCAACGCGCCCATGCACAACAGGCCGAAAACGGCCCACATGGCCTGCTTGCTGAAGTCGTCGAAGGGCGACTTGTTCCGGGCGATGGCCTCCACCGAGGAGGAGGAAAGCACCATGATCAGGCCCAGGAGGGTCAGCGCCAGCGTGCTGCCCAGGACTACGTAGTAGTTGATCTGGGCGCCGCGCAGCGACGGGTCTTCGAGCCTCGAAAACAATTTGGCTAGTCCGCGCGGTTCACGGCCCCGGCCGGGCTTGACCGCTTTTCCGGCGCCGCCCTTGCCGCGCGGGGCCTGTGTTTTGCCGCTCACGACTGCTCCTTACTACTTGGTGTCTTCTCCCATGAGGGCGCGAACCGCGTCGATAAACGCGTTGCCCCGCTGTGCATAGGAGGAGAACTGGTCCATCGAGGCCGCCGCCGGTGCCATGAGCACCGTGTCTCCGGCCTCGGCGATCGCCGCAGCCTGGTTCACGGCCTCGGCCATCACGGCCCAGCCGTGGGCCGATCCGGTTGCCTCTTCTCCAGTTTCGCGCACGGCGGTCATGATCACCGGCACCTGCGGCGCGTGTCGTTCCAATGCCTCAACGAGCTTCGCGGTGTCGGTTCCGATCACCACCACGGCCTTGAGCCGCTTGGCATGGGCTTTCACCAGGTCGTTGTAATCAACGCCCTTGGAAAGCCCGCCGGCGATCCACACCACGGAGCCGAAGGCGCCCAGCGAGGCGCCGGCGGCGTGCGGGTTCGTCGCCTTTGAATCGTTGATCCACAGCACGTCGTCGCGCCGTGCCACGGCCTGGATGCGGTGGTCCCCCGCATCGAAGTTGCTCAGCCCCAGCGCCACGGCCGCGGGTTCCACGCCGTAGGCGCGGGCCAGCGCCGCGGCGGCCGCGGCGTTGGCGGCGGTGTGCCGCGGGACGACCTCGCCGATCTGGTCCAAGGGCACGAGCTCGGCCGCCGAGTTGCGGCGGTCCTCGATGAACGCGCGGTCGACCAACAGGTCCTCGACCACTCCGACCATGCTCAGCGACGGCACGCCCGTGGTGAAGCCGACGGCACGGCAACCCTCGATGACGTCCGCGTTTTCGACCATGGCCTCGATCACGCGCTCATCGGCGTTGTAGATCGCGGCCACGCGGGTGCGCTCGTAGATCTTGGCCTTGTCGGCCTTGTAGTTCTCGAACCCGCCGTGCCAGTCCACGTGGTCCTCGGCGATGTTCAGCACCACGGAGGCCAACGGGGAGATGGTGTGGGTGAAGTGCAGCTGGAAGCTGGAGAGCTCCAGGGCGATCACGTCGAAGCCCTCGGGGTCGCGGATCGCGTCAAGGATCGGGGTTCCCACGTTGCCCGCGGCGATGGCGCGCAGGCCCGCGGCCTTGAAGATCGACTCGGTCATGCCCACCGTGGTGGTCTTGCCGTTGGTCCCGGTGATGACTACCCACTCGGCGAGCTTGCGGCCCTCCTTGGTGCGCACGCGCCAGGCGAGTTCGACGTCGCCCCAGATCTCGATGCCCGCCTCGGCGGCCGCGGCAAGCATCGGCTGGCGCGGGTTCCACCCGGGCGAGGCGATGACCAGCTGCGGGGCCTCGCCATTGATGCGCGGAAGCGTGTCGGTGTGCGCGGCGCCCAGCAGCACGTCGGTTGCCCCGACGATCTTCAGGGTGTCGGCACGCGAACGGTTCACCTCGGTGTCGGCCCCGTCGACGACCACCACGTGGGCGCCGAGTTCGATCAGGGTGTCGGCGGCGGAGAAACCGGAAAGGCCCAGGCCGGCCACGACGACGCGCAGCCCGGCCCAGTCCGATTCCCAGCGGGTCAGCTTGGAAAGATCGGCCATTGTCACAGTCCCACGACCCATTCGGAATAGAAGATGCCCATGCCCGCGGCGACAAAGAGCCCGCCGAGGATCCAGAAGCGGACCACGACGTTCTCCTCGGCCCAGCCGGAGAGCTCGAAGTGGTGCTGCAGCGGCGCCATCTTGAAGACGCGCTTGCCGCCGGAGAGCTTGAAGAAGCCGACCTGGATGATGACCGACAGCGCGATCATCACGAACAGGCCGGCCAGCACGACCAGCAGCAGCTCGGTGCGGGAAAGGATCGCGAACGCTGCCACGGCCCCGCCGATGGCCAGCGAACCGGTGTCGCCCATGAAGATCTTCGCGGGCTTGGCGTTCCACCACAGGAAGCCGATCAGGGCACCGCAGAGGATCGCGCCGAGCAGCGCCAGGTCCATGGGGTCGCGCACCGTGTAGCAGACGTTGCCGGATCCCGGCAGCCCGCAGGCCTGGTTGTTCTGCCAGATGCCGATCAGCGTGTAGGCGCCGAAGACCATGATGGAGGCGCCGGCGGCCAGGCCGTCGAGCCCGTCGGTGAGGTTCACGCCGTTGGTGGTGCCGGTGACGATCAGGTTGGACCAGAGTACAAACAGGATCAGGCCCGCCAGCGGCCCGGCGAAGGCCAGGTCGATGTTGGTGTCGCGCACGAAGGAAATCGCGGTCGACGCGGGGGTCAGCCCGTTCTGGTTGGGGAAGTTCAGCGCGAGCACGGCGAAGCCGATGCCGACGGCCGCCTGCAGCACGATCTTTTCCCAGGCGCGCAGGCCCAGCGAGCGCTTCTTGGCGATCTTGATGAAGTCGTCAAGGAAGCCGACCAGGCCCATGCCCGCGAAGAGCAGCAGCGCCAGCAGGCCGCTGGCCGTGACGCCGGAGGTGGCCCGCCCCATGAGGGTCAGGATGCCGTGCGTGAGGAAGTAGCTCAGGATCACGGCCAGCACGATGATGACGCCGCCCATGGTCGGGGTGCCCGACTTGATGGCGTGGCTGGTCGGCCCGTCGTCGCGGACCACCTGTCCGTACTGCTTCTTGGTCAGCAAGCGGATGAAAATGGGCATCGTGGCCATGGTAAAGACCAGGGAAATGCCGGCTCCCATGATTAGGGCAATCACTGCGCCGAGCCCTCCTTTGCGGTGCGGACACCGTTGTTGGTTTCTGCGATCTGGTCGCCCAGGTGGCGCAGTCCGGAACCGTTTGACGACTTGAAAAGCACGATGTCGCCCGGGAGCAGGTTGTCGTTGAGGATCTCGGCGGCGGCGTCGGCGTCTTCGGCGAAGTACGCCTCGTCGCCCCAGCTGCCCTCGAGGACCGCCGAGTTGTAGGCGGCCTTGGCGCCGCGCCCCACAACCAGCAGCTTCTTGATGTTCATGCGGACCGCCGCGCGGCCCAGCAGGTCGTGCTCGTGGATCGAGTCGCTGCCGAGTTCGAGCATTTCACCCAGCACGGCCCAAGTCCGGCGAGCGACGCCCGACTCGTTGGGCAGGCCGAGTTCGGCGAGGGTGACGAGGGCGGCACGCATCGAATCCGGGTTGGCGTTGTAGGCATCGTTGATGATGCTCACGCCGTCGGCACGTTCGGTGCGTTCCATGCGCCAGCGGCTGGCAGGGCCGAGGCCCTGCAGCGTTGCGGCGATCTGCGCGCCCTCGACGCCGAGGTACTCGGCAACGGCGGCCGCGGCAAGGATGTTGGTGATGTGGTGGCGTCCGATCAGGCCCGAGCGCACGGGGAATTGCGACCCGTCGCGCAGCACCAGCGTGAAGACCGGATGCCCGTTGGCGTCGACCTCCGCATCGCGTGCCCACACGCCCACGGCGGTCGCATCCGCGTTGCGCTGCACACCGAAGTTCAACACCGGCGCGATCGTGCGCAAAGCCATGGCGGCGACCAGCGGATCGTCAAGGTTCAGCACGGCGAGGCCGTCGGCGGGCAGGGATTCGACCATCTCGCCCTTGGCGATCGCGATGTTCTCGACGCCGCCGAACTCGCCGGCGTGTGCCGAACCGACGCCCAGCACCACCCCGACCTCGGGGTGGACCAGATCGGTCAAGTAGTTGATGTGCCCCACGCCGGTGGCGCCCATCTCGACCACGAGGAACCTGGTGTCCTCGGTGGCGCGGAAAACCGTCAGCGGAACGCCGACCTCGCCATTGTAGGAACCGACCGGCGCCACGGTGGGACCGGCGGTGGCCAGCAGTTCGGCCAGTAGGTCCTTCGTCGTGGTCTTGCCCGCGGAACCGGTGATGCCGACGACCCGCAGGCCGTTGCGTTCCTTGAGCCGGGCGACGATGGCCGCGGCGATTTGGCCCATGGCGATGACGGCATCGGGCACGATGACGGCCGGGTGCACCGAGCCGTCGGGCGCGGTGGTTTCGCGCTCGGCCAGGGCCAGCAGCGCACCGCGGTCCATCGCGGCCTGCACAAAGTGGTGGCCGTCGGAGGCTTCGCCGGGTTTGGCCACAAAGAGCCAACCCTCGTTGCACTCTCGCGAGTCGGTGGTGACCCCGCGGACCTGGTGGTCGGCAGAGGCCGTGGAAGTGAGTCGCCCGCCCGTGATTTCGGCGATTTCGGCGGAAAGAAGATCAATCATGACAGGTAGGACTTTACCCTTCGTCCTTGGAATCAAAGGAATCGGCGCCTTGGCCCAGCGGACGGAATCCGTTGAGCAGCAGTGCCCGGCGAAGCTCTTCGCGGTCGTCGAGTTCCAGGTTGATGCCCATGACTTCCTGGAAGACCTCGTGCCCGCGGCCGGCCACCAAAATGGTGTCGTCTTCCGTTGCCATGGCCACCGCAGCGGCAATCGCCTCGGCCCGAGGGTAGACCTCGAGCGCCTGGCTGGACAGCCCCTTGGCGGCGATTTCGCCGCGGGCACCGGCCAAGATCGCCGCACGGATGGGTGCTGCTTCCTCGCCATGGGGATCGTCGTCTGTGACAATCACGACGTCGGCGTGGGTCGCGGCCACGGCACCCATGATCGGCCGCTTGGTTGCGTCGCGCTCCCCCGTGGCCCCGAAGACCACAATCACGCGGGAACCGGGAACCGGTGAACGAACGGAGCCCAGCGCGCGCGCCAGGGCGTCCGCATTGTGGGCAAAATCAACAATCGCCGCGGGCCGCTCGGCGATGACCTGCATGCGTCCGGGCACCTCGACGGTGAGCGGGTTCGAGGCGTCCAGCGCAGCCTGCAGCTCGGCCAGCGGCACGTCGGAGGCAAGCACCATGAGCACGGCCAATGCCGCGTTGGAGACGTTGAAGTCCCCCGGCAGGCCCGTGTTCAGGCGCAGCACCTGCGATTTGGGGCCGTGGAGTTCGAAGCTGTGCCCCAGGCCCAACGGGGCGATGTTGGTGATGACCCAGTCGGCGTCGACGTTGGCGGCATCCGAGGCCAGCGTCCACACGGCGGCCGTGGCCTGCTCGGCCATGGCAACGCCCCACCGATCGTCGATGGTGATCACTGCGCGGTCGCTGCGTTCAAGGTCGAAGAGGGCGGCCTTGGTCTCGAAGTAGTCCTCCATCGACCCGTGCAGGTCCAGGTGGTCCTGGGTCAGGTTGGTGAACCCGGCCACCGCGAAGCGCAGGCCGTCGACGCGCTTGTAGGACAGCGAATGCGAGGAAACTTCCATGGCCGCCGCGTTGACGCCCATTTCGCCCATGCGGGCCATCAGGCCATGCAGCTGCGGAGCCTCCGGCGTGGTGAGGATGCTGGGGATCGGCGTATCGCCCGCAGCGATCTCGATGGTGCCCACCAGACCGGTTTCGCGGCCCAGGGCGCGCAAAACGGAGCGGATCATGTAGGTGGTGGTGGTCTTGCCGTTGGTTCCGGTCAGAGCGAACAGCTCGGGGCAGTTCACGTCGGTTCCGTAGATGAGCGCCGAGAGTTCGCCGACCACTTCCCGTACGTCCTGGACCAAAACCATCGGCAGGCCGAGCGCCGAGGCAGTGGCTTCGCCCTCCATGTCGGTGAGGATCGCCGCCGCGCCGGCTTGCATTGCAGCGGCGGCGAACTGGGCGCCGTGGAACTTTGCGCCCGGCGCTGCCACGTAAAGGTCGCCGGGCAGCACTGCTCGGGAATCCAGGCAGATGCCGGTGACCTGCCGTTGCCCGTCACCTATGATGTTCGCTCCCCGGCCGGTTTCGTGGAGGTATTCGAGCATGGCGCCCAGGGCCGTGGCTGACTTGCGGTGCGGCCGCAGAAGCTGTTCTGCGGCACGGGGGGTGAGGACTTCAGGCATTACCAAGATTTCTTTTGTTCGGATCCGATGAACACGTCGTACCCGTTGGGCTTCGAATTGCTCGGCGGAACGTTGTAGGCGTTCAATGTTTTGCTCATGACCTCGCTGAAGGCGTCACCGACACTCCAGGTTTTCCAGTCTCCCTTCGGACGGTGCATGGTGACGACCACAACGAATTGCGGGTCTTCCAGCGGTGCCACACCCGCGAAAGAGTTGGTGTAGCCATCGTATTTTCCGGAGGGACCGGCGGCCTGGGCCGTGCCGGACTTTCCGCCAACACGATAACCGGACACACCCATCTTAGTGCCGGTGCCTTCAAGGACGACCGTCTCCATCAAACGCAGCATCTCTTTACTGGTGTTTTGCGAGAAGACGCGCTTGGACTTGGACTCGGGGGTCTTCTCTACGGATCCGTCGGGGTTGATGTAGGAATCGATGAGTTTCGGTTCCACCTGAACCCCGCCGTTGGCTACGGTCTGGAAGATCTGGGCGGTGTGCAGCGCCGTCTGCGTGTAGCCCTGTCCGAACATGGTGGTGTACTGCTGGCGTCGTTCCCAGTCCTGCCACGGGGCCAGGATGCCCTTGCTGGCCCCGGAGATACCGACGTCGATGGGCTGGCCGAGGCCGAGCTTCTTCATGTAGTTGTAGCGCGTTTCATTGCTCAGCTTCTGTCCCACCATCACCGTTCCGGTGTTGTAGGAACGCGCGAAGATTCCGGCCGCGGTCATGTCGTAGGTCGGGTGCTTCAAGGAGTCGTTGATGACTTCGTTGTTCACCTTGTAGGAATTGGGGACCTTGAACGCATCCGTTCCCTTGATGACGCCCTCTTCAACGGCAGCGGCAAAGGTAGGGACCTTTCCCGTGGATCCCGGCTCAAAGGCCTGGGTGATCGAGGCGGAGGTCCGGAATTCCGCATCGGTGGCACTTGGGTCGTTGGGGTCCAACGGGTTGGAGTCGCCGATGGCGATCAGTCGGCCCGTCTTGATCTCCTGGACGACAATGGAGACCCATTCGGCGTTGAACTGCTGCTGCTTCTTCCGGGCTTCTTCCTGCGCGATGAACTGTATGTCCGTGTCAGTAGTGAGTTTGACGTCTTGTCCGTCAACCTCGGGAACCTCCGACATGCCGGCCATGGGGATGCGGACCCCGTCGGCGCCGATCTCATAGGTCTTGCTGCCGGGCGTTCCCTTGAGACGCTTCTCCTGGCTGAGTTCAAGGCCTTCGGCGCCTTCGAGCGCGGTCTGGTCCTCGGTGTTCTTGACGAATCCGAGCAACGGGCCGGCGATCACCCCGTTGGGGTACTGCCGCTCGCTGCGCAACAGCCCCGTGAGCGTGCGGATCCGCAATTCCATCGCTGCGTTGCGCACCTCGGGGGTGACGCCCTTGGCGACCACCGAGTTCGCGTTCGGCTTGGCACCGGGGGCACCCACGACCGCTGTGCGGACTACGTCCACATCCTGGCCCAGGATTACCGCCAGCTCATTGACGGCCTGCTCGACCGTGACTCTTTCGCCGCCCGAGCTGCCGTCAAGCTTTTTGCGGGCAATGGTCTTTTCCGGTTCGACCTTGCGCTGGTCGATGACCAGGTCGTACCGGTCAACGCTTGTCGCTAGGATCCTGCCCTTTGAATCCACGATCTGCCCACGCTTGGGGATCGTTTCCTGGACACGCGTGCGTTTGTCCACGGCCACCGCGGCGACCGCCGAGGCATTCAGCGACTGCACGAAAAACAGGCGACCGCCTATCAGCAGCAAGGCCACCATGGAGAAAACCAGCACAATACGCATCCGGTGATGCGTCGTTCCGGTATTTGTTGGGGATTTTGTTGACATGCTTTCCTCAGCTCATACCGAAAGGATTGGTGGTGCTTTAGCGCGGCTCAAGTGCCAAAGGCAAGTGGCTACAGGCCGGGGGTCTTCATCGTCGGGGCCGGGATGGTTCCGCCGTTGAGCTGCTGCGGAGTGAACGACGGACGACCTTGCGTGCCGGAATCCAGCGGCTGCTTCACCGTCGGGGCCGGGGCTTCTTCCGTCTGAACCGGGTTTCCCTGGGTCGGGGCTGTCGCAGATGCGGAGCCTTCAACGGCCTCCGGCTTGTTCGGCTCCGTCTTGGTTTCAGTTGCCGTCGGAACCTCGGTTTCGGGCGTGAGCGGCGTAGCCAGAACGCCAGAGATCTTCGAGTCCTTTTCGGGCTTCACGGCCGCCGTGGCTTTCCCTGTGACTTGGCCCGTATCGAGGTTGATCGCTGCCGGGGTACCCGGCTTGACCATGCCGAGCTTGGTGGCCTTCTCTGCAATCACTTGCGGGGCCTCCAGATATTGGGCCTCCTGGCGCAGCGCCTCGTTCTCCTGCGAGAGCGTGCGTTCCTGCCCCTTGAGGCCGACCATCGTGTACTGGCCGTTGGCAATGAATACGTTGAGGAGAAGCACGATCACGGCCGAAGCGAGAATCATCAAGAGCATCGTGATCAAGAGTGGTATGCGTCGCTTAGTCGAAATCGAGGGCACAACCGAAAGCGTGACGCGCCGCTTCGTCGAAGAAGATTCGGGCCTCGACGCCGGTATCGGTTCCGGGGCATAGCTGAGCGCGTTGGCACCCTGCGTCGGTGGCACGTCAAAGGTGCGGGAACGTACGCGGTGGGGTGTCCGGTTGCTCATTTACTCAGTTCCTCTTCAGGATGCGTTCCACGGCTCGCAGCTTCGCTGAAGCTGCACGTGAGTTTTCTGCGATTTCTTGGTCAGTTGGCTTCTCGGTGCCTCGCGTGAGGACCTTGAATTGCGCCTTGTGTTCTTCCAGCTCCACGGGGAAGCCCGCCGGTGCCGAAGATTTGGAGCCGGCAGCGAAATGCCGTTTGGTGATCTTGTCTTCCAGCGAGTGGTAACTCATCACCACGACGCGGCCGCCGACATGCAGCGCCCCCATTGCCGCGGGAATCGCACGTTCCAAGACGTCCAGTTCCTCGTTCACTTCGATGCGAAGTGCCTGGAACGTTCGCTTTGCCGGGTGTCCCCCGGTACGTGCCGCGGCGGCAGGAACTACTGAACGAATGGCCGCAACGAGTTCCTCGGTGCTCGTGAAGGGCTTGACCTTGCGGGCTTCGACGATGGACGAGGCAATCCGCCCGGCGAATTTCTCCTCGCCCCACGCGCGAATGATCCGCACCAGTTCGGTCTCGCTGTATTCGTTGACGACGTCCGCCGCCGTGGGGCCGCGCGACGTATCCATCCGCATGTCCAGGGGAGCGTCGTAGGAATAGGCAAATCCTCGTTCCCGTTCGTCGAGCTGCAGCGAGGAAACCCCGAGATCGAAGAGCACCCCGTCGATTCCGTCGAATCCGAGGTCTTCAACAACGTCCGCGATTTCGTCGTAAACGGCGTGTACGAGATCGGTACGGTTTGAATAGGGTTCGAGGCGTGCACCTGCGAGGGCCAGTGCCTGTTCGTCCCGGTCAAGACCGATCAGGTGCAGGTCGGGGAAACGCTGAAGCAAGGCTTCCGAGTGGCCTCCCATGCCGAGGGTGCAATCCACCACGACGGCGCGACCGCGAGCCGCAATTCCGGCTTCGATTCCGGGTGCCAGCAGCCCAACGCATCGATCAAGCAGGACAGGAACGTGTCGTTCCGAGGCGGGTCGCTCTGCGGCTCCGTCAGGATTCACTGCTACCCCTTTCGCGTGGGCATTGTTGCTCGGGTACTGGCTGAGATCAGAGCCCCCTCCGACCCATACCTGTCCCGCCTGGCTTCGGGGAAGTGAAGCCAGGATGGACGTCGACTGGGCGGCTGGAGATCTCATCCAAACCAATTGCAGATTTCCAATCACCGAGGTGCTTAGAAACCGGGTAAGGCTTCGTCATCTGTCTCAGAGAACGCGTTCTCCTGCTCCTCAAGGTAGGAGTTCCATGAGGTTGAATCCCAGATCTCGACACGGTTGCCCGCGCCAATCACTGTGACCTCACGGTCCAATCCCGCATAGGAGCGAAGCATTGCCGGAATGGTAACCCGGCCCTGCTTATCCGGTAATTCGTCAGAAGCACCGGAAAGAAAAACACGCGCATAGTCTCGTGCCTGACGTGAAGAAATCGGCGCCTGACTCATTTGCTCATGCTGCTTCTCAAATTCACGCTGACTAAAAACATAGATGCAACGCTCCTGCCCTCGTGTCAGAACTAGACCATTTGCTAATTCATCACGATATTTGGCTGGAAGAATCAATCTCCCCTTCTCGTCGAGGCG
Source organism: Paeniglutamicibacter kerguelensis (assembly GCF_017876535.1). NCBI lineage: Bacteria > Bacillati > Actinomycetota > Actinomycetes > Micrococcales > Micrococcaceae > Paeniglutamicibacter > Paeniglutamicibacter kerguelensis. Next base: position 2,345,872 of record NZ_JAGIOF010000001.1, read on the forward strand.
CGGTGTATACGTTCCTAGGAACACATAGACCGCCTCTCGGTTTGAAGGAGAATCGACTCCATTTCCCTCTATTTCGCTCCACTTTACTCCACACCCCTCCACTGTCAACGTACATTCGGCCGTTCCGACACGGCAAAATCCGAAAAAGCATTGATTTTCCGCGGAATTCCGGGCGGGGCGCGAAGTGGAGGGAAAAACCACAGTCGAGAATCCCCAAAAATGAACCGGTGACATAAAACACAAATACATATTGCAAAATCTGCGTGAATACGCGGTTTTTGGGCAGGGTGTAGTTGCGGCGGAAGGAAGCGTAGGGGGCGATAGAGCGAATGTGGAGGGAAAATTGATGCCTTGGACGGCTCGTCAAACGGACCTTGGCTGACCCTCGAAATAAAAATTATTTCGATTGGGCATACTCGGCGCGTCGGGCGCGTCGGGCGCGTCGAACGCCGTTTGCCCCCAGACAAGGTGGCCGCGCGTAGCTTCGCCAGGGTCGCAGATCGGCGGCGGGCGGAAGACGGCAGCGGGCAAAGAGCTGAGAGCTGAGAGTCAGTTAAATGCCCAAGGCTCCGCACAATGCGGAGCCTTGGCGAATTCTATTACGTTTGCGTGGGCGCCCCCGGGCAGATCCGAAGTCGGAATCTAGGAACCTTGCTCGTCGCGCTTGCGCTGTTCCCACTTGCTCTCTAGATCACTCATGAAGCCGGACTTCTGTGCGGCTTTTGCCTTCTCCGCCGATTTCGAAGCCCTGGCGCCTCCCTTACGCGAAAGTGCCAAGTAAACACCGCCGAACATCACTATGAAGCCCAATACGCCAACAAGAATCAGTTGGCTCGAGATTCCGGCGATCAATACGCCGATCCCGACGATACCGATCAACGCACCCAATGCTAGATTGCGCGTTGAATAGTTCCCCGCGCTCGACACGGTCTTCATTGTCGAGGCGAAGCGATGATCCTCATGTAGCTGCTTTTCCAGCTGCTCCAGAAGACGTTGCTCATGCTCGGAAAGTGGCATCGTCTCTTACCTTTCACTTCACGGTCACGGCTCTCGCCCTTACCTTATGGAACGAACTACATCTTGACAATGTTCCCGACCATCTCAGTCAGTAGGTTCTAAAACAAGAATAGTCCCGAAACTTGTTAATAAGGTAGTCAGGATTCGACTCATAACCCGCTCACGGCATCCATTTCACTCCTTGTGTCCCTGAGCCCTTTCGTTGTGCCCTGGCCCCAGCAATGAAGCCGGACGCAAGGCTCCAGTCGGGAATCTGGAGCGGATAAGATCCATTGCAACCTCGGCCTGACGCCAGTTGTCATCCTGCGGATCGATGCTCAATTGCATTCCGAGGCCGGCGTTGCGCAATTTTTCAACGCGGATACCCACCAGCCGAACCGCCATGGGCCTTGTGCCGAGTTTTTCGAGCAGGCCTTCGGCGGCCGCCGCGAGAACACCTGCGGCGTTGCTGGGCGATGGCAGGGTTCGGCTGCGCGAAAGGGTGGAAAAGTCCTCGTAGCGCAGTTTCAGCGCCACCGTGGTGGCTTCCTTGTCGGCTTCTCGCAGTCGTGTGGCCACCCGGTGTGCCAGGCGCAGGATCTCGCGCTTGATGATTTCACTGTCGTGGATGTCCACGGCAAACGTTTCTTCGGCTCCGATGCTTTTCTCTTCCCGCTCGGTTTCAATCTCCCGATCGTCGCGTCCCCAGGCCAGGCCATAGAGGTGCGTGCCGGTGGCACCCAGGCGCTTCTTCAGCGTGCTTTCCGGGGTGTGCGCGAGTTGGGCAACGGTGGAGATGCCCATTTCCCTAAGCACCTCGGCTGTCTTGGCCCCGACGCCCCACAATGCCTTGACCGGCAGGGTGTGCAGGTAGTCCAATGTTTGCTCGGGCCTGATCACCAGCATCCCGTCGGGCTTGGCTCGGGTCGATGCGACCTTAGCCACGAATTTGTTTGTTGCGATCCCGACGCTTGCCGGAAGCCCGAGTTCGGCGCGAAGCCGTGAGCGAATCATTTCCCCGATGGCTTCCGGCGGGCCGAGCCGGCGCATGCTGCCCGTTACATCGAGAAAGGCCTCATCGACGCTGAGCTGCTCCACCAGCGGAGTCACCTCGTAGAAGATTTCCATGATGCGCGCCGAGTAGCTGTAGTACAGGCCGTGAGTGGGTTCGATGACCGTGGCCTTCGGGGCAAGCCGGACGGCTTGGCTCATCGGCATCGCGGACTTCACGCCCTTGGCACGGCATTCATAGGACGCGGAGAGCACGACCGACCGCTCCCCCGGATGGCCGACGATAACTTCCCGGCCAACCAGCTCCGGCCGCGACAGCAGTTCAACGGAAACGAAAAAGGCGTCCATGTCCACGTGCAGTATCGCCCGAACCCGTTGCTCTCCCATGTTGCCCAGTCTAGTGAGCCGCACCGACACTGCGGGCGTTTTGCCCGCGCGTACTAGAGTTAACCCCAAACCACGTTGCGCAATCTATGGGATGGGAAACATGACTCTTTTTGCTGCGGACACCTTCGACCCCGAACAGGCCCGGGTATTTTCCGCAGGCTTCTCGGAACGCATCGAAGAACTACTCACCACGTTCCTGGCAGAACAGCACGAAGTCATCTCCCAGATCGCTCCGGCAGCGGGCGAACTCGTCACCGCCATCAGCGACCTGACCCGCGGCGGCAAGCGCCTTCGTCCGCTCTTTGCCTTCTGGGGCTTCGTCGGGGCCGGCGGAGACCCGAACGAGGACTCCATCGTGCAGGCCGGCGCGGCCCTCGAGCTCTTCCAGGCCGCAGCCCTCATCCACGATGACCTGATCGACCGCTCGGATACCCGCCGAGGACAGCCAAGCATGCACCGCCGTTTCGAATCCCTGCACAGGGCCTCGGGGTGGCACCGCGACGCCCCGCGTTTCGGCGAGGCCGCTTCGATTCTCGCCGGGGACCTGTGCCTCTCTTTAAGCGAACAGCTCTTTGCAACCATCGAGCCGTCGGTTCCGCAGGCACGGTCGATCTTTGACCGGATGCGAGCCCAGGTCATGGCCGGGCAGTACCTTGATGTGCTCGAGGAATCCGCCGGCCCCGCCTACGGCCCGTCGGACGCCGTCAAGCGCGCCCGAACCATCGTGCGTTTCAAGTCGGCCAAGTATTCGACGGAAAACCCGACGCTGCTCGGCGGGGCCCTGGCCGGTGCAAGCGATGAACTCCTGGAACAGTATTCCCGCTTTGCCCTCCCCCTGGGCGAGGCCTTCCAGTTGCGTGATGACGTCCTGGGTGTCTTCGGCGATCCCGCCGTGACAGGCAAGCCCGCGGGTGATGACCTACGCGAGGGAAAGCGCACCGAAATCATTGCGCATGCCTTAACCTTGGCGTCGGACGAGGACCAGGCATTCATCCAGGGCCGGCTCGGTGCCGAGGACCTCTCCGACGAAGAGGTGAACCGGATGCGGGACCTGCTGGAATCCTGCGGCGCGCTGGCGGCAACCGAGGAATCCATCGCCCGACTTTCAGAGCAAGGATTTGCTGCACTGGAGGAACTCGAGGTTTCGCCGATGGCCAGGCATGCCCTGCGCACCCTGGGGCTGGCGGCGATCCGCCGCACGTCCTAGGGTCCGCCCGCAGTCTGTCAAAGTGCCGGAGGGCTCCGGCACTTCGTACATTAAAACAAAGAGGGAGTGTTCCCGCCGAAACCGGCGCGAACACTCCCTGATGTTTATCCTGGCCCCGATGCCGTGGATTCACGTTTCCCGGGTCGAATACCTGCTACCAGCTCAGCGACTGGGCGCGGCGGCGGATTTCGGTCTTGCGACCTGCACGCAACGCCTCCATGGGCGTGCCTGGCAGCGAATCGTCGGCGGTGAAGAGCCACACCAGCAGCTCTTCATCCTCGTAGCCCGAATCCTTGAGAACCGAAATGGTTCCCTTCAGGCTGTCCACGAGCTGTCCGTCGAGGACGAAGTCAGCGGGCACCGAACGGATGTTGCGCGCGCCCACGCGGACACAAATAATCGCGCGTTCGTCGATGAGGCTGTGGACCTTCTTGATGGAAATATCCAGCGCTTCGGCTAGGTCGGGCAGGGGCAGCCACTCGGCTACGAGATTCTCAATATTGCTCACCAATCCAGCGTGCCACATCCCACGGCATATCTGGACCCATATTGAAGTTTTTTGCATGGGATCTTTCACAAATTTCAGCTTGTGGTGTAAATTCACAGGAGTCACACTCGCAACTTGAGTCACATGATTCACAAGGCCTTTCCTGTGAATTCACTTGCGACCGAACGATTCGCCCTTGCCCTGACCCAAAGGATCGCTTCATGTCCATCGCACAGAACCGTCATGTCCGAGCAATCGGCGGCGCAGTCGCCACCGCGGCAATTCCTGCCGTGGTTCTTGGCACTCTCGCCACCCCGGCCGCCGCTGCACCACTGCCAGCCCGTGATGCACTTCAACCCAGGGTCGCCACCCCCGCATTGGTCAAGGCCGCCGAGGCCCGAATCAGTGCGCACCTGGTGGCGTCGCACATTCCGACGTCGGTCATTCCGATGGCAAAGAAGAGCGAAACCGTCCTGGTGAAGAAGGGCGATACGCTCTCTCACATCTCACTTCGCACCAAGGTTTCGGTTGCGGACCTCAAAAAGGCCAATGGCCTCAGCTCCGACAATATCTACGCGGGCCAGACACTGCGCCTGAAGACCTCCGGCTCCGCCGCGTCCGCGCCGAAGGCCAAGGCAAGCGCCAGCACGACGAAGACTGCATCTCAGTACAAGGTCGTCGCTGGTGACACCCTCGGCGGTATCGCCAACCGGATGGGCATCTCCCTGGGAGCGGTACGCAGCGCGGCAGGCAACCCCGCCGGCGACCTGATCCACATCGGGCAGGTCCTTCGCTTCTCCTCCACCGGCGGCACCGCCGCGTCGAAGCCCGGCTCGCAGATCTCGTCGAAGAGCCCGGCAGGCAGCTACGTGGTGCGCGCCGGCGATACGCCCTCGGGCATCGCCCTGCGCCACAACATGTCGACCTCTTCGTTTCTGGCGCTCAACGGCCTCAGCCACAGCTCCATCATCCGCCTGAACCAAGTCGTGAAGGTTTCCGGCGGTTCCGCCGGTTCGTCAGCGCCCGCCGCGCCCAAGACCCCCGCGGCGGCCCAGGGCAGCTACACCGTCGTCTCCGGCGACACCTTGATCGGCATTGCCAACAAGACAAACACCCCGGTGAACACGCTGCTGAAGCTGAACAAGAACCTGAGCTACGGCTCGACGCTCTCCATCGGACAGCGCCTGAAGACCTCAGGCAACGGCTCGAGCAGCTCCGCCGTGAATCCGACGTCCTCCAAGCCGCTGGTCGGGAACACCTTCCTGGGACGCAAGTACTCATCGGGAACCGTGAATTCGGCAAATGAGAACAAACGTACGCTGCTTGCTGCAAAGTTGCCCTCGCGGGCCCAAATGCAGGCAATGGTTGCCTCGACCGCCCGCGCCATGGGTGTCGATCCATCCCTGGCGCTGGCGCACGCCTTCCAGGAATCAAGCTTCAACATGGCTTCGGTCTCCCCCGCCAATGCGGTGGGCGTCATGCAGGTCATCCCGTCCGCGGGACAGTGGGCCGAGGGGCTCGTGGGACGCAAGCTGAACCTGCTCGACCCGCAGGACAACGTGACGGCCGGCATTGCCATCATCCGCCACCACCAGCGCAACAGCCCGTCCAAGGAAATCGGCATCGCTTCCTACTACCAGGGAGCTGCCGGCGTGAAGAAGTACGGCATGTACCCGGACACCAAGCGATACGTCGCAAACATCATCGCCTTGCAGAACCGCTTCTAGGCGCAGACGCCCGGCGAAACAGGCGCGAAGGGCCGGCCCACCAATTTGGTGGGCCGGCCCTTCGCGTCTGTCCTTGTTCGGGGTGAACCTAGCGCCGCGCCGCCACCGGCAGTTCGATGACCACGCGGGTCCCCGGACCGCTCCGGTCCTCCCAGTAGATGTTTCCGCTCAGCTCGCTGGTGACAAGGGTCCGCACGATCTGCAGGCCAAGTCCCTCCTGGCGCGGTTCGGGCGGGAGCCCCACCCCGTCATCGCTGATGGCGACCCGGAGGAAGTCCTCGCCCAGCGGGTCCCTGTAGCGTTCCGCGTCCAGCACCACGGTGCCGTCGCGGTCCGCGAGCCCGTGCTCCACGGCGTTTGTGACAAGCTCGTTGATCACCAGGGACAGCGGCGTTGCCAACTCGGCCGGAAGACCCCCGAAGGCGCCGGTGCGTTCGGTGTTGACCTTCTGGCCGGGAGAGGCGATCTCCACGATCAGCCGGAACTGCCTGTCGATGAGCTCGTCGAAGTCCACGTTCTCGCTCAGGCCCTGCGAGAGCGTCTCGTGGACGGCGGCGATCGTCGCTACCCTGCGCATGGCCTGGTCGAGGCCCTGGCGGCCCTCCTCCGACTTCATGCGGCGCGACTGCATGCGCAGCAGTGCCGCAACCGTCTGCAGGTTGTTCTTCACGCGGTGGTGGATCTCGCGGATCGTCGCGTCCTTGGACACCAGTTCCTTCTCGCGACGGCGCAATTCGCTCACGTCGCGGCAGAGCACCAGTGCTCCGTAGCGCTTCCTTGAGTCCCGCAGCGGAATGGCCCGCAGCGACAGGGTCACGCCCATGGATTCGATTTCGGTGCGCCACGGCATCTTGCCGGAGACCACCAGCGGCAGGGACTCGTCGATCAGCCGGCGGTCCTTCACCAGGCCCATGGTCGCCTCGGAGAGGGACCTGCCCTCGAGGGTGTCCGCCGCGCCGAGCCGCCTGTAGGCCGAAACCGCGTTGGGGCTCGCATACTGGACGATGCCGTCGGCGTCGAGGCGGATGAACCCGTCCCCGACGCGCGGGGCGCCGCGGCGGGACCCTGTGGGCGTGGCGAAGTCCGGCCACAGCCCCTGGGTGCACATCTTCAGCAGGTCCTCGGCGCACTGCCTGTAGGTCAGTTCAAGGCGCGAGGGCATGCGCGAACCCGACAGGTCGAAGTGCACGCTGATGACTGCCAGGGTGCGCCCGTTGCGGACCATCGGGACGGCTTCGATGAGCATCGAATGCTCCTCTTGCTCCGTCCCGCGGTCCGAACGAACGATTGCCTGCGTCCGCCAGGCCTCGTCCACGAGGGATTTGAGGTCCTTGCGGATCCGCTCCCCCACGAAGTCCGTGTGGAAGACGGTGTGCGAGGTGGAGGGACGCACATGGGCAAGCGCCATGTACGTCCCGTCCGGGACCGGAAACCACAACACCAGATCGGCAAACGCCAGATCGGCGACCAGTTGCCAGTCCCCCACCAAGAGGTGAAGCCAGTCTTCATCTCCAGGCCCAAAATCAGCTGACTCTCGAAGTTGGTCCGTGAAGATGGCCAACGGTTACCTCCGTACGATTGAACGCAACAGTCGCAGAGCCACCGACAGGGACGCCATGTCATCGCGTTCGAGTCGGTTCACTTCCGCGAACATGTTCTTTGCACGTTCAAGATTAGCCTCGTTCGCGGCTTCCCACGCATCCACGCGCACAACCGGGTCCGATTCGGCGTCGTCGGACACCTCGATGACATCGCGGGTGAAGTCGATGATCGTCGAATACAGATCGTCGCGCAGGGCCGCACGGGCCAAGGCCTGCCAGCGGTCCGCACGCGGCAGCGAGGTGATGCGCTCGAGCAGCGCGTCGACCCCGAAGCGGTCGTAGAGCACGTAGTAGATCTTTGCGATCTCCCCGGCATCCAGCCCGGTGCGGGTCGCCATGGCGGCGATGTCCAGGAGCACGAAGGACTCGAACTGCTCGGCCCAGCGAGTGGCCATGCCCTTCTCGAGGCCCCAGCCCAGCGCCTCGACCTTCAGCGCGCTCACGCGTGCATCGTCCGAACCGCGCAGCAGCGAGCCGACCGCCGGGCGCAGGGCCTGGATCGTCGGCGCCAGGGCCTGCATCGATTCGGTGACCATCTGGCTGCGGTCCACGTGGTGGATGTACCAGCGGGTGGCACGGTCCAGCAGGCGGCGCATGTCCAGGTGCAGGCGGCACCAGGTCTGCGTGTCGAAGGACGGTGCCAGCGCATTGATCGCATCGAATTCCGAGTCGAAGGAGTAGATGTCGCGCAGTGCGACAAAGGCCTTGGCAACCTGGGATTCGGTGGCGCCGGTCTCTTCCATGACGCGGAAGGCGTAGGTGGTGCCGCCGACGTTGACCATGTCGTTGGCGATCACCGTGGCGATGATCTCGCGGCGCAGCGGGTGCGAATCGAGTTCCTCGCCGAAGCGTTCGGCCAGCTGGACCGGGAAGTAGTTGCGCAGCGTGGCCGCGAAGTACGGGTCGTCCGGCAGGTCGGACGCGGCAAGCGCCGAAGCCAGCTGGATCTTCGCGTAGGCGACAAGCACGGAGAGCTCCGGCACGGTCAGCGTCTGGCCCGCGGCGAGGCGTTCCTCGAGCTGCTCGTTGGTGGGCAGGAACTCGAGCGCGCGGTTCAGGTCCGCGTGCTCCTCCAGCCAATCCATCTGGCGCTCGAAGGCCGGGGACCAGCTGGCCATCTCCTGCTTGTCGTTGAGCAGCATCACGTTCTGGTCGAAGTTGGTCTTCAGCACCAGCCGGGAGACCTCGTCGGTCATCGAGTGCAGGAATGCCGAACGCTCGTCCTTGTCGATCTTTCCGGCGCGGACCATACGGTCCACGAAGATCTTGATGTTGACCTCGTGGTCCGAGCAGTCGACGCCGGCGGAGTTATCGATGGCGTCGGTGTTCAGCAGGACCCCGTGCAGCGCCGCCTCGATGCGGCCGAGCTGGGTCATGCCCAGGTTGCCGCCCTCGCCGATCACCTTGGCGCGGATCTGCTTGCCGTCGACGCGGATCGCGTCGTTGGCGCGGTCCCCGACCTCGGCGTGGGTCTCCGTGGAGGCCTTCACGTAGGTGCCGATGCCGCCGTTGTAGAGCAGGTCGACCGGGGCGCCCAGGATGGCCTTGAGCAGCTCGGTGGGTGCCATGGAGCTGACCGTGGCGCCCAGGCCGAGCGCGTCGCGGACCTCCGGGGAGATCGGGATGGACTTCAGCGTGCGGGAGAAGACCCCGCCGCCCGCCGAAATCAGGTCCTTGTTGTAGTCGGCCCAGGAGGACCTCGGCAGCTCGAACAGGCGCGCACGCTCGACGAAGGAAGCCCCGGCATCCGGGTTGGGGTCCAGGAAGATGTCGCGGTGGTCGAACGCGGCGACAAGCTTCACGGTGCGGGTGCGCAGCAGGCCGTTGCCGAACACGTCGCCGGACATGTCACCCACGCCGGCGGCGGTGAATTCCTCGGTCTGCGTGTCGACGCCGAACTCGGTGAAGTGGCGCTTGACGGACTCCCAGGCGCCGCGGGCGGTGATGCCCATGGCCTTGTGGTCGTAGCCGATCGAGCCGCCGGAGGCGAAGGCGTCGCCCAGCCAGTGCCCGCGTTCCTCGGAGATCGAGTTGGCGATGTCGGAGAAGGACGCGGTGCCCTTGTCCGCGGCAACCACCAGGTAGGTGTCGTCCCCGTCGAGGCGCACGACGTTTGCCGGCGGCACCACGGTCTCGCCGTTGGCGTCGGTGACGAGGTTGTCGGTGATCTCCAGCAACGAGCGGATGAAGATGCGATAGGCGGACTTGCCCTCTTCCATCCAGGCGCCGCGGTCCACGGCCGGGTTCGGCAGCTGCTTGGCGAAGAAGCCGCCCTTGGCGCCGGTCGGCACGATCACCGCGTTCTTGACCATCTGCGCCTTGACCAGGCCCAGGACCTCGGTGCGAAAGTCGTCGCGGCGGTCCGACCAGCGCAGGCCGCCACGGGCGACCTCGCCGAAGCGCAGGTGCACGCCCTCGACGCGCGGGGAGCAGACCCAGATCTCGTACTTGGGGCGCGGGAACGGCGCACCGTCGATCTTGCCCGGCATCAGCTTGAAGGCCAGCGCCGCGGGGTCGGTGTAGTAGTTGGTGCGCAGCGTTCCCTCGATGACGTTCACGAAGCGGCGCAGCAGCTTGTCGGCATCCAGCGTCGGGACCTTTTCAAGCGCCTCGGCCAGCGTGGCGTGTGCGGCCAGGCGGGCGGCCGCCGACTCCTCGGCACCTAGGATCGGGTCGAAGGTGCCCTTGAAGAGCGCGAGGATTCCGTGGGTGACGTCCGGGTTGGCCACCAGAGTGTCCGAAACGAACGAGTAGGAGTTCGAGACGCCCAGCTGGTGCAGGTACTTGGCGTAGGCGCGCAGCAGCGCGACCTCGCGCCAGCCCATGGACTCGCGCAGCACCAGGCGGTTGAGGTGGTCGGACTCGGCGACGCCGGTCACGATCGCGCTGTAGGCGGCCTCGAGCAGCGACTCGGCGGCCAGCGGGTCGATCCCGGCCGGGAACTTCAGGCCCAGGTCGTAGAGGTAGCGCTCCTCGGCGCGCAAGGGGGTGACGGCGAAGGGACGCTCGTCGATGACTTCCAGGCCCAGGTTCTGCAGCACCGGAAGGATCTTGGAGAGCGAGAGCGGTGCCGTCAGGTAGAGCTTCATCCGGGCGTTGACCTCGGAGTCCTCGTCTTCCTCCGGCACGTAGAGCTTGATGACCGGGCCGACGTGGTCGGGCTCCTCGTAGACGCCGAAGCGTTCGATGTCGGCCAGGGCCTCCTCGACCTCGAAGTCCACGCGGTAGGCAGCGGGGAAGGCCTCGGCCCAGTTGGAGGCCAGTGCGGTGCCGGCCTCGGCGCCGTAGCGCTCGGTGGCGGCCTCGGAGATGCCCTCGGACCAGGAACGCACGGCGGCGACCAGGCGCGTTTCCAGCGCGGCGCGGTCGACCACGGGGGTCAGGCCGTGGCGCTGGAGGCGGATGCGGTAGAACAGGCGAACCAGCGCGGATTCGCTCATGCGCACCTCGAAGTCGACGGACTCGGCGTTGAAGGCCTCCGTCAATTCCTTTTCGATGCGCAGGCGCACGCCGGTGGTGTAGCGGTCGCGCGGCAGGTAGACCAGCGCGGACATGAAGCGTCCGTAGACGTCCGGGCGCAGGAAGAGCGAGGTGCGGCGGCGTTCCTGCAGGCGCAGGATGCCCAGCACGGTGTCGGTGAGGTCCTCAACGGAGATCTGGAAGAGCTCGTCGCGCGGGTAGGTCTCAAGGATGGTGACGATGTCCTTGCCGGAGTGCGAGTCCGGGGCGAACCCGGTGCGCCGCAGCACTGCCTTGACCTTTTCGCGGACCACCGGCACGCTGCGCACCGAGGAGGTGTAGACGCTGGAGGCAAACAGGCCGATGAAGCGACGCTCGCCGTTGACGTTGCCCTGGGCGTCGAAGCGCTTGATGCCCACGTAGTCCAGGTAGACGCCGCGGTGCACGGTGGAGCGGGAGTTGGCCTTGGTGATCACCAGGGCGCGCTTGTCGCGGGCCATGGCGCGTCCGCGCTTGGTCAGGTGCTGGGTGTTGCGGGCGGAGTCGGTGTTGCGCATCAGGCCCAGGCCGGAGTCGGGGCGGATGCGCAGCACGTCTTCGTTGTTCTCGGTGACCAGGTCGTAGTCGCGGTAGCCCAGGAAGGTGAAGTTCCCGTCGTCGAGCCAGTGCAGCAGGTCGACCGCGGCGTTGAGGTCGGGGATCTGCTCGGCGCCGGTGACAAGTGCCAGCGAATCGGCGATCTCGTGGGCCTTGTTGCGCATGGCCGACCAGTCTTCGACGGCGGCACGCACGTCAACGAGGATGCGTTCCAGGCCGGCGATCAGGGATTCGACGGTTTCGTCGCTCGGGTCCCCGCCGAGTTCCACGGCGATCCAGGATTCGATGGCGGTGTCGCGGTTTTTCGCGACGAGTGCGGAGAGGCTCGGCATCGCGGCGGTGTCGCCGCTGGCCAGGTGCTCGTGGGCCGGAACGGTTTCCAGCGACGTGATGCGGCCGTGCTCGGAATCGCGGCTGACCACGAAGGTGGGGTGGACCACGATGTTGATTGCGGCCTTCTGGCGCACGATTTCCGCGGTCACGGAATCCACCAGGAACGGCATGTCGTCGGTGACCACATAAACCATGGTGGTGCCCGCATGCCGGGTGATCGAAACCCGTGCCGATTTCGGGTCACGCTCCCAGCCGACGGCCAAGTGCGCCACCACCCTGGATTCGAGCTGCTCCGGCGAATACGCCGCTGCATCTTCTGGTGCTAACTGGCCGTAGTAGGTACCTACTAAATCGGCAGTGAGTGTCTCAGCGATGAATGTTTCGGACATGCTGGACTCCGACGTGTTCAAAAGAACGCCTCCGTGTATAGATGTACGTTTCGCTCCGTTGCGTAACGCTAGTGTTACAACACTATCCCGCCAGGTTACGGTCGTCACCTCGACGCGGCGCGGCGCGGCAAAATGCGCTGTCGACCCTTGATTTTTCTTCCCGCGAGACCCGCAATGCCGATGCGCAGTGCAGAATGCGGCGCAATTTCTGCTAGCGCGCTTCCGGCCAGCAGCGCCGATTCCACGGCATCGGGATCGTGGGGCAGGTAGGCCACGACGGGCTGGGCGGGCCCGAATCGCGCCCAGGTCTCGGCCAGCGCCCGGTGCGGGGCCGAGCCCACGCTGGCGGCCGAGACCTTGTTGAACACCACCTTCACGGCAAGTTCCCCGACCGAGGCCTGCATTTCATCCAGAGCCCGGATCAGCCGGGGCACCCCGATGCTGTTTGCCTGGCCCACCGCGTAGATTTCGTCCGCGATGCGGAGCATGGCCGCCGCCACGCCGTTGCGCTGGGGGGCGGCGGTGTCGAAGCTGAGCTCCTCGTCAAGTTCCAGCGGTCCCGCAACGTCGATCACGATGACGTCGCAGCGTTCCTGCAGGGCCAGCACCGCCCTGCGCAGCGCGGTGGGACGCAGCTCCGGCCACCGGTTGGCCCGCGGGAGCCCGGTGGCCACGCGCATCTTGGCCCCGGCAATCACCACCGGCGCGCAAATGCGCTCCAGCGTGTGGGCGTCGAAGCGGTCCTGGTCCACGGTCCGGCAGATCTGCGCGAGCCCCGCCGCCTCGTCCAGCAACCCCAGCTGCACGGCCTGGGTTGCCCCGTAGGTGTCCGCATCAAGCAGGATCACCTCGCGCGCATCCAGCGCGCATTCAACCGCATAGTTCAGCGCCACCAGGGACCGACCGGGGGAACCGCTGGGCCCCCAGAACACCACGACCCGTCCGCGCCTGCCGGAGGGGTTTCCCGCCGGTTCCGCACTTGCCTTGGCGCCGTCGGAGCGGGTGCCGCGCTGCCGTTCCCCGCACGCCCGCTGGATGAGCACGCCGAGCTCCACGGCGTCGATGGCGCCCACAGCCACGTGGGCCCCGGCCCTGTTCAGCCGGTTGGACTGCGCCGGGTCGTCGCACAGCACCACCACGGGGACGCCACGTTCGGTGATTGCATCGATGTCCCGGGTTTCGATGAGGTCCGGCACCCCGGCCAGGATGACGGCATCCGCCAACCCCGTCTCGCTGAGAGCTATGACTTCGACCATGTCGGTGCTGGTCCGGGCCACCGTGAGAATCCCGCGTTGCCTCTCCAGGCGTTCGATCAATTCCCCGTCATCGGCCCAGATGACCACCGAGATGTTCATCATGAACTCGCCGCCGGGTTGAAGACGACAGTGATGCGCGCGTCGTTGGCCATCGCCTCGAGCAGGTCCGCAAGCGAGGCGTCCACCACCAGCAGTTCCACCACGGTGCCCGCGGTGCCGCCGAATCCAGTGGGGCGTTCGGCCCGGTACGTCACCTCGGCCGCGGGCAGCAGCAGCGTCGGAGCCGCGAAGGCGTTGGCCTCCCGGTCCTTGGAGGAAACCCACACATCCACGTGGGACCCGGCGGTGATTGCCGCAGGCAGCGCATCGGAAAGGTTCACGGAAACCGGCCTTCGGTTTGTCCCGTCCTGCAGGCCGATTGCACTGGAGGGAATCAATTCGCCGGCACGAATCAGCGCGTTGGCCCGATGCCCGGACAGGATTTTCGGGTCCGCCGCAACGTAGCGCTCCCCCAGCGCGTCGAGCTTGACGTTGGCGACGCTGAGCTTCTCCGCGGTGAGCTCCTCGCCCAGGGAGATGTCCGCCTTGGCCACGTACATGGGCACGGTCTTGTCCAAGGTGCTTGTCAACGCGATCACCCCGACGCAGGAGGCCAGCACCATGAGGATGCCGATCAGCAACCGCGGGTCCTTCCACGTGGGTCGTGCCATGCGGCGCGCTTCGCCCGCAACGCGGTCCTGAACCCGGTCCATGGTGTTTTCCCCCTAGAATCCTCGTTGACCGAGTCCCCCATGACTCGCAGGGCCACCCCGACGTTTCCCGGCCCCTGAGCCGACACCCTACGCCCGCACCCCGACCGGTGAAAAGCCCCCGTCAGCAAAATGTTGGTTTTCAGTTTTCCCTGCGCACCCAAGCCACGACGGGAATCGGCACCAGGCTGGATCCCTGGAGCACCGACGCCCTGCGGTATTCATCGCGCTCATGGCGGGCGATCTCCAAGAAGTCCCGGCCCGCCTGGTCGAGCGTTCCGGTGGCCAGCAGCGAGCCGTCAATGCCACCGACGGTGATCCGCGCGCGGTCCCGCACCAGCATGCGCAAGGCCTGGCCGAGTCCGATGCGGGGCTCGCGGGCGTCCTGTCGCTGCCCAAGGGTCCGTTGCGTCCAGCCGGCCAGCGCGTGGACCGGGATCAGTTCCTCGACCTCTCCGCGTCGCAACATGAACCAGTCCTTGCCAAGCGCCGCCAGCCGCCCGTGCAGCCGTTCGCCGCCCAGCAGCTGCACCTCCACGTGCGCGTTGATTTGGGGCGACAGGCGCTGGATCAACTCCTCACGGGCGCGTTCGACACGCACCGCTTCCTGCACTTCGCTGGTCTTTTCGCGTGCCGACTCGGCTTCCAGCTGCGCCTCCAGGTCCTCAAAAAGCGATTCCCATCTCATGGGCACACCCTAGGTCCGGAATTCGATCCCCGGAACCCCTAGCGCCTCACCCGGCGAAGTGCCATCATATTCAAACACAGGACATCAAACAGTCTCAAACGACATCAAATCAGGTTAAGATGCGCAAACAAGTCATAAAAGATCTGCTCATGCTGGCGGCGACGGCCTGCCTGCCGCTGGCCATGCTGCTCGGCAGCCACCTCATTTCCCGGCGCCTGGACCTGGGCGCAATCGGTGACGCGGAACTCACGCCGCGTTCCCTCGAGCAACTCACCGGGATGGCCCTGGGATGGCTCGCTGCGGCGATCATGCTCTGGCTGCTGCTCGGCATGCTGTTGGCCCTGCTGGCCACGCTGAGCATCAGGTCCGGCCACCGCCGCCTCGGCGCGAAAATCGCGCGTCTGGTCCCGGGGTTCATGGCCAGGCTCTGCGTGGCGGCCATCGGCGGCTCCCTCCTCCTGGCCACGTCGGCGAACGCCGCAGCCCCGCACGCACAGATGGCCCAGCAACTCGCCGGACAGACCGCCGACCCCGAAGCGACGACAGCCGCGGAGCCGCGCGGGGAGATCGGGGACGGGGCGGGCGCCGCGGCAGCAGAGCCCACGGTGCTCTCCCCCGGCTGGCTTCCGCAACGGATTTCCCTGCCGCTGCAGCGCACGCTCGGCGGCGGCACGCGCCCGTCGCAGGAAGTCGTCGTCCGACCCGGCGACACCCTTTGGTCGATCGCCGCCCGGCACTTGGCCCCCGAGTCGACGGCCGGAGACATCGCCGAATCCTGGCCGCAGTGGTACGCGGCCAACCGCGAACTCATCGGCCCGAACCCCGACAGCCTCGACGTCGGCATGGTCCTCACCGAACCGAACACCCGCAGCACCCGTCCATAGGTCCACCACCCGCACCACGTCCCCACCAGGAGCACGCCATGAGCATCACCACGATCGAACCGGCCACCCGCAACACCCCTGCGGTCCTGCTGCACGAGGGCGTGTGGACCGAATCGGGCCAGGCGCCGGCCCCGCGCACCACCGGCAGGCGCTTTCCGCAGGCCCTGCGGGGCACTGCGGCGCCGCGCAGGCAGCGGTGCGCCGTCGGCCCGGCGGCCGTCCCGGAGGAGACCGCACCGGAAACCGCCTCCCCACGGCATGCGGAGGCCCCCGACGCGGAGTCCGACCCGGTGCCGGCGGAGGTCCGGCCGCTCATCGAGAAGATCTTCCCCAAGGCCGGGTCCATGGCGAACATCGAGGAGTCGGTGGCCACCGTCGTGCATGCCGTGGCCCCCGCGGTGCTGGAGGTGCTGGCCGGGGCACGTCCGGCGCGCCAACTCATCAACGCCCTGAACCCCGAGTGCATGGGCAAGCTCGAGCACCACCTGCGGATCGGGCAGCAGCAGCAACCGGACCCAGGCGTGTGCTGCTACAGCAACCCGAGGGTGCTGCGCATCCGCATTTCCGAGGTCCTCCCCCTGGTTTTCGAGGCGGCAGTGGTCCTGCTGGACCTAGAAAAAGTCCGTGCCACCGCCCTGAGAATAGAGCGGTGGCACGGACGGTGGCAGGTTACTGCGCTGGAAATCGGCTAGCTGCGCTTGCCCTTTTTCTTCTTGTTGTTGCCCTCGGACTTCGGCGCGGCCGCACCCGGGGTGCGCTCGATGTGCGTCGAGGCCTCGCCGGTCTCCTCCGGCGCGGTGTAGCGCAGCGTGGAGGGCCGAGCCGGGGCGTCGAGACCGGGCGTGTTCAGCACCGGCTCGCTGGTCATCGAACGTGCATCCGTGACACCGGGCAGCGACACCTCGGGGGCCTGGCGGGTCTCGACCTCGATGTTGAAGAGCATGCCGATGCTCTCCTCGCGGATGGATTCCATCATGGTCTGGAACAGGATGAAGCCCTCGCGCTGGTACTCGACCAACGGGTCGCGCTGGGCCATGGCACGCAGGCCGATGCCTTCCTTGAGGTAGTCCATCTCGTAGAGGTGTTCCTGCCACTTGCGGCCGATGACCGAGAGCACCACGCGGCGCTCCAGTTCGCGCATGTTTTCCTCGCCGACCGACTGCTCACGCGCCTGGTACTGCAGGCGGGCGTCGGAAAGGATCTCGCGTTCAAGGAACTCCGGGGTCAGCGAGCTGCGGTGTCCGGCCTCGGCAATGACCTCGTCTAGGGTGATGGAGATCGGGTAGAGCTGCTTCAGGTTGGTCCACAGCTGCTTCAGGTCCCAGTCGTCGGCGTGCCCCTCGGCGGTGGCCTCTGTGACCATGGCCTTGACCACGTCCTCCAGGAAGTGCGCAACCTTCTCGTGGAGGTCGCCGCCTTCCAGGATCCGGCGGCGGTCGCCGTAGATGGCTTCGCGCTGGCGGTTCATCACGTCGTCGTACTTCAGCACGTTCTTGCGCTGTTCGGCGTTGGTGCCCTCCACCTGCGCCTGGGCCGTCTCGATGGCCTTGGAGACGATCTTGGATTCCAGGGCCACGTCGTCCGGCATCGACGGGTTGTTCATGATGCGCTGTGCGGCACCGGCGTTGAAGCGGCGCATGAGTTCATCGGTCATCGACAGGTAGAAGCGGGACTCGCCCGGGTCTCCCTGTCGGCCGGAACGGCCGCGCAGCTGGTTGTCGATGCGGCGCGATTCGTGGCGTTCGGTGCCCAACACGTAGAGGCCGCCCGATTCGGCAACTTCGTTCGCCTCGGTTGCGACCTGCTTCTTCGCCGCGGCAAAGACGTCGTCCCACTCCAACTCGTACTGCTCGGAGTTTTCTTCCGGATCCAGTCCGCGGCGTTCCATCTCCGTCACGGCCAGGAACTCGGCGTTGCCGCCGAGCATGATGTCGGTACCGCGGCCGGCCATGTTCGTGGCCACGGTGACGGAGCCCCTCTTGCCGGCCTGGGCAACGATTGCCGCTTCGCGTGCATGCTGCTTGGCGTTGAGCACCTCGTGGCGGATGCCCTGCTTGGCCAGCAGGCGGGCCAGGTACTCGCTCTTTTCCACGCTGGTGGTGCCCACCAGCACCGGCTGGCCGGTGGCGTGGCGTTCGGCGATGTCCTGGACGACCGCGTCGAACTTGGCAATCTCGTTCTTGTAGATCAGGTCCGGCTGGTCCTTGCGCAACAGCGGCTTGTTCGTCGGGATTTCCACGACGCCGAGCTTGTAGGTCGACATGAACTCGGCGGCCTCGGTCTGGGCCGTGCCCGTCATGCCCGACAGCTTGCCGTAGAGGCGGAAGTAGTTCTGCAGGGTCACAGTCGCCATGGTCTGGTTCTCGGCCTTGATTTCCACCCCTTCCTTCGCCTCGATAGCCTGGTGCATGCCCTCGGAGTAGCGGCGGCCGGCCAGCGAACGGCCGGTGTGCTCGTCGACGATCATCACTTCGCCGTTGATCACGACGTAGTCCTTGTCGTTCTTGAACAGTTCCTTGGCCTTGATGGCGTTGTTCAGGAAGCCGATCAGCGGGGTGTTCGAGGCCTCGTAGAGGTTGTGGATGCCGAGGTAGTCCTCGACCTTTTCGATGCCCGATTCCAGGACACCGATGGTGCGCTTCTTCTCGTCGACCTCGTAGTCGACGTCGATGGCGAGGCGGTTGACCAGCTTGGCGAACTCGGTGTACCAGCGGTTCACGTCGCCGGAAGCCTGCCCGGAAATGATCAGCGGGGTGCGGGCCTCGTCGATGAGGATCGAGTCGACTTCGTCGACGATGGCGTAGTTGTGGCCGCGCTGCACGAGTTCATCGGCGCTCCAGGCCATGTTGTCGCGCAGGTAGTCGAAGCCGAATTCGTTGTTCGTCCCGTAGGTGATGTCGAATTCGTACTGCAGGCGACGCTGCGCGGGATCCTGGTTTGACAGGATGCAACCGCTGGTCAGGCCCAGGAAGCGGTAGACGCGGCCCATGATGTCTGACTGGTACTCGGCGAGGAAGTCGTTGACCGTGACAACGTGGACGCCCTTGCCGCTGAGTGCATTGAGGTAGGCGGGAGCCGTGGCCACCAGGGTCTTGCCTTCACCCGTGCGCATTTCGGCGATGTTGCCCATGTGCAGGGCGGCGCCGCCCATGAGCTGCACGTCGAAGTGGCGCATGCCGAGGGTGCGATCCGCTGCTTCGCGGACGGCGGCAAACGCCTCCGGGAGCAGGTGGTCCAGCGATTCCCCATCGGCGATTCGCGCTCTGAATTTATCTGTCTCGCCGCGCAACTCGGCATCGCTAAGGGCACGGAATTCGCTATCAAGCACGTTGATAGCGTCAGCGTATCCACGCAACTTTTTCAGCGTCTTCTTATCGCCGGTACGCAGGATACGTTCAAGCATTGATGCCACGAGGCAGCTCCCAAATCTCAAGCACAGGAATTCTGGCGTGTTCAGTCTACGTGAGAGATTGCTTTCACTTGTGGTTATCAGCGTATTTGGGCGAGCTTAGCGAAAACTCCAAGGCAGCTGCCAGATTTCCCCGCGGGGAAACCTCTACTGTTTCCAGGCCCAGCCACCCCGCCATCAGGCGCAATTCCTCGGCCAATTCACCGGCGGTTTCGGGCGGGGCATCGGGTTCGGTATAGGCCCCGCGCACGATCAGGGACTTCTGCAGGCGGTCGGCCTTGACGTCGACACGACCCACCAGGCACTCCCCCAACAGGAACGGCAACACATAGTAGCCATAGGTGCGTTTCTCGCTCGGGGTATAGATTTCCAACCTGTAATTGAAATTGAATAGTTTCTGGATGCGTTTGCGATTGAAAACCAGCGAATCAAACGGGCTAAGGAGCGCCCGAGCCGAGGCACGTCGCGGAATGACGGTGCCCGGGAGCATGTAGAAGGTGTCCTTGTGTCCGTGCACGCCGGTTCGAACCAGCATCGACCTCTCGCTCAGGTCTTCCAGTACCGCCGCGCTTTCCCTGACGGGCAACCTGAAATAGTCAGCCAGGCAGTGCGCCGTACCGACCCCGTGGGCCTTTGCGGATGCCAACAACAGGCGTTCCATGGCCTCCCGCGGGTCCACCGGTTCGGATTCGTTTCCGTACCCCGGCAACACCCTGTCCAGTGCCGTATACCTGCGCTCGAATTGTTTGTTGCGCCCCGCGGCGGTGATGATGCCTTCGGCAAAGAGCGCTTCCAAAACCCGTTTGACGGCCGACCAGTTCCAGCCCCACTCCACGGTTTCCTTGCGGTGCTCATGGCCCAATTCCTCGGCGACCTCCCGCGCGGTCAGTGGCGGGGAGCTTTGTAGCAGGCCTTGGATCTCGCTTGAGAGCGAATGGCCCGCGTCGTCAAGAGCGCCGAGGCTTCCCGGCCAGGTGCGGCGTTGCCAAGGCACAAGGTCGGCAAAATGTTCGGACCTGACCAGGGACGCTTCGTGGGCCCAGTATTCGAGGACCTTGCGTGGTTTGCCGACGCAGAGATCGTCAAGCAATGAAGTCTCGTAGGGGCCCAGCCGCGAGAAGAGCGGCAGGTACTGCGCGCGGGTGAGTACGTTGACCGAATCGATTTGGAGCAGTTCCAAACGGTTAAAAGTGCGGCCCACCGCACCAATCGTGACTGGTGCGGTGGGCCGTGCCCGGTGCAGCCCTTGGGCTGCGAGGGCGATACGACGGGCCTGTGACGTCGAGAGAATCGTGGTCATAGGCCCATCGTAGTTGCCTTGTTGTTTAAGCGTTGGCCGGGGCTGCGGCCCGGTAGCGGCGGGTCTCCAAGGTTGCCTCGTCGGTGGCCTCGGGATCCAGGGTGATGATGCCGTAGGCGTACTGACGGCGGTTGTAGACCACCGAGTGTGCACCGGTCGCTTCGTCGATGAAGAGGTAGAACGGGTGGCCGACCATTTCCATCCGGTCCAGGGCGTCGTCGACGCTCATTGACTCGGCAGGGAAGACCTTGCGCCGGATCTCGATCGGGCTGGCGCTGGCCTCGGCCGACTCGGCGGCAAGGCGCAATTCCTCTTCCTGCTGCGCGATGCGGGTTGCCTCATGCAGCGGAATGGAGCTGTCGGCGGGCTGCAGGCCGCTGGTTGCCTGGTGGACGGCCTTCGGCGTCCGGCTGCCGTGGTGGACCTTGCGACGATCCCGTGCCTTGCGCAGCCGCTCGAGCAGCTTTGCGAACGCGGTGTCAAAGGCGGCGAACTTGTCAGCGGCCTTCGCTTCGGCGCGGATTGCCGGGCCTCGGCCCAGGACCGTCAATTCAACGGTCAGGGCGCTGTCGGCGTTACGAGCAGCGTGCGGCTCCTTGGTGACCTTGATGTCCAAGCGCTGGATCTTCGTCGCAAGTTGATCGACCTTGTCGATCTTCTCGTCCACGTACTCGCGGAAGCGATCGGAAACCGTTACGTTTCGTCCGCTGATCGTCATCTCCATGGTGTCCTCCATCATTGCTCAGGTGACACAACAGCGACTGAAAAACCACTCCTTTCAGTCGCTGAAGATGGGTTCGTTTCCCCTATCGGGGTGCCCATACTTCACCCTATGACAGATGCACGGATAATCAAGGATGTTCCGATTATTACTTCATCGCGTTGAGCGTAATCATCGATTTCCGGACGGCGCCGTCGTGCTCGCCAGCACCACGGCGCCGCACACCACCAACCCGTGGCCCGCCAGGCAACGGTGGGCCTCGGCCAAGGTCGCACCCGTGGTCAACACATCGTCGACAAAGAGCACCTGGGCACCCGAGGAATGGATCCTTCTTGCTCCGGGCGTGGCGCGCATCCGCATGGTGTTCCGCACCGACGCCCGGCCCCGGCGGCCCAATCCCTTCTGTGCGGCACCCCAGGAGTTCCCGATCCCGTACCTCAACAGGTGGGCGACCCTCGCGTTTGCCGGCAGCGACCCGGCGGCCGCCACCCGCCGCAGCAGCAGGCCCACTGGCCAGTAGCCCCGCTTGGCACGTGCCTGCCGGCGCGTGCCTGCCGGCGCGTGGGGACCGGCACCAGGATCACGGGCGCCTGCGGGTTTGCCAGTCCCAGGATGCCCGCCCGCAGCGCCGAGGCAAGAACCGGTGCCAGCACCCTGCCCAGGGAAACCATCTGGTGGTTCTTGTAGGCCAGGAGAACCGAGGCAAGCTCATGCTCGTATTTTCCCGCGGCAATGACCGGCAACGCCTGCCCGCTTTGGTTCAGCGGCAAGGCCTCGGCATGCCGCTCAACACGGCCGGGGTGCAGACCGGCCCTGCGCAGGCCCGTGGCGCATGGGCGACACAACGAGGCATCGGGGCGACGGCAGCAGACGCACTGCACCGGAAACAACAGTGCCGCGGTCCCCCGCAGCGCCGACCGGAGAATCCGGGTTTCCCTGGCCGACCACAGCTGGTCCAGAAGCCTCGGCCACCATGGTGTTGCGCCGCTCCTGCCGGTGGCATCCGGGCGTGGCGCCCGCGACGGAATCCGTTCGTTCGATCTCATGAACCCCAGCATGGAACACAGGAGGCCTCGGTGGGTTCCGTGCCGGGCGAGTTGGGGATATCGATCCCCGGAGCGCGGTTTGCGGTGTTCGGCCTGTTATCCGGGGTAGGAGAGGTCGCGCGCGGACTCCTCCATTTTGTGCCACGAATTTCCGACACGCGTGTAGAGCTTGTCCTTGGTTTCGGCAAAGACCGGGCGCCGTTCACCCGGGCCGGCGGAAAGCCCGACCATGCCCAGCAGCGGTTGGAACTTCTCGGGCTTGCCCCCGAGGTTGATCCGCTCCGCCTCCACCCGTTCGTTCGGATCGGATGAGGCGACGATGATGCTGGAATCCGAGTCCCAGACGGCCCTGGTCACGGGGACCGATGGGTAAAGGTGCATCGGAGTGGCGAAGCCACGCGGTGTGCCATCGCTGTCCCGCAGGATGCCGCTGATGCTCACCGTCGACACTCCCGCCTTGGAGGAAACGATCAGCGCACGCGCCCCGTCACGCGAAATGCGGATCGAGGAAATGCTCGAATCATTGAGCCAGTCCGCGGCAATGGGCCTGACCTTGCCGTTGAGCAGGGTGTCCTCCGGAACGGCCAGGATCCTGGTTTTTGCCCCGTGGTCCGCCGTCCAGGTCCAGCCGCTGGTGTCGATGCTCGGGCGCACCAGCGCGGTGCCCCTCGCCACGACCCTGCTGTGCCCCAGGTCGTCGACGGTGAAGAGCCTCGTGAACGTACCGTCCAGGAACGCATAGCGGTTCCCCAGCGGGCTCATGGCAGGGTCGCGCGGGTCGTATTCGGAGATGTCGTCGATGCCGGCGACCCGGTTGATGGCCTTGCCCTTGACGTAGTACAGCGCCTGGTCGACGATACCGATCTGGGTGTCCGGAACGGGCGCATTGACCTGCGCCGGAATGAACTGCGGGTCGGCCGGCCCGAGTTTAACCTCGCGCTGTTCATCCGTCATCACCACGGAGCGGATGCTGCTGAGCCCCTTGAGGGTGAGGTCGAGCTGTTGCTGCATCTGCTGGCGGCTCAGTTCCGTCGCATCGATGAACGTCGCCGAGTTCAGGTCGACGGTGGCCCGCTGGCTTTCGATGGGAACGGCCGAACGCACCAGTGAGCTGCCGCTGGGGAAGGCCGAAACCACGGCGTTTTCCAGGTACCCCGCGGGACCCTTGAGCAACGCCTCGACCATCGCCGCGGCCAGGCCTGTCCGCTTGGGGAACCAGCGCATGTCCGGGACCGCGTAGTGGTAGGTCGCGTCGTAGAAGTAGATCGGCTGGGCCGCAAACAGCCCGTTGAAGGAATCCCTGTCGATCATGGTGCCGTCGGGCAGCTCCGAGATTTTCCACTGGCCGTTGAGCTTCTCGAGGGTCATGTCCACCGCGCGGGTGGAGTGCGGCGGCAGCTCCGTCATCACGCCGTTGGCGTCGATCTGGGCCACCACCTCAAGCTGGATGGTGAACGTGCTGGGCCTGGAGCCCGGGATCACGCTGGGGCGCGCGTCGTAGACCAGGGTCTGGACGGAACCCTTCCACACCCCATTCTGCTTGGGGTTCAGGAATTCGCGGGCGACCTTGTAGTCGTCCTGCGGCGCGATGCCCGCCTCGATGAAACCCTCGATGATCTCCCGCGGGTGCGCATCGACCTTGGGGCCGGGCGGGGAGAAGGTGCTCCCCTGGCCCTCCGCGACGTTTTCGACCTGCAGGGCCTGGACCGGTCCGCTGCGCGGGATCGCGGAACAACCGGAGAGCACCAGCACCAGCCCGAGGAGCAGGGCCAGGGCCCTGCGGATTCCGGAGTGTGGCCTAGGCATCTGGTTCCTGCTTTCCTGTGGGGTTTTCTTCCCCCGCGGGCGGCACGGGATCCGTGCCGGGCTTGGGATCGGACGAGGTCATTGGCTGCAGCGGCTTGAACCCGATGACCGGGATCTCGCCGGTCAGCGGGAAGGTGATCAGCATGTTCCGGTCGATCACCGCGTCCGCGAGCACGATCGGCTCCAGGGGCAGCGGTGAGCCGGTGATGGTCTCCCCCAGCACCCGGGGCAGGGTCATCCGGAAGCAGGAGCCGACGCCGCGTTCGCCCCAGGCCTCGAGCCGCCCGGTGTGCAGCCGGGTGTCTTCCGTGGCGATGGACAGGCCGAGCCCGGAGCCTCCGGTGGTGCGGGCGCGGGCCGGGTCGGCTCGCCAGAACCTGTCGAAGACGCGGGTGCTGGCCTCCGGGCTCATGCCGATGCCGCGGTCGCGCACGGAGAGCGCCACCGCGGACGCGTTGCCCGCGACGGAGATGTCGATGGGGTTTCCCTCGCCGTGTTCGATGGCGTTCATGACAAGGTTGCGCACCACCCGTTCGATGCGCCGCGAATCCATTTCGGCGACGCAGCCGCCGGCCGGGGTCGAGAGGCGCAGCAGCGACCCCATGGCCTCGGCGTGCGGCGTGGCGGCATCGATGACGCGCCGGGCCACCGCCACCAGGTCGGTGGGCTCGGCGTCCAGCACGGCGACGCCGGCGTCGAAGCGGGATACCTCAAGCAGGTCGTTGAGCAGGATCTGGAAGCGTTCGACCTGGTTGTAGAGCAGCTCGGCGCTTCGCTTGTTGATCGGGTCGAAGTCCTCGCGGGCGTCGTGCAGGACCTCCGCGGCCATTCGGACGGTGGTCAGCGGGGTGCGCAGCTCGTGGGAGACGTCGGAGACGAAGCGCTGCTGCATCTGCGAGAGGGTCGCCAGCTGGTTGATCTGGTCCTGCAGGGACTGGGCCATGTGGTTGAAGGAGGTGCCCAGGCGCGCGATCTCGTCCTCGCCCTTGACCTCCATGCGTTCCTGGAGCTCGCCGGCGGCAAGCTTTTCCGACACCTGCGCGGCGTCGGCGACGGGACGCACGACGCCACGGGTGACGTACCAGGTGATGCCGCCGACCACCAGCAGCAGCAGGCCGCCCACCAGGGCCATGGCCCGGTTGATGAAGTCGAGGGTGTTCTGCACGCTGGTGAGGTCGTAGACCAGGTAGAGCCCGTATTCCTTCCCGGGGGGCAGCGTGACCCGGGTCCCGAAGATCAGCCCGGGGCCGGTGCCGGCGCCCTTCTTGACCTCGATCGACTGCCAGTAGATGGCGTTCGATTCGCGGATCTGCGCGGCCAGGGCCTCGGGGACGATGCGCGAGGTCAGGTTGCCGCTGGCCGTGGGGCCGACGTACAGGGTGTCGTCGCCGGGAAGCGGCACCAGCACGAAGTCGCGGGGCACCAGCGCCCCGTCGCCCTCGAGGATCTTCAGCGTGTTTGTCACCAGCGAGTGGGTGCTGGCGCGGTCGGTGGTGGCGGCGGAATCGAAGATCGCCTTGACCTGGTTCAGGCCGCGCACCGACTCGGACTCGACCTGGTGGAAGCGCTCCTGGAAGAGCCCGGCTGCGATCTGGTTGGACAGGAAGCCGCCCGCGGCCAGCAATGCCAGCGCGGTCAGCAGCACCGCGGAGGTGACGGTGCGGAAAAGCAGCGACCGGCTCCAGCGGGAGAGCACCGCCGCCTTGGCATGCTTGGTCGCCTCAAGGGTCCGCCGCATGAACGCCCCGACACCTGACTCGGTGTTTTCCGGTGCGGCTTCCGGGGGCTGTGCGGACGGGGTCTCGCCCGTCGTCTCCTGGCTCAGACCTGACCGGCCTTGTAGCCGACGCCGCGCACGGTCAGCACAACGCCCGGGCGTTCGGGATCGAGCTCGACCTTGGAGCGCAGGCGCTGGACATGGACATTGACCAGCCGGGTGTCCGCGGCGTGGCGGTAGCCCCAGACCTGTTCAAGCAGCTGCTCGCGGGTGAAGACCTGCCACGGCTTGCGGGCCAGCGCAACCAACAGGTCGAATTCGAGCGGGGTCAGCCCGATGGGCGCGCTCGCGCGTGTCACCCGGTGGCCGGCGACATCGATGGTCAGGTCGCCGATCTTCAGGGTTTCCGGGGCGTGCTGCTCGGTGGGGCGCAGCCGGGCACGGACGCGTGCCACCAGCTCCGCCGGCTTGAACGGCTTGGGGACGTAGTCGTCGGCACCGGATTCCAGGCCGCGCACCACGTCCGCGGTGTCCGACTTGGCGGTGAGCATGACGATCGGGACGTCGTCCTCGGCGCGGATGAGCTTGCAGACCTCGATGCCGTCGAGTCCCGGAAGCATCAGGTCCAGCAGCACCAGGTCGGGCTTGACCTCGCGGAAAATGCCCAGGGCCTTGGCGCCGTCGTAGCAGAACACAGCCTCGAAGCCGTCGTTCTGCAATACGATGCCGATCATTTCGGCCAGCGCCTCGTCGTCGTCGACAACCAGGATGCGTGCCTTCATAATCTGCCCTTCCGTAGCGCTGCATGGGACCGATGTATGCCGGAACCCAGATATGAACAAGACTACATGAGGCCGGCGCACAAATCGGCTGTTAAACGGCCACCAGCCAATGCCCCTTTGTTCCGTCCCACCACATACGCTGTAATGGACACCCCGAACGGGCGCGGGAGGGGTGCGGTGACCATCCACACAACGCAGCAAGGACACAAGGTCGACTCGATGCCGCAGGACCCCACAGCTTCCCCCGATGAGCCCGGAGGCCGGCAGCCCGGCTGGGGGCCGCCTCCCCCGAGCTGGGGATCAACCCCGCCGCCGAACCCCGAACAGTCCCCCTACCCGGGCCCCGGCCTTCCGCCTCCCGGCTCCTGGTATCCGCAATTCCCGCGTCCGGCAAAGCCCGGCGTGGTCGAGTTGCGCCCGCTCGCGCTGTCCGACCTGCTCGACGGCACCTTTGCCGTGTTCCGCCGCTCCCCGATGCCGACGCTTGTCAACGCCGCGGTGGTCCAGCTGGCCATGGGCGTCCTGGGGCTGGTGTTCCTGGGCTGGCTGTTTGAACCGGCCATGGGCCTCGAGGATGCGTTGCTCAGCGTGTCCGTGGACGCCGGCGACCTCGGGGAGCTGGAGGGCACGTTCAACGAGGCCTTCCCCTACCCGTGGTACCTGTATGCGGCGGCGGTGCTCCTGGTGCTGCTGGCCCAGCTATTCGCCTACGCACTGGTGGCGGGGCCGGCAACGGCAGCCGCGATGCGCGCGACGCTGGACCGCCCCACCTCCTGGCGCCAGGGCTACGGACTCGCCCGGCCGGCCATCCCGAAACTGGTGGGCGTCGAGTTGCTGCTCTTCCTGGTCGGACTGGTCCCGGTGTTGCTGCTGGCGGTGCTGGGTGTCCTGCTCTTTTCCGCCTGGGGAATCGGGGCACTGGCACCGATGCTGCTGCTTGGTTTTGCCGCGGCCCTCGCGCTGCTCTGGGCGGGCGTGCGGCTGACCCTTGTCCCGGTGCTGCTGGTCTCCCAATCGCTGACCATCCGCGGCGCGCTGGCCAGGTCGTGGCGCCTGACCCGTGGATCGTGGTGGCGCATCTTCGGTATCGTGCTGGTGGTTGCCCTGGTGGTCTCGGTGCTCGGCGGCATCGTCGCCTCGATCCCGGGCGTTGTCGCATCCATCCCCGGAAGCACCGGCAACGCGTGGCTCCTGCTGGCGCTCACGGTCGTCGTCAACGTGCTGGTCACCGCGGTGAGCACGCTAATCATGCAGGTGCTGCTCACGCTGCTGCAGGTGGACCTTCGCATCCGCCACGAGCGGCTGGACCAGGCGCTGCTCGGCGAGCTCAACGACCCCGCGGCCCACGCCATCCCGGGCCACGACGCCGCGGACCGGTCCCTGGCCTGATCGGCCCGGTAGATCCAAACACGCCAAAAGGAAGGTCCCGGGCGCAATTGCCCGGGACCTTCCTTTTTGCGTTCGCTGCGCTGCCTTCGCCTAGGCGTCGACGCGGACCTGGTTCAGCGCGTCGGCGTACGCGGAAAGGCGCGACAGCACGGCGGTTGCCTGTTCCGGCCCGACGCCGTCCAGCCCCTCCGTGGGGGTCAGCACCAGGGCATCGAGCAGGGCGTCGGAAAGGCCCAATTGGTTCCAGGGGCGGCGGATGTTTGCCACGGCCTCCACGACGCCCGGGGAAGTCCCGTCCGGGGTCAGGCAGCCCAGCCAGAGCCTTCGCCCGGCTTCCACGGCCCCGGCCAGCAGTTCCCAGCCGGGCACCGTCAGGTCGGCGGCGTTGACGCCCAGCCCGTCGACGCCCGCGTCGATCGCCGTCGAGGCCACCCGGTTCCAGGTCTCCGGTTCGCCGCCGCTGCCCAGGATCACCTGGTGCGCGCCGGCGTCCTTGAGCGCCTCGGTGAGCTCGGTCCACCAGGAGCGGACCTCGGCCACGGGCACCGAACGCAGGGTGCGGTAGCCGCTGGCGGTGGGCAGGGTGCCGTTGAGCACCGCGCCCGCGTCGGGTTCGTCGACGTAGACGGTGATGAGTTCGCGGCCCGTGCCCCGGGCGACCTCGCGCAGGTGGCGGGCCGCCCCGAGGGCCAGGGACTGGGCCAGGTCGCGGCGCGCCCCGAAGTCGCTGAGCGCGCGCTCGCCCTGGTGCAGGTACAGGTTCGCCGAAAGCGTCGCGGGGCCCGGCAGCTGGATCTTCAGTTCGTGGCCAGCCGATTCCTCGGCGCCAATGACGTCGCCGAGCACGTTCAGGTCCGCGCGCAGGGCCGAGGCCGCGCGCTTGGCGTCGATGCCCGGGGCCTGCGAGAGCCGCCACCCGTGCGGCTGCAGGTCGATGCTCAGTTCCTCAAGGAACATCGCGCCGCGGCCGATGGCGTCGGAGCCCACCCCGCGGTCCGGAAGCTGGTGCAGGTGCGGCAGGTTGGGCTCGCCGAGTTCGCCGCGGATGATGTGCTGGCTTTCGAGCGGGTCGATGCCGGGCATCGGGCCGTGCCCGCTGGCCTGAACCTGCCGGGAAACCGCCCCGGTGTTCTCGGCCTGCATGTTGGAGGAGTTCATCTGCAAGACCCGGATCTAGTTTTCGTTCTCGGCGTGCGAGGCGGAGATCGTCTGGTGGTGCCGGATGACCTCGGAAATGATGAAGTTCATGAACTTCTCGGCGAACTCCGGGTCAAGGTGCGCTTCCTGGGCGAGCCGGCGCAGGCGTTCGATCTGAGCCTTTTCGCGTCCCGGGTCACTGGCCGGCAGCTGGTGCACGGCCTTGAGGTGCCCCACGCGCTGGGTGGCCTTGAAGCGTTCGGCCAGCAGGTACACCAGCTGGGCGTCGAAGTTGTCGATGCTTCCGCGGATCGAAAGAAGTTCGTCCATGACCTCGTCGCGAACCGTCCCGGAAAGGGAGCTGGTCTTCGGGTCGTAGTCGCCCTGCCGGTCGGTGTCCGCGGCCTGCGGGTTGATCTGTGAGCTCATGGTTCCCAGTCTATGGTTCGCGCCGGGTGTGCACCCAACCGTGACGCGCCCGGCCGGCCCGTCGGGACCGGAAACAGGGCCGGAATCGGGTGCTGGAATGGGCCGGAAGCCGGAACGGGATGCGCCAGCGCCAACCAACGCATCCCGTTCCGCACTGCTCCGTTGCGTGCGGCCCGCCTAGACCGCCTTCAGGAACGCGATCCGGCGCGTTTCCTGTTCGACGGGGTCCGGCACCGGCAGCGAGGCGATCAGGCGCCGGGTGTAGGGGTGCTCCGGGCTGCCCATGACACGGGACCCGATGCCTTCCTCCACCAGCTTGCCGCGGTACAGCACGCCCACCCAGGTGGAAAGCATGTCCACCACGGCCAGGTCGTGGGAGATGAACAGGGCCGCGAAGCCCAGTTCCTGCTGCAGCTCCTTGAACAGCTCAAGCACCTTGGCCTGCACCGAAACATCGAGCGCGCTGGTCGGCTCGTCGGCGATCAGCAGCTTGGGGTCAAGCGCCAGCGCCCGGGCCAGCGAGGCACGCTGGCGCTGCCCGCCGGAGAGCTCGTGCGGGAACCGGTCGGCGAAGGACCGGGGCAGCTGCACGGCCTCAAGCAGCTCGTCGACGCGCTTGCGGGCGTCCGCGGCCGAGATCTTCCGGTGCACCAGCAGCGGTTCGGCGACGCACTGGCCGATGCTCAGCTGTGGGTTGAAGCTGGCCGCGGGGTCCTGGAACACAAACCCGATGTCCTGGCGCAGCTTCTTGAAGTTCTTCTCCTTGAAGCCGAGCATCTCGTGCCCCATCACCTTCAGCGATCCGCCGCTGACCCGGTTCAGCCCGGCGATGGCCCGGCCGATCGTGGTCTTGCCGGAACCGGACTCGCCCACCAGGCCGTAGACCTCGCCGGCGCAGATCCGCAGCGACACGTCGTCCACGGCGGTGAAGGCCGGGGTGCCCATGCGGCCAGGGTAGGTGATGTTCAGGTTGGTGGCCTGCACCAGCACCTCTTTCTCCTGCCCGGCGCGTTCGGTCATTCCGGCCGATGCCGAGTGGCGGCCCAGATGCGGGACGGCCCCCAGCAACGCCTTGGTGTAGTCCTCGCGCGGGTTGGCAAAGAGTTCCAGCGCCGGCGCCGTTTCCACGACCTTGCCCTGGTACATCACCACCACGCGGTCGGCCAAGTCCGCGACGACGCCCATGTTGTGGGTGATCAGCACGATGCCCGTGTTGAACTCGTCGCGCACCTCGCGCAGCAGCTCGAGGATCTCGGCCTGCACCGTGACGTCCAGCGCGGTGGTCGGCTCGTCGGCGACGATCAGCGCCGGGTTCAGCGCGAGTGCCGCGGCGATGATGACACGCTGCTTCTGGCCTCCGGAGAACTGGTGCGGGTAGTAGTTGACCCGCTTTTCGGGTTCCGGGATGCCGACCTTGCGCAGCACCTCGATGGCGCGGGCCTTGGCCTCCTTCTTGCCGACCTTGCCGTGGGCGCGGATGCCCTCGGCGATCTGCCAGCCCACGGTGTACACGGGGTTCAGCGCGGTGGAGGGCTCCTGGAACACCATGGCCACGTCGTTGCCGCGCACCGCGCGAAGCTCGCTGCCGCTGAGCGTCAGCATGTTGTTGCCGCGCAGCACCACAGCCCCGTGGGCCGTGGCGGTTTCGGCCAGGAGACCCAGCACGGTGCGTGCCGTGACGGACTTGCCGGAGCCGGATTCGCCGACGACGGCAACCACCTCGCCGGCCGCGACCTGGAAGCTGACGCCCTGCACCGCGGCGACGTCGCCTGCGTCGGTGGCGAAGTCGACCTCGAGTTCCTCGATGCTCAGCACCGTTCCGTCGGCCCGGGCAATGCTTGGGGTGCGGTTCTCGCTCATGCTAGGTCCTTTCCGCCGGCACGCTTGGTCTCGGTCTCGGTCTTGGTCCTGGCCTTGGTCTTGCGGCGCCTGCGCAACCGCGGGTCCGCCAGGTCGTTCATTGATTCGCCCACGAGGGTCAGGCCCAGCACCGTGAGCACGATGGCCGCGCCGGGGTAGACACCGGTCCACCAGATGCCGCTGGTGGCATCGGAGAGCGCGCGGTTGAGATCGAAGCCCCATTCGGCGGCCTTGGTCGGTTCGATGCCGAAGCCCAGGAAGCCGAGGCCCGCAAGGGTCAGCAGCGCCTCGGAGGCGTTAAGCGTGAAGATCAGCGGCAGCGTGCGGGTTGCATTGCGGTAGACGTGCCTGAACATGATGCGCCAGCTGGAGGCGCCGACGACCTTTGCCGATTCGACAAAGGGTTCGGCCTTCAGGCGCACGGTCTCGGCACGGATCACCCGGAAGTACTGCGGGATGAACACCACGGTGATGGAGATCGCCGCGGCGAAAATGCCCTGCCACAGGCCCGATTGCCCGTGGGCAATGACGATCGACATGACGATGGCCAGCAGCAGCGACGGGAAGGCGTAGATGGCGTCGGCCAGCACGACCAGCACGCGGTCCAACCAGCCGCCGATGTAGCCGGAGACCAGGCCCAGGAACACGCCGGCAAAGATGGAGAAGACCACGGCGACGACGATGACCAGCGCGGCCGTCTGCGCTCCCCAGAGGGTGCGGGAGTACACGTCGTAGCCGCCGACGGTGGTGCCCCAGATGAAGGGCCCGCCCGGCGGCGCCTGCGTCGGGAAGTCGCCCTGGGCGTCGGAGATCTGCGCGAACCCGAAGGGGGCGATCCAAGGCGCCAGCAGGGCGGTGAGCAGGAAGGCCCCGGTGAGGACCAGGCCCGCAACAAGCATGCCGCGCTGCAGGCCGGCGCTCATGCGCAGGTGGGAGACGATCGGCAGTCGGGAGAACAGCGGGCGCTTGCGCGGACGCAGTGGTGCAATGGTGGTGCTCATTGGCTAGAACCTCACTCGCGGGTCGATGAGCGCGGCGATGATGTCCACGATGAAGTTGGTGAATGCCACGATGACCGCCAGCAGCACCACGATGCCCTGCACGGCGACGAAGTCGCGTGCGGTGAGGTACTGGGCCAGCTGGAAGCCCAGGCCCTTCCACTCGAAGGTGGACTCGGTGAGCACGGCGCCGCCGAGCAGCAGCGCGATCTGCAGGCCCATCACGGTGATGATGGGGATCAGCGCCGGACGGTAGGCGTGCTTGGTGAGCAGCCGGTACTCGGAGACGCCGCGCGAGCGGCCGGCCTCCACGTAGTCGCGGCCCAGTGTGCCGATGACGTTGGTGCGCACCAGGCGCAGGAACACGCCGGCGGTGAGCAGGCCCAGGGCGACGGCCGGGAGCACCGCGTGCCGCGTCACGTCAAGGGCCGCGTCCATGTTGCCGGAGCGCAGGGCATCGAGCAGGTAGATGCCCGTCGGGTTCTGCAGGGAGGTCAGCTGCAATTCCGCGTTGACCCCGGCGCGTCCGGCGATCGGCAGCCAGCCCAGCCAGACCCCGAAGGCCAGCTTGAGCAGCAGGCCGGCGAAGAAGACCGGGGTGGCGTAGCAAAGGATCGCGAAGACGCGCAGCACCGCATCGGGCCAGTGGTCGCGCAGCCTGGCCGCAAGCAGGCCAAAGGGGATGCCGACCAGCAGCGCGATGACCAGCGCGTTGAACGCCAGTTCCAGCGTCGCCGCGCCATAGGTGGCAAGCACCTCGGTGACGGCGCGGTTGTCGGAGATGGTGCGTCCGAAGTTGCCGGTAAAGACCTGGCCAAGGTACTCAAAGTACTGCACGATCACCGGGCGGTCGTAGCCGGCCGCGTGGATGCGTTCGGCCAGCTGGTCGGGGGTGAGCCGCCCGCCCAGGGCCGCGGTGATCGGGTCGCCCGTGACGCGCATCAGGAAGAAGACGAGGGTCACGAGGATGAAGATGGTGGGGAAAATCAGCAGGAAGCGGGTGACGAGGTAACGTGCAAAGCTGCCTCCCGCTTTCGGTGCCGCGGTGCCCACCGACGGGGGTGCCGCCGGTGCATCGGCGAGGTCGTTCATGATTGCCATTGACAATGCGTCCTAGCTTGAAAGGTTTACATGTCCGCGGCGCATGACGCGGGAACCTTGGCTCCTCCCCCGCAACGGGGAAGGAGCCAAGGCGGTAGCACCCGCGGTGTTGCGCTACGGGGTTGTTGGTTACTTGGCGAGTACACCCAAGCGGAACTTGAACGAGGCGTCCAAGGTCTTCTCGACGCCCGTGACGTCGGCACCTGCAACGGCAACCTGCGCGCCCTGAAGCAGCGGCAGGGTGGAGAGGTCGCCGGCGACCTTGGTCTGGATCTGTTCGATCAGGGCCGTGCGCTTTGCCGGATCGGTTTCCACGCGCTGTTCGTTGATCAGCTTGCCAACCTCGGGGTTGTCGTAGCCGTTGCCCAGGAAGTTGTCCTTGGCGAAGAACGGGGTCAGGTAGTTGTCCGCATCCGAGTAGTCGGGGAACCAGCCGAGCTGGTACGCCGGGTAGTCGGTGACGCGCGACTTCTGGTAGGTGACCCATTCGGTGGACTGCAGGTCGACCTTGAACAGGCCGCCGGTTTCCAGCTGTGCCTTCACCTTGGCGTACTCGTCACCCGAGCTCGGGCCGTAGTGGTCCGGGTTGTACTGCAGCTTCAGGTCGATCGGGGTGGTCACGCCCGCGGCTTCGAGCACGGCCTTGGCCTTGTCGAGCGACGGGCCGCCGTCCTGGCCGTAGAGCTCCTTCAACGGCTCAATGGCACCGGTGAAGCCCTGCGGCACGTAGGAGTAGACCGGCAGGTAGGTGCCCTTGTAGACGTCGTTGGCAATCGCTTCGCGGTCGACGAGGTTTGCCGCGGCCTGGCGCACCGCCAGCGACTTCGCCGGGTCCGCGTCGGAGGTCTTGGCGCCGAACGGCATGATGTCGAAGTTGAAGACGATGTAGCGCAATTCGCCGCCCGGACCCTTGTGGATCTTGACCTTGGATTCCTTGCTCAGGGAGTCGACGTCGGTCGGCGAGAGCGAACGCCACGCGACGTCGATGTTGCCCTGCTGCACGTCGAGCTTCAGGTTGTTCGAGTCCGCGTAGTACTTGATGTTGGCGGCGGTGTTTGCCGGTGCGCCAAGCATGCCCTTGTAGCCGTCGTAGGCCTTGAAGGAAACCAGCGAGTTCTTGGCGTAGCTTTCGATGGTGTACTGGCCGGCAAAGGCCTTGCCGGCGACGATGTCCTCGTCGGACACAATCTTGTCGGCTGGGAAGACCTCGTCATCGACAATCGGGCCGACGGGGCTGGTCAGGACCTGCGGCCAGGTCTGGTCGTTGCCGCTCTTGAGCTTGAAGACCACGGTGGTGGCATCCGGAGTCGAGACGCTTTCCAGGTTGCCCAGCAACGAGGAAGGGCCGCTCGGGTCGGCGATCTTCACCTGACGGTCGAAGGTGTTCTTGACGTCCTTGGAGTCGAGAACGTGGCCGTTGGCCCACTTCAGGTCGGCCTTCAGCTTGACCGTGTATTCGGTGGGGCTGGTAAACTCGGCCGATTCGGCAATGTCGTTCTTCGGGTCTGCCGAGCCCGGCATCGAGTTGAGCAAGAACGGGTAGATCTGGTTCATGACCATGAACGAGCCGTTGTCGTAGGAGCCTGCGGGGTCCAGCAACGTCACCTTGTCGGTGGTTCCCAGGGTGATCGGGGCAGTGGCCGCGCCCGTCGTTCCGCCGCCCGTGGCATTCGGGGTCGTAGCCGGACCTGTACATGCGGTGAGCGCCAGCGCGGAAATGCCAACTACGGCCGCCGCTACACGCAAACCGTTGATCTTTCGGGTCATGAGCAATCCTTATCTTGTGCGAGTGCATTAACTGTGGGCTAAACCACATCTGCTACAGCCTAAGTGATCATCGTCACGAAATGTCAACAAAACTTGGCGCGCCCCACAATGAATCTGAAACGTGATCTTCACGAACGGGATGCACATGACCCAAACATGACGGCGCTCACCAAGCACACCCGACAACACCGGTTGTGGCCTAGGCTTGAAGGCGATGATGACACGTAGAGACGCAGCGATTGCCCTGGATATCCCCATGGAGATGGCCAAGCGACATAACATTCCCGCCCGCTTGAGCGAGGCGCAATTCGCCGAGCTCAATGCCAATCCCCCGGCCTGGCTGATCCAGTCACGCGCCAACCGCCAAGGCAAGCGCCCGGTATGGGTGCAGCTGACCTGCGCCGTGTGCGGCTTCAGCGAGGCCGAACGGCCCAAGAAGTGGTGGCCGGAATTCGACTTCGTGCACTGCGCCGAACACGGCCCCGCGCAATTGCCGTCCCTTGAAGCAGGCAAGACCCGCCTGGAGTACCCGGACATCTCCACCCACATGTACGGCATCGTGGACGAGGCAAAGGCCTAGCCGCACAGCCAAGAACCACAAAGTCCCGTTTTCCTTCCGCCTGGTGCGGCGGGAAGACGGGGCTTTTTGCGTGTCGGCCGGGCAACGGGAAGGATCCTCGCCGACCGGCCCTGCGCTCCGGCGGTTGGTCGGTGGGATCGGCTAGTACGAAAATGTCTGGAGCATGGCTTACGTGCGGGGTCCGGAGGGGATCATTGTGTCCCTGGCCGAAAGGATCGGTTGACGCCGACGGCCTGCTTCCTCCATCCGTCGACTACGCGGACTCCGGAAAACCTCAGTTGCCATAGCTGATTCACGACAGGCGGGTCACGGTCTCGAATCGAGCGTTGGAGTGGACCGAAACGGCAACCTCAAGCTTGAGCGCTGACTGTCCCGCATTGGCGCATTCTAAAGGGACGACTGCGTTGTTGCATTCAAAGTCCACCATTGGTGGGCACAAGGGAAGGAAAACATTCGTCTCGAACGAGGCATGACCTACTCGGCTCGGAGCCTGCGGCCGGGTCCGCGGTCGTGCATTGGCCTGAATCGGTCCGGCAACTGCACGACCTAACGTGTGCCCGCTCCGGGCACGTGCCCAACGACGACTCTGGATGTGTCCGCTTAAACGTGGGGTTGGGGGAGAAACGATTGTGGAACCAGGAGTCTGGCGCTAGGTTGAAATATGCTACGGCCAAGTGGCCGGGTTCGGATCCCTCCAAGGCAGGTACATAATGGCTCAGCTTGGAATGCTTCTTCTGCGCGTTGTGGTTGGTTTGATTTTTGCCATGCATGGCTGGCAAAAATTCAATGAGTTCACTATTGCCGGCACCCAGGCTTCGTTCCAGGAGATGGGCGTGCCGATGGCAGACCTTGCTGCCCCCGGGGTAGCGACCCTGGAGCTGATTGGTGGGATCGCCATGGTTCTTGGGGTGCTGACGCGCATTTTCGCCGCCCTGCTCATATGTGACATGCTCGGTGCGATGTTCATCGTGCATCTCAGCAACGGCTTTTTCGTGGCCAAGAACGGCCTTGAATTTGTCCTGCTGCTTGCCGCGGCATGCCTGCTGTTTGTCCTTGCCGGGGCCGGCCGGTATTCCGTGGACCACGCACTGTTCGGCAGTAGGAGCTCAAAATTGAGCAAGCTAGCCTGAACCCCCGGCTACCGAGGTGCCCAACCCCGGTTGGCGGCTCGCCAAGAGAAGTGCGGCCACGCCACCACGACGCAGAGCAACACCTCATGCGGGCCACAGCCTTGTCCTCGAGGTTCACGATGTGGAAACGGACGTCTGGATCCACTCGGGATGCCTACCACTGAAGAGTCGGCACAGAAAATCCCGGCTACCGGCCTCCCAAGCAGAAAAGCTAGGCTGTCGGGATGGTTATTGACTCAACTGCCATACGCTCGCCCGCAGTGAGGGTGGGTCTCATGGGTTTCCTGGTGGTTGCCGGCTATGCGGTCTTCGGTGCGGTCCACGTACTGGTGTGGAATCCATTGGCGGCGGTGCCAAGTGCCACCTTGGCCCAAATCCATGCCGAAATGGACTGGGCAAACGAGTCATTGGCCACTCCCTTGGTCATGACGTGGACAGTCATGGGAATTCTCTTGGCCGCAGGTGTGCTGGCAGCGTCGCTCACGCGAAAAATTTCGGCGGCCAGAGCCACTACGCTGAACCTTCTATTGATCGTGTTGGGTGCACCTTCCCTGATGTTTGCTTCCTTCCCCGCAGGCATGGGCATCGCCGATACTTTCGGCATATCCGGCGGGGACTACGCGCCCTGGGGAGGTCTTCTGTATGTCACCAGCGCCGTGGCATTGGTGCTCCTGGCCATCCAGATGGTCCGCAGGCGCCCGAAACCGGCGCAGGCCGGCTAGTTCCTCCGCTGTTCCGTAGCAGCTCCAAGAACGTTGGCGCCACAAACGAGAAGGGCCTCCGTGTGAATGAATCCATTCACACGGAGGCCCTTCTCGTTCGGTACGGGCGCTTAGGACACCAGGCTCGAGTCCCATGCGGCGGAACGTGCCGAGTCGATGGTCGCCTGGCCCAGCACGCGGGTGCCCTGGTAGACGACCATGGTCTGGCCCGGGGCCACCCCGCGCATCGGCTCGACCAGGGTGGCGACCAGGATGGAGCTTCCGTCTTCGAGGGTCTGCACCTGGGCGCGGGCGTCGACAGGGTCGCCGTGCGCGCGTACCTGGACCATGCAGTCGAATTCGGTTCCGGACTCGGCATCGGCGATCGGCAACCCGGCCCAGGAAATCCTGATGCCGCGCAGCTCGTCCACTGCCAGCAGCGCCTCGGGGCCGACGATGACCTTGTTTTCCTTCGGACGGATTTCCAGCACGAAGCGCGGCTTGCCGTCGGCGGCGGGAACCCCGAGCTTCAGGCCCTTGCGCTGTCCGACAGTGAAGGCGTGCGCGCCCTCGTGCTGGCCCAGGGCCTTGCCCTCGTGGTCGACGATCTCGCCCTGGGTCATGTCGATGCGCTCGGCCAGCCAACCGCGGGTGTCCCCGTCGGGGATGAAGCAGATGTCGTGGCTGTCCGGCTTGTTGGCCACCGAGAGCCCGCGGGCCTCGGCCTCGGCGCGGACTTCCGCCTTCGAGGGGGTGTCGGCCAGCGGGAAGATGCAGTGCTCGAGCTGCTCGCGGGTCAGCACGCCCAGCACGTAGGACTGGTCCTTGGCCCAGTCGGCGGCGCGGTGCAGCTCCGGGTTGCCTTCTTCGTCGCGGATCACCTTGGCGTAGTGCCCGGTGCAGACCGCGTCGAAGCCCAGGGCGATCGCCTTTTCCAGCAGGGCCGCGAACTTGATGCGTTCGTTGCAGCGCATGCAGGGGTTCGGGGTGCGGCCGGCCTCGTACTCGGAGATGAAGTCGTCGACCACGTCCTCCTTGAAGCGCTCGGAGAAGTCCCACACGTAGTACGGGATGCCGAGCTTGTCGCAGGCGCGCCAGGCGTCGTTGGAGTCCTCGACGGTGCAGCAGCCGCGGCTTCCGGTGCGCAGGGTGCCGGGCATGCGGGACAGGGCCAGGTGCACGCCGACGACCTCGTGGCCGGCCTCGACTGCCCGCGCCGCCGCAACGGCCGAGTCGACCCCGCCGCTCATTGCTGCCAAAACCTTCATCGTGTAAACCCTGTCCCTGCTGTTTGGATGCTGCTGACTTGTGCGGCCATGCCGGCCTTTTTTGCGCGCGCGTAGGCCTCGGGCAACGCGGCCACCAAGGTTTCAACGTCGGCGGCGCTCGATGTATGCCCGAGCGTGAAGCGCTGGGCTCCGCGGGCGGTTTCCTCGTCCCGGCCCATGGCCAGCAACACGTGGGAGGGACGCGGCACGCCCGCGGTGCAGGCCGATCCCGTGGATGAGTGCACCCCGAGCATGTCCAGCACGAAGAGCAGCGAGTCGCCCTCGCAGCCCGGGAAGGTGAAGTGCGCGTTGCCCGGAAGCCGGGTGCCGGCGTGGGCCGGGTCCTCGGTGCCGTTGATGACGGCCTCCGGGACCAGCTCGCGCACCCCGGCCACCAGGGCGTCGCGCAGCGTGGCAAGGCGCTCGTTTTCCCGGGCCAGGTCCTTGGCCGCCTCGGTGGCCGCCGCCGCGAAGCCGGCGGCCGCGGCCGCGTTCAGGGTTCCGGAGCGCAGTGCGCGCTCGTGCCCGCCGCCGTGCTGGACCGGGGTGAGCACCACGTTGCGGCGCACGAAGAGGGCGCCGATGCCCACCGGTCCGCCGATCTTGTGCCCGCTCACGGCCATGGTCGCCAGGCCCGAATCCGCGAAGGAGATGGGCACTGCGGTGAAGGCCTGGACCGCGTCGGAGTGCACGGGGATGCCGTGGGGCTCGGCGAGCGCAACGACCTTGTCGATGGGCTGGATGCTGCCGACCTCGTTGTTCGCCCACATGAGGGTGAGCAGTGCGATCGAGTCGGGGTCTTTGGCGATTTCCGCCTCGAGCACCGCCAAGTCGACGACCCCGTCGCTGTCCACGGGCAGCCAGGTGACTTCGGCCCCCTCGTGCGCCTGCAGCCATTCGACGGTGTCGAGCACCGCGTGGTGTTCGATCACGGAGCAGAGGATGCGCTTGCGTACCGGGTTGGCGTCGCGCCGGTTCCAGTACAGGCCCTTGATCGCGAGGTTGTCCGACTCGGTGCCGCCGGAGGTGAAGATGACCTCCGAGGCGTGCGCCCCGGCCGCGGCGGCGAGTTGTTCGCGTGATTCCTCCATGACGCGGTGGGCGCGGCGCCCGGCCCCGTGCAGCGAGGAGGGGTTGCCGGTTTGCGCCAGCTCACGGGTCATGGCAGCCAGGGCGGCCGGTGACATGGGAGTGGTGGCGGCATGGTCAAGGTAAACGGGGGTGGTGCGCACCGCTCAATTCTACCGTCACGGTGCGCGGGCCACGCAGAGGTGTTGCTCACAAGCCCCTTGCCGGACCGGCCCCCCACCTTCCCCGATCCGGGTCAGTTCGTGAATTCGCCCTCGATCAGGTCGCCGAGGTCGTCGTCGTCCTCGCCCTCCACCTCGACGGGCATCGGGTTCACGTTGTCCCCGTCCAGGTCCAGGCGGGTGTCGATGGCCACCTCGTGGGCCTCGATGTCCGGGCAGGCCAGCAACGCGTCAACCAGCGCGCGGGAACCGGCGACGATGCTCGAGTCCTCGTAGAGTTCGGTGGACAGCAGCCAGGCGCGGTCGGCGGGCCAGGCGAGGTTCGGGGCCTGGCGCTGCTCCCCCTCGGAGGTGCGCGCCCACAGCGGGCTGGCAAGGTCCTCGAACGTACCTTCGAATACGTAGAAGGACCTGTAGGCGGAGCCCATCTGCAAGGTCGGGCCGTTGCGGACCTCCTCAGAGAAGGCCGGGCGTTTGGCCTCGGCGTTGGCGGCCTCCCTGCGGGCGGCGTTTTCTTCTTCGGTCAACTTCGGGTCGTCATCGTGGAGCACCTCGATCCGGTCCCCGCCGTGGATGAACGCCAGTCCGTTCCACAGTGCCAGGAAGATTTCCCGCGGGGTCTGTGTATGGGCCGCGAGGATCGGCGCGATGGCAGCCAGCTGGCCGGCGGGCAGTCCGTCGCCGGACGGGGCTTCCCCCTCCCAGGCGTCCTCCACCAGGGCGATGCCGTCCTCGCTGATGCCAGAGACCGGGGTGAACTGAGCGCCGCCGTGCATGGTGGTGCCGCGTCCCTTGGCGATCCTGCCCCAGCGCACGGCCTCGCCGTCGAGCCCCAACGCGGGGTGGAAGATGCGCGCGTACGCCTCGTAGCCGGCCGGGACCTGTCCCGCCACCAGGTCGGCAACCTCCGAGTCCGTCGATTGCGCCGCCAGCGCGTCGACGATCCAGCTACCGGCAACGGGTCCCGCAAAGTTCAAAGTCATGGCAACAGGTTACCGAGGAATCCGCACCCGGGTGGAGCCGGTGCGACGCAGAACACCCCGAAGCGGCCGGTGAGCTGGTATGAATGGATCAACCGCGTCAAGGGAGAAACCAAGCATGAGCATGTACCTACCGCCGCTGCGACACCCCGTGCACCACTTTGGCCACCGGAGCATCGACTTCTCCTCGAGCATTGCGCTGATGGCCATCATCAACCGCACCCCGGACAGCTTTTACGACGGAGGCGCGACCTTTGCCCTGCAGGCGGCGGTCGATGCGTCCCTCGCGGCGGTGGATGCCGGCGCGGACTGGATCGACATCGGCGGGGTGCCTTTCTCCCCCGGCCCGGCGCTCAGCTGGCAGGAGGAGGCCCAGCGCGTGGTTCCGGTGATTTCGGCGGTGCGTGCGCAGTCCGACGTGGTCATCTCGGCCGACACGTTCCTGCCGGAGGTCGCCCGGGCCGCCATCGAGGCGGGGGCCGACGTCATCAACGACACCACCGGCCTGAGCAACCCGGAACTGGGCAAGGTCGTGGCCGACACCGGCGTGCACCTGGTGCTCACGCACTCGCTGGCCGCCCCGCGCACCGTCTACCCGCACCCCCGCTACGACGACGTCGTGGCCGAGGTGGCCGGCTACCTGCAGTCCAAGGTGGAGCTGGCCCGCTCGCTGGGCATCGCCGACGACAAGTTGATCATCGACCCGGGCCACGACCTGAACAAGAACACCCTGCACACCCTCGCGTTGACCTCCGGCTTCGAGTCCTTTGCTGGCCTGGGCTATCCGGCGCTTGCCGCGGTGTCCAACAAGGACTTCATCGGGGAGACGCTCGACCTGCCCAAGGCCGAGCGCACCGCAGGCTCCCTGGCGGCGGCGGCCATGTGCATCATGAACGGCGCCCGGATCATCCGGATGCACAACATCCCCGAATCCGCCTCGACGATTCGCCTGCTCGAGGCCGCCATGGGCTGGCGCGAACCCGCCTACCTGAAACACAACATGGGCGAGGTCAATGCGCCGGCGCACCCCGAGCGCGCGGGCATTGCACCCCGGGCCGCCGTGGAGGCTGTGGAGGCCGACGCCTGATGCAGCGGCTGTACCCGGGCCACCTCGCGGACCCCGACGACGGGCAGCTGCTCGGCTTCTACGCGCCCCCGCCCGGCACCGCACCCTTTGTCCGCTTCAACTTCGTTGCCTCGATCGACGGGGCCGCCACCCAGGGCGGGCTTTCCGGGGCTCTGGGCTCGGCCGGGGACAAGCGCGTGTTTTCGCTGCTGCGCAGGTTTGCCGACGTGATCCTGGTGGGAGCGGGCACCATCCGCGCCGAGGGCTACGAGGGCGAGCTGCTCGATTTGGACTCGCGCGCCTGGCGGCTGGCCCGGGGCATGGCCGAGCGCCCCGTGCTGGCGATTGTCAGCGGGCGGCTGGACCTGGACGAGAACTCGGAACTCTTCGTGCAGAACCCTGGGAAGATCCTCGTCCTGACCTCCTCCACCGCCGACCCGGCCAAGGAAGCCGCCCTGGACCGGGTTGCCGAGGTGGTGCGTTGCCCGCTTCCGGGGTCCGCGGTCGATCCGCTGTGGATCCGTGAGGTTCTGTCCGCCCGCGGCCACCGCGTCACCCATTCGGAGGGCGGCCCGCACCTGCTGGGCGCCTTCCAGGCGGCAGGGGCGGTCGACAGTCTCTGCCTCACCACGGCCCCGCTCATGGCCGGCGGGGACGCCGGTCGCATCAGCACCGGCGTCACGGGAAGCGAATTGCACCGGCTCGCCCTGCACACGCTGCTGGAGGAAGACGGGAACCTGCTGGCCGAATACCGAAGGGTCCCCTGACGGTTCCGCCGCCTCCCGGGCCGACGGATGGACGACGCCCGTGGCACTAGAACAACAGCTTGACGACCCCCGGGGCCGCCGTGATTTCCACGGGCAGGACACCGACTGCCTCCCCGTCGCCAAATCCGCGCGTGTCCGCGGCCTGCAGCGTGATGCTGCGGACCTGTTCGATGCGGACCGCCGGGTGGGTGATGTGCTTTCCGGAAAAGACCGACGGGAAGATCCCCAGGAACCGCAGCTTGCCCAACGGGGCAATCACCACCAGGTCAAGCAGCCCGTCCGTGATGCTTGCCTGCGGCACAATGCGCATGCCACCGCCGATGAATTGCGCGTTGGCCACCGAAACCAGCATCGCTTCAAGGCGCTCCTCGGCACCCCGGTCGATGCGCAGCGTGTACCGGCGCGGCTTGAAGGCAAAAAGTTCACGCAGCAGCGCCAGGTTGTAGCGTTGGGCGCCGCGCGGCCAGCTCATCGCGTTGGCCCGCTTGTTGACCACCGCGTCGAAGCCGGCGCTGAACACGCCTGCCACGTACCTGCTGCCAAAGGCACCGCTCACCAGAGCGGCGTCGACGGCCCGCGGAGCCGTTCCCAGGGCGCGGGCAATGCGTTCGACGGCAATTTCCGGCACCCTGGGGTCCAGGCCGAGCATTCGCGCAAAGTCGTTTCCGGTTCCCGCCGGCACCACGCCCAGCGGCGTGTTTGTTGTGGCCACCGCGTTGAATCCAAGGTGCACCATGCCGTCCCCGCCCACGACAACCAGTGCGCGCACGCCCCCCGGCGATTCGGAGTGCGACGTCCCGCTGCAATTGCGCGTAGCTCGGCGCCTCGAGGAGTTCGGCCTCGATGCCATGGGTGCGCAGCGCGATCACCGTGCGTTCGACGGCGCGGTGTCCGCGGCCAGTGCCCGA
Organism: Paeniglutamicibacter kerguelensis; assembly: GCF_017876535.1. Lineage (NCBI taxonomy): Bacteria > Bacillati > Actinomycetota > Actinomycetes > Micrococcales > Micrococcaceae > Paeniglutamicibacter > Paeniglutamicibacter kerguelensis. The sequence continues at coordinate 2,389,755 of NZ_JAGIOF010000001.1, forward strand.
ACTCCTGTTCGCTGCAACAATGACGCGGTGGTTGTTTTCCGTGGGCATCTGCCGAAATTACGTGGTTGCGCCGCGCCATGCAAGCCCGTGACGCAAGGGCCCCGGGTTTCGCTGCGCCCTCGGGATCCGGGTTCAGCGTGCGGCTGCGCCTGCGGCTGCAGCTGCGGTGCCATAGGCCCCCAGGAAACCTTCGACTGATTCGACGCTGATTGTGTACAGCTTCCCGCTCTTCATGGTGACCGTCACCTGCGACCCTCCGCTGACGAACGCATGGTGCCCTTTTCCCACCCAGCGCAGCCCGTAGCCTCCGGTGGGCAGGTTCGAATCATCGACAACGCCCTGCACGTCCGCGATCCGAAGCGTCACCCGGAATACCTTCATGCACTGGACCACTATCTCATCGGTGGTGACCTCGGTGCGGGCCACCAGCGCTCCGGGCAGGAACCAGAGTCCGGCGGCAGCACCCAGAACCGCCCCGGCCCCGACGATCCGGTCCATGACGCCCGACCCGGAATCGAAGAAGGCCAGCAGCAGCCCCACAAGCAGCAGGATTCCGGCGATCGCCTTGAAAACCAGGCCCACCTGCGAGTCGGCGCGGGCGATCGATACATGCAGCGAAGTGGCGTCCATGTTCCAACCCTCACAGAGCGTCTGCCGAAAGCCAAGTTCCGCGCCACAAGGCCCAACCGGTAGGATTTCAAGAGCATCTTCTTCCGCATATTCCCCCATGCCCTCGGGTCCGGCGGGAAAATGCGGGACCAAGCCCCCGTCAACAGCGAAAGGTCTCCCCGTGGCCCAGCGTCGAACCCACTACGAGGTCCTGGGGATCGCGCGCACCGCCAGCGCCACGGAGATCAAGACGGCCTACCGCAAGGCCGCCCGGGTGACGCACCCGGACCACGGCGGGAATGCGGAGGACTTCGGCGCCGTCACGCTCGCCTACGAGACCCTGATCGACCCGGCGGCACGTGAACGCTACGACCGCAGCTACGGCACCGAGTCGAGCTACCTGCGCGGCAAGGCCCCCTCCGCGGGCGGCTACGGGTCGGCGGGTCCAAGCGGCGGCCCCTCGGTGCGCTTCGAGTCCAACGCCCCGCGTTCCTCGGCCTCGGACCCCACGGTTTTCGTTCCGCCGCTGCTGGAATCGCCGGCCTCGCCCCTCGACCGGGCCAAGTCCATCCAGCAGATCCACGGGGCCCCCCGCAAGCGCGGCATCTTCGGCGCCCAGGCGCGGATGGCCCGCGAGGCGCGGACCATCCAGCTGCTCTCGCGCCAGCTGCTTCCGGCGCTGCCCTCCACGCGGCTTGTCAACGGGCTGCACGCCCCGGGCGGCGGCTACATCGACCACGCCCTGCTGTGCGGCTACCGTTTGGCCATCGTGCATTCGATGCTGCTGCCCAAGGGCGTGTACAGGTGGGACGGTTCCTCGCTGTTCCGCGGCGGCAAGCACATCGACCCCCCGCGCATCGCACCGTCCGTTCACCAGATGCAGGCCCTGTTCCCGGAGCTGAACGTCACCGGGTGGACCGTGATCCACTCCCCCGACGGCAACCTGCACGAGCCCGTCATCGACTACGCCCGCGGCGGGGAACCCGGCCCGACCAGCACCTCCAACGTCATCAACGCCATAAACCTGGTGCGCGAACTGAAAATGTTCCTAGGCACCGGCCCCGCACCGAACCTCGTTGACCGTTCGGTGCTCTCCCGGCTGCTCGGCGGCATGTACTAGCCAGCCCCGACCCTCCCCTCCCGTTCGTCTTCCCCCAATCGTTGTCTACACACCCAAAGGTTGAACCACGTGTTTCGAATCCTCTTCTACACCCCCGAAATTCCCGGCAACACCGGCAACGCCATCCGCCTCGCCGCGGTGACCGGCGCCGAACTGCACCTGGTGGAGCCGCTGGGCTTCGACTTCGAGGACTCCAAGCTGCGCCGGGCCGGCCTTGACTACCACGACCTCGCGGTGGTGACAGTGCACAAGGACCTCGAGTCCGCCTGGGCGGCGCTGGCCCCCGAACGCGTGTTTGCCTTCACATCCGAGGGCGAGACCCTGTACACCGACATCGCCTACCAGCCCGGCGACGTCCTGCTCTTCGGCCCCGAGTCAGTCGGCCTGCCCGCGGAGGTCAAGGTCGACCCGCACGTCACCGCAACCGTGCGTTTGCCCATGTTGGAGGCCCGTCGCTCGCTGAACCTGGCCAATTCGGCCTCGATCGCCATCTACGAGGCCTGGCGCCAGCACGGCTTCGCCGCGGCAACCGCCAAATAGGGCGCCACGCCAAGCCCGCACGCGGCTGGCACACACTCAACGCATAGCCTTTTCCCCTATGCTTACTGGTGGCCTTATCCGGCCCACCCAAAATCACTCAAAGGATGGCACATCATGAGCGGCACCGATCCTGTGTACCCCGGGCATCGTGACGATGAGAACGACGACGACCTCGGCATGGATCTGGTGGACCAGGTTTCCACCGACGCGGAAAACACGCGCAGGCCACTGAAGAAGTGGGTCTTCGTCGTGGCAGGCCTGGCCGTCATCCTCATCGGCGTCGTGATCCTGCTGGCGAACCTGATGCCCAAGAACTACGTGGCACAGGTCGATGGCGCGAAGGACAAGGTCGTGGTCCAGGCGGACCTGGAAGGCGGCGGACACGCCGTGCTTAGCACCTCCGCCAAGGCCGATGCCGGATCCGTCGCGTTGACCGCCTTGCCGCGCATCGACGGCACCGAACGCTACACGGTCTGGCTCATCGAGGCCGAGTCCGACCGCGCCACCCGCCTGGCAACCATCGACGCCGGCGCCGAGTCGGCCACCGAGGGCTTCAACGGCATGGCCACGGTCGGCTCGGTGATGCTCACCGTGGAACCGGCCGAAGGCAGCACCAGCCCGTCCACGGAGCCCCTCGTGGTGCTGGAAACCCCCGCCGCCAAGTAGCACTTGACCTTGACGCAACGTCAACTTCTACGCTGAGGGCATGAGGCACAATCAACCGGCCGAATACGGCATCTCACAGCTGGCCAGGGACTCGGGCATCAGCGCCCGGACCCTGCGCCACTACGACGCCATCGGCCTGCTCGCCCCCGCCTTCACCGCCACCAACGGATACCGTTTCTACGGGCAACCCGAGGTGCTGCGCCTGCAGCGCATCCTGCTACTGAAGGAACTGGGGCTGTCCCTGGAGACCATCGCCGCGGTGATCGACGGGCAGGAAGACGAGCTGCGGACCCTGGCGCTGCATGCCAGGTGGTTGGATGCCGAACGCGACAGGCTCGCCGCCATGGCGGCAAGCGTGCGTGCAACCATCGCACACCTTCAGTCAGGAGAAGACATGAACCCCGAAGCGGCCTTCAACGGCTTCGCGCCCAACCCCTACGAGGCCGAGGCGCGGACGCGCTGGGGCAACCAGGCGGTCGAGGACGGCAACAAGCGGCTGCGCGCGCTGGGCCCCGAGGGCCAGGCGCGGCTGCTGGCCGAACACGAATCGATCGCCGACGAGCTTTTCGCGGCGCTGGGTGCCGGCCTGGGCCCGGAGGACAACACCGTGCAGTCGGTCATCGCCCGCCACCACGCCTGGGTCTGCCACAGCTGGACCCCCACCGCCGAAGCCTATGCGGGCCTCGGAGAAATGTATGTGGCCGATGACCGCTTCACGGCGTCCTACGACGCGCCGAAGCACGGCACGCCGCGCCCAGGCGTCGCGGAGCTGCTGGCCGCGTCCATCGCGCATTACGTTGCGGCATCCCCGGAGCGTTTCGGGGACTAGCGGCTCTCCCCCCGCCGGCGAATGCCGGCATGGGCAAGCCGTTCGAACAAGCGTTTTGAACAAGAAAAGGTCGGGGCGTGGATATCCACGCCCCGACCTTTGTGCCTACTGCTGGTGTCTGCAGCCATCCGAGGACGACGGCCGGGTCAGAACCCCGCGATGGTGTCGGCCGCGTTGACGGCCACCACGTGGAAGGCCTCGGCCAGCGCGCCGTCCTTCATGCCGTATTCCCTGCCCTTGGCCAGGCACTGGGTCCGCACGTAGCGTTCCATCGCCGGGACATCCGGGTGCTGGCTCAGGTGCTGGCGCAGCGCCTCGAGCTTGAGCTCGAAGACCGAAGTGATGTCCACCGCGTGGTTCTCGCGCTCGGTCGGCGAGCCGTACAGCCACAGCCAGGGCAGCTTGTAGGCGGCCAGCCCGGCGGCCTCGAGCTCCGGGTAGGAGAACGGGTTCTCCACCGCCGGGTAGATCGCCCGGGTCACCGCCTCGCCGCAGGCCAGGTGGTCCGGGTGCGAGCGCTGGATGCGCGCCCAGTTCCGCTCCGGGTGCATGGCCAGCACCACGTCGGGGCGCACGGTGCGGATCAGCTCGACGACCTGCTTCATCACCGCGTGGGTGGGCTCCAGGAAGCCGTCACGCTCGCCCATGAAGTGCACCGTGTGCACGCCCACCAGGGCGGCCGCGGCACGCTGTTCGGCGTGGCGCATCTCGGTGATTTCCTCCGCGGTGCGGTCGTCGAAGCCGCCGGCGTCGCCGTCGGTCATGATGCAGTACTCGACGTGCACGCCCGCCGCGGTCCACGCGGCCACGGTCCCGGAGGCGCCGAAGTCCAGGTCGTCAGGGTGCGCGCCGAAGCAGAGCACCCGCCGGACCGGACGGAGCGCCGGGTCAAAAACAGCCATGCCCGCTAGCCCTTGCGCCGGCGGATTTCGGCCGCGGCCTGCGGCAGCACGGTGGCCAGGTCCCCCACGATGCCCAGGTCCGCGATCTCGAACACCGGGGCGTCCGGGTCCTTGTTCACCGCGACGATGTAGGTGGAGGACTGCATTCCGGCCTTCTGCTGGATGGCGCCGGAGATGCCCGCGGAAATGTACAGCTGCGGGGAAACGGTCTTGCCTGTCTGCCCGATCTGCGCGGAGTGGTCTATCCAGCCCGCGTCGGTTGCCGCACGGGAAGCGCCGATAGCGGCGCCCAGGGCATCGGCCAGGTCCTCGACCGGTCCGAAGTCGCCGTCGACGCCGCGGCCGCCGGCCACCACAAAGCGGGCCTCGTTGAGGTCCGGGCGGCCCGAGGCGGTGCGCTGGACGGTGCCGGCGACGGTGGCCGCGGGGCCGACCTCTCCGAACTCCAGGACCTGCACCGGGGCGGCGGAAGCGGCCGCCGGCTCCCCGGCGGGCAGCTCGACGCTGTTTGGCTTCACGGTGACCAGGGCCGGGCCGCGGGTGGCCTTCACGCGGACGGTGTAGCTGCCGGCGAGCACGGTCTTGCTAACCACCAGGTCGGCGTCGACGTCGATGGCGTCGGTGATGACACCGGCGTCGAGCTTGATGCCGGCGCGGGCCGCGACCTCGCGGCCCTGGATGTCGTTGGGCAGCAGGACCAGCGCGGCGTCAGAGTCCTTCGCGGCCGCGGCCAGCAGTGCGGCGTCGGGGGCGACCAGTGCACAGGAGGCCCCGGCGGCGTAGAAGCCGTTGGCGCCCCAGGCGGTGAGGGCCGCCAGCGCGGTCTCGTCGGTCGGTGCCCCGAGCACCACGCGGACCTCGCCGAGCCTGCTGGCAAGGGTCAGCATCTCCCGCTGCGACTTGGTCGGGACTGCGGCCGGCGCCTGAATGTAAACAAGAATATTTGGCATGTTTTTCCCCTCGGAAAAGGCTAGATCAGCTTCGCTGCGGCAAGAAAGTCGACGAGTTCGATGCCGGCGTTGCCGGAGTCGGTGATGATGGTGCCTGCGGTGCGGGCCGGGCGCGCCTGCGCGTCGAGCACCGCGGTGGCCGAGCCGGCGGCCCCGACCTGCGCCGCGTCGACGCCGATTTGCGCGAGGGACAGCACGGTGATGGTCTTTTTCTTCGCCGCCATGATGCCCTTGAAGTTCGGGTAGCGCGGCTCGTTGGCCTGGTCGGTGACGGAGAGCAGCACGGGCAGCTCGGCCTCGAGGCTCAGTGCGGCGTTGTCGGTTTCGCGCACGGCACGCACCGTCGTGGAATCGGCGGCAAGTTCGACGTGTGCCACCTGGGTCAGCTGGGCCAGGCCCAGGCGTTCGGCCAGCTGCGCGGGAACCAGCGAGGTCTCGGCATCGGTGGAGGCCATGCCCGTGACGATGAGGTCGAACGCGCCAAGGTGCTTCACGGCCGCGGCGAGGGCCAGCGAGGTGGCCCCGGCATCGGACCCGGCCAGCGCGTCGTCGCACAGGTGCACGCCCTCGGTGGCGCCCATCTGCAGGGATTTCTTCACGGCGTTCGCCGCGGCCTCCGGGCCCATGCTCAGGGCCATGACGGTGTTGCCCGCCGCCGCCCCGCCGCGCGATTCGGCCAGCTGCAGGGCCGCCTCGATCGCGTACTCGTCAAGTTCGGAGAGCACCGAGTCCTTGCGGTCCAGGCGCAACTCCGCGCCGCCCAGGTGGCGTTCGAATTGCACGTCCGGTACGTGTTTGACGAGTACGAGGATCCTCAATGGCGTGCCTGTCAGCTGGCTCATTGCTGCCTTTCCTAGAAGTGTCCAAATTCGGTGCCTGATGTCCCCCGCGCCGCGGGAAACGCACCCCTTACATGTTAGCCGTGCGCCGCATCCGCCCGCATCGCACGAACAACGGGCCCGAAATGATCCGGGCCCGTTGTTCGCGTTATGACTATTTATTGCCCCCGAGGGGGATTATGACGCCGTGGAGGCGCCCACCGTGGCGTCGGCCGACGCCGGCTGCCCGTTGCGGGTGTAATGAATCGTCACCTGGCCGCCGGCCGGGATCTCACGGATTGCCGCGGTCAGCGAGCTGCTGTCGGAGATCACCCGGTCCCCGACACCGGTGATGATGTCGCCGGCCTTCAGCCCGGACTTGGCGCCGGCGCTGTTCGGAACTACGTCCTTGACCTGGGCGCCGACGCTGAACGACGAGTTGCCGTCCTTCACGTCGGCTGGCTTGGCCTGCACCGTCACGCCCAGCATTCCGTGGGTTGCCTTGCCGTTGGCGATCAGGTCCTGGGCGATGCGCTTGGCGTAGTCGATCGGGATCGCAAAGCCGACACCGATGGAACCGCCTTCGCTTGCGGAGCTGTCGCCCGAACCGGAGGAGGCGATCGCCACGTTCACGCCGATGATGTTGCCGTTGGCGTCGACCAGCGCGCCGCCGGAGTTTCCGTGGTTGATGGCGGCGTCGGTCTGGATCACGTTGATGTAGATCGATCCCTGGGAGGCCGGGGCCTGCTGCTGCGGGGCTCCGGGCAGCTGGAAGTTGAACTGGTTGCCGTTGTTGTTCGGTTCGGTTCCCTCGCTCTGTTCCGGCACCGCGGAGGAGGCCACGGAGATCGTGCGGTTCAGCGTGGAGATGATGCCGTCGGTGACGGTTCCGCTCAGGCCCAGCGGGGCGCCGATGGCCACGGCGGTGTCGCCGACGTTCAGGTTCCCGGAGGTGCCCAGCGTCGCCGGGGTCAGGCCCTGCGCTTCGATCTTGATGACGGCGAGGTCCGACAGCGGGTCGGTTCCCACCAGGGTGGCGTTGTAGACCTTGCCGTCGGACATCTGCACGGCGATCTTCGGGCTGGCCGTGGTTCCGCCCAAGGTCACCACGTGGGTGTTGGTCAGGATGTGCCCCTCGGCGTCCAGGATGATGCCCGATCCGGAGCCCGAGGAGCTGCTGCCGCTCACATCAATGGTCACGACGCTCGGGCTTGCCTTGGCCGCCGCCGCGGTGACGGCGGTGACGTTCTTCGGGTTGTTGATGACCAGGCCGCTTTGCGGGGCGTTGTTTCCCGCGCTTGCCGACGAGGACGCGGGGTACATCAGGGCATTTGCGCCCACGGCGCTGCCGGCGCCGACCAGCGCCGCCGCGACCATGCCCAGCACCAGCACCCCGGCGGTGAACTTCTTCGGTGCGGCGCGGTTGGCCGGCGGCACCGGCGAGGGGACGCCGAATGCCGAGGCCTGCTCCGCATGCGTCGGGGTGCCGTAGGGGGCATGTGCCGGCGACTGGGCGCCCGGGACGGCTGCGTGGGCAGGCGCCGGGGCGGTCCCGGCGGCGGGTGCTGCCGCGCTCGGGGTTGCCAAGCTCGGGGTTGCCGGGGCGGCGTCAGCGGTGTGCCGCGGCAGCGCCTGCGTCTGTTCCACGGCCCCGTCGACCTTTGACACGGCGGGGTCCTGCTCCGGTGCGGCGGGAGGGGTCATGGGGCGCTGCGGCACGGGGGTGCTTGCCTGCTCTGGGTTCTCGGGGGAGTTTGGCTGCTCAAACTGGTTCTCGCTCATCGTTAACCTTCCGATGCTGGTGGTGCGTGATTGCTCTTCTTGGTTACAACTATGCCCGCCGCGTCTGTGGCAGCGAAAAGCAGGACCTGAGTAGAAGCTGTGAGCTTGCCGCACCCTCATGCGCATTTCGCCAGCCCACGGCGTTTTTCGTGGACTCTCGCCGGTCCCCGCCATAGAATCGACATCGTTAGCAGAAATCAGGGCATATGGTGGTTTCACTACGTGCTTTGCCAAGAATTCTGCGGCGACTGAAGCAAGGGTGAAGGAAAACCATGAAGTTGTTGACCCGGCGGTTGGCTCAGGCCGCCGCTGCAGGAATCCTGTCCGTATTCATCTTAGCGCCCGCCGCATCCGCCACCGATCCGGTGACGATCCCCCCGGGCCAGTTTGTCATCGACGAGGCCGACGTGCTCGGCGCGTCCACGGCCGAGGTCACGGACGCCATTACCAAGATGCGCACCGACACCGGGCAGAACCTGTTCGTGATCTACGTCGACACCTTCACGAACCCGACCGATCCAAGCGCCTGGGTCAGCCAGGTGGCCAAGACCAAGGGCATGGGTCCCAGCGACTCGATCCTGGCTGTCGCGGTGGAGTCACGCCAGGCCCGCTTGAAGTCGGACAACAATGGCAAGATCGTCGAGAAGGACCAGGAGATCTACAACAAGCTCGTCAGCCCCGCGCTCGCGCAGGATGACTGGGCCGGCGCGGCCCTGGGCGCGGTCAAGGGCATCACGAACGTCGCCAACGGCAAATCCCCCACTTCCAACGGTTCCTCCGCCGGCTGGTGGGTCGTGGGCGGCGTTGCCGTAGCGGGCGGCGCCACCGCGTGGGCCCTGACGCGCCGCAAGAAGCTCTCCGGCGGCGTGCCCCAGGTGACGGTGGGGCCGGACGGCCAGCCGATCGACCCGCTGGCGTCCCTGAGCGTCCCGGAACTCCGCACCAAAGCCGGCAGTTTGCTCATCGCCGCGGACGATGCCATCCGCTCCAGCGAACAGGAAGTCGGCTTCGCCCAGGCGCAATTCGGCGACGAGGCCATCAAGCCGTTCGCCGCGGACATCGAAACCGCCAAGGAACACATGTCCGCGTCCTTCAAGCTGCAGCAGCAACTCGACGACGAAATCCCGGATACGGAAGCCGAACAGCGTTCCTGGCTTGGCGAGATCATCCGCCGCTGCGAGGCCGTGAACGAAACCCTGGAACAGCACAGCGAGGAGTTCGCCTCGTTACGCGAGCTCGAGGCCAACGCGCCCGCCGCCACCGCATCCCTGAAGGTACGCATCGAACCGCTGCGCCAGCGCGTTGGCACGGCCAAGGCGGAGTTCGACACCCTGTCCGCACGCTACGCCGACAGCGCCCTCCACCAGGTCAACACCAACATCTCCGAGTCCACCGACAGGATCGACTTCGCGCACACCGCGGTGCTGACCGCCGAGGCGAAGATTGCCGAGGGGTCAGCCGCCGAGGCGGCCGTGGCAATCCGCGCGGGCGAAGAAGCTGTGCACCAGGCAGCGGTGTTGCTCGATGCCATCGAGCACACCGACTCGGACCTGGACAACGCCCGCGCCGACCTCGAATCACTTGTCGCCGCTTCGGCCCAGGACCTCGCCCAGGCCCGCGCCCTGCTGGCCAACGGCAGCAACCCCGAACTTGCGGGTTCCGCTGCGTCCCTCGAATCGGCGCTGTCATCGGTCCAGGCCCAGGTCGCCACGGGACGGATCGACCCCGTCGCCCTGATCACCGAGGTCACCGAGGGACGCGGCCCGCTCAACGAGCAGCTCAACCAGATCCGCGACCAGCAGGAACGCGCACGCCGCGCCGCCGAACAGCTCCAGGCGGCGGTCCGCACCGCACAGATGAAGATCAAGGGCACCGACGACTTCATTCGCGCCCGCCGCGGCGGCGTGGGGGCAACGGCCCGCACGCGCTTGGCCGAGGCACAGCGCAACCTCGACGAGGCCCTACGCACGGCTTCCTCCGACCCGGCATCGGCCCTTGCCTATGCAGAACAGGCTTCCGCGCTGGCCGACCAGGCGGCACGCCAGGCCGAATCCGATGTCAACGGCTTCGGCGGGGGCGGCGGCTTCGGAGGCGGCCGCGGAGGCGGAAACAACGGACTCGGCGGCGCCATTCTCGGCGGCATCCTCATCGATTCGATCCTGCGCGGCGGCAGCCACGGCGGCGGCGGTGGCGGCCTCTTTGGCGGCGGCGGCTTCGGCGGCTTCGGCGGAGACGGCGGCGGTGGATTCGGCGGCGGAGGCGGCGGCGGAGGCGGCGGCTTCGATGGCGGCGGCGGCGGCAGCAGCTTCTAGCAGCCGCCCAGACAACGGCCGCAGGGCCCCAATGTTGCAGCATCCCGAACCCCGGCAACGAGGATCGCAAGCAGGAAACCCAACACCTCAAATAATGTCCAACGAAAGGTCTCATCGTGGCAAAGCAGTCTATTTTTGGTCGTATCTCCCAGCTGGCCAAGGCCAACATCAATGCGATGTTGGATTCCGCGGAGGATCCGCAGAAAATGCTCGACCAGATGGTCCGTGACTACACGGACAACATCGCCGAAGCCGAAACCGCGGTTGCCCAGACAATCGGCAACCTGCGCATGATCGAAGACGACTACAACGAGGACATCAAGGCCGCCTCGGACTGGGGCAACAAGGCGCTTGCCGCTTCCTCCAAGGCAGATGAGTTCCGCTCCGCCGGCGAAAGCAGCAACGCCGACAAGTTCGACTCCCTCGCCAAGGTCGCCATCCAGCGCCAGATGCAGTCCGAGGGCGAGGCCAAGACCGCCGAGCCGACCATCAGCTCGCAGCGCGAGATCGTCGAGAAGCTCAAGACCGGACTGGACGCCATGAAGTCCAAGCGCCAGGAACTGGTTTCCAAGCGCGACGAACTCATTGCCCGCGCCAAGTCCGCCCAGGCGCAGAACCAGGTGCAGGAGGCCGTCAAGAGCATCGACATCATGGATCCCTCCAGCGAGGTCGGCCGCTTCGAAGAGAAGATCCGTCGCGAAGAGGCCCGCGTCCGCGGTGCCGCGGAGCTCGCATCCTCATCACTCGACGCCCAGTTCAACTCGCTGGAGGACCTTGGCGAGCAAACGGAGATCGAGGCACGCCTTGCCGCACTCAAGGGCGCCAAGGCCACCCCGTCGATCACCCCCGGGGCCTAGCCCCTCCGGCGGCACATCCCGCCGCATAATTTCATAGCCACAACGCACGATGGGCGGGCAGCCCGGGTCCGGACCACCAATCCGGTGTTCCCCGACTGCCCGCCCATCGTTGCATTTCCCGCAAACTGCCGCCCGTTGTCCTCCTATGGCTTCCGTCGTTGTCCGATGCAGTCCCCTGCCGGCACTGTTCCGCACAGACACGCCGTCGATCTCACGCCGGCACTGCCCTGCCCCGGATCTCCACAACCCCGATACCTCCCCCTTTCGGGTGCACTGCGATGGTTCATGCTCGATCCCATGAGCAGCGGAGAATTCATTCCAGCACGGACCGGCGGAGCACCGTCGTCCGGTCCCGGTCCCGGGCACCACGCGACCCGGGAGGACCAGCTGCGCGACTTCTTCGAACTCCAGGACCGCATCGACACCCTCGCCGAAGACCTCGCCGCCCGTGCGTACGACTCCCCCGTCACCGCCGTCTTGCTGAACATGGGACTGGAGAAGGCCCGCCGGCGCGCCGGACACCACCAACTCCTCGCGACCCGCGCCGCCCAGCACTCCCTCGCCCACGAACTGCCCGTCGAAACCCTCAACGAACTGCGGGATATCACCGACCACCCCGCGGACTTCAGTGCCGGGGACAGGGCCCTGCCCGCAGACCCGCGAGGGGTCCCCACGGGGCGGCTCCCGCACAAGGACACCGCCGAGCTCTTGCAGCGCACCTGCGCCATCGGATACTTCGACGCACGCGACCGCATCGATGCCGCCGGCCTCCTGCTCCCGAGCACCAACGAACATGGGACCCCGGCCCCGGCGCGGTACCCCTTGCTGGCGGCCCACATGAAGGCAGGGAACCTCGATCCGACCGACGCGATCCGGGCAGCCAACAAGCTCGAAAAGCTGCGCCCGGAGATCACCGGCCAACCCAACCCCGCCAAGCTCAGAACAGCGATCGAGGAACAGGTTCTCGAATCCCTGCTCACCCAGGGCCCGGCGGCCACCGCCAAGCTCTTCAACGCCCTGAACGCGGAGCTGGAGAACGCCACTGCCCCGGCACCCACCGAGGAGGAACTGGCAGCCAAGACCGGGTTCCGGCTCTCCCGCCGCACCGAACACCTCACATATTTCACGCTCACCATGACTAACCCGGACGCCGAACTCGTCCTGACGCACTTCGCGCTCTCCGACAATCCCCGCACCAAGGCCGGCAACCGAGAAAATCTCGCCAACGACGCCGCCGGCAGAAACCCCGGCACCCAAAGCAACGACAACAGTGACAGTGACAGTGACAGTGACAGTGAGGATGAGTTTGAGGGTTCAGCTGCCGACTGGAACCCGACGCAGACCATCCCCGCGTGGGCCATCGACCCCGACACCCCGCCCAGCGAACGACCCCGTGCGGAATGGGCGGATCTCGGCCGTGCCACACACCCCCATCTTGCCAACCCCTGCTCGGAGGGTTCGGCGACGCCGAACGGAATCCCCGCACCACCGGCCCGCGCGGACAACGGAAGCGGAGCAAATACCCCAATCCCAACGTTGCCTCAGCGGTTCAACGACTCAGCTGAAGGCTCCGACGGGCTCACCCCGGCCAGGCGCAGGATGCAAACCCTGCTCAACATCATGAGAACCGCCGGAGAACCCCGCGCCAAGGGAAACAAGGAAGCCACCGGTCTGCCCCAAGCCCGCCTCATCGTCTATTGCCAACTCACCACCCTGCTCGGGCTGGCCGAAAAGGCTGGCATCACCCAACACGGGTTGGCAATCTCTCCCGGGGACCTCCGCCGGGAACTGTGCAACGCCGGGGTCATTCCGATCATCTTCAACGGCGAAAGCCAAATCCTGGATCTCGGACGCGAACAGCGCTTTGTCCCCGACTACATGCGCCAAGCCGTCCTTGCCCGCGACGGCGGCTGTATCGTCCCGGGCTGTACGGTTCCACCCGAACACCTTGAAATGTGCCACATCGATAGTTGGGCCGACGGAGGAACCACGAGTACCGAAAATTCGGCCCCCGGCTGCGTCAACCACCACCACGGCTACCACACCGGACAATACAAACTAGTCCGGAACGAGCACGGACTGCCCGCGGTCATCCTCCCCAAATACCTGGATCCCGAACAAAAACCCCGGCGCAACAGCCAGTGGCAACAACACACCCAATCCGGCCCCCTGCTCTTCTGAACCGGGCAGGGAAGGCGGTACGCCTCGACGCCCCGTCTTCTGCCACGGTCGGGATCTGCTCGATCGTTGGGCAGTCAGGCCTTTCAGACCGGAAGCCGCACAATGGCTTAAATGCAAAACAACCCATGATCCTGAACCAGGATCATGGGTTGTTTTCTCTGTGGCGGGGACAGGATTTGAACCTGTGACCTCCGGGTTATGAGCCCGGCGAGCTACCGAACTGCTCCACCCCGCGTCGGTAAATACAACAGTACCAGCGCATTGCGGATGCACCTAATCCAGATGAACATTCATCGAGAAACGGGCAAGAACCGCGTCAGTTCAACGGCCAAAGTCCTGCCTAGCGCATCTTGTCCATGGCAAATCGCGCCGAATGCAGAATTTTCCAAGGTGCGCTTCCTCACTTAAGCGCCCGCTTGCGCCACGTCGCTCCAATGCGCCCCTAGACGGCGGGCCGCTGGCAAGATCCGCGCAGGAGCCATGCGGGACCGAAAGTGCGGCAGCTGGCTTAAACGGCAAAAAGGAACGACCCCGACCAGGTTTCCCTGGTCGGGGTCGTTATCTCGTGGCGGGGACAGGATTTGAACCTGTGACCTCCGGGTTATGAGCCCGGCGAGCTACCGAACTGCTCCACCCCGCGGCGATGTATCAATCATCGCCGACGAGGGTGGAATAGCGCAAATCCTGGCGGTGTCGCCCTGCTCACACCGGGAGTTCGGTTCCCTGGCTACGGCGCCGGGGTTTCCTGCGCAGGTGCCTCCGGGGCCGGTGCACCGTCCCCGTCGGTCGGGGCAGGGGTGACGGTGCCGTCGGTCGGGGCCGGCGCCTCCGGGACAACAGGCTTCCCGGTCAGCTCGGCTTCGGCCTCGATTGCAGCTTCGAGTGCCTTCTGCAACTTGGCCTGCTCCGCGCCGTACTTGGCGAAGTCGTTCTGCGCCAGAGCAGCCTGGCCCGCCTTGATCGCCGCTCTTGCGTCGTTCAGGGCCTGCGTCAGCTTCTGCTGCGCCGTCTGTGTCACGGGCGGCTTGCCCGGTTCGCCTCCGCCGGAGGTTCCACCGTTTTCGCTGGTCACGGCGCCGGACGAACCCTCGAAGACCTGGTCAAGCGCCTCGGAGAGGGTGTCGGCGAAGCCGACGTTGTCACCGAACGCCACCAGGACCTTGCGCAGGGTCGGGTAGGAGGTCGCACCCGAGGACTGCACGTAGACAGGCTGAACGTAGAGGATGCCGTCACCGACCGGCAGTGAAAGCAGGTTGCCGTTTTTGACCTGCGATGCACCCTGGCGCAACAGGTTCAACGTCTGCGACACGGTGGTGTTGGAGTCGAAGTTCTGCTGTGCCTGGCCCGGGCCCGGCACGCTGGTTTCGCGCGGCAGCGCAAGCAGACGAAGCTTGCCGTAGCCCTCGGCCTTCTTGCCTGCCTCGTTTCCCGCGTCGGCCTCGGCCGAGAGGAACCCGAAGAGCACGTTTCGCTGCTGTCCACCCGCCGCGGTCTGCGGAATGAAGGTGGAGGTCAGCGAGAAGGTCTCGGCGTCCTGCGTCGGCATCTTCAGCGACATGTAGTACGGCGGCTGCTTGATGTTGGCGTTGCCCTGTGTTGGTTCCGAGGGCACCGCCCAGGCGTCGTTGGAGTCGTAGAAGCCGTCTGGATCCGTCACGTGGTACGTGGCGAGCAGCTCGCGCTGGACCTTGAACAGGTCCTCCGGGTAACGCACGTGGCTCATCAGCTCGCCGGACATCTCCGACATCGGCTTGATGTTCGCCGGGAAAACCTTCTGCCAGGCCTGCAGGAGCGGCTCGTCGGCCTCCCATGCGTACAGGGTGACGGAGCCGTCGTAGGCGTCGACCGTCGCCTTGACCGAGTTGCGGATGTAGTTCACCTGGCCGGTCAGTGCCGCGGCACGGGTTCCGCCGGTCAGCGAGTCGGTGACCGCCGAATCCAGCTGCTGCTGCTTGGAGTACGGGTAGTTCTTTGAGGTGGTGTAAGCATCGACGATCCACTGCACGCGGCCGTCGACGATCGCCGGGTAGGCGTTGGAATCCACCGTCAGGTACGGTGCGACCTTCTGCACGCGGTCCTTCGGGTTTCGGTCGTAGAGGATCTGCGACTCGGAATTGATCGCATCGGAAAGCAGCAGGTCCGTGGAGGCAAACTTCAGCGAGTAGACCAGGCGGTTGAAGAAGTTGCCGACCGACGGGCCGCCGTCGCCGGAGAAGGTGTTGCGGGTGTCCTGGCTGCCGGAACCGGAGGCCGGGCGGTCAAGCTCGCGCGGAGCCCAACCCTCGGGGCCGCCGACGATCGAGTACTGCGGAGAGAGCTCGCCGAAGTAGATGCGCGGTTCGTAGGTCTTGTCGCTGGCCAGCACGCCGCCGGTGGGGATGCCGCTGAGCATGAAGTCCGGGCGTCCGCCGGAGGTCACGCGGTTGCCGTAGGCGGCCACCACGCCGTAGCCGTGGGTGTAGGTGATGTGCTGGTTGACCCAGGACTCGGTGGGGTCGACGCTGAGCTCGCGCACGGCGATCACCGTGTCTTCGGTCTTGCCGTCGATGGCGTATCGGTCGACGTTCAGCGTCGGGGCGAACTTGTAGTAGGTCCGGAACTGCTGCAGCTGGGCGAACGCCGAGGAGACGAGGTTCGGGTCCAGCAGGCGGATGTTCGTGGTGGTTGCTTTGTCCTTGGCTAGCACGCCCTTCCTCGGGTTCACCTCGGCGTTGTAGGCGGTCTCCTCGACGTCTGTCAGGCCGTACGCCTGGCGGGTCATCTGGATGTTCTTCGCGATGTACGCGCGCTCCAGGGTCTTTTCCGACGGAATGACCTGGTACTGCTGCACGATGAACGGGTAGATGCCGCCGGCGACGACAACCGTCACCAGCAGCATCGCGGTGCCGATGATCGGCAGGCGCCAGCGCCCGATGATCGCGGTGACGATGAACGTGATCGCCACAAGCACCGCGGCGATCGCCAGGATCGTCTTGGTGGGGATCACCGCGTGCACGTCGGTGTACAACGCGCCGGCCACGCGGCCGTTCTGCGAAAGAAGCGTCGAGTATCGGTCAAGCCAGAAGTTGCCGGCCTGCAGGAGCAGGAAGGCGACGGCGAACACGGCGATGTGGATGCGTGCCGCATTGCCGACGACGATGCCGCCGCGCTCCTCGACGCGGATGCCGCCGTAGAGGTAGTGGGTGAGCAGGCCGGCGATGCCGGCGATCAGCACCACGGAGATCAGGTAGCCGATCAGCAGGCCCAGGAACGGCAGGGTGAAGATGTAGAAACCCAGGTCCATGTTGAACTGCGGGTCGGTCTCATTGAACGGGACCTGGTTGAAGAAGAGCAGCACCTCTTTCCACTGCGAGGTCACCGCGGTGGCGGCGAAGACGCCGATGACCACCGGGACGCCGATCATCAGCAGCCGGCGCATGGGCTCGAGCTGGGACTGGTACTTGGACATGTTGTCCTGCTGGTGGCCGTCGGGGGCGTACACCGGGCGCGCACGGTAGGCCATGCGCATCGAAATCCAGATGGTGAAGCCCATGACCAGGAACGCCACCGCAAAGATGCCGATCTTGGCAAGGTTCTCGGTCCAGAACACGGATTGGAAGCCGAGCTGGTTGTACCAGAGCACATCCGCGTACACGCTCGCGAAGAACACGAAGACGGCGACAAGGATACCGATGATGACGATCGTCGGCATCAGCGGGGACGAACGCCGCTCGGGATGCTGCTGCGGGTCGGGACGCTCCTCGGGGCCGCGCGGCGGGCCTCCGAAGGGGTTGCCAGTGCCAAAACTCAATTTTTACCTCACCGTTGGAACCGATTCAGCACGCCGGGGAGGCGCACCTCGAACAAGGACTTTGCTATCCATTCTGCCCTGCATCCGGTGCAAGAACTCAAAAGCCACAGGCATTCATAGGCAATAGTGCGTAAATTGTGACAGTTACCGGACAAAACCCGGCAAAACCCGCCCGAACCTGAGTGTTTACTGACAAGTGGGGAAGGATTTCGGGTCCTTCCCGCCGCCGATTCCTTCGACCGCGGCGCGTGCCTGATCCAAGGTTTCGACCTTCACCACGTCCAGCCCCGCGGGGACCCGACCGACCACGTCCGTGCAGTTCTCCGCCGGGGCCAGGAATACCTGCGCGCCGTTGGACTTGGCACCGACCATCTTTTGGGCGATGCCGCCGATGGGCTGCACCTGGCCGTCGGCGGTGATCGCGCCGGTGCCGGCGAAGTGTTTGCCACCGGTCATTTCACCCTCGGTCAGCTCGTCGACGATGGCGAGGGCAAACATCATGCCGGCGCTCGGGCCGCCGACGTTCTCCAGCCCGAACGTCACGTCCACAGGGAAATCGAAGCCGCTGCCCAGCAGGATGCCCAGCTGTCGTTGGCCGCCTGGCCCGGCGGTGGTGTTGACGGTGACCGTGAGGGGCTTGCCGTCGCGCAGGATCTCCAGTTCGCTGGGCTTCTCCCCCGCCTTCTGGAGTTCGTCCTTCAGCAGCGCAAGGTCGGTGACCGTGGTCCCGTTGATGGCGACCAGCTGGTCCCCGGTCTTCAGCGCCTTCGCGTTCTGTTCCGTGGCGAACCCGGCGACGGACAGGTGCTGGGTGAACGGGATGTCCAGCTCGTGCAGCGCCGCGGCGGTGGAGAGCTGCTGCGAGTCGTCCATCATCACGGTGTTCTGTTCGCTTTGCTGCTCGCTGGTGGTGCCGCGCGGCAACACCATTTCCTCGGGCAGCACGTCCTGCCGCGGGTTGATCCACCCGGAGAGCACGTTGAAGAAGCCCAGGCGCTGCTGCCCGCCGCCCTGCACGTAAACGGTTGTCATGTCCAGCGCGCCGCTGGTCGGGTAGGTCGGCTTGCCGGTGACGGTCAGCATCGCGGTGCCATCGACCTCGCCGATGGTGTTCAGCGCCGGGCCAGCCGATTCCACCACGAAGTGCGTGGGAAGCATGGCCGCCAGGGCGATGGTTCCCACGATGATCCATCCGGCGATCGACCTGCCGCGGCGAGCCGCCGCGGACTGCGGGGCGCCCTGGGCACCTGCGGCGGATGTGCTGCGCCGGCGCAGCAACGGCCGGTGGTCGGCGCCGTCGGGGTCGCCTGTCATCTGCGGGTTCGGGGCAGCAGCGTCGTTCATCGACGACTCCGGCGGTCCTGGCACTGCTGGCACGGTTCCTCTTTCATGTTTTTCATGTTGAACTGGCCGGCGAGGCGGACCCTGTCCGAGCCCCGCGGCCATTCGGTTGGCACCGTTCCAGCCTACAAGCACGGGCGGCCGGAGCCCCTGTCAACGGCGCATCGGGCGGAGTTCACAGCATTTTCCGATGTGCCCACAGCGAACTGGCTTCGCGGCCCGTGGGTCGATGCGCCGGGGCCGGGGTACCGTTGAAACATGGCTGAGAACCCCCCATCAAACCGTCCCGATGATTCCGAAAACAACGACGAGAACCCGAAGGACCCCTTCTCCGAAATGTTCGGAGCGTTGTTCGGCGGCGCGGGTGGATTCGACCCGAAGAACCTTCCCGCCGGGCTTGGCGAGGCCATGGGCGTGGGCAACAACCCCGATGCCATGGCGCAGATGATGCGCCAGGCCCAGGCGATGATGGCGGCGATGTCGCAGGGCGGCTCCGGCCCGGTGAACTGGAAAATGGCGACCGACACCGCCCGCCAGTCCATCGTCGGCGACGACCCCTCCGTTTCCGCCGCCCGCGCCTCCGCGATCGCAAACGCCGCGCAGCTGGCGGACCTGTGGCTCGATGCTGCCACCGCCCTCGAGGGCGACGGCAGCACCTGCCGCGCGCTCTCCCGCACCGAATGGGTCGAGAAGACCATGCCAGTGTGGAAGTCGTTGACCGAACCGGTGGCGATCAGCGTCGGCAAGGCCATCACCCTGGCGCTGACCGAACAGATCCCCGAGCAGATGCGCCCGATGATCGGCGGCGCGCAGGGCATGCTGCAGTCGCTGGGCGGCACCATGTTCGGCATGCAGCTGGGCACCGCCGTGGGAGGCCTGGCCAAGGACGTGCTGGGCGCCACCGACATCGGGCTGCCGCTGGCCGGCTCCGCCCCGGCGCTGGTGCCGACCAACCTCGCCGCGTTCGGCGAGGGCCTGGAGGTGCCCGAACAGGAAATCCTGCTCTTCGCCGCGCTGCGCGAATGCGCCCACGTCCGCCTGTTCAACCGGGTGCCGTGGCTGCGTTCGACGCTGATCGGCGCCATCGAGGCGTATGCGCGCGGCATCCACATCGACATGTCCCGCATCGAGGATGCGGTGCGCGACATCGACCCGATGAACCCCGAGTCGATGCAGTCGCTCATGGGCGAGGGCCTGTTCATGCCCAAGCGCACCCCGGCACAGGACGCCGCGCTGGAGAAGCTTGAACTGGTGCTGGCGCTCGTTGAGGGTTGGGTCGACCAGGTTGTCGCCGCCGCGGCGGTCAACCTGCCCAGCGCCGGCCCGCTGCGCGAGACCATCCGCCGCCGCCGGGCCTCCGGCGGGCCCGCCGAGAACGCCTTCGCCTCGCTGGTGGGCCTCGAATTGCGTCCGCGACGCCTGCGCGAGGCCGCCGCACTGTGGGCGCACCTGCTCGACGAGCGCGGCATCGAGGGCCGCGACGCCGTCTGGGACCACCCGGACCTCATGCCGACCAGCGAGGACCTGCAGGATCCGGCCGGCTTCACGCCTCGCCGCCAGCTTGCCGAGGCCAGCATGGACGACATCGACGCGGCGCTGAGCAAGCTGCTCTCCGGCGGCTTCGATGCGCCCGAGGCCGCGGACACTGCGGAGGCGGATGCAGAGGATGCCGGCGACCAGGAATCCGACGGCGACGAGGACACCGAGGGCGACGCGCCCGCCGACGGGGAACCGCAGGGCAAGTAGCCCCGGCCAACCGGCCCGGCACGTATTTCATGAACGATGGCCGGCGGCTGCCGACACACCGGATGGTGGTGTCGGCAGCCGCCGGCCATCGTTTCTTGCGTTGGAGTGCGGGCCGTCAGAACCGCTCGTGGTCCCCGTCATCCGCCTCGAAATCGTCGAAGTCGTCGTCATCGGCGAGCGGAAGTCCGGCTGCGTCCGGCACTGCCCCGGACGCTCCCCCGGAGGTGGCGTACGGCTTTGTCGCATACCCGTGGCTCACACCGGCGAGGAAGATGTTTGCGTCGTGGACACGCGGGAAGCGGGACAACTCTGTCTTGAAACGAGGCCCGTGGCCGTCGCGCGGCTCGACCAAGTGGGCCAGCTCGTGGGCCAGGACGTAGTCCTGCACCCACTGCGGCATGCCCCGCAGCCGGTCGGAGAGGCGGATCCTGCGGCTGCGCAGGCTGGCAGATCCCCAGCGGCGGGTCTGGTTGCCCACCCAGCGCACCGAAGCCGGTGCCGCGCGGCCGCCGAAGAGCTCGGCGTCCATGGCACGCGCGCGGGCCAGCAGCAGCGCATCGGCATCGGGCACCACGGCCCGGGCCACCTTCCGCTCCAGCTTCTTGACCATGTCCAGCACCAGGATCCGCTCGGCATCGTGCGTCAGCCCCGCGGGAACCGAGACCACCATGGTGCTTTCCTTCCACACGGCGGAGATCGTCTTCCGGCGCCGGGTGGAGCGCACCACCCGGATCGGCGTGCCGGAGTCGTTCACAAACTCGATGGTCGATGGGTGGACTGGCATTCTCTGTTCCTTTCCGGCCCGCTGGCCACGGCCGACGATGCTGCCGCTCCGTGCCTTCGGCACTTGCCCGCGCCGCCTTGTGGATAGCGCCCAAAACCCGTCGGGACGATGCCACCATGGGCTGGTGGAAGCCGATCGGCTCACGATGAAAGGGGCAGCACCATGAGGATCAACCCGGGTTTACAGGTACTCAGCATAGTGGAGGGCACCATCCAGATCGGCACCGGGCACCGTGCGCGGTGGATAACCGGATTGGACCCCGCCGAGCAGCAATTCGTGCTTTCGCTGTGCGGGCGGGAGCCGGCGGGCGAGCCCGCGGCGGCACCGCTCCTGCCGCCGGAACGGCAAAAGGCGCTCCTGTCCGTCCTGCGCCCGGTGCTCATCGAACCGGCCGCGGCCGCCTTCCCCTCGCCGGGTCCTGCCACGGCCTCTGCTTCTTCCTCCTCCGGGGTTTCCGCCTCCGGGGCTGCGGCCCGGGCCGCGGCGGACGCGCCGGGCAGTTCCCGGCTCACCCCGGACATCCTGCAGTGGTCGGCGGCCTATGAGCTGGACGCCGGACCGGTGCTCCGGCAGCGGGCCAACGCACGGGTCGCCATCCACCACCTGGGCAGGACCGGGCAGATGCTGGCGGGCATCCTGGCCGCCTCGGGCATCGGGTCCCTGTTGCTGTGCGACGCGGATCGCATGCAGCCGGAAGACCTCGGCGCGGCAACCACCGGCATCAACAGCGTGGGGCAATTGCGCGCCAGGGCTGCCTCGCGCGCGCTGGCGCAAACGTACCCGCGGCTCACGCTCGCCGAAACCGCGCAGCGCGGGCCCGATGCGGCGCCGGTGGACCTGGCGGTGGTGATCGCCGGCGGGCTGCTGCCGGACCTTGGCCTGCTGCCGCAGGACGAACGGCTGCTGCCGATCCTCTTCACCGACGCCGGGGTGCGCATCGGGCCCATGGTGATCCCGGGGCTGACAATGTGCGATGCCTGCGCGTGGGAACAGTGCGATCCCACGCTGCGCATCGTTCCGCCCGGCGGGCACCTCGGGCGCCAGCATCCGGTGCGGCCGGAGGCCAGCCTCGCTGCCACGGCGGCGGGCACCGCCGCCACCCAGATCCTCATGGCGCTCGACGAGGTCAACGTGCCCGCGGCGGCGGAGGCCATGATCCTGTGCGACCTGGCCACTGGGGCCACGCGGCAGGTGCCGGCGCGTCAACGGCCCGGGTGCACCTGCCTGGACGGGCAGGCCGCGTAGGCCGTGTGGGGGCTGCAGGTCCCAGGCTCCGCTACGCCGATCCGAGGATCTGCAGGATCGCGTCCCCGTAGCGCTCGAGCTTGCCGGGACCCACGCCGGAGACGAGCCCCAGCGCCGCAAGGTCACCGGGGTTCGCCTCCGCGATCGCCATCAGCGTGGCGTCGGTGAAGATCACGAACGCCGGAAGCGAGTTGGCCTGGGCGATCTGCAGCCGCCAGGACCGCAGGTTCTCAAACACCGCCTCGTCGTACCCGGCCGGGCAATTGCCGCAGCGCCCGAGCTTGCGCTCCGCCGCGCCGTTGAGCAGGGTGCCGCAGGTCCGGCAGGTCGGCGGTCCGGCGAGCGCCTTGCGCTTGGCGGCGCGGGCGGTTCCCTGGGTGCGGGAGCTGCCGGCCGGGCGCAGCCCGTCGAGGAAGCGGGAGGGCCTGCGGTGGGCGCGCCCGCCGGGGGTCCGGGCCAGCGACCAGGACAGCGAGAGGTGAACGCGGGCGCGGGTGATGCCCACGTAGAGCAGCCGGCGTTCCTCGTCGTAGCCGGCCTGGTCATCGGCGAAGGAGATCGGCATGAGCCCCTCGGAGAGCCCGACCAGGAACACCGCGTCCCATTCCAGGCCCTTGGCCGCATGCAGCGAGGCCAGGGTGACGCCCTGGATGGTCGGTGCGTGCTGGCTGGCGGAGCGTTCCTCGAGCTCGGTGACAAAGGCGTGCAGCGTGAACGGGGTGTCTGCGTCCACCCGTGCGGCGGCCATCTCGTCGGCGAGGCCTACCAGCGCGGAGAGCGACTCCCACTTCTCGCGCACGGCCCCCCCTCCGCTGGGAGCGATGTTGCTGTAGCCCAGCGAGACCAGGATGTCGCGGGTGAGCTGCGGGACCGATTCGTCGGCGGCGGTGCGGGAGGCGGAGCGTAGCTGCAGCATCGCGTCGCGCACCTCTCGGCGGTTGAAGAAGCGTTCACCGCCGCGCAGCAGGTAGCCGATGCCCTGCGCCGTGAGCGCCTGCTCGTAGGCCTCGGACTGCCCGTTGGTGCGGTACAGGATGGCGATTTCCGATGCTGGGGTGCCCGCGGCCAGCAGCTTCTTGATGCGCGCGGCGACCTCGGCGGCCTCCGCCTCGTCGTCCTTGGCCTCGATGAAGTCCGGCTCCGGCCCGGGGTCGCGCTGGGCGATCAGCTCCAGCGGCGTCGGCCAGGCAATGTCGCGGTCCGGCACCCCGGGCTCGGGCCTGCGCGCGGCGAGCACCCGGTTGGCCAGGTGCACCACCTGCGGGGTGGAGCGGTAGTCGCGCACCAGCTTGACCACCGGGGCGTCCTGGTACTTCGCGGGGAAGTCCAGCAGGTGGCGCGGGGTGGCGCCGGTGAACGAGTAGATGGTCTGGGAGGCGTCGCCCACCACGCAGAGCTCGTCGCGACCGCCCAGCCACAAATCGAGCAGGCGTTGCTGGAGCGGGGAAACGTCCTGGTATTCGTCGACCACGAAGTGGCGGTATTGGTCGCGCACCGAGGCCGCAACCCGCTCGTCGTCCTCCAGGATGGCGACGGTCAGCAGCAGCACGTCCTCGAAGTCGATGTACTGCCGGTCGGTCTTCACGTCCTCGTAGGACTGGAAGATGCGCGAGACGGTGATGGTGTCCAGCCCGCCGGGCTGCCCGCGGTCCGCCGCGGCGGCGACGTAGCTCTCCGGGGTGAGCATCGAGACCTTCGCCCATTCGATCTCCGCGGCAAGGTCGCGGACCGTGGCGCGGTCGGCATTGGTGCGCAGGCGTCGGGCGGCCTCGGTGATCAGCGGCGCCTTGTAGTCGACGATGCCCGGCAGCGAACCGCCGATGGCCTGCGGCCAGAAGTACTGCAGCTGGCGCAGCGCCGCGGCGTGGAAGGTGCGCGTCTGCACGGCCCCTGCTCCGAGCTCGCGCAGGCGGGAGCGCATTTCTGCGGCCGCCCGGGCGGTGAAGGTGACGGCCAGCAGCGAGCTGGGCTTGTAGACGCCCGAGTGCACGCCGTAGGCGATGCGGTGGGTGATGGCCCGGGTCTTGCCGGTGCCTGCGCCGGCGAGCACGCACAGCGGCCCGTTCAGCGTGGTTGCCACCTGGCGCTGCTCGGCGTCCAGCCCGGCGAGGATGCGGTCTTCGAGGGATGCCATGGGCGTTCTAGTTCTCCAGGTGTTCGGGTTCGGGCAGCGCGCCGCCGTACCAGTCTTCGATCAGGGCGCTGGCGATCGAGACGCCGACCGGCACCCCGATCTCCCCGGAGCGGATCTGCGCGGCGAGTTCCTCGCGGGTGAACCAGCGCAGGTCGATGATCTCCACCCCGTCCGGGCGCAGTTCGGTGCCCAGCGCCGTGGCCCTGAACCCGAGCATCAGCGAGCACGGGAAAGGCCAGGGCTGCGAGCCCATGTAGCGCGGGTTGGCAACCGAGACGCCGGATTCCTCAGCCACCTCGCGGACAACCGCGGACTCCAGCGACTCCCCCGGTTCCACGAATCCCGCAAGCGTTGAGAAACGCTTGCCGCCCCACTGTGCGTTCGCGCCCAGCAGCAGCCGGTCGTCCTTGTCGGTGATGGCAACGATGATGGCGGGGTCGGTGCGCGGAAAGTGCTCGGAAGCGTCGTTCGGGCAGGCCTTGACCCAGCCGGAGGCGGCTGGCTCCAGGTGGTGGCCGCAGCGCGGGCAATATTGCATCGAATGGTTCCAGTTGGCGATGGCGACGGCCTCCACAAAGAGGCCGGCATCGCGCGGTCCCAGCCCGGCGGCGACATCGCGCAACCCCAGCCACTCACCGGGGTCCGCTCCGGTCCGCTCCTTGGTGAGCTCCCCGGGATCGTCGTGGAAGGAGTGAAGAACGATCTCGCGCGTTCCGTCGAAGCCCAGGTAGATCTCCGTGCCGCCGGCCGGGACCTGCGCGCGGGCCACGAGTTCCAGGGCGCCGTCGCGCACGTGCGCCCGCCCGCCGACCAGGATCAGGTTGCCGGTCTCCGAGTCCTTGCCCAGCCGCTCCAACCAGTCGGCTTCGGTGCGCCGCTCACAGCGCCTGTCGACCGATTCGCGGGCCAGCGGCAGGGCTCCGAGGGCCGGGTGGGTCGGGCCTGCGGGCTGCGCTGTTTCACTCATACCCCTAACCGTACTGATCCTCACCGCCCAACACCTACTCCCGCACGCCCGCACGGGGTTTCTGTGCCCGAAGGCACGCCCGGGCATGGGCCCTGGCGTGCCTACGGCTGAACGGCCGGCCGGATCGCCCGATCGACACTCGCACCGGTCGGCCCGACCCGGGGTCTTGAAACGTTGCCGGTGCCACATCCAAGCTGCGAATCGGCTGGGTTTGGGCGCAAATCACGCGACTCGCCGCCTCGCGGCAGGACGCAGACGGCACCGGCGGTCTACGGTGGAGGATGTGAAACGCTCTCCCATGGAACTCGCTGCCATCGCCACCGCCGCGGTCCCCGGCTTGGCCCCCACGGGCGTGGCCTCATTGCCGGATGACAGTGATGATTTTGACTCGGTGCTCATCGTCGACGCCGCCAAAAACCGCTGGCGCGTGCGCTCGCCGCGCCATGACGAGGCCAGCATCAGGCTCGAATCCGAGTTGGCGGCGTTGCGCGCGTTTTCCGCAGGCATTCGTGCCTCGCTTCCCTTCCAGCTTCCCTCCGTCGCCGGCACTGTGCGCCAGGGCACGCTGCGGACCTTCGTGTACAACCACCTCCCGGGCAAGCAGTACTCCCTCGAGGACCTGGTGGGGCTCGGTTCCCGCTGCGCCCAGGACCTGGGTGCCGTCATGGCCGCGATCCATTCGATGCCGAAGTCTGCCATCGACCGCGCGGACCTGCCGTCTTACACCTCCGAACAGGTGCGCCAGCGCCGCCTGAACGAGCTCGACGCGGCCGCGACCACTGGGATGATCCCGTCCCGCCTGCTGCGCCGCTGGGAACACGCACTGGAGGACGTGGCGCTGTGGCGCTTCAACTCGACCGTCATCCACGGGGACCTGCACGAGGACCAGCTTCTGGTCGAGGACGCGAAGGTTGTCGCCGTGACCGGCTGGACGGACTTGCAGGTCGGCGACCCTGCCGACGACTTCGCCTGGCTGGCCGCCGTGCACGAACAGTCCTTTGCCGATGCTGCGTTCGAAGGCTACGTCGCAGTTCGCGGCGACCGCGCCGATCCACACATCATGCGCCGCGCAGCTCTTGCCGCCGAGTTCGCGCTGGCGCAGTGGCTGGTCAAGGCCATTGCCAGCGAGGACGTCCAGCGAATTGCCGAGGCCAAGACGATGCTCGAGGAGTTGGACAACGACATCGCCGAATACGGCGGGCAGCCGATCAGCGTGGTTGAGCCACCGCGTGCCACACGGGTCGAGGCCGTGGTGGCGTCGCCGGTTCCCGTGGCCGTTGCAGCCACGCCACAGTCGGCCGGATCTCCCGGGGAGGCACGTGATTCCGATGACACGGAACCTGCAACCAATGCAATCCGGCTGATTCCTTCTCCCGTCTCCGCCCCGGTCGCTGCGCCGGTCCCGGTCCCGGCGCAGCCCAAGTCCGCGCCTCGAGTTCTTCCCATTGACGGCGGAGAACCGGCTGGTGATTCCGACACGCCCGAGCCCCAAGCGCAGCACGGCGAATTGCCGGCACCGCTCAGGGCCGTTTCCGGGGCCGTCTCTGCCGATCCCGTTGCCGCCGATGACGCCAACCACGACGAATCGGCCAAGGTCAGCGAACTCCAAGAAGTGTCCGGTCCGGACACGACCGCAATTCCGGTCCAGCCTCTCGATTCGAAGTAGCCGGCAGGTACGGAATTCAGGCGGCCGTCTCCGCCCATCGAGAGTGTAGGTTCAATTAATCCATTCAGTAGACTGTGCGGTGGGCTGCTGCGTTTTGACGTCGGTGACCTGAATTCCATCACCCTATGCACCGCGGAGACACAATCATGAAGAACCTCAAAAGCAGGGCCATACTGCTGACAACTACTGCCGGAGTACTTCTGGCGCTGACCGGATGCTCCAGCGCATCCGACAAGCCGGCAGGCACCACCAACGCAGGGGCCGAAAACACCCCGGAGGCCGCGCAGATCACGGTGCCGGATGCTACTGAAGTCTTCCCGAAGACGGTCGCCGCCATGAACAAGGCGACCTCGGTAACGTTGAACGGCAACATTTCGAGCGGCTCCGAGAGCGCGAAGATCATGCTTTCCGGAAACAAGGAAGGTTCCAACACCAAGGCGACCATCACGACGAAGGATGGCACTCTCGAGCTGCTGTCCATCGAGGGCTCCAATTACATGAAGGCCGACAAGGAATTCCTCGCCAAAACGGCGGGCAAGGAAGCTGCCGGCATGCTTGCGACCATGGCCGGCGACAAATGGATTTCCGTGAAGGATGCCAGCCAGTTCGGCAACTTCAATCTCGGCTCAATGCTCGAAAGCCTTGGAACGGACAAGATGGTGAGCGTGGGGGCCCCAAGGTCACGGCCAAGTCCCTCGAGGACCTCAACGGAGTGAAGACGTTCAAGTACGTCGGCGACGAAACGAACTTCTGGATTGCCGCAGAGGGCGAGCCCAACCTGCTAAAGATCGAAGCAACAGGTTCGACAACCGACGGGACAGGCACGATGAGCTTCAGCGACTGGAACGCTGTGGCACCCCACAAGGCCCCCGCCGCCACCGAGGTCATCAGCATTCCGGGACTGTAAACACCCGCAGGTTTGCCAATGGGTCGGGAAAACGGATTATCCGTTTTCCCGACCCATTGCGCATTCCGCTGAAGCAACTAGCCGTTGAGCGTGCCGATTGACTCGCTGATCAACGCCTCGAGTTCCGCCTCCTCGGCCAGGTCATGCGGCCTGATCGTGATGCCGGAGCCAACGTAGTAGAACGCGGCGCGAACCTGTTCCACGTCGATGCCCAGCAGACGCGCCCAGCCCAGCCGGTAGACGGCCAGCTGCAACGACTTGCTGCGCAGGTCATCCCCTCGCGGCACCCGTCCGGTCTTCCAATCGACAAGCAGCCATGAACCGTCGGGCTCTTGGAAGACGGCGTCGATGCGGCCACGCACGCTGACCGGTCCGATCCGGGTCTCGATCGCGGCCTCCACGTGGGCCGGCTGACGCTGGGCCCACTCGGATTTCAGGAACGCGTCCTTCATCTCTTCCAGGTCCAACGCCTCGTCGATGTAGGCGTCCGCCGCACCCATGAATTCGCCAAGGTCAAGCATTCCGGTGGAGTCGAAGTACTCTTCCAGCCAGGCGTGGAAGGCGGTGCCGCGGCGTGCCGCAGTGCCCGGGCGGCGCGGAACCGGCCGGCGCAGATCGTCCAGCACCCCCTGGGCGTCCGTGGCCAGTTCGACAAACACCGAGGCGCGGACGTGCTTGGGCACGCTGGTGGTCCGCACCTCCGCGGACTCCGCCGCCAACCTGGCCACCAAGAGGTTCGTTTCCTTCAGCCAGGCTTCACCGATGGGCGTCTGCCAGGAGGCATCCACTTCGCCTACTGAGGCCCCGGCATCGTTCTCGATGGGTTCGGCGGATTCTTCGGGCGGAGCCTCGGACGAGGCCTCGGGCGCGGCAACCGGGAATCCCGCGGCACCGAGCACCGATCGGGCTGCGGCCTCGAGTGCGGCACGGCGTCCCGGCGGACGCGGACGCACCGTCCCTCCCCCGACCACAACGGGGCCTTCCAGCGGGTCGTAGGGCCAGCGTGCTTCCAGCGGCTCCTCACGGAACGGGTTGGCCTCCGGGGCTTGGTCGTCCTCGACCCACGTGGTGATGTGCGCCGAGGGGGTCGGGCCATCGGCCAGCGGCAACATGTCGCCGAGGAAGCCGGAGGGTTCGGTCATCTTGGTGCGCGTGCCGGTCCACACCGTGGCCGAACAGATCAGCAGGCTCTTGGCACGGGTCAGCGCCACGTACGCCAGACGCCGCTCCTCCATTTCGGCGTGGGCCAGGACCTCGGACTTGAACATCCCCTCGGCCTTGACCGCGTCGAATAGCGATTCCTGGTCGGTGTCCCATTGCGGCAAATCGTGCTTGTCGCCGCGCAGCGGCCAGGGCAGGGCGGCGTCCCCGCTGGTCCAGCGCGAATCGTTGGCGCTGGGGAAGACGCCGTCGTTCATCCCCGTCACCGCCACCACGTCCCACTCCAGCCCTTTGGAAGCGTGGATGGTCAGCAGTTGCACCGCCTCCGGGTTGGACTCGGCCTGGACGATCGCCAGCCCGCCCTCCTTTTCCGCGGCGGCCTCAAGCCAGGTGAGGAACCCGGCCAGGTCGACGCGCAGCGATGAACGCGCGTAGTCCTGGGCGATGTCGGCGAACGCGTCGAGGTGGCGGCGCGCCTCGTGGATTCCGACGCCTGGCTTGGCGGCGACCTCCAGGTCAAGGCCCATGGTGCGTTCGGTCTCGCGCAGCAGCGTTTCCAGGTCGTCGTCGATGAAACCGCGCAGGTAGCGCAGTTCGTCACGAAGCTTGGTCAACCGGCCCAGGGCCTCGGGGCTGAGCGCACGCCCGTCCCCGCTGACCCAGTCGCGGTGCGGCAGGTAATCGAGGGCCTCGACGAGGCTGGCGGCGTCGTTGAGTTCGGCGCGGGCTTCGGCCCTGATGATTTCCTCGGTCCCGTCGGGCCGCTCGAGGTTCTCGGTGCCGCCGTCCTTGAGCGCGAACTCGCGGCGCCGGGCCAGGAAACGCGACCAGTCGGCGAAGGCCATCAGGTCGGCCGGTCCGATGCGCCAGCGGGCCCCGGAGATCAGCCGCAGCAGGTGGTCCGAGCGGTTGGGGTCCACCAGCACGTTCAGCGTTGCCACCAGGTCGGTGACTTCCGGCATGCTCAGCAGGCCGCCGAGGCCCAGGATCTCATAGGGGATGCCGGCGTCCTCCAGCCCGCGGGAGATCGGGGTCAGCTGCGATCGGGTGCGGCAGAGCACCGCCATCGACGGGTGCCTGCCGTGTTCCTGGGTGAACGAGTGGCGCTCGGCGATGAAGCGCTGGGCCAGGGCCGCCGCCTCCTGGGCACCCGTGGCATGGCGGGCCAGCTCGACCACCCCGGTGCCGGCAAAGGCGCTGGGTTTCAGCGACGGCACGGCGATGCCGGAGACCGCCGCCGAATTCAGCCGCGCGGAGACGGCGTTCGCCGCCTCCAGCACGTTGATGGAGTTGCGCCAGGCCGTGCTCAGGTACGCGACGGATGCCGGGCGCAGGCCCTCCCCGTCGATGGCGGGGAACTCGACGGGGAACCGGAAGAGCTGCCCGGCGCTGGCGCCGCGGAAACCGTAGATCGACTGGTTGGGATCGCCCACCGCGGTCAGCGCGTGCCCGCCGCCGAAGATCGAGGAGAACAGCACCATTTGCGCGTGCGAGGTGTCCTGGAACTCGTCCAGCAGCACCACCTTGAACTTGGCGCGTTCCCCCTCCGAGGCCTCCGGGATCTCCTGGGCGATGCGGGCTGCCAGTGCCACGAGGTCCCCGTAGTCCAGGGCGCCGCGCGCGGCCTTCGCCTGCGCATACTCGACGGCCAGCTCGGCGATCGTGGAACGGGTGCGCAGCTTGTCCAGCAGCTTGCGCGCCTCCAGCGAGGGCGCGGCCTGCTTGTCCACCCGGTACGGCAGGGCCTCCAGCCTGGCCACCAGCTCGTCGACCCAGGCCTTGGCATCGGTGGGCGGCATGAGATGTTCGGCGCATTCCCCGGCGAAGGTGACAACCGCATCGATCAGCGTGTTCTTGGACGAGGCTAGGTGCTCGTAGTCGCCGGTGTAGTCTTCGACCACGGCGGCCGCGACCTGCCAGGCCTGTGCGGTGCCAAGCAGCGCGGTGTCGGACTCGACCCCGATGCGCAGCCCGTGTTCCTTCACGATGGTGTTGGCGTAGGAGTGGTAGGTGGAGACGCTGGGATCCAGCAGCCCCTCCCCCTCCTCGAGTTCCAAAAGGCCGGAGCGGGCGAGCTTTTCCAGCTGCCCGCGGATGCGCTGGGCCAGCTCCCCGGCGGCCTTGCGGGTGAACGTCACCCCGAGGATCTCTTCGGGGCGCACCAGCTTGTTGGCCACCAGCCAGATGACGCGGTCGGCCATGGTGGCGGTCTTGCCGGACCCGGCGCCGGCGATCACCAGCAACGGTTCCAGCGGCGAGGAAATGATCGCTGATTGCTCGGCGGTCGGCTGGTGCTGGCCGAGCAGGTCCGCGAGTTCCTCCGGGGAGTAGACGCGGACCGGGCCCCGCTCGTCGGCGGCGGTTTCCTGCGGGTCTATCATGGGGCGGCTCACGGCTCGGTCACCTGTTTTCCTTCGCTACAGAGCGGACAAATGCTGGGCAGCCGGCAGCTGCTGCCGCTGCGCCCGCCGCGGGCGGGATCGTGCCGGCTCAGGAAGTCGGCCTCGCCCATCAGCTCGGCGGCCTGGAGCACCATGGGGGTGGCCCAGTCCTCGTCGATGATCGGCGGTTGGGCCTGCTCGCGCGGGCTCTTGGTGTTGGTGCCCAGCTGCACCAGCGAGGCGCCGGCCGGCCGGGTGGTCAGTTCCTCGGCGGTCTTGCCGGCGAGCGCACCGTTGATGACGGCGGCCTGGTAGGCGCCGAGCTGCGGGTGGCGTTCGACGTCCTTGCCGCTGGGCTGTGACTTGCCGGTCTTCAGGTCCACGACCCAGGGGTTTCCGGCCTCGTCGGCCTCCACCCGGTCCACCACCCCGCGCAGCAGCGCGTCGCGCTTGTCGCCGGGGATCGTCACGTCGAACGGGATTTCCCGCCCGATCAGCCTGCGGTTTTCCCCGCGCATCATGATCGAGTACTGGGCGAGCTTCTTGAGCATCGACTCGGCGCGCTCGCGGTCGCGCGCGCCCTCCCAGTTCTCCGGCATTTCGAGTTCCGGCCAGCGTTCGTCGAGCACCTCCAGGTACTGCCCGCCGCTGGCCTCCGGGTATTCCTCGGCGATGGAGTGCACCAGGGTGCCAAGGCTCCGGGCGAAGTCGGTGGCGGCCTCCCCCCCGGCGGCCTGCACAAACCAGTTCAGAGGGGAGTTCATGACCGACTCGACCTTGGAGGGGGAAACCTTCACCGGTTCGCCCACCGGCGTGACCGGTCCGTGGCTGGTGGCCTCCTGCAGCCCCCACCAGCTGTTGGGGTGCACGCCGCGTATCGGGAAGGGCGCCCTGAGCAGCATGGCAAGGGACCGGGCAGCGTCGGCGTGCAGCGGGGCCCGCTCCGGGTCCAGCGCGGTGGCCTCGGCGGCCTGGCGCAGTTCGGCGACCAGCGCGCCGAGCGTGCGCGGGCGCGGCACAAAGACCGGGCGCCGGGGTTCGAGCGCCCCGTGCGGGTCCACCACGTCCAGGAACGACGAGGGCTGCGCGTCCTCGGAGGCCACGGCGATGCAGACGACCTTTTGGCGGGCGCGGGAGATGGCGTTGGCGAAGGTGCGCAGCTCGTCGGCCCGGGTTTCGCGCAGGCGGGCGGCGATGTTGCGGGTGGGCAGGATTTGCGGGCCGTGTTCGATGACGTCGCTGAGCGCCCCGCCGCCCAGCAGTTCGCCACGCAGCCGGGTGTTGGGCCAGATGCCCTCCTGCATGCCGGGGATCAGCACCAGGTCCCATTCGCGCCCGGCCGCCGCGGCGGTGGTGAGCACCTGCACGGAGGCGGCGGACCCGCCGCGGTTGGCCAGGGTGTCCATGGGCAGTTCCTGGCCCAGCACGTGGTCGACGAATTGCTGCACGCTGGAGCCCGGGAGCTGGTCGACGAAGCGTTCGGCGCTCTGGAAGATCGCCAGCATCGCGTCGAGGTCGTGGTCCGCGCGGGCGCCGAGCACGCCTCCGCCCAAGGCGGTCTCCGTCCACTTCTCGGCCATGCCGCTGGCGGCCCACAACGCCCAGAGGGCGGTCTCGGCGTTCACGTTCGGCGCGGCCAGCTCGCCCTTCAGCGCCTGGTACATGCGGGCCAGCCGTCTGGCGCCGGCCGCTTCCCGGCCCATGGTCTCCATCAGGGGAAGTTGCTCGAGCATGCCGGCAAGCAGGTCCGCGCTGGACCGCTGCCCGCCCTCGGCCACCTCGTGGCGGCGCAACCCCTGGCGCAGCCTGCGCACGTCCAGCGCCGTGGAGGTCGCGTAGCGGGACATCAACAATTCCTGAAGCAGCAGCGGGTCCGGGATCTTCTCCGGGTCCAGTGCCAGCTGCATCAAGTCCAGCAGCGGGCGCACCGCAGGCTCCTCCCGCAGCGGGGTTTCCGCCGGCGGGGTGTTCACCGCGATCCCGGTTCCCGCCAGGTACTTGGACATGGCCCGCACCTGGCCGCCGTTGCGCAGCACCACGGCCATGGAGTCCAGGGCGCGCCCGTTCATCAGGTGTTCCTCAAGCAGCCGCTGGGCGACCAGGCGCTGTTCGTGAATGGGCGAGTCGACGAGCAGGACCTCCAACGCCGCAGGGTTGCCGGTCTCGTCGGGCTCCGCGGTGTCGCTGTCGGCGAGCCCTGCAACGGCATGGGTCTCGGCAGCCACAGCGGCGTCGGCATCGGGGTTTTCTGATTCAAGCTCGCTTGCCACGAGCGTCCTGCCGGCGGCGCCGGCGGAGACCGGGATGCGACGTGCCACCCGGCCCCAGACCTCTGCCAGCCCGGGGTTCAGCCGGTAGGAGGTGCGGAGTTCAAACGTGCGAGCCGGCGCCTTCTCGGTGCCGTGCAGGGACGCGAAATCGCCCAGCAGGTCCGGGCGCGCGCCGCGGAAGCCCTGGACGACGTTGTCGGGCACGGCAAAGGCGACCAGGTCGCGCCCGCGGGCCAGCATGGAGAGCAGCCGCTGCTGCGCCGGGTTGGCTTCCTGCAGGTCATCGACCAAAACCAGGTGCAGGCGCTCGTGCTCGGCGGCCAGGAATTCCGGGTTCGATTCCAGCAGGTACGCGGCCTCGGCGATCAGCCCGGCGGGGTCGAAGGCCTCGGCGCTGCCCAGGTCCAGCAGGTCCCGGTACTCCTGGTAGAACTGCGCGGCGGCTACCCATTCGGGGCGGTGCAGCGCTTCGCCCAGGTCCTGCAGTTCGCCCGCATCGAGCCCGTGTTCGGAGACGCGGTCGAACAGCTCGCGCAGCTCCTTGCGGAAACCGCGGGTGCCTACGGCCTCACCCAGGGAGGACGGCCATTCCGGCGCGGGGGTGAACCCCTGCGCGTGCCCCTCCAGGAGGTGCCCGATCAGCGTGTCCTGCTCGGGACCGGAGAGGAGCCGGGGCGGGCGCTGCAGCTGCGGCAGCAGCCCGTCGAGCCGCGCGCGGCGGATCAGGTCGAACGCGTAGGCGGACCAGGTGCGCACGGCGGGTTCGGAGAAGGTCTTTTCGGTGCTGGCGGACAGGTCGTCGCGCAGCTGGGCCGCGGCAACACGGGTCGGCGAGAGCACCAGGAGGTGTTCGGGGTCCAGCCCGCGGTCCAGCCGCGAGGTGAGCATGCGCAGCAGCGTGGCGGTTTTCCCGGTGCCGGGGGCGCCGAGCACCAGCAGCGGACCGTGGCCCGCCTCCAGGTCGACCAGTTCCTGCTGCGCGGGGTCCTGGGCGTAGGCAGGCCCCCCGGAGAAGGCTTCGTGCGCAGGCGTCCGGGAATCCGTCGTCGGGGAATCCATCGTGCGGGAATTCATGTTCTCCATCAGATCAGTGGTGTACGACGCTTTGGAACCGGCAGCAGGGCCGCGACCTCGTCGATGCGCCGGTGTTCGGACTCGCCCGGCTCCCACCGGGCCGCTTTCATGAGCACGCCGGAACCGCGCTGCGGCGTGCCTTCGGCAACCCATTGGACCTCGGCCCGGGCTTGCAGGTCCGCGGGCAGGCTGCCGTCGGCGCGCAGCACCCGCCACCAGCACACGGCCGAACCGGACCGGGACATGGCCTTGCCCACCTGGCGCGGGCCGCCGGACCCGAGCAGTTCTGCGATGTCCCCGTAGGAGAGCACCTTGCCCGGCGGAATCAGGGCAGCCACTTCCAGCACCGCCTCGTCGTAGTCGAGGCGGCCGCCGTTTTCCTGCTGCCCGTCGGCAGTGCTTTGCACCATGCATCAAATCTATCCGGCATTGCACGCCCGCCATCAACGCCGCCGCGGTGTCCTGTGCCAAAGTGTCCGCCATCCCCGGTAGCGTAGGTGCATGACTTCCTGGCATACACTCCCCCGCGCCGCGTTCGACCTTGAAACCACCGGGCGCGATCCGCTCGATGCACGCATCGTCACGGCGTCGATCGTCGTGGTCAACGGCCGCTCCGAAATCCTACACACCAAGGAATGGCTGGTGAACCCCGGGGTGCCGATCCCGGTGGAAGCCAGCGAGATCCACGGCATCTACACCGCCCAGGCCCAGGCCGAGGGCATCGACGCCGCGACGGCCGTCGCGGAGATTTCCGCCTACCTTGCTGACCTGTTCCAGACCATGCCGGTCATGGCGTTCAACGCCGCCTACGATTTCACCGTGCTGGACCGCGAGGCAAAGCGCCACGGCGTGGCCCCGCTGGCCCCCGCGCCGGTCATCGACCCGTACATCATGGACAAGCAGGTGGACAAGTACCGCCGCGGCAAGCGCAACCTCTCGGTGATGAGCGAGTTCTACGGCGTTCCGCTGCTCAACGCCCACACTTCCGCGGCTGACGCGGCCGCAACCATCGGCATCGCCGACGCACTGGCCACCAAGTACCCCAAGCTGCAGGTCGACCCGCTGGAATTGCATGGCGCACAGGTCTCCTGGGCCGCCGAACAGGCCGCTGGCCTGCAGGAGTTCTTCCGCCGCAAGGACTCGGCCGCGGTTGTCAACGGCGAGTGGCCGGTGCGCGGCTGACACACGGGCCCGCCCGGGACGCCACCCGGGCAACCCCATAAACAGCACGGTGCCCGGTGAACGTGAGACAGTTCACCGGGCACAGCTGTGCCGTCGCTCACCATGACGGGCTCCGCCGGGTCGTCGATTTCTTCGGCGAAGGGCCGGCTGATGCAACAAATCGATGGCGGCAAACCGGATGGACCCGTCTCGCTGCGCAAAATTGCGCTGAAGTACCACGATTGCGCCGCAATCATTCGATAGTGCTTCAATATGTAGTACCCCTTTTTACTTTTTGCATTTTGATTGCCGAGGACACCCCTTTTGATCACAGTTACCGACCTGCGCAAGGTCTACCAGCAGGGCGATCGCACCGTCGTCGCCCTTGACGGTGTCTCCTTGCACGTTGATGCCGGCCAGATTCACGGCATCATCGGCCATTCCGGCGCCGGAAAGTCGACGCTTGTGCGTTGCCTGACCCTGTTGGATCGCCCCACCTCCGGGTCCGTTGCAGTGAACAACCAAGAACTCGCAAACGTTTCCGATGCCGACCTGCGCACCGCGCGCCGACGCATCGGCATGGTCTTCCAGCACGCAAACCTGATGGATTCGCGCACCACCGCCCAGAACGTGGCGTTCCCGCTCGAACTCATCGGCACCCCGAAGGCCAGGATCAAGGCCAAGGTTGCCGACCTCCTGGAGCTGGTGGGCCTGACCAAGTTTGCCGATGCCTACCCGGCACAGCTTTCCGGCGGGCAGCGCCAGCGCGTGGGCATCGCCCGCGCCCTGTGCTCGGACCCCGACGTGCTGCTCTGCGACGAGCCGACCAGCGCTCTGGACCCGAAGACCACCGACGAGATCCTTGAACTGATCAAGTCCGTGCGCGACCGCCTGAACCTCACGGTGCTGATCATCACGCACGAGATGAACGTCGTTAAGCAGGCCTGCGATTCGGTGTCCCTGCTGGATTCCGGCCGCATCGTCGAACACGGCGACATCCAGAAGGTCGTGGCAGACCCGTCCGGCCGCCTGTCCCAGGCGTTGCTGCCGATGCCCGGCGACTTGCCGGACGGCCTTCCTGCCGGCACCGTGCTGGACCTGCTGTACTCGGGCGCCCGCGCCACCGAGCCCGTGATCTCCTCGATCGCCCGCACCTTCAATATCGATGTCAACGTGCTGGCCGGTTCGGTAGAGCACCTCGGCGAACACCAATTCGCGCACCTGCGCATCCAGCTTCCCGAAGGATCCGACATCGCCGCCATCACCGCGCACCTGCTTTCCAACGGCGTTGCAGTGACCGTGAAGGAGGCCAAGTAAAACATGGACTTCTTCGACGACTTGATGACCAACCCCGGCATCACCAAGGCCCTGTGGCCCGCGTTGCTCGAGACCCTGCAGATGACGGGTATTTCCACCTTCTTCACCATCCTGATCGGCCTGCCGCTCGGCATCCTGCTGCTGAACACCGCCAAGGGCGGGCTGACCCCGAACAAGACCCTGAACGGGATCCTCTCCGGCGTCATCGTGAACATCACCCGGTCGATCCCGTTCGCGATCCTCATGGTTTCGTTGATCCCGTTTGCCGCATGGCTGGTGGGCACCTCGCTGGGCCCGATCGCGGCCTCCGTCTCGCTGACCATTGGCACCATCCCGTTCTACGCCCGCCTGGTTGAAACCGCCCTGCGCGATGTCTCCGCGGGCAAGATCGACGCGGCGCTGGTCATGGGTTCGACCAAGATGCAGGTCATCCGCAAGGTGCTGGTCCCCGAAGCCATGCCCGGCATCATCGCCGCGACGACCACCACGATCGTGACGCTGATCGGCTACTCCGCGATGGCCGGCCTGGTCGGCGGCGGCGGCTTGGGCCGACTCGCCTACAACTACGGCTTCCAGCGCTACGAACCGACCATCATGATCGTCACCATCGTGATCATGGTGCTGCTGGTGCAGTTCGTGCAGATCCTGGGCGACCGGATCTCCCGTCTGGTCGACCACCGCTAACCCCCGGGGGCGCCGCCTCGGCGCCCCTCCCGAAAGTTTCCGGCGGTTAATCCGCCGGCGCGCAGCCAGTAGCCGCTAGCTGCGTTGGTTACCCGGCGTCCCGGACGCCGGTTCTTCATGAAAAGGAAACGCATCCAATGCGTAAGAAACTAGCTCTCGCACTCACCGGAGTCGCAACCCTGTTCGCCCTGACGGCTTGCGGTGGCGGCGCTGCCACCCCCAGCGCGGACCTCAACGCCACGCTGGACCCGGCCAACCCGACGATCGTCAAGGTCGGCGCCAGCCCGGTTCCGCACTCGCAGATCCTCCAGTACATCGATGAGAACCTCGCCAAGAAGGCCGGCATCGACCTGGACATCACAGAGATCGACGACTACCAAACCCCGAACCTGGCGCTGAGTGACGGTTCGATCGATGCCAACTTCTTCCAGCACGTGCCGTTCTTCGACGACCAGGTCAAGACCAAGGGCTACAAGCTGGAGCACGGCGCGGGCATCCTGCTCGAACCGCTGACCGCGTTCTCCAAGAAGTTCGCCGACGCGGCCTCGGTGACCGATGGCGCGCTCGTTGTGCTGATGAACGACCCGTCGAACCAGATCCGCGGCCTGCGCGTCCTCGAGAGCGCCGGACTGATCAGCGGCATCGTCGATGGCGATTCGGTCCTGACCGTCGAGTCCGACGAGGCCAAGAACCCGAAGCACCTGAAGTTCCAGGAAGTGAACGCCGAACAGGTGCCGAAGTTCTACCAGGAGGATTCCACCGTGGGAATCGCCGTGGTCAACGGCAACTACATCGTCCAGGCGAAGCTGAACAAGGACGAGGTCCTTGCCGTGGAGCCGACCAAGGACAATCCGAACGCCAACATCCTGGCCTGGCGCGCCGGCGAGAAGACCGCCGCCGTGGCCAAGCTCGATGAGCTGCTGCACTCGGACGAGGTCCGCACCTACATCAAGACCACCTGGCCAGAGGGCGACGTCATCCCGGCCTTCTAGGCCCGGCTTGACCCACCTGCAAGACCCCGGTTGGTGCGGCGTCCGTCCCGCCGCACCAACCCACCCCCGGGCGCACGGTCCACTCCCGCGGACCGGCCTCACCCAGCTTTTCCATCGCAGTATCCCCTTGGGGCGCACCCGTGCCCCTTCGTGATTTTCCGGCGGTTCACTTCCGCCGGCGCGCAGCCAGTAGCCGCTAGCTGCGTTAGTTGCCCGTTGTCCACCGACTCCGGGTCTTGATGAAAAGGAAAACGCATCCGATGCGTAAGAAACTCGCACTTGCCCTGACCGGCGTCGCAACCCTGTTCGCACTGACGGCTTGCGGTGGCGGAAATTCCGCTGCCCCCAGCGCGACGGCAACGCTCGACCCGGCCAACCCCACGATCGTCAAGGTCGGCGCCAGCCCGATCCCGCACGCCCAGATCCTCGAGTTCATCGACAAGAACCTGGCCGCGAAGAACGGCATCGATCTGGAGATCACAGAGATCGACGACTACCAGACCCCGAACATCGCGCTTGCGGACGGCAGCCTGGACGCCAACTACTTCCAGACCGAGGCCTACCTGGCCGACCAGATGAAGACCAAGGGCTACAAGTTCGAGCACGGCCCCGGCATCCACCTGGAACCGCTGACCGTGTTCTCCAAGAAGTTCAAGGACGTCGCCTCGGTGACCGAGGGCGCCGTTGTCGTGTTGAACAACGACCCGGTCAACCAGCTGCGCGGCCTGCGCGTGTTGGAATCCGCCGGCCTGCTGACCGGCCTGGTCGACGGCGACTCGGCCCTGACCGTCCAGGACGACGCGGCCAAGAACCCGAAGAAGCTCAAGTTCCAGGAAGTCAACTCGGAGCAGGTCCCGAAGTTCTACCAGGAAGACCCGACCGTGGGCATGGCAATCGTCAACGGCAACTACATCGTCCAGGCGAAGCTGAACAAGGACGAGGTCCTGGCCCAGGAATCGGCGGAGAACAACCCGAACGCCAACTTCCTGACCTGGCGTGCGGGCGAATCGACCCCGGCGATCGCCAAGCTCGACGAGCTGCTGCGTTCGGACGAGGTCCGCGAGTACATCAAGACCACCTGGACCGAAGGCGACGTCATCCCGGCGTTCTAGGCTCCACACGGCTTCCCTCCGGGGAGACCGCAAGATGCGCTGCTCCCCCTGCCTCAGCAGGATGGGGCAGCGCATTTTTCGTGCCCGCGACACGTCAATCACGCCTTGCCGCCGCACGGCGGCACCACACCCACGGCGGCGGACCGAGACGGGCGACGCCTCCCGCGCCGCAGCTAGGTCCCGCAAGCGGGTCACCGGTCGCCAAATTCGGCTGCTTTCCCCTTATTGACTCGCGACCGCCGGTGTTAGCATGGGCAAATGAGTTCGCCCCGGATGCACTCGCATCGTCCGGGGCCGCTCAGGACCCCGGCCGTAATGGCGCGGTCGAGGCCCCTGCAAGGACAAATCCAAGTGGCCGGACCCGGCCATGGTCGATTGGGGTGGCCAGATGTCGCGGAGACTTCGTGCATTTTGGGGAGCATTGGCAGCGTTGGTTCTCGCTGCCGCGATCGGGGGCTGGCCAACACCCGGCGCAGCGCCGGCGGTGGCACCTCAACAGGGGATTGCAGTACATCCGCAGGCCCCAGAAAGCCCCTCGATCACGGGGCCGCCAACGAAGCCCTTGCCGAAGCAGGTTGCCACCGGCAATGCACCGGCACCGCAGATCACGGCAATGAGTTTCAACATCCTGACGGCTCTCCGACACCAAGATGAGCACCCTTGGGACGAACGCCGTGCGGCCGTGGCCAAGACGGTCACATCGCATTCCGTGGATGTCCTGGGAGTCCAGGAAGCCTCCATCTCCCGTGACTGGGATGATAACGACGACGACATCCCCCAGTGGGAGAGCCTGCGCCGGGCCCTTGCCAAAAAGGGGTACGGCCACGCCCTCACGGGTTCCGACGGCAAGTACGAGGATTGCGGCAAGAAGGACTGTTCCGATGACGAAGCGGAGCAATTCGGCCTGCACATCTTCTACAAAAAGGCAACTGTGGAACCCATCGGCACCGGGGGAACCGTCAACGTGGACAACGACTGGTGCGAATGGGACGACCGCGCCATGGTCTGGCAGGTCTTCCGCACGCGCACCACACCGTCGACCACATTTCTGATGGTGAACACCCACCTGGACTTCGAGGGCATCAACGAGCGCGGCGACTTCGAGCGCTGCCGTAACGGGCAGGTCAAGAACATACTCAAGGCCCTGCGCACCTCGATCAATCCGCAGGGCTTGCCGGTTCTCTTCATGGGCGACCTGAACTCCTATGCCTACCAGAAGCCGGTGAAGACACTGCTCAAGAACGGATTCAGGGACACCGCAAAAGTCGATGCGCCGGGGAAGAACACCACCTTCAACAGTTTCCACGGATTCAAGAACCCGCTCCCGCGGGTACCCGGCAAGCGAATCGACTACATCATGGTGGACAAGGGCATCGGAGTCAAAAGCTGGGAACTGGTCGTGAAGATCGATCCCCGCACCGGCAAGTTCAAGGGCAAGGTGCCGTCAGACCACCATCCCCTCCTGGCGGTGCTGGCGTTCCCCTCCCCCAAGGCTCCGGAGCTCAAACCGGCCGCCCCGGTTCCGGCCACGCCAACACCCACGGTTCCGGCCATCAAACCAGCCGCCCCGGTTCCGGAACCCCAACCGACCCCGGACTCGTGGCTCTGCGGCGCCAATTTTCCTGACCCGTTGCGCCAGTTCTGCTCCTAGTGCCGTGGTCACCAGACCGGCGGTGACTGAACAACCATCGGCTACCGCCGAGACGTCCTGGTGCGCCCCGGTTGCCAGCGTTCGGGCATCGGCCGAAGGCCTGCCCGAACGCGTGCCGACATGGCAGGTACGCAAAAGCGCCGGCACCCTGTTCTGGATCGCAGAAGTGGCGCCGGCGCTTTCGCCTGTTCAATGCTTGTTTGCCGGGCCCCGGCGGGGGCGGTCGGCGGTCTTACTTTCCGACGAGCTCCGGCTCGTCGACCTTTCCCATCGCTGCGATCTGGTCGGCGAACTTCTCGTTCAGGCG
The DNA here is from genome assembly GCF_017876535.1 of Paeniglutamicibacter kerguelensis. NCBI lineage: Bacteria > Bacillati > Actinomycetota > Actinomycetes > Micrococcales > Micrococcaceae > Paeniglutamicibacter > Paeniglutamicibacter kerguelensis. The sequence goes on from NZ_JAGIOF010000001.1 coordinate 2,432,011, forward strand.
CGAGTGGCGTCGGCCATAGCCGAAGTAGATCGCCACACCCAGCACCAGCCAGCCGGCAAAGTAGATCCAGGTCTCGACGGCCAGGTTGAGCATCAGGTAGGTGCACAACAGGGCCGAGACGATCGGTATGACCGGACCGAACGGCACGCGGAAGGCGGGCTTCAAATCCGGGCGCTTGCGGCGCAGGACGATGATGCCCAGGCTGACCATCACAAAGGCGGACAGCGTGCCGATGTTGATCATTTCCTCGAGCACGTCCACGCGGGTGAAGCCTGCGGCAAATGCCACCAGGGCACCGCAGATGACGGTGATGCGCACCGGGGTGCCGCGCTTGGCGCTGGTCTTGGACAGCGAGCGCGGCAGCAGGCCGTCGCGGCTGATGGCAAGCACCACGCGCGAGAGGCCCATGAGCAGCACCATGATCACGGTGGTCAGGCCGATCAGCGAACCGACGGCGATGACCGATGCGGCGCCCTCGTTGCCCACCAGCGAGAACGCGGTGGCCAGGTTCGGGGTTTCGACTGCAGCGAGGTCCTTGTAGGAGACCATGCCGGTCAGTGCGAGCGAGACGCCTACGTAGAGCAGCGTGGTCAGGGCCAGGCCCGCGAAGATGCCGCGCGGCAGCGTCTTACTCGGGTTCTTGACCTCCTCGGCGCTGGTGGCCACGACGTCGAAGCCGACGAAGGCGAAGAACACCAGTGCGGCGCCCGCGAAGACGCCCATCATGCCGTACTGCGCCGGAGCGGCGCCGGTGGCGAAGGCGAACAGCGACTGCTTGAGCACCTCAGTGGTGCCGTCACCCGTGGCCGGGACTGCTTCCGGGACGAAAGGCGTGTAGTTCTCCACCTTCACGTAGAAGAACCCGGCGACGATGACAAAGAGCACCACGCCGATCTTGATGACGGTAAAGATGTTGCCGACCGTGGCTGAAAGCTTGGTGCCCATGACGAGCAACAGCGTAAACAGCGCAACGATCAGCAACGGTCCCCAGCTCATGGTGACGATGCCTAGATCAATGGTTGGTGAGAGGTGTACTCCCACGAGCTGGAAGACTTCGGTGAGGTAGATACCCCAGTACTTGGCGATCACCGCTGCTGCGGTGAACAGTTCGAGGATCAGGTTCCACCCGATGATCCACGCGATGAACTCACCCATGGTGGCGTAGGAAAATACATACGCTGAACCTGCAACGGGGATCGCCGTGGCAAATTCTGCGTAACACATGATCGCCATTGCGCAGGTAAGCGCGGCGATCACAAAGGAAAGCGTGACTGCGGGACCGGAGAAGTTTGCTGCGGCCCGTGCACCCACGGAGAAGATTCCGGCGCCCACCGATACTGCTACACCCATGATCATCAGATCCCAGGTGTTCAGGGTCCGCTTGAGCTGGCGACCCGGCTCTGCGGCATCCGCCAAGAAACTCTCGACGGGTTTGGTACGAAATAGGCTCACTATGATCCCCTGGGCAATGAAACGCGAAAACTAACCGCACAAGCCTAGCTGTGCTCCCTTGGCGCGGATTCTGCCGCTTTACTTGGACTCGAGCCCAAATGACGGTCCCCGGCGCGCGGGCCTCCACCGTCGGCCGACCCGCTTTTTGTAGAACAATCTCATGCTGACGTGGGCATTTAGGTCATTGCACCCGGAAACCCAAGCTCGTTCCGGCACCCGGCCCGGGGCGCCGCACCCCACGGCAGCTCCGACGGGCGACGTGAGCCACACCTCACGCCCCGGGCGCTTTCGGAGGCCCGAAATAGCCCGGGCACCTCACGTACCCGCCGGTTAACGCGGAATGCTCCCGGGTTTCCCCGCGGCACCTTGGAGGGGCGCGGGAAAACCGGGGAGCATTCGTGCCGGGGTTCGGCCTTCAGCGATCAGGCCGCCGGGGTGGCTGCGGCCGCGGCGCGGGCGGCGGCAGGCAGCGCCGCGAAGATCTTGTCCATGGCCTCGTCGTCGTGTGCGGAGGACAGGAACCAGGCCTCGAAGACGCTCGGCGGCAGGTAGATGCCCGACTCCAGCATCGAGTGGAAGAACGGTGCGTAGCGGTAGGCTTCCTGCGCCTGGGCCTGCTCGTAGTTGTGCACGCCGTGTACCGAGGTGCCGAAGGCGACGGAGAACAGGTTGCCCGCACGCTGGATCGAGTGATCGACCCCCGCATCATTCAGCGCGGAGGCCAGGGCCGCCTGCAGTTCCAGGGACTTCGCGTCGATGTGTGCGTAGACCTCGGGGGTGGCGTGGGTCAGCTGGGCGATGCCCGCGGCCATGGCCACCGGGTTGCCCGAGAGCGTGCCGGCCTGGTAGACCGGGCCCAGCGGGGCCAGGTAGTCCATGACCTCGGCGCGGCCGCCGAGCGCGGCGGTGGGCAGGCCGCCGCCGATGACCTTGCCGAAGGTGTAGAGGTCCGGGGTCCAGCCCTCGGTGCGGCCGGTCAGGCCCCAGTAGCCAGCGTCGGAAGCACGGAAGCCGGTGAGCACCTCGTCGAGGATCAGCAGGGCGCCGTTGGCGCGGGTGGTCTCGGCGAGGAACTTGTTGAAGCCGGCCTCCGGGGTGACGACGCCCATGTTGCAGGGTGCGGACTCGGTGATGACCGCGGCGATGTTGGCGCCGTGCTCGGCGAACGCGGCGGTGACGGCCTCGCGGTCGTTGTACGGCAGCACCAGGGTCTCGGCGGCGGTGGCCGCGGTGACGCCTGCGGAGCCGGGCAGCGCCAGGGTGGCCAGGCCGGATCCGGCGGCGGCCAGCAGTCCGTCGAGGTGGCCGTGGTAGCAGCCGGCGAACTTCACGATCAGGTCGCGGCCGGTGTAGCCGCGGGCCAGGCGCACCGCGGTCATGGTGGCCTCGGTGCCGGTGGAGACCATGCGCATGCGCTCGACCCCGCCGACGCGGCCCATCACGAGTGCTGCGAGCTTGCCTTCGTCGGGCGTCGACGCCCCGAAGGACAGCCCGCGGTCGACCGCCGCGTGCACGGCGTCCTGGATGGCCGGGTGCGCGTGGCCCAGAAGGGCCGGGCCCCACGAGCAGACCAGGTCCACGTAGGAGTTCCCGTCGGCATCGGTCAGGTAGGCGCCCTTGGCTCCGACCATGAACGGGGGAACGCCGCCGACCGAGCCGAAGGCGCGCACCGGGGAGTTCACCCCGCCGGGCATCAGCTTCTGGGCGGTGGCAAAGAGTTCTGCGGAGCTGGTCATTACTTTCCTTCTTTCAGCCACTGGGCCAGTTCGGAGGCCCAGTAGGTCAACACGGTGTCGGCACCGGCACGGCGGATGCCCAGGACGGATTCGGTGATGGCGGCTCGGCGGTCGATCCAGCCGTTGGCGGCGGCGGCCTCGATCATCGCGTACTCGCCGGAGATCTGGTACGCGGAGACGGGCACCGGGGACATGGCGGCGACGTCCGCCAGCACGTCCAGGTAGCTCATGGCCGGCTTGACCATGACCATGTCGGCGCCCTCGGCAAGGTCGAGCTCAACCTCGACCATGGCCTCGCGGCGGTTGGCCGCATCCATCTGGTAGGTGCGGCGATCGCCCTTCAGCTGGGAGTCGACGGCCTCGCGGAACGGGCCGTAGAACGCGGAGGCGTACTTGGCGGCGTAGGCCAGGATGGAGACGTCCTGGTGGCCGGCCTCATCCAGGGCCTGGCGGATGACGGCAACCTGGCCGTCCATCATGCCCGAGGGGCCGAGCATGTGGGCGCCGGCCTCCGCCTGCGCCACGGCCATGCGGCCGTAGATTTCCAGCGTGGCGTCGTTGTCCACGTTGCCCTTGGCGTCGAGCACGCCGCAGTGGCCGTGGTCGGTGAACTCGTCCAGGCAGACGTCGGACATGATGACCAGCTCGTCGCCGACCTCCGCGCGCACGGCCTCGATGCCGCGGTTCAGGATGCCCGCCGGGTCGATGCCGGCGCTGCCGACGGCGTCGCGGGTCTCCGGGATGCCGAAGAGCATGATGCCGCCCAGGCCCAGCTCGACGGCCTCCGCCGCGGCGGCCTTGAGCGTGTCAAGGGTGTGCTGCACGACGCCGGGCATGGAGGTGATCGGGTTGGGTTCGGCGAGTCCCTCGCGCACGAACGCGGGCAGGATCAGCTGCTGCGGGGCCAGGGTCAGCTCGGCGGTGAGTCGGCGCATGGCGGGGGTGGTGCGCAGGCGGCGGGGCCTGCGGGCTGGGAATGACATTCTGGCTCCTCGTGAAGCTCGGGGTTGTTCAAGTTCTGTGGTGGCTCAAGTTCGGGTGTTCAAGTTCGGGTTGGCCGTGGGCGGCCGGGGCCGGAGGCCGCCAGCGCGGCTTCCCAGGCGGCGATCATGCCCGCCGGGGTGGGCAGGTCCGCGACGGCTGCGGGCGTGAATCCGCGCTCGCGCAGGCGCGCCGCGGTGCTGTCCCCGATGGCGATGAGATCCAGTGCGGCATCCGGCGCGGGCGCCACGGCCAGGAACCTGTCCACCGTGCTCGGGGAGGTGAAGAAGACCGCATCGATGTCGGGCAGGCTCGCGGCCAGCTCGTCGATGTGTAGCCGTCGGCCGCCGGGCGGCAGGTCCGTTGCGGGTGCGCCCGCGGGGGAAACCAGTGCACGGGCCGGATCCGCGGGCGCGGCAACGGTGTTGTAGGCAACCACGATGTGCGCGTCCCACCCGTGGGCGGCGAAGCCGGTGCGCAGCGTGGCGGAGGCGATGTCCGCCTGCGGCATGAACACGCTCGCCGGGCTGGCGCGCAGGGCGTCCCATTCGGCGAGCATGCCGCGGGCCGAGTGGTCGGCCTCCGGCATGAAATCGACGGAGGCCCCCAACTTCAGCACGGCCCGCGCCGTCGCCTCGCCGACGACGGCGATGCGGGTGGCGGACGGGACGGCCAGCTCCAGGCCCATGGCCTTCGCGCGCAGGGCCAGCGCGGTGAGCGTGTTGACGGACGTGAAAACGCACCAATCGAACCCGCCGGCCAGCAGCCGGCGCAGGCCGGCATCGAGTTCCGCGGTGTCGGCGGGCAGCTCGAAGTCGATGAGCTGGCACAGCGCGGTGCGCGCCCCGCGTTCGCGCAGCGCGGCGATCGTGGCGGAGGCCCGATCGGCGCTGCGCAGCAGCAGGGCGGTGCGCCCCGCCAACACCCCGGAAATGGACATGGCCGCTAGAGCCCCGCCAACGCGGCCGCGCCCTCGCGCAGCAGCAGCTCGGCCAACGCCACGCCCAGGGCAATGGCCCCGTCGACGGTGAGCGTTTGCGTGGTGGCGGTCCGGCGCATGGTGTCGGTGCCGTCGGGGCGGCAGGCCACCGAATCGAGCACCAGCGTGTCCTCGAACACGCGGGCCAGCGCACCGATGGGCGCGGCGCAGCCGGCCTCCAGGCGGGCCAGCAGCGCGCGTTCGGCGGTGACGGCCAGGCGCGTGTCGTGGTCGTCGAGCTTCTCCAGCGCCGCGTCGACCGCCGCGTTCGAACTGCCCGCCGCGCGCACCTCGACCGCGAGCGACCCCTGTCCCGGGGCCGGGAGCATGATCTCCGGGTCCAGGTACTCGGTGATGTGGGATTCGAGGCCCAGGCGTTCCAGGCCGGCCGCGGCCAGGATGACCGCGTCCAGGTCGCCCTGGTTGGTGCGGCCCACTCCCCCGTCGTCGGCCTGCGCGGGCGAGCCCTTGACCCGGCCCAGCCGGGTGCCGACGTTGCCGCGGATGTCGACGATCTTCAAATCCGGGCGGAAGGCCAGCAGCTGGGCCGCACGGCGCGGGGATCCGGTGCCGACGGTTGCACCCTCGGGCAGCTCGGCCAGGAAGAGCCCGTCGCGGGCACACAGGGCGTCGCGCACGTCGGCGCGCTTCGGGGTCGCCGCGATGACCAGGCCCTCGGGCTGGGTCGTGGGCAGGTCCTTGAGCGAGTGCACGGCCAGGTCGCATTCGCCGGACAGCAGCGCCTGGCGCAGCGCCGCGGCGAACACGCCGGTGCCGCCGAGCTGCGAGAGCGGCCCGGTGGTCACGTCGCCCTCGGTCTTGACCAGGACGGTTTCGATCTCGATACCGGCCAGCTCCGCGAGCTCCGCGGCCACGTGCCCGGTCTGGGTGGTGGCCAGGGCGGAGCCGCGCGTGCCGATCCGGAAGGGTGCCTGGGTCATGGCGACGGCACCCCGACCTCGGAGTCGACGGCGGCGATGGTGGGCTTGACGGTGCCGTCGCGCATCACCTTGGCGCAGCAGTTGGGTCGGCAGACGTCGAACCACGGCCCGAGCGCGGCGACCGAGTCGCGGCCGGACTTCAGCGCGTTTCCGTCTGCACCTGCAACACGCTCGCTGACCAGGTCGATCATGCCGGAGACGAACTTGGCGTGGGTTCCGGGGGTCGGCACGCGGTGGAAGGCTAGGCCGAGCTCGGCGCAGGTGTCCTTCGCCTCGGTGTCCAGATCCCAGAGGACCTCCATGTGGTCGGAGACGAAGCCGATGGGCACCACCACGACGCCGGCAACGCCGGCTTCCTTGTACTCCTCCAGGGCGTCGTTGATGTCCGGCTCGAGCCACGGGATGTGAGGGGCGCCGGAGCGCGACTGGAAGACCAACGTGTGCTCCAGGCCGGCAGCGGCGGGCACACCGGCGAGGATCGCGTCGGCGACGGCCAGGTGCTGGGCCGTGTACAGGTCGGTGTCCAGCTTTGCGACGAGGTCGCGCGGGCCCGCCGCCTCGGCATCCGAGGTCGGGATGGAGTGGGTGACGAAGACGACCTTGATCTCGCCGTCCGGGTTTCCGGCCTGCGCCAGCTGCGCACGCACCTCGGCCAGCGAGTCCGCCAGGCCTTCCATGAACGGGGCGACGAACGCGGGGGTGTCGAAGTACTGGCGCACCTTGTCCACCTCGAGCTTGCCCTCGAGGCCGGTGTCGCGCAGGGCCTCGCCGAGGTCCTCGCGGTACTGGCGGCAGCTCGAGTAGCCGGAGTAGGCGCTGGTGGAGATCATGAGCACCTTGCGGTGCCCCTCGGCGTACATCCGCTCGACGGTTTCCGGGATGTACGGCGCCCAGTTGCGGTTGCCCCAGTAGACCGGCAGATCGATGCCGCGTGCGACGAGCTCGGCCTCGAGGGCGGCCTTCAGCGCGCGGTTCTGCGCGTTGATCGGCGAAACGCCACCGTTTTTGCGGTAGTGGTGGGACACCTCCTCGAGGCGTTCGTCCGGGATGCCGCGGCCGGCGGTGACGTTGCGCAGGAACGGGATCACGTCGTCCTGCCCCTCCGGACCGCCGAAGGATGCCAGCAGGATCGCGTCGTAGGCCTTGGGTGCCATGACGCCGTTTTCGTCGTAGCCGACGCGCGGGTCGAAGGCCTGGCTCATCGCAGGACCTCGGCGACCTCGGCGGTGGAGACGCGGCGTCCGGTGTAGAACGGGGTTTCCTCGCGCACGTGGTTGCGGGCCTCGGTGTAGCGCAGGTGGCGCATCATGTCGACGAGGTCGATCATGTCCGGCGCCTCCAGACAGATCTGCCATTCGTAGTCGCTGAAGGAGAAGGCGGCGACGGTGTTGGCCAGCACCATCGGGAACTCGCGGCCCAGGATGCCGTGGTCGCGCAGCATCTTGCCGCGGTCCTTCGGGTCAAGCAGGTACCAGTCGTTGGTGCGCACGAACGGGTAGACGGTCATCCAGGCCTCGGGGGCTACGCCGCGGGCGAACGCCGGCGAGTGGTCCTTGGCGAACTCGGCCTCGCGGTGCACGCCCATGGTCGAGTAGACGATCGAGGTCTCGGCGAACAGGAACGAGCGGCGGATCTTGCGCAGCGCGGCCTGCAGGGACTCGGCGGTGGCGCCGTGCATCCAGATCATCACGTCGGCATCCTCGCGCATGCCCGAGACGTCGTAGGTGCCGCGCACGGTCACGCCCTCGGCGGCGAGTTCCTCGACAAGCGCGTCGAAGGCCTCGACGCCCTCGGTTCGGTCCAGGTCGGAGTCGCGCTTGAAGATGGTCCACAGGGTGTAGTACATCGTGGCGTCGCCCGCTGCCTCGCGGTCGCGGATCACTGGCGAATGGCTTTCAACTGCACTCATGATGATTCTTCTGCTTTCTCTGCGGTTCTTCGCGCGTGAAGGCGAAGAGGCTGTTTCTTCTCTGGTGTGAAGGTCTGGTGTGAAAGTCTGTTGAGATCCGGCGGCCCGCCCGGACCCCCGTTGCTAGCTGGCGCTGATGCGCAGGCGCCTGCGGGTGTCGGCCACCACGGCCGCCAACCCGGTCCCGGAGAGCCAGGCGCCGACGACCTCGAGTCCCGGGGTGGCATTCGTGCGTTCGCGGATCGCCGCGACCCGGGCGGCATGCCCGGTCGTCGCAAACGGCAGCGCGCCCGCATAGCGCACCACGTCGAAGCCCAGCACGTCGCCGGCGGTGATTTCCAGGCCCAGCAGGGTGGAGGCGTCCGCAAGCGCCGCGGTCCGCAGCGACGCATCGTCCGCGTTGGCCAGCGACCCGGCCACGTCGTTGAGCCGGCCGTAGGACAGGCGCAGCACGTGGGATCCGGGTCCGGATTCGTCGCCCAGCCACTGCCACTTGGCAGTGCCGTGGGTCAGCGCCTTCGCCCCGACGGTGTCCACGGTCGGCGCGACCAACACGCCGGTGCCGCGCGGGGCGTCGTCGAGTTCGGGCTTGTCGATGACGAGGGTCACCAGCGAGATGCCGGCGCCCGGGGCCGGGCGGTAGCCGGCAAATCCGGGGTCGATGCCGACCAGCAGGTCGGTGGCGATCTCGCCGGGGGTCGCGATGACCACGCGGGAGAAGCATGCGGGTTCGGCCGCGGCCGGCTGGGAGCCGCCCTCGGTCCCGGCCTCGGTGCCGCCGGCCAGGCGGAGCTCGAAGGCCTGGTCCGGATTGCCGGTCCCGGCTTGGTGGTGCACCGAGGCGACGGCCGTTCCGGGCAGCAGCACGACGTTCGCGGCGCGCAAGTCCTTCAGCAGAGCCGCGGTGAGCCTGTTCATGCCGCCGGCGATCGAGGCGACCGCGGAGCCGGCCGGGGCCGCGGCGCGCATGGCCGCCACGGCCTTGGCCAGCGAACCGTGCTTGAGCACCGCCGCGCGCAGGCCCGGGGCGACCGCGTCGACGTCAAGGGTGTCCGGGTCGGCCGAGTGCACGCCGGAGACCACGGGAGTGACAAGATTTTCCAGCACCGCGGTTCCCATCCGTGAGCGCACCAGCGCACCGAGGGACAGTTCACCCTCGAGCAGTTTCTTTGACACCGGGGTGATCAGGTCGGCCGCCGCACGCAGGGCGCCGGCGCGACCCACGGCGCTGCGCACCTCTTCGGCCCACGGGTCGCCGGGGATGCCCAGGATGCCGGTGGCCGGCAGCGGCTGGGCCGCGGATTCGCTGCCGCGCTTGAGGTACAGCCAGGCGCCGCCGGGGGCCGGGGTGACGATGTCGTCGCCCAGCCCGAGCTCAACCAGCAGGTCGGCCACGGCGGTGGAGCGGGTGGCGAAGGATTCGGCGCCGGCGTCGAGCACCAGGCCCGCGACCTCGTGGGCGCGCACGCAGCCGCCGAACTCCGCGGAAGCCTCGTAGACCGTGACCGAGTGACCGCTCATTGCAAGTTCGCGGGCCGCAACCAGGCCGGAGATGCCGCCGCCGATGACGGCCGCACGCGGCCCGGCCGGGGCCTTGGCCTCGGCGGAGCGCTGTTCGCCCGCACGTGCGCGTTGCAGCAAGCGCATGGCGTGGGCCGCGGCGTTGGAGGCCACGGGCGCACGCTTGGCCTTGGGCGCCGCGCCGGGTTCCTGGCTCGCCGGTGCGGCGTTGGAGGCGGGCTGCTCTGGTGCGTTTGACTGCATGATCTCTTCCTGGAGACGGGGGTGCCCCGCCGCCTTCCCGCCCCGTCCCCGCGTTGCCCAAGGGCGTCGCTGTGGGTTTTTCGGGGCGGGGAAGGCGGATGCGGGCTGTGTTTCTAGCTTAACGCGCGATCGGTGCGATCGAGTGGATGAGTTCCACCACACGGGTCAGCGTCTCCGGGTTGGTGTCCGGCGGCACGCCGTGGCCGAGGTTCGCCACGTGGCCCGGGGCGTTGTCGCCGGCGGCGAGCACCTGGCGCACGTGCGTCTCGAGCACCTCCCACGGGGCCTCGAGCAGCGCGGGGTCGATGTTGCCCTGCAGCGGGATGTCCCCGCCCAGGCGGCGGTTGGCCTCGTCCAGCGGCAGGCGGTAGTCGACGCCCATGACGTCGACGCCCACGTTGCGCATGGCGCCGAGCAGCTCGGAGGTGCCGGTGCCGAAGTGCACCAGCGGCACGTCAAGGTCGCGCACGTGGTCAAGGGCACGGGCGGAGGAAGGGGCCACGAAGTTGGTGTAGTCCGCCAGCGAGAGCGATCCGGCCCAGGAGTCGAAGAGCTGCCCGGCGGAGGCGCCGGCCTCGATCTGCGCGCGCAGGAACGCGCCGGAGGCATCGGCCGCCCAGTTGGCCAGCTCCTCCCAGACGCCCGGCTCCGCGTGCATCATGGTGCGCGGGCCCAGGTGGTCGCGGGACGGACGCCCCTCGACCATGTAGGCGGCGACCGTGAACGGGGCCCCGGCGAAGCCGATCAGCGGGGTGTTGCCCAGCTGCTCGACGGTCATGGAGACGGCCTCGCGGATCGGATCAAGCGCGGCGTCGTCCATCTTCGGCAGCGCGCGCACGTCGGCGGCGGTGCGCACCGGCGTGGCTAGCACCGGGCCGACGCCCGGGACGATGTCGACCTCGACGCCCGCAAGCTTCAGCGGGATGACGATGTCGGAGAAGAAGATTCCGGCGTCGACGCCGTGGCGGCGCACCGGCTGCAGGGTGATTTCGGACGCCATGTCCGGGCGCAGGCACGATTCGAGCATTTGCGTGCCCTCGCGCAGCTTGCGGTATTCGGGCAGCGAGCGGCCGGCCTGGCGCATAAACCATACGGGGCGGCGGCTTGGGGTCTTGCCCCGGTAGGCGGAAATCAACGGCGAATCGGCGGTGCGACCGTCCATCATCGGGTGGTTCTGGCTCAACGTCATATTCATGATTGTGCCAAGTTGTTGCGCCGAACTGTAATCCGCACGCCCCGGGCGAACAAACACGCCGGCCACCGAACTTAAACCATCCAACGTGTTGTTTTCTACAGGAGGTAGAAGGGCTATCATGGGAACACTGTGGTTTTACTATCTCTCGTTGCCTCCCATTCAGACATCGACCTCGAGACCGTGGCAAAGATCAGCGCCGACGCCTCCCAGGTCGCTTCCGTCGTGCTCGCTTCGGCCAGCCCCGTGGCCGGAGCCATCACCCTTGCCACCTGCAACCGCTATGAAATCTACTGCGAAGTGCCGCGTTCCGAAGACGTTCCCGCCGCCCGCTCCTCGGTGATCACTCAGATCGCCGCCAGCACCGGGCTGAGTGAAGAGACCGTCTCGGGGGCGTTGATCTCCAAGACGGAGTCCGACGTCGTCTCACACCTCTTCTCCGTGGGCGCCGGCCTGGATTCGGCCGTCATCGGGGAACGCGAAATCGCCGGCCAGGTACGCCGCGCCCTGAACGAGGCGCAAGCCTCCGGCACCGCCACGGGTTCGCTGGTACGCCTCTTCCAGACCGCATCGCGCACCGCCAAGGAAGTCGGATCGCGCACCGCACTGGGTTCGCGCGGCCTCTCGGTTGTCTCCGTGGCCCTTGACCTGGCCACCGACCTGAGCGCCGACCCGGCGTGGGAGAACAAGAACATCGTCATCTTCGGCACCGGCGCCTACGCCGGGGCCACCATGTCGCTGCTGCGCGAGCGCAAGGCACACAACATTTCGGTATTCTCCGCCTCCGGCCGCGCCGAGGCATTCGTCTCGACCCGAGGAGGCACCGCCGTGGACGAGGAATCCCTCGAGGGAGCACTCGCGGCCGCCGACGTCCTGATCGGTTGCAGCGGCTCGGACCACCGCCTGATGCGCGAAGACATCGCGGCGCTGGACCGCGGGGACCGGGCACTGATCGCCATCGACCTGGCCCTGACCAACGACTTCGACCCAAGCCTCGGCCAGCTGCCCGGCGTGGATCTGGTCAACCTCGAGTCCGTGCGCATGGCGGCCCCCGACGAGCAGGCCCAGGCGCTGCACCAGGCACGCGAAATCGTGCAGGGAGCCACCCGGGCCTTTGCGCTCGAGCAGCGCGAACGTGCCGCCGACGCCGCAATCGTGGCACTGCGCAGGCACACCCAGTCCGTGCTCGAGGCCGAGGTCGAAAAGGTCCGCGCCCAGCACGGCTGCACGGCCGCGGCCGAAGAGGTCGAATTCGCGATGCGGCGCATGATGCGCCAGCTGCTGCACGTGCCGACCGTCCGCGCCCGCGAACTCGCGGCCGAGGGCCGTGCCGGTGACTACATCGATGCCCTCGAGACCCTCTACGGCCTTGAGATCGAGTTGCCGGCAGCGCCCGCGTCCAAGGGCGTCTGCCCCGTCGCTGCCGCCGGGGAACCCGCCGCCGCGGAGCCCGCCGCCGAGCCTCTGCGCCAGGTCGGCTAGACACCCGCAGCACCTGCAAAGACACCGCGGGAGCCAACCCTTCATGAAGGTGGCTCCCGCGGTGTCTTTGCGTTGACGCTTACCTTGCCTCGCCCGGCGAACGCCATGGCCGATGCCTGCCCTTGCGGGCTCCGGCACCTGCCTGCGTTACGCCCCCGCGGGCCGCTTGCCGGCCAGCAAGGCCGTCGCCGCCTGGTTCTGGGTGGAGGTGCACTTGCCCTGGTACCCGGCAATGTAGCCGTTGCCGTTGGAAAGCGTGCCGGTGCGCTTGGCACCCATCTTTTCGCTCATGCAGTCGGCCAGGTGCTCGATCCCGCGTCCGTCACGACGCGGATTGATGCTGTTGGCGTAGGCCGTCAGCTTTGCGAAGCCCGACGGGTAGACCTTGAACTGAAGGATGTGCGCGCATTCGTGCAGGGCGACAGCCTTGATGTTCGCCGCGTCCGGGTCGTTGTTGCCGACCCGGCTGAGCGTGATGCGACGCGGGATGGATTCCGCGTAGTACTCGCCCTTGACCTTGCTGACGCGTACGGGAATCGACGGGCAATACTTGGCGATGTTTTGCTGGACCTTCTTGGCCCATGCAGCGTCCGAATACGACTTCTTTCCCGCGCCGGCGGCCGCGCGCAGAGATGCGCCCTTGAGGTCCTTGGAGGCGACCCATCCGGTCCTCCCCTGATACTGGACCTGGACCCACTTGTTCTTGTTGGCCTTGGCGTTGGTGAGGGTCCCGACGGTGTAGTCACTGGGCAATGTCGCAAGCGTCTTGCCCGCGGCCGCCTGGGAGCGAAGCTTCGTGCCGCGCGTGGTGGTGTAGTTCGCAGCGGCCACGCGCTTGAGCTGGTTGGATTTCACCCACGCGCTCTTGCCGAAGAACTTGATTTGGGTGTGTCCCGAGGAAGACCTACCCGTGCCCCACACGGTGTATCCCTTGGACGCGGAACCGAGCTTGGCGCCGCTGCTTTTGCCGGTCCGCGGCGTGATGGAACCGGTCGTCACGAACCTCGGTTTTGATGCGGTGACCGAGTTTTTCCCGGAAAGTCGCACCTCGCCTGGCTCTATCGATTGCACGGCATCCTGCTCGGAACCCTGGGCGTCGCCGCTCATTTGTCGGGATATTTCCGGTGGGGTGGACAGTGCAATATTGTTTTGGACTGCAAATGGAGCCGGTGAGAGCGCCAATAAACTCACAAGTGTAAGCAACAGAACTTTCATGGTGAACCTTAACCTCAGTGCCCTCCCCACAGAGCAACACTTCAGTATGTTCACCTTAGACTATGTGAATTTTATTCATTTTGCATTATTTCTATGCACAATTTTTCCCGCTGTTGGGAACGCCACACAAGGAAGCGCAGACTTGTGGTCTCAGTAGGCAGGAAGCGTGCGGTCGACGTCGTGGATCCAGGCCAGGATTCCGCCCTCCAGATGGCGAACCTCTGCATAGCCCTCGCTGCGCAGGAACCTCAGGACCTCGGCGGAACGGCCTCCGGATTTGCAGTGAAGAATGATCTCTTTATCCCTCGGCAAGGTGATTTCGCCGGAAAGCACGGCACCCCGCGGAGCGAGAATTGCACCGGGAATCGAAACTATTTCGTGTTCCCCCGGCTCCCGCACGTCGACGAGGAGGAAATCGCTGTCCCCCGCCGCACGCCCATCCAGCAATGCGGCAAGTTCCGCGGCGCTGACTGTCGCCGGCTCCTGTTCGCCCTCCGCCGCGCGATTGGTCTCGGGGCCCGCGCAGAAGGCCTCGTAGCTGGGCAGCAACTCCTTGATCCCGGGAGCACTCGGGTCCGCTTCAAGCCGGATCTCGCTCCAGCGCATGTCCAGCGAGTCCAGGATCAGCACCCGGCCGAGGAGCGGCTCCCCCACTCCGGTGATCAGCTTGATGGTTTCGGCAACCATGACCGAACCCACCTGGGCGCACAACACGCCAAAGACCCCGCCCTCGGAACACGAGGGAACGGTGCCGGCCGGCGGCGGCGTGGGGTAAAGGTCCCGGTAGTTCGGGCCGAACTTGTCCCAAAAGACGCTGACCTGCCCGTCGAAACGAAGGATGGACCCCCACACGTAGGGTTTGCCGCACAACGCCGCCGCGTCGTTGACCAGGTACCTGGTAGCGAAGTTGTCGGTGCCGTCAAGAATGACGTCGTATTGCCCAAAAAGGCCCAGGACGTTCTCGACGTCCAGGCGGTGGGAGTGCAGGCGCACGGCAACCAGCGGATTCAGCTCTCGGATGCGGGCGGCGGCCGATTCGGTCTTGAGCCGGCCAACCGATGACACGGCGTGGATGACCTGGCGCTGCAGGTTGCTGACGTCGACCACGTCGTCATCGATGATCCCGATGGTTCCCACGCCGGCGGCGGCCAGGTAAAGCAAGGCTGGCGAACCAAGCCCCCCGGCACCGATGACCAGGACCTTGGCGTTCTTGAGGCGGCGCTGGCCGACCATCCCGATCTCCGGAATAATGATCTGCCTCGAATAGCGCATCAGTTCCTCGGCGCCGAGCTCGGACCCGGGCTCCACCAGCGGCGCAAGCCCCGGCCCCGGCCGCTTCACCGAGGACGTGCCGGATGAAATGGTTGGCGACTCGTTGGGTTCCATGGAAATACCATAGCCCCGCAATGACGGCGGCGCAGTACCCTTTCCACTTCGTTACCCAAGAGTAGACTTGCACGAGAGTCCGCCGCATCCGACGGCGGACTGCACCTCGAAAGGGCCGATGTGACTACTTCCCCCAGCCGTGGCGTTCGTACGCAACGGATGCCGCGCGAGGCCCGCCGCCGCCAGCTTTTGCAGGCCGCGCACCAGGTATTCGTCGCCCATGGCTTCCACGGTGCTTCGATGGATGAAATCGCCGAGGTCGCCGAGGTCTCCAAACCCGTGCTCTACCAGCACTTCCCCGGCAAGCGCGAGCTCTACATTGCGCTGCTGGACCAGCACATGGATGAGTTCAGTGCGCTGCTGCAGCAGGCATTGAACTCGACAAACGACAACAAGCTGCGCGTTCGCGCCACAATCCATGCCTACTACGAGTTCATCGCCCGCGATTCCCAGGCGTTCCGGCTCATTTTCGAGTCCGACCTGCTCAACGACGAGGAGATCGGCGGGCGCATCGAGGCGTTCAACGCCAAGTTCGCCTTTGGTATCGCCGAGGTCGTCGCCGAGGACACCAACCTTCCCCCGGGCCAGGCACTGCTGATGGGCCGTGCCTTGGCCGGGATGGCCCAGGTTTCGGCCCGTTACTGGGTGGACCTGCGCGACGAAGTGAGTATGGAGGAGGCCAGCAAATTGGTCTCGCGTTTAGCTTGGCGCGGAATCGGTCGCTTCCCCAAAGAATCCTGACGTAAATTCAGATCAGAAGTTTCTCGGTGCCACTGGGCACCGACGTACGCAAAAACCAGGAAGGCCACCATGGACGTTCGCATTGGAATTCAGAATGTTGCCCGCGAGATCGTAATCGAGTCTGCCGAAAACGCGGAAGAGTTGGCCCAGCGTGTCTCGGACGCATTGAGCGCCGGCGGAGAATTGCGCCTCACCGATTCCAAGGGCCGCCTCATGCTGGTTCCCGTCGCGGGCATCGCCTACGTTGAAATCGGTGTGGAGGAAGCCCGCCGCGTGGGCTTCGCACACTAGTTTCGCTTAAACCCGGGGGCGCCGGGTCCGCACTCCAGTTGGAGTGCGGACCCGGCGCCGTTCGTTTGAGCCGGTCTGGGGACTGGTTCCGGGCCCGGCTATGCGTCGAAGGTCTCGCCGGGGACCTCGGGTTCGGCACACAGGCACATGCGGTTCCCGTCGGGGTCCGTGTAGATCACCCAGCGCGGCGCGTGGATGGCATCGCCCTCGCCTGCCGCCGGGAGCATCTTCTCCCGTGCGGCATCGAATTCCGAACGAGCGACAAGCTTATCGATGTGGAACCTGTTGGCGTTTGGCGTTTGGGTCTCCTGGAACCAGAGCGGCGGGTTGCGGCGTTCCGGATCCACGAGGTCGCCGTCGCGGCCCTTGCGGTAGCCAAGCGTCGCGGACCAGAATCCCTCAAGTTTCCCGGGGTCCTGTGCGTCGATGGCCAGGGTCATGTCCTGGTGCCGGTGCGGAACGGCAATGGCGCCGGAATCCGCGGCGGCGAATTCCAGCAGCGTCGCCAGCTCGATGTCGCGCGGCGTGATCTCCCCGCCGACGTCGTGCGAGGTGCTGGTGAGGAAGATGGTGTTCCATCGCCAGTCGACATCCGGGTGGTGGCCCAGGTGCTCGGCGGCCTCCGCAACGATCGCCAGGAAATCCACGGCCTCACGGGAGGTTGCGAACGACCAGGCGCACACCAGCGCGCCCCCGCGCCGGCGCCACGACGGAAGCGACTTCAGCGCGCGGGCGATCTCGTATCCATCCAGGACGTGTTTAGGTGAATCCATCGTCGTTCCTTTGGCTCTTGGGATTGGTTCGGGTGCCGGGTGCCGGCGCCTAGGCCGTCATGCCCAGTTTGCTCATGCGGCGGGAGTGGTTTTCGACGAGCCGGGCAAAGAGCGCCGTCATGGTCTGCCCGCGGTCGCCGCGCTCCTCCAGGGAACCCCAGTAGTCGTACTGCTCTCCGATCTCGCGGGCCTGGGTCAGCGCTTCGCCCAGCAGGCGGCGCCCCCACAGGGCCAGTCGCGAGGCCCGGTCCGGGCGGTCGGAGATGGCCAGCTGCAGCCGGTCTTTCAGCCATTCGGTGTTGGCGTCGGAAGTCTTCACGCTCTGCACCATCGAGCGGGACTCCTCGGTGAGCTCCGAGGCGATGTAGGAGTAGAAGTCGGCGGCAACGCCATCGATCACGTACGCCTTGGTCAGCGACTCGTACCAGTCCCCCGGCTTGGTGCGCTCGTGCATTTCATCGAGCGATGACATGAACGGTTCCATGACCTCCTGGGCGTCCATTCCGCGCGAGGCGATGATCTCCCTGATGAGCTCGTAGTGCCCGAACTCGGTGACCGCCAGCCTGGCCAGTGTTTCCCTGTCCACGAGGGTCGGCGAGAACCTGGCGTCGGAGGAAAGGTGTTCGAAGGCCGTCAGCTCCTGGTAGGCGATCAGGCCCAGCAGCGCCATTTCGTCTTGGGCGGCGTCCCGCCGGGCGGGGGTTGCGGAAGGGTTTCTCATGCGTTCAGCCTACTCGGGGTGCCAAACACGCAACAGTTGAAGCTCCGGCGGCGGTGCTGTGGTTATGCTGTCGTTGTGATCCACAACATCCTCGGGCTAACGCCTGACGCACAAACCACAGACCTGGCCCAGGCTCTGGTTGCACTGGAGACCGAGTTCGAGCTGCGCACCGTTTTCCCGTCGGAGGTGCTCGAGGAAGCGGCCCGGGCCATCCGCGACTTCGAGTTCCCGCCCACCGACAGGCGGGACATCGAGTTTGTGACGATCGACCCCGCGGAGTCCACGGACCTGGACCAGGCCGTGCACCTGTCCCGCGCCGCCGACGGCTACCTGGTGCACTATGCGATTGCCGATGTGCCGGGCTTTGTCAGCCTCGGCGGCCGGCTGGACGGCGAGACCAGGCTGCGCGGGCAAACCGTCTACCTTCCGCACCGGAGGCTCTCGCTCCACCCGGAATCGATAGCGGAGGATGCCGGTTCGCTGCTGCCGGAGAAGGACCGCAGCGCCTACCTGTGGTCCTTCACCCTTGATGCGCGCGGGGTCGTCACCGACACCGCCCTGGAACGCGCCATCGTGCGCAGCCGCGCAAAGCTCAACTACGTCGGCGTGCAAGAGGAGCTCGACGCCGGGACGGCGTCCGAGCTGCTGGGGTTGCTGCGCGAGGTCGGACTCAAGCGCATCGAGCTGGAACGCGAGCGCGGGGGCGCCAGCCTGCGCATCCCGGCCCAGGAGGTGGAATGCATCAACGGGACCTACGTCCTGCGGGCCAGCGCGCCGCTGCCCGTCGAGGACTGGAACGCCCAGATCTCCCTGATGACGGGGATGGAAGCCGCCCGGCTGATGATCGACGCGAAGGTCGGCATCCTGCGCACCATGCCCGCCCCGCTGCCCAAGGACCTTGAGGTGTTCCGGCTGCAGGCCACGACGCTGGGTGCCAGCTGGGGCACGGACCAGCCCTACGGGGAGTTCCTGCGCTCGTTGGACCTCGACGACGCCGGTCAGCTGGCGCTGATGCACCACGCGGCAAGCCTGTTCCGCGGCGCCACCTACACGGTGCTTGACGGGGCGGTTCCCTCCGGCCTGGAACAGGCGGCCATCGGCGCGCCCTATGCGCACACCACCGCGCCGCTGCGCAGGTTGGTCGACAGGTTCTCCCTGCTGGTGTGTTCGTATGCGATACGCGGGCAGGACGTTCCCGCTGCCGTCCGCGAGGTCCTGCCATTGCTTCCGAAGCTGATGGGCTCCTCCAACCAGTTGGTGAACAAGGTTGAACGCGCCGCGATCGACACCGTGGAAGCGGCCTCACTTGCCCACCGTGTGGGCGAAAGATTCTCCGCCGTCACGCTGACCGGCACCGTGCCGGGTGCCCCGGGACCCGCGGCACCCGGCTCCACGCATTCGAACGGCACAAACGGCACGAACGGGGCCAACGGGCACAAGTCGCGTGGCACCCTGCAATTGATCTCCCCCGCCGTGACCGCCCCCTTCGAGGGGGCGGCGCCTGCCGGGCGCCACGTCGAGGTTGAACTTGTCACAGCGGATTTGACGACCCGAACCGTGCTCTTCAGGATCGTCGGGCCCTAAGGGGCACCCGGCCGTCGCCCGCCGTTGGCCGGCCGTTGGCCGACCGTGCCCGGGCGGCGCCGTTGCGCCGTCCCGGGTGCGTCGGGCCGCGAAATGCAGGGATCGGAACGGGTGCGGGATATGCTTGGAGGGTATACAAGGATGCCCGGTCGCGTATCTTGAACAAGTTTTTTAGCGGGATTACCCAGCGACTCCTGCGCCCACGCAGCCACAACAGCCCGGTTGCGATGCATAGCCTGCGATCGGCTCCGCTGGAATCACCGCCATGTGGTGGACTCCGACCCCCTGGTCTTTTCTCGACTTCTCGGGGTCGTCGAGCACCCCAAGCACGGTGCCTAAACGAATGAGAACCCTGTCTTGAACACTGAACACCTGCTCACCGCCGACTCGGCGTCTGAAGCCGTGGACATCGAAGAATCGCTGTCCACCGACGAAAAGCCCCACGAACTGCCCGAGCAGTCCTTCGCCGACTACGGGGTCCGCTCCGACATCGTCGAATCGCTCGCAGCAGCCGGCATCACCCACCCGTTCCCGATCCAGGCCATGACCCTTCCGGTCGCCCTGGGCGGCCACGACATCATCGGCCAGGCCAAGACCGGCACCGGCAAGACCTTCGGCTTCGGCATCCCGGCGCTGCAGCGCGTCATCGGCCCGGACGACGAGGGCTATGACAAGCTCCCGGTCCCCGGCGCCCCGCAGGCACTGATCGTCGCCCCGACCCGCGAACTGGCCGTGCAGGTCGCCGCCGACATGGACAAGGCCTCCAAGTTCCGCAACGCGCGCATCGCCACCATCTACGGCGGCCGCGCCTACGAGCCGCAGATCGAGCAGCTCAATTCCGGCGTCGAGATCGTCGTCGGCACCCCCGGACGCCTGATCGACCTCTACAAGCAGAAGCACCTGAGCCTGAAGAACGTGCGCATCGTCATCCTCGACGAGGCCGACGAAATGCTTGACCTCGGCTTCCTGCCGGACGTCGAGACCCTGCTGGCGGCCACCCCGGCCGTGCGCCAAACCATGCTCTTCTCCGCCACCATGCCCGGCGCCGTCATCGCGATGGCCCGCCGCTACATGACCAAGCCGACGCACATCCGCGCCGCCGACAACGACGATGATTCCATCACCAAGAAGGACATCCGCCAGGTCATCTACCGCGCCCACCAGCTGGACAAGGACGAGGTCGTCGCCCGCATCCTGCAGGCCGAGGGCCGCGGACGCTGCATCATCTTCACCAAGACCAAGCGCTCGGCCGCCAAGCTGACCGACGAACTGGTCGATCGCGGCTTTGCCGCGGGCGCCATCCACGGCGACCTGGGCCAGGGCGCCCGCGAGCAGGCGCTTCGCGCCTTCCGCAACGGCAAGGTCGACGTGCTGGTCGCCACCGACGTCGCGGCCCGCGGCATCGACGTGGACGACGTCACCCACGTGATCAACCTGCAGTGCCCGGAGGACGAGAAGACCTACCTCCACCGAGTGGGCCGCACCGGCCGCGCCGGCAACAAGGGCACCGCGGTGACCTTCGTCGACTGGGAAGACGTTCCGCGCTGGGGCCTGATCAACAAGGCGCTGGGCCTTGACGTCACCGAGCCGGTCGAAACCTATTCCTCCTCCCCGCACCTGTTCGCGGACCTGCACATTCCCGCCGGCACCAAGGGCCGCCTGCCACGCAGCGCCCGCAAGCTCGAGGGCCTTGCCGGTGAAAAGCTCGAGGACCTGGGCGAAACCGGTAAGAAGAACAGCCCCCGCGGCGGCGCACCGCGTCGTGGCGAGCGCGGCGGGGAACGCGGCGGCGAGCGTGGATCGGATCGCGGCGGCCGCCACGGCCACTCGCACGGCCGTGCGGACCGCCCGGCACGCGAGGACGAACGCCACCGCGAAACCAAGGCAGCCGGCCACGAGGCCGAGGCTCCCGCCGGCGAAGGTGCCGAGCGCACCGAACGCCCGGCACGCACGCGGCCGAACCGCAGCCGCACCCGTCGCCGCAACGGCGAAGTAGTGAACAAGACCGACTCCGAGTAAATCGGTGAGCCGTCTTAACACCCCCGACGGGCCCGTCCAGGCAACCGAACAGGTTGCCGGCGGGCCCGCCGGTCCCCCACCGGTGCAGGCCTGGGACCCGGAGGGCCCCAACCTGATCGTCCACGCGGAGAACGCGACGTTCCTGCCGACGCTGCCCGACGGATCCTTCACGCTGATCTACGTCGATCCCCCGTTCAACACCGGGCGCACGCAAAAGCGCCAGGTGCTCAAGGCCGTGCGCGCGGCCGAGGGCGAGGGCGACCGCATCGGCTTCCAGGGCCGCAGCTATTCCACGCTGCGCGGGGACCTGCACAGCTACGACGACGCGTTCGACGACTACTGGTCCTTCCTGGAACCGCGCTTGCGCGAGGCCTGGCGGCTGCTGGCGGACGACGGCACGCTGTACGTGCACCTTGACTACCGCGAGGTGCACTACGCCAAGGTCATGCTCGATGCGATCTTCGGCCGCGAGTCGTTCCTCAACGAGATCATCTGGGCGTACGACTACGGTGCACGCGCCAAGAGCCGCTGGCCGGCCAAGCACGACAACATCCTTGTCTACGTGAAGAACCCGAAGGCCTACCACTTCGACTCGGCGGAGGTCGACCGCGAGCCGTACATGGCCCCCGGGCTTGTCACTGCGGAAAAGCGTGAGCGTGGCAAGCTGCCCACCGATGTCTGGTGGCACACCATCGTCTCCCCCACCGGCAAGGAAAAGACGGGGTACCCCACGCAGAAGCCCGAGGGCATCCTGCGCCGCATCATCAACGCAAGTTCACGCCCGGGCGACTGGGTGCTGGACTTCTTCGCGGGCTCCGGCACCACCGGGGCCGTGGCCGCGGCGGCCGGCCGGCGATTTGTCTGCGTGGATGAGAACCCGCAGTCCATCGCGGTGATGAGCGCGCGCATCCCCGGTGCCAGCCTGCTTGAAGCCCCGCAGGTCTAGTCGCCCCCTGAATCCCGGCGCCGCCTGACAAAAGACTGCCCCCAACCATGTACCGCACCTGCGGGACGTGGTTGGGGGCAGTCTTGTTTTGGAAGTGAAGCCTTCCGCGAGTGCCGAGGACAGGATTCGGCGCCGGAACCTAGGAAAGGTCGGGAATCCCGACGGCCCTGCTGCCGGTTCCGGCGGCCAGGATGCGCCGCAGCATCTCCGGGGCCGTGGTGTTCTCCCCCAGCAGGTTTGTCTTGCCCGTGCCGTGGTAGTCCGAGGAACCGGTGACAATCAGGTTGTGCCGTTCGGCGAGCGCCCGCAAGTACTTGCGGCCCTCCTCGGGATTGTCCCGGTGCTCGATCTCCAGGCCCAGCAATCCCGCCTCGATCATCTCCTTGTAGGTTTCCTCCCCCACGATGCGCCCGCGCGCGGAGGCGACGGGGTGGGCGAAGACCGGCACGCCGCCCGCCTCGCGCACCAGCCGCACCGCGGTCACCGGGTCCATTGCGTAGTGGCCCACGTAGTAACGGGAGCGCGCGGTGAGCACCTGGGCGAACGCCTCCGTGCGGGTGCGCACCACCCCGGCAGTGACAAGCGCATCGGCAATGTGCGGGCGGCCGATCGTGGCTCCCGGCACTGAATGCTTGGAGACCAGCTCCCAGTCCACGGGGTAGTCCTCGGCGAGCAGCTCGACCATGCGGCGGGCGCGGGTGATGCGCGCATCGCGGGCCTTCTCGATCTCCTCGAGCAGCCCGAGGTGCGCCGGGTCGTGCAGGTAGCTGAGTAGGTGCACACTGATGCCGCGGTCGGTCTTGCAGGAGATTTCCATGCCCGGGACCAGCCCGATGCCCAGCTCCAGCGCCCTTGCGGAGGCATCCGCCCAGCCGGCGGTCTGGTCGTGGTCGGTCAACGCCACCACATCGAGCCCCGCGGCAGCCGCCGCGGTGACCAGGTCGGCGGGAGACTCGGTCCCGTCGGAAATGTGTGAGTGTGTGTGAAGATCGATCCGCATAACACTCAGCCTAGTCCTTGCCCGCGCTTCGGCGCTGTTTGGGCCCGGCGGTTCCTCCGCCGACGAAAGGGGCGCACCTACGCGCCGGGTTTGCGCCTCGGCCCACCGGGGGTTTGCCGTGCCGGGCACAGGGCGGCGGGAGTTCTTTCCCACACCCGGCTCCGCTCTGCGCTGAGCGCCTTGGCACATGTCGTCGCGCTTTGAGACGATTGGACCATGAGCACTGATGCAACCACCACCACCGGCAGCGACCAGCCCCTCGAGGAGCGCGTGAACAACCGTTCGCAGCGCCCGTCCTCCGAGGCATTCAAGACCTTCATGGCCTCCTCCTGGGCGCCCGACACCTCCGAGCTTCCCGGCGCCGACGGGGTTGCCCCGTACGCGGCGGCCCGCCGCGCGGCCGTTTCCGCACGGTTCCCCGGCGAGCGCCTTGTCATCCCGGCCGGACCGCTGAAGGTCCGCTCGAACGACACCGACTACCGCTTCCGCCCACACTCGGGCTTCGCCCACCTGACCGGCCTGGGCCTCGACCACGAACCCGACGCGGTGCTCGTCATGGAACCGACCGACGAAGGAGCGGGCGACAACGGTTCCAACCACAACGCCACGCTCTACTTCTCCCCCATGGCCGGCCGCGACACCGAGGAGTTCTACTCCAACGCCCGCACCGGCGAATTCTGGATCGGCCCCCGCCCCACCCTGGGCCTGCTGCAGGCACGCCTCGGCCTGCCCACCGCCGACCTGACGCAACTTGAGGTTGCGATCACCAAGAACGCCGGCGTCGTCGAGCTCGGCGGCATGCGCGTCCGCCTGCTGCGCGACGTCGACATGAACTGCGACGCGCTGGTCGACACCTCCCGCATCAACACCGGCGTGGACCTCGAGGTCTCCGACTCGCTGGACGGCGAACTGACCGAGGCCCTGTCCGAGATCCGCCTGGTGAAGGACGCCTGGGAAATCGACGAAATGAAGAAGTCCGTCGCGGCGACCATCAACGGCTTCCACGACGTGGTCCGCTCCCTGGACCGCGCGCTCACCCACCCGCGCGGCGAACGCGTCGTCGAGGGCGCCTTCTTCGCCCGCGCCCGCGAGGAGGGCAACGACCTGGGCTACGACACCATCGCCGCCTCCGGCAACAACGCGACGGTCCTGCACTGGATCAACAACAACGGCACCGTCAACGACGGCGAGCTGCTGCTTCTCGATGCCGGCGTCGAGGCCGAGTCCCTCTACACCGCCGACGTGACCCGCACTCTGCCGGTCAACGGCACCTACACCGACGTGCAGCGCAAGATCTACCAGGCGGTGCTCGACGCGGCCGACGCCGCGTTCGCCGTCGCCAAGCCCGGCACCAAGTTCCGCGACCTGCACGGCGCTGCCATCAAGGTGCTCGCCGAGAACCTCGACGCGTGGGGCCTGCTGCCCGTGTCGCTCGAGGAGGCGCTCTCCCCCGAGGGACAGCAGCACCGCCGCTGGATGCCGCACGGCACCAGCCACCACCTGGGCCTCGACGTGCACGACTGCGCGCAGGCCAAGGCCGAGCTCTACCTGGACGGCGTGCTGGAGGAGGGCATGGTCTTCACCATCGAGCCGGGCCTGTACTTCAAGAACGAGGACCTTGCCGTGCCGGAGGAATACCGCGGCATCGGCGTGCGCATCGAGGACGACGTGCTCATCACGGCCGACGGCTGCGTGAACCTCTCGGCCGCGTTGCCGCGCACCCCGGAGGCCGTCGAGGCCTGGATGGCGGAGATCCGCAACAGCTAGTCTCCCCCGCCGCAGCCCCCGCAAGGGGCTGCGGCACCGGCGGGCATGGCACAAAAAACGGCCCGGGCCTTTCCCTGCTTCTCATTCGAGAGCGGGAAAGACCCGGGCCGTTTGCCGTTGAGCGCCGAACCTAGTGGCGCGGGCCGGCTTCGCTGTTGGTTTCACTGCCGGTTTCTTTTTCGGTGCCCTGGGCCGGCGCTTCTTCATCGGCGCTTTCGGCCACTGCCGGCTCCGCCGCGGGTGCCACGGCATCGGCCGCGGTTGCCTCCGGGGCTGGCGACTCGGGGGCGGTGGCCTCGGGAGCTGGCGACTCAGGAGCGGCGGGCGCCTGGGCGGCTGCGGGGGCATCGGCCACGGGAGCCTGTGCGGCCGCCGGAGCGGCTAGAACTCCCGGCTGGACGCGGATGCCGAACTGCGGGCGGCCGTCGGGAAGATCGGAATAGGAGCCCGACGGGGCCGGGGCGGCCGGGGCCTGCCCGGTGCCCGGGACCACGGGTGCCTGCGGCTGGGCTGGCGCCGGCGGCTGCACGGGGACCGCATGGATGCCGACCCCGGCGTCGGCGGCCCCGCGGCTCATCGGAAGCTTGGCCGCAAGCGCGCGGGCGGCGTGGGCGTGCGAGAAGTCGACGACCACGTCGTAGCTGGTGGCCAGCACCTGGGACTGGGAGGCGAAGTCGCGCTTGCCCCGGCGGAAGGAATAGCCCACCACGGCCACGATCAGCCAGATCGCGATGCCCAGGCCCACCGAGGACAGGATCTGCGCCCACGCATCGCTGGTCGGGTTGAAGATCGACAGGATCAACCCCACAAACACGCCGAACATGGCGCCCTGCGCCGCACCGGCGGCCGCGACCTTCGGGTAACTGAGCTTCGCCGTGACGCGCTCGACGCTCTTGAGGTCGTTGCCGACGATCGTGATGTTGCTGACCGGGAAGTCGTTGTCGGCCAGGTAGTCGACGATTTTCTGCGCGTCGAGGTAGGAGTCGTAACGCCCCAGGAGTTCACCGCGCGGCAAACCGAGCGAGTTCGAGTGGGTCTGGGAAGCACCAAGTGGGGATGACATGCTTCCATTGTGCACGCTCTCGGCCCCCGGCCGCCCGCTTGATCGCTCAAGGTGAAAGACAAATGTCGCGCCGGGCAGCGGCACGCGCCCGTGGCACGCCCCGTGGCACGCCGCACGGAAGCCGCCGCCCGGTGTCCGTGCGGGTGACGCCGTATGTGCTCCCCGCTTCGCTAGGCAGTAGCCTAGAGAGCGTGAGCAGCAATTCTTCGAAGGTCTTCATTGCACGGTTGTTGGGCCTGGACGTGTTCGACCCGCTGGGCGACCGCTTGGGCAGGCTGCGCGACGTCGTTGTCATTTCGCGCTCGCTCACCAAACCCGCCCAGTGCGTCGGCGTGGTCGTCGAGGTCCCCGGCAAGCGCCGCGTGTTCGTCCCGATGACCCGCATCACTGCGATGGAGTCGGGCCAGATCATCTGCTCCGGCCTGGTGAACATGCGCCGCTTCCAGCAGCGCGGCGCCGAGATCCTCGTCGCCGCCGAGCTTTTCGACCGCCGCGTCCTGTTCGCCGACGGCAGCGGCCACGCCGTCGTGGAGGACATCGGGCTCAGCCAGGAACGCGGCGGGGACTGGATCATCTCCGACTACTTCGTGCGCCGCGGCGAACACGCCAGCGGAATCCTTGGCCTGCGCCGCTCGCGCGGGGAACGCCTGTTGGTGCCCTGGAACGCCATCATCCACACCGCCCTGCACGAACCGCAGGCCGCCACCACCTACGTTGCCGCGCACGACGAAATGAAGCCCGCCGACTTCGCCGACGCGCTGCACGAAATGAACGACAAGCGCCGCGTCGAGGTTGCCTCCGAGCTGCAGGATGACCGCCTGGCGGACGTCCTGCAGGAAATGCCCGACGACGAACAGGTGCAGATCCTCTCCGCCCTGGGCATGGAACGCGCGGCCGACGTGCTTGAGGAAATGGACCCCGACGACGCCGCCGACCTGCTCTCCGAGCTCAGCGAGGACACCAAGCACGCACTGCTCGAACTCATGGAGCCCGAGGAAGCCCGCGACGTGCGCCGCCTGCTCGAGTACGCCGAGGGCACCGCCGGGTCCATGATGACCCCGGTGCCGGTGATCCTCTCCCCCGAGGCAACCGTCGCCGAGGCGCTGGCCTCGGTGCGCCGCGAGGAGCTGAGCCCCGCGCTGGCCTCCACGGTGTACGTGACCCGCCCGCCGCTGGAGACCCCCACGGGGCGTTACCTGGGCGCCGTGCACATCCAGGCGCTGCTGCGCACCCCGCCGCCGGAGTCGCTGGGCAACATCCTGGACACCCACCTGGCGCCGATCTCCGACATGGCCGACGTGCCGGAGGTCGCCCGCACGCTTGCCACCTACAACCTCACCTCGCTCGGCGTCGTCAACGACGCCGGCCGCCTGGTCGGCGCGGTCACCGTCGATGACGTGCTGGACCACCTGCTGCCCGAGGACTGGCGCACCCACGACGACCACACCGCCAAGAACCCACCGGCGAAGAACGGAGACACCCATGGCTGAGAAACGCCACTCAGGCAGCGGGCTGGACACCCCGATGAGCGCCCGAGACCGCTTCTTCCCGCGTTTCTCCCCCGACCCGGACGCCTTCGGTTCCAGCACCGAGAAGTTCGCGCGCTTCATGGGAACCCCGCAGTTCCTGCTCTACATGAGCATTTTCTGCGTGTTCTGGCTCATCTGGAACACCTGGGCGCCGGTGGCGTGGCGCTTCGACTCCGCCGCCCTGGGCTTCACCGCGCTGACCCTCATGCTCTCGCTGCAGGCCTCCTATGCGGCCCCGCTGCTGCTGCTGGCCCAGAACCGGCAGGATGACCGGGACAAGGTCTCCCTGTCCGACGACCGCGGCCGGGCCGAACGCAACCTCGCCGACACCGAATACCTCACCCGCGAACTCGCCGCGCTGCGCATCGCCCTGCGCGACGTCGCCACCCGCGACTACGTGCGCTCCGAACTGCGATCGGTGCTCGAGGAACTGTTGGAGACCGCCGACGGCGAGGAGCTGAAGCTGCGCGCCAAGAACCCCAAGCGCCGCGACCGCACCTCCACGAACACCGGGCTCATCCCCCAGGTTGCCAAGGCCCCCAAGCGGGCGGACAGGCAAGACAAGCAACAAGGCAAACAAACAGAGAAGAACCAGCCCTCATGAGCATCGAGCCACGGCTCCTTGAAGCACTCTCCGCGGTCCAAGACCCCGAGCTGCGCCGCCCCATCACCGAACTGGGCATGGTCGAGTCCGCGGTCCTCGAAAACGGCACGGCGCGGGTCAAGATCCTCCTCACCATCGCCGGCTGCCCGCTGCGCTCCACCATCGAAAACGACGCCACGGCCGCACTGGCGACCCTGCCGGAGGTCGGCTCCGTGGAGCTGGAGCTCGGGGTGATGGGCCCCGAGCAGCGTGCGGCGCTCCGCGAGTCGCTCAAGGGCCGCGCCGTGCCCTTCGGCGACCCCTCCTCACTGACCCGGGTCATCGGCATCGCCAGCGGCAAGGGCGGGGTCGGCAAGTCCTCGCTGACCGCCAACCTGGCCTGCGCCATGGCCGCCGACGGGCTACGCGTGGGCCTCATCGATGCCGACGTGCACGGCTTCTCCATCCCCGGACTGCTCGGCATCCCCGGTGCCAAGCCCACCCGCGTGGACGATATGATCCTGCCTCCGGTCGCCCACGGGGTGAAGGTCATTTCCATCGGCATGTTTGTCGACGACAACAAGCCGGTGATCTGGCGCGGACCGATGCTGCACCGCGCCCTTGAACAGTTCCTCACCGACGTGCACTTCGGGGACCTCGACGTGCTGCTGCTGGATTTGCCCCCGGGAACCGGTGACATCGCCATCTCCGTCTCCCAGCTGCTTCCCGGCTCCGAGCTGGTGGTCCTCACGACCCCGCAGGCGGCGGCCGCCCAGGTCGCCGAGCGCGCCGGCGCCATCGCCGTCCAGACGGGCCAGAAGGTCGTCGGCGTCATTGAAAACATGAGCTGGCTGCAGCTGCCCGACGGCTCCACCATGGAGCTCTTCGGCTCCGGCGGCGGCAGGCAGCTCAGCGAACGCCTCACGGCAACCCTCGGCGCGGAGGTCCCGCTGCTGGGGCAGGTCCCGCTGGACCCGCTGCTGCGCGCAGGGGGCGATGCGGGGCTGCCGCTGGTGCTCTCGCACCCCGGCTCACCCGCGGCGGCGCAGATCACCGCGATCGCCCGTTCCCTCTCGCACCGCCCGCGGGGGCTGGCCGGCATGAAACTCTCGGTCTCCCCCGGCTAAACCAGGTCTCCCCCGGCGGGCCCCGCCCCGGAAGCCAAAAAAGGTGGAGGCCGCAACCCCCGTTCGGGAATTGCGGCCTCCACCTTTTGCCACATCACGCTTCTGCCACATCACGCTTTTGCCACATCGCGTCCCGTGCTGCCGCGCCGGTAGCGGTCAGCTACGTAGCTTCCAGGTCGAACGGCGCCGGCTCGTTCGGCGCCAGGCGCTTCACCTGCACCGTCGCGACGGCACGCTGGTGGATGGCAGCAGGTTCCTTGACAGCGCTGGCCGCGTCCTCGAAGTCGTCAAGCAGCGCTTCCTTGATGATCCGCCGCGGGTCGTACTGCCGGGGATCAAGCTTTTTCCAGTCCATGTCGACGATGTCGTCGCCGACCTCTTCGCGCAGCTGCTCCTTCGCGCCGGTGGCCATGCGGCGCAACTCCTTGACAAGTCGCGCTAGCTGGGCCGCGTATTCCGGGAGTTTTTCGGGTCCCAAAATGACAACGGCCAGTATGGCCAACACCAGCAACTCACTACCATTGATTCCCAGAAACACCCTAGTAGACTACCTGCTTTCGTTGCATCATTTGGCCACTGCCTAGTCGAAGTCCAAAACCATGAGTCTGGACAGCCCGCGCATCAGGCGTTCTCCCAGCTCCTCGGGACTGGCATCAAGCCCGACGGATTGCGTGTGTTCGCCGACGACCAGGCGTTGCAGCAGCCCTTCAACATCCTTCTTCGCGAGGTTCGACGTGATCGTGTAATCGACATCGTCCATGCTCAGCGTGGCTTTGCCCTTGCCGAAACTGACAGCTGCCGCCGCCTTGGCACCGAGCCTTCGCCCCAGCTCCGTCAGGGGGCCCTCGGTGGCTGCGGCGGACGCCGCATTGGCCGCCGCATGCTCCGGGGCAGCCAGGATGCCCGTCGCCAGCGGACCTCCCGCCAGTTTCCGCACCTCGGTCACACCGAGTTCATGTTTGCCGTTTTTCATCACCAGGTGGACCGCGGCGTTTCCGCCGGACCGGGTTCCGGTGGCAGACGCCAGGTGGAAACCTCCCGAGTCGACAACGGGGCAGGTCCAGCCCGCCTCGCGCAATTCATCGAGTTCGCCTTCTCCAAGGTGCGTGGCCGTTGCGTTCCAGGAACCGGTGGGATCGTGTTGCGCCGCGGACGCGACTCCGGGGGCCCCCAGCGACCAGGAGAGGCCCATCAAGGCTCCGACCATCGCCAAGATGCCCAGAAGCGCAACGACCGGAATCCATGGGCGGAAATGTGAGTTGCGGTGGTGTGCATTGGAGTCCCCTACCGTGCCGGAACTGCTCAGCAGGGTTTGCGCGGTGAGAGGCGGCCGTGGGATCCCGGCCTGGCTGTTCCACTGCGGGAGAGTCCTCGGCATGGCAGACTGGAGCGCTTCCCAGCACCTCAGGCATCGATGCACATGTCTTTCGATGCTGCGGCGCTTCTTCGCGTCCAGCTCACCGGCGAGATACGCACGGATCCACTCTTGTTGTGAATGCATGCCTTAGCGGACTCCCGGGATCGGCCGCCGGATCTTGGGCAACCCCACGGTTGCCGATGGTCGGACAGCGGGATTTCGGTGGGCAAGCTTTTCGCGAAGCATCGCCCGTCCGCGGTGAATGCGCGATCGGACCGTGCCAAGCTTGACGTCCAGCGCATCGGACACTTCCTCGTAGGAGAGCCCCTCCAGGTCGCACAGGACGATGGCTGCACGGAATTCCGGGGACAGTCCGTCGAGCGCTGCTTGCACGTCGACATCCAGGTTGTTGTATTCGAAGCTGCGCTCCGGGCCGGGAGCCGTTCCGGGCAGCTTCGCCTCGGCTTCCTCGCCCAGTCCGTCAAAGCGGATGCGGGACTTGCGGCGCGCCTGGTCCAGGAACAGGTTGGTGGTGATGCGGTGCAGCCACCCGCCGATGGTTCCCGGGGTGAATGTATGCAGGGAGCGGAAGACCCTCACGAATGTTTCCTGCGCCAGGTCCTCTGCATCCTGCCGGTTGCCGGTCAACCGGTATGCGAGGCGGTAAACCCGGGGGGAATGATCCCTCACGATCTCATCCCATGTGGGAACCTCAAACGCACCGAGCTCGTCGGTGGAGCTGGGGTTGCTGGCCAAGGTCGGATTCGTTGCGTTCACGGTTTCAATTCTGGCTTAGGCTCCTGAACGAACCCTGTATGCAACCTGTGCCACTCCTACGATTCCAATTCAGCGGTTGAAGTGGACACACGGGGATAGGATGGGGACATATCGGCACCTCGCGCGGCGGCAGGCAACGGCCGGGCTCTTGAAGCCGCCGTGCCCGCACGATCCGGGACGACGCCCGCCAACCCACGCTTCTTGAAAAGGACCCCACAACACTCATGAACCTGGATGTCTATAGCAGCTGGTCGTACGCCGAGGCCCAAGCCACGGAAGATCCGGTCATCGAGCGGGCCCGCGAACGCGGACGCGAACTCGGGGTCGAGTCGGTGAGCCCCGCCACGGCCAACCTCTTGACGGTGCTGGCAGCCACCTCCAAGGCGCGCAACGTGGTGGAGATCGGTTCGGGCGTGGGCGTCTCAGGAACCAGCCTGCTCCGCGGCCTTGGCGCACACACCGCACTGACCACCATCGACATCGATGTCGACCACTTGGCCGCGGCGCGCGAGGCCTTCCACGAGTCGGGGTTCGATTCTTCCCGCTTCCGCGCCATCGCCGGCCGGGCGGAGGCCGTGCTGCCACGCCTGACCGACGCCGCTTACGACATGGTGTTCATCGATGCCGACAAGGCCCACATGTCCGAGTACGCCACCCAGGCGATCCGCCTGGTCAAGGTCGGCGGGATGATCCTGATGCACGACGCCTTCGACCACCACCGCGTGGCCAAGCCGGCAATCCGCCAGCCCAGCACCGTCGCCACCCGCAATGCCATCCGGTTGCTGCGGAGCGACGAGCGATTCACCACCACGCTGATCCCCTCAGGCTTGGGGCTGTTGGTCGCGGCGCGAACCATGTAGCCCGGTCCCGGTGCGCCGCGATGCAGTGCACCGGGGGGCGGATCGGCACCCATGCAAATGGGAGCCGATCCGTGCGGATCGACCCCCATGTACACAATTTCCGAACCGAAGATTACTCGGTGACGCCCACCAGGCAGTCACGCAAGGCAGCGGCCTCGTCGGCATTGAGTTCAACAACCAGTCGCCCGCCACCGTCGATCGGTACGCGCATGATCAGGCTACGGCCTTCCTTGGTGACCTCCATCGGACCATCCCCGGTACGTGGTTTCATCGCAGCCATTAGCGCTGTCCCTTTCTTATGAGGCGAAGGGGTTAAGACCCTTCGCCCGGTCGTGAGTTACTTGGCGAATTCAGCCAATGCGTGAATCGCTTTCAACTTGCTAACTTCTATTATTCCGAATAATCGCCCGTGTTGCTAATCACACGCTCTTTACCGTGTTGCGCGATGACCTGATGCAACCGGTCAATCTCGGCCGAGAGCACATCCAAGACCTCGTCGACCTGGTCGCACCGGTACCCCCTCAGAGCCAGGGAGAAACCCACCGCCTCGATGTCGGCGGGCTTGGGCTCGACGGGAAGCAACACCGGGGGAAGCGACGCCACGGGCTCCACAAGCCCCTGGATCGGAGCCCGCATCGACTCGTATCGCAGCCCGCCTCCATACATGCGGGCGCGCCGGGTTCCGACGCCCATCAAGACTGCCGCGCCCAGCAGCAAGATCGCCAAGACTAATAAAACGTAAACCAATACCCACTCCTCGTGAAGCCCACAATGCCCGCCGGACGCCGTCAGTCGGCCGCGGTAAACCCATTGGCGTGGGCGGATTCAATAACGATGCGCACCGCTTCGTTGACATCGTCGGTCAACTTGATCAGGTCGAGGTCGGCAACGGAGATCGCACCTTCCTCGGCTACCGTGTTTCGCAACCATTCAAGGAGCGGGCCCCAGTAATCGGTTCCCACCAGCACGATCGGGAACCCGGTGACCTTCTCGGTCTGCACCAGGGTCACGGCCTCGAACAGCTCGTCGAGCGTTCCGTACCCGCCCGGCAACACGATGAATCCCTGAGAGTACTTCACGAACATGGTCTTGCGGGCAAAGAAGTAGCGGAAGTTGATGCCGACATCGACCCACTCGTTCAGGCCCGTCTCAAACGGAAGCTCGATGCCCAGCCCGATGGAAACGCCGCCGCCCTCGCAGGCACCCTTGTTTGCGGCCTCCATGGCACCCGGCCCGCCACCTGTGATGACCGCTACGCCGGCCTGGGCAATCAGCGAACCGATCTTTTCCGCCTGCGCATAACGCGCCGAATCGCGCTTGGTGCGCGCCGATCCGAAGACGCTGATCGCCGGCCCGATGCCTGCAAGCGCCCCGAACCCCTCGACGAATTCACTCTGGATCCGCAGCACGCGCCACGGATCGGTGTGGGTGAAGTCCTGGTTTTCCCGGGAGTCCAATAGGTAGCGGTCCGACTGCGGGATGTCGGCCTGCGCCCGGCGCAATATCACGGAGCCCTTGCGGCGCGCCGGGTCGGGCAATGATGCGAAGTTCTTGGCTTGAGAGTTCTGGCGTGACATGTCACCCACTGTATCGGCAATCGCCGAATTCTCCGGTTGCCTTGCAATCAATTTAGGAAACGATTTGGCAAAGGCGCGCATGAGTGAATCATGATCCAGCTCACATCGGCTATTGTCGTCACATGAGCACTGATTCCCCCGCGAGTGGCGCTGGGTCGGCCACGACTCCGATCGTCAAGCTGACCGATGTCAACAAGCACTATGGCCAGCTGCACGTTCTGCAGAACATCAACCTCGAAGTCTCCAAGGGTGAGGTTGTCGTTGTCTTGGGGCCCTCCGGCTCCGGCAAGTCGACCTTGTGCCGCGCCATCAACCGCCTGGAAACCATCGATTCGGGCAGCATCGAAATCGACGGTCAGGTCTTGCCCGAAGAGGGAAAGATGCTGGCCAAGCTCCGCGCCGATGTCGGCATGGTCTTCCAGTCATTCAATCTCTTCGCCCACAAGTCCATTTTGGAGAATGTGACCCTTGGACCGATCAAGGTCAAGAACATGAAGAAGGCCGAGGCCAACAAGCTGGCCCTCTCCCTGCTCGAGCGCGTGGGCGTTGCCAACCAGAAGGACAAGCTTCCGGCACAGCTGTCAGGCGGCCAGCAGCAGCGCGTCGCCATCGCCCGCGCACTGGCGATGCGCCCGAAGGTGATGCTCTTTGACGAGCCGACCTCCGCACTTGACCCGGAAATGATCAACGAGGTCCTGGACACCATGGTCGGTCTGGCCAAGGAGGGCATGACGATGATCGTTGTCACCCACGAAATGGGCTTTGCACGCAAGGCCGCCGACCGGGTCATCTTCATGGCCGACGGACAAATCGTGGAGCAGGCAGCCCCGGAGCAGTTCTTCACCAACCCGCAGAGTGTCCGCGCCAAGGACTTCCTCGGCAAGCTCATCACCCACTAAAAAGATTCGCACCTTTTGAAGTAAACCGGACGGGAAAACCAGTCCCGTTCAGAAAATCAAGGAGAACCAATGCGCAAGACTCGCATCGCAGCAGTAGCCGCAATGGCCGCAGCGGCAGCACTGACCCTCAGCGCCTGTGGCGGAGGCGGCGGAGATGCCGCCAGCGACAAGATTAAGATAGGCATCAAGTTCGACCAGCCGGGTGTCGGCTACAAGGACGGCAACGAGTACAAGGGCTTCGACGTCGATGTCGCCAAATACGTCGCCAACGAGCTGGGCTACCCCGCGGACAAGATCGAGTTCATCTCGACCCCGTCGGCAAACCGCGAAACAGCCCTGCAGAACAAGCAGGTCGACATGATCTTCGCTTCGTACTCCATCACGGACAAGCGCAAGGAATCCGTCGCGTTCGCCGGACCGTACCTCGTGGCCGGCCAGGACCTGCTGGTTCCGGTTGATTCGACGATCACCGGCCCCGAGGACCTCAACGGCAAGACGCTCTGCTCGGTGACCGGTTCGACCTCCGCCCAGAAGATCAAGGACACCTACGCCCAGAGCGTGAACCTGCAGGAACAGTCGGGCTACGCCGAATGCCTCGGCGGCATGTCCGGCGGCACCATCGACGCCGTGACAACGGATGACATCATCCTTGCCGGTCTGGCCGCGCAGCCGGCCAATGCCGGCAAGTTCAAGGTCGTCGGCAAGCCCTTCAGCGAGGAGAAGTACGGCGTGGGCCTGAACAAGGAATCCACCAAGTGCGCCGACATCAACAAGGCGATCACCAAGATGATTGACTCCGGTGAATGGCAGAAGGCCATCGACGCCAACACCGCCGGCACCGGCTACAAACCGAACCCGGCGCTGAACCCGCCCAAGATGGATCCCTGCGCCTAACCCACGCGTCAGGTCACTGGGGTGTGCCCCGCCGGCAACGGCGGGGCACACCCCGTTCTACCGATTCGGTCCAACTTCGACCGCTGAAATCGAGGCAGAAATATGGACAACTATCTCTCCTTGTTCACCGAGTACAACATCGCCGCCGCGTTCTGGGTCAACATCCAGCTGACCTTCTGGGCGGCCATCGGCGCCCTGGCACTGGGCACCGTCCTGGCGATGATGCGCATCTCCCCGGTACGCAGCTTTGCCGCGTTCGGCACCGCGTACGTGAACATCATCCGCAACACCCCGCTGACGATCATCCTGCTCTTTGGCGTGCTGGCCCTCTACAACCAGCTGGGCTTCACGCTCTCCGATGACTTCAGCCAGAACTTCTTCAACCTCGCGGTGATGGGACTGGCGATCTACCATGCGGCATTCGTCTGCGAGGCGATCCGCTCGGGCGTCAACACGGTACCGGTCGGCCAGGCCGAGGCCGCTCGTGCCATCGGCCTGAGCTTCCTGCCGGCCGCCCGCGAAGTCATCCTGCCGCAGGCCTTCCGCGGGTCCGTAGTCCCGCTGGGCAACGTGCTGATCGCCCTGATCAAGAACTCGACGGTCGCGGCCGTGAGCTCCGTGGCCATCGAGGCGTCATCGGTCATGAAGACGATGCTCGAGTTCCGCGGCGACATGATCATCCCGATCTTCGCGACCTTCGCCATGGGCTTTGTCGTCATCATCATCCCGGTCGGATTGCTGACCACCTGGCTCTCCAAGAAACTGGCGGTGGCCCGATGAGCGCATCAGTCCTCTTTGACACACCCGGCCCCAAGGCCAGACGGCGCATCCTGCTGATCAACGTCATCGGCATCCTGCTCATCGCGGGCCTGCTGTTCGTGGTGGTCGCCGGGCTCGCGGCCAAGGGCCAGATGGATCCGGAGCTCTGGGCGTCGCTGTTCACCTCCAACGCCTGGGTCAACTTCCTGCTTCCGGGCCTGCTGAACACGCTCAAGGCCGCCGGCCTGGGCATCGTGCTCTCGGTGACCTTCGGCCTGGCCTTCGGCATGGGCCTGCTCGCCCAGGCCAAGGCCCTGCGCTGGTTCTCCACGATCATCGTCGAGTTCTTCAGGGCTGTGCCGGTGCTGCTGATGATCGTGTTCCTCAACATCCTGCTTGCACGCACGGGCATGGTCAACGGAACCGACTCCCCCTTCTGGGCCGTCGTGATCTCCCTGATGCTTTACAACGGTTCCGTGATCGCCGAGCTTGTCCGTTCGGGCGTGCGCAACCTGCCCAAGGGGCAGCGCGAGGCGGGCATTGCGATCGGCCTGACCACCACCCAGTCGCTGCGCCTGATCGAGATCCCGCAGGCGCTGGTGGCCATGCTGCCGGCGTTGATCGGCCAGTTTGTCGTCATCCTGAAGGACTCCGCGCTTGGCTACATCATCGGGTTCACGGAGTTCCTGTTCTTTTCCCGCACCTTCGCGGCCGCCAACGGCAACATGTTGCAGGCGCTGCTGCTTGCCGCGGCGGTGTTCATCATCATCAACTTCTCGCTGGGCAAGTTGGCGGAGTTTGTCTCCCGCCGCCTGAGCAGCAGGATGCCGAGCGCCAAGGAGGGCGCCAACCCGGCGACCGACATCGAGGCGCCCATCACCCCGCCGGTGGCTCCGATCGACCCGAAGGTATAGGAACAAAGGCAACACCGGGCAGCAAAACAAAAAACGATGCCGCCGGATCTCCGCACCGCAAGGTGGGAGTCCGGCGGCATCGCCGTTTGGGGTTCCGGCCGCCCGGGGCGGAGGGCCCTACTCCCCGCCGAGCCAGCGGCGCAACGTGGCCAGGCATTCGCGGATCGCATCGGCCGTGACATGCTCGTCGTCCGAGTGCGCCAACAGGGCATCGCCGGGGCCGAAGTTCACCGCGGGGATGCCGAGCTCTGAGAAGCGCGCGACGTCGGTCCAGCCGTACTTGGGCTTCGGCACCTGCCCCACCGTAGCGACGAACGACGCGGCCGCCGGGTGGTTCAGGCCCGGGCGGGCACCCGGGGCCCCGTCGGTGCGGACAATTTCGAAGCCGTTGAACAGCTCGAAGACGTGCGCCTCGGCCTGGGCCACGTCCTTGTCCGGGGCGAAGCGGTAGTTGACCTCCACCTCGCAGAAGTCCGGGATCACGTTTCCGGCGATGCCGCCGGCAATGCGCACGGCGTTCAGCGACTCGCGGTAGGCGAGCCCGTCGACGTCCACGGTGCGCGGTTCGTAGTCGGCGAGCACCTGCAGGATCGGGGCCGCGGCGTGGATCGCGTTCTCGCCCATCCAGGCGCGGGCCGAGTGTGCGGCGACCCCGCGGGTGCGCACCCGGTACCTGGTGGTGCCGTTGCAGCCGCCTTCGACGGTGCCGTTGGTCGGTTCGAGCAGGATCGCAAAGTCCCCGCCCAGCAGTTCGGGGCAGTTGCGGAAGAGCCGGCCCAGCCCCGACTTGGAACCCTCGACCTCTTCGTGGTCGTAGAAGATGAAAGTCACGTCGCGCGCGGCATCGACAACCGATGCGGCCAGGGCAAGCTGCACGGCGACCCCGCCCTTCATGTCGGTGGCGCCGCGGCCGTAGAGGGTCTCGCCCTCCCAGCTCACCGGAACCGTGCCGCGGGCGCCGGGGGCCGTCGGCAGCGGCACCGTGTCAAGGTGCCCGGCCAGGATGACCCGCTCGGCCCGGCCCCACGTGGTGCGCGCAACGATCGCATCGCCGTCGCGGTGCACCTGAAGGTGCGCGTACTTCGAGAGGGCGTTTTCGACGGCATCGGCCAGCGCCTTTTCGTTGCCGGAGACCGATTCGATGTCCATCAGCTGCGCGGTGAGCATCGCGACGTCCTGGCTCAGGTCCAGTTCGATCGGGGCGGCGGGCTCAAGTTCGGGGTTTGGGTTGCTATGCACAATCCCAGATTAGTACCTTGTGCCACGTTAGGATTGATTCATGACTCCGGTAGACACCCGCCCCGATATTGATTCCCCACGACCCCTGCGCATTGCCTCGGCCCACGGCCTGGCCACCTACGCCTCGGACGGTTCGGTTCTCGATGTGTGGTTCCCGGATCCGCACCTGGGAAACCTGGAAGACGCGGCAAAGGTCGCCGGCGAACTTGCCGCCGCGGCTCAGTCCGACGCCGAGCGCGGCACCACCCAGTCGGTGGTGTCCCTGGAGATCGACGTCGACGTCGCCCCGGCCGACACGGCCGACGTGTGGCTGCGCTTGCACCTGCTCTCCCACCGACTGGTGCTGCCCAACGACGTTAACCTCGATGGCGCCTTCGGCCTGCTGAACAACGTCGTCTGGACCAACTTCGGCCCGTGCGCCGTCGAGGGCTTCGAGGCCACGCGCCTGAGGTTGCGCCGCCGCGGCGTGCTGAACGTCCTGGGCGTCGACAAGTTCCCGCGCATGCTCGACTACGTGGTTCCCTCCGGCGTGCGCGTCGCCGATGCCGGCCGCGTCCGCCTCGGCGCCCACCTGGCACCGGGCACCACCGTGATGCACGAGGGCTTCGTGAACTTCAACGCCGGCACGCTCGGCACCTCCATGGTCGAGGGTCGCATCTCCGCCTCCGTGGTGGTCGGCAACGGCTCGGACGTCGGCGGCGGCGCCTCCATCATGGGCACGCTGTCCGGCGGCGGCAAGGAACGCATCACCATTGGCGAGCGCGTCCTGCTCGGGGCAAACTCGGGCGTGGGCATCTCCATCGGGGACGATTCCGTGGTGGAGGCCGGCCTCTACGTCACGGCGGGCACCCGCGTACTGCTCAACGGCCAGACCATCAAGGCCGTGGAGCTTTCGGGCGTGCCGAACCTGCTCTTCCGCCGCAACTCCGTCACCGGCGCCGTCGAAGCCATGGCCCGCGCCGGCCAACACGTGGAATTGAACAGCATCCTGCATGCCAACTGATGCCCACCACCGGGTGCTCTCGATGGGCACCCAAACCGGGGAAACCCATCGGCGAGGCCGCCATGTGCGGCCCCGCCGATGGGGGCGTTCCCTGCTGGCGCTGCTCATCGCCTGCGGGTTGATCGGCGGCGGACTCTACGCCGCCATGAATTTCATCGGCCTGAACCAAGGCCTGGTGCGCGAGAAGTGCACGGCCATCGTGGGTTCCAGCACCTACACACTCTCCCCCGAGCAGGCTTCGAACGCCGCATTGATCTCCGCGGTGGCCATCAAGCGCGGCCTTTCCGAACGCGCGGCAACCATCGGCATCGCCACGTCGATGCAGGAATCCAAGCTCACCAACATCGACTACGGCGACAACGCCGGCCCCGACTCCCGGGGCCTCTTCCAGCAACGGCCCAGCATGGGCTGGGGCACGGAGAAGCAGGTCATGGACCCGGCCTATGCGGCCGGCAGGTTTTTCCAGGAGCTGGCAACCTTTGACTACTCCTCGATGTCGTTGACCGACGCCGCGCAGAAAGTCCAACGCAGCGCCTACCCGATGGCCTACGCCAAGCACGAGGACCTGGCCAAGGCGTTCTCCGCACCGCTGTCCGGCAGCGCCGACTCGGCGCTGAATTGCACGCTGCGCCCCGCCGAATCGGCAGGCTCTCCCGCCAACGTCAATGCGGCTTTGCGCGAGGCAACCGGAATCACCGATGCGGTTCCCGACGGGCCGCGGCTCAAGGTCCCGGCGAAGGGCAAGCAGGGCTGGGCCGTGGCCCAATGGGCAGTCGCAAATGCCGGGGCCATGAACACCGAGTCGGTTTCCTACGCCGGGCTGGTGTGGAACCGCGCCCAGGGCGAATGGGTTTCGGCCGCCACCACCGACGGCTACGTCATCATCCAGTCGGCGACGCCGTAGCCGGTGGACGCACGGGACCGCGCATCAGGCCCTACTTCATCATCCCGATGATCGGCTGCAGGTAACTGCGGAAAAGCTCGGCATCCAGCATCAGGTCCTGGCTCAACAGCACGGTGTCCGGCTCGACAAACCAGGCTCGGGGTTCAGCCAGCGGCAACTCCACCATTTTCAGGTGCAGCTCCCCGGCGTCCTGGCCGCCGAGTTCGAGTTCCATGAAAAGCTGCGACATAAGTGCCGAGCGTTCGACCGTGTTTTTCTTGCAGTAATCCTTGTACTCCCCCAACCGGTTCTGCGTCCAGATAAACGCATTTCCGTAGTGGGCGCGCAGAAGGTGCTGCAGGCTCGGGGAATCGGAGAACTCCGCAAAATCCGGTTCGTCGTTCGACTCGGGCGGCGAATATCCTCCGCGCAGGATGCGCTCCCACCAGCTTTGCCATTCCTGGCGCAATTCGCCGGCGGATCCCTCGCCCAGCTCGCGCGCCGCGGCGGGCTTCACCCTGGGGCACAGCGGTGCAAGGCACGGGGTACCAAGCGGTTCGATCGCTGCCAAGTCCCGAATGTACAGTGCAAGCAACATCTCACGGTGTGTATCAGCTGATACTTTCCAGCCGGGACCAGACTCTTGAACCATGAGGCACACTCGTTTCCATCAAAACCAACGCCTACTTCAAGAATAGCCCTGAACGGAAGCGTTGGGCCGAAAAAACCGCGCCACTTCGCGCCTGAACGCCAAAAGGCCCGGCAGGCGCCGCTCCGAATTATTCGAAGCAACGCCCGTCGGGCCTGAAACACAAGATTGCAAGCGTCGCGGAGCAGGATTGTCCGT
Organism: Paeniglutamicibacter kerguelensis; assembly: GCF_017876535.1. Classification (NCBI taxonomy): domain Bacteria; kingdom Bacillati; phylum Actinomycetota; class Actinomycetes; order Micrococcales; family Micrococcaceae; genus Paeniglutamicibacter; species Paeniglutamicibacter kerguelensis. The sequence continues at coordinate 2,473,201 of NZ_JAGIOF010000001.1, forward strand.
CCGCGCCAAACCGTTTAGCGGTTCGGGTAGTTGCGTTCGGTTTCGCCGATGAAGAGCTGGCGCGGACGGCCGATCTTCATTTCGGGGTCCTGCAGCATTTCGCGGTACTGTGCGATCCAGCCTGGCAAACGGCCGATGGCGAAGAGGACGGTGAACATCTTCTCCGGGAAGCCCATGGCCTTGTAGATCAGGCCGGTGTAGAAGTCCACGTTCGGGTAGAGCTTGCGCGAGATGAAGTAATCATCGTTCAGTGCGCGCTCTTCCAGCGACATGGCGATGTCCAGCAGCTGGTCGTTTCCGCCGAGCTTGGAGAGGATCTCGTGGGCCGTCTCCTTGATGATCTTGGCACGCGGATCGTAGTTCTTGTAAACACGGTGTCCGAAGCCCATGAGGCGGACGCCGTCTTCCTTGTTCTTGACCTTTTCCATGAAGTCCGCGGGCTTCAGGCCCTCGGACTGGATCTGGCGCAGCATCTTCAGGACCGCCTCGTTGGCGCCGCCGTGGGCGGGGCCGGAGAGTGCGTTGATGCCCGCGGACACCGAGGCGAACATGTTCGCGTTCGATGAGCCGACGAGGCGCACGGTGGAGGTCGAACAGTTCTGCTCGTGGTCCGCGTGCAGGATCAGCAGCTGGTCCAGCGCCTTGACGATGACCGGATCCATCTCGTACGGCTCGGCGGCAAGGCCGAAGCTCAAACGCATGAAGTTCTCGACGAGGTTCATCGAGTTGTCCGGGTAAAGCAGCGCTTGGCCGATGGACTTTTTGTGCGCGTAGGCGGCAAGAACCGGCATCTTGGCCAGCAAGCGGATGGTCGAAAGTTCGACCTGCTCCTCGTCGAACGGATCCAGGGAATCCTGGTACCAGGTCGACAGCGCCGTCACGGCCGAGGAAAGCACCGGCATCGGGTGCGCTTCGCGCGGGAAGCCGCCGAAGAAGCCCTTGAGCTCCTCGTGCAGCAGGGTGTGGCGGCGGATCTTCTGGTCGAATTCTTCGAGCTCGGTGGCCGAGGGAAGGTTTCCGTAGATCAGCAGGTAAGTGGTCTCGAGGAAGCTGGACTTTTCGGCCAGCTGCTCGATCGGGTAACCGCGGTAGCGCAGGATGCCCGCGTCGCCGTCGATGTAGGTGATTGCGGACTTGGTCGCCGCTGTGTTCATGAAGCCCGGGTCGTAAGTCACGCCACCCGTCGCCTTCAAAAGCGGAGCGATGTTAAAGCCATTGTTGCCTTCTACAGCGGGTACAACAGGGAGTTCGATGTTGTTGCCGCCGAAGCTGAGCTGAGCAGAATTGTTTTCCGTCATTGTCTCTCCTAACCGGAATACAGATGGATCCGATGGTCAGTAATCAGTGCCACGCTACCGTTTAGTAGGCGCATGACACCAATCGGTTGGTCACGTTAAGGAATCAACGAGCCGCATTCAGCCGCTGAACGGCGCTGGCAATCCGTTCGTCACTTGCGGTGAGCGCTATGCGCACAAAATTCACGCCGGCGTCGCCGTAGAACGCACCGGGGCCGGCGATGATTCCGAGCTCGGCCAATCGCCCCATGGTGATCCAGCAATCCTCGTCGGCGGTGCACCAGAGGTAGAGACCCGCCACCGAGTCTTCGATGCGCAACCCGAAGCCCTCAAGGGCTGGGATCAAGGCCTCGCGACGCGCGCGATACAGGGCTTTTTGGGCCGCGACATGTGCCTCGTCGGCAAGTGCCGCGCGCATTGCATCCTGCACCGGGGCGGGCACGATCATGCCCGCGTGCTTGCGGCTGTTGATGAGAGTCGGCATGAGGTTCGGGGCACCGGCCACAAAGGCGGCCCGGTAGCCAGCAACGTTGGATTGCTTCGAGAGCGAATACACGGACAGCAGGTCGGTGTGATCTCCGCCACAGATGGCCTCCTCGAGTACGCTCGGGACGCCGTTTTCGTACTCGCCCCACCCCAGCTCGGCGTAACATTCGTCCGAGGCGACCACTGCGCCGAGCGAACGGGCGTCATCCACCAGCGACTTGAGCTCCGCGACATTGCGCACGATGCCCGTGGGGTTGCCCGGGGAGTTGACCCAGACCAGTTTCACGCGGGCGCGGTCCGCGTCCGACAGGTCGGCCAGCGAATCGGCGGCGATCGAATCGGCTCCGGCCAGCAGGGCGCCGATGTCGTAGGTCGGGTAGGCGACCACGGGGCGGACGACAAGGTCCCCCGCGCCAAGGCCCAGCAGCAACGGCAGCCAGGCAACCATTTCCTTGGACCCAACGGTCGGCATGACGTCCTCGACGCTCAGGCCGTGAACGTTGCGGCGGCGGGCGTACCACTCGACGATGGCTTCGCGAAGTTCAACCGTGCCGTGCGTCGTCGGGTATCCCGGCGCGTTGGCGCCTGCCTGCAGCGCTTCGATGACAACCTGCGGCGTGGGGTCCACCGGGGTGCCGATCGACAGGTTGACGGCCCCGTCTGGGTGCTCGTTGGCCTTGGCCGTGTAAGGGGCAAGGGCTGTCCAAGGGTATTCGGGAAGGCTCAGCATGGGTGTGGCGCTTATTCCTGGTTCTGCGGCGGGAGCACGGAAATGATTGGGTGGTCGATGCCCATGTTGCCGAGCTTCGCGGCTCCGCCTGGGGAACCCACCTCGTCGAAGAATTCGACGTTTGCCTTGTAGTACTCGGCCCACTCGTCGGGAACATCGTCCTCGTAGTAGATGGCCTCGACGGGGCAGACCGGTTCGCAGGCACCACAGTCGACGCATTCGTCGGGGTGGATATACAGCGAGCGTTCGCCCTCGTAGATACAGTCAACGGGGCATTCTTCGATGCATGCCTTGTCTTTGACGTCGACGCATGGCTGGGCGATGATGTAGGTCACGGTACCCGGGGCCTTCCTTCACTACGGAAAATGTTCGGTGGGTGTGCATGCTGCTAAGCGTGCTTGAGACAAGCTTAGTCCCGCCCCGACTAGATTGCCGCAGCAGCACGTTGAACAGGTATTTCTCACATCTATCGCTTGTCCCAACGGCCCCGAACCGGCGAATTCTTACGTTACGCGTCACGCGACGGTGCCTCTACGGCCCTTGGCTGGGGAATTCTTACGCCATGCGTCGCCCCGCGAAGCCGCCGCACGCCCACTGCGGGGGAATTCTTACGCCATGCGTCGCGCCCCGATGTCGGCGCAGCCAGCACCTAGGATTGGTTCATGAGCACGGACTTTTTCGCTTCCCTGGATCCCGGCGCCCGAGTGGTGGTCCGCTACCGGCTCTCGCCCGGGGAACTAGGCTCGGCAGGCGAGCGGCTGAGCGACGCCCTGGGATACCTGTTGGAGATCAACGAGAAGTCGGTAACGGTGCAGACCCGCACCGGGGAAATTCACATCAGTCGCGAGTCGATCACCCATGCAAAGCTGGTTCCCCCGCCCCCGGAGCGTAGGCACACCGCGCCCAGGAGCTGACCCGGCAAGCCCCGCGGTTGCCTGTCTGGTACGGAAAACCGACGTCGCCGCACATGTGATTTGAATGATTCAATCAGTGGCGGATTTTCCCGTATGCTGAAATCATGGCCACAGATGATGAGGTACAGGCCCGTGCGCGGGCGCTTAGCTCCCCGCTCCGTCTTCGCATTTTGCGACTCTGCTTGCACGAGTCCCGTACCAACAAAGAAATAGCGGACCTGCTGGATATCAATCCGGCCACCTCGCTTCACCACGTGCGCACCCTGCTCGCCAACGGGTTTCTCGCGGCCGAGGAAACCCGGCGCGGCAACCGCGGCGCCAAGGAAGTGCCTTACCGCAGCACCAAGCTCTCCTGGGGCACCAAGCTGCCCGATGCGGCACCGCTTCTTGTCGATACGTTCCTGCAGGAGATCGACGGCCTTGCCCCCGAGGAAATCCAGGTCCTCCGGGTCGGCCTGAAACTCAGCGAGGCCACCCAAAAGGAAATGCTGGCCCGCATCCATGCGGTCATCGAGGACTACGCAATGCGCGAGCCCGATCCCGACGGCGTCGCCACTTCCCTGTTCATGGCCCACCACCTGGATTTGAGCTCGAACTAGCGGGGCACCCTCGGGCGCCGGCAACATTGCCCGAATACAAGAAATGCCCGGAAGGAAGTCCTTCCGGGCATTTCTTGTATTGCGTGGCTATGCCGTGGGCTGTGGCCGCGCACGCAGGTGGCGCGAGACCAGGAAGACCGCGATGACAACCGGGACGATGATCCCGTAAACCCAGATGGTGCCTGCCAGCGCGGGGCCGGGCAGAACATCAAGGTATTGTGCGGAGACGATCATCTGGTTATGGGCGTCGGCCGAGAACAGCGCCACCAGGACGTAGGTGCTCAAACCGCTCAAGGCGGTGACCCACAGTTTCCCGCGAAGTATCCCAACCCAGTAGGACAGGGCTCCGGTGAACAACAGTGCCAGAGCGGCGCCCCAAGGGATCGGGGTGTCCCCTGCATAGGCCATGGAGGCATGCAGGATCGTTCCAACCACGGCGGCCAGCGCCCCGGCGGCCAAGGCCGCCAGGACGCTGACCAACACGGAGGCTAAAGAGCCCCCTTGCTGATGGTTAGGCCTTGGCTCGTGCACGGTTGACCTTGGCGCGTTCGCTGGCGTTCAGGACGACCTTGCGGATGCGGATGGCTTCCGGGGTGACCTCGACGCACTCGTCTTCGCGAGCGAATTCGAGGGACTCTTCAAGGGTCAGGTTGCGCGGCGGGGTCATGTTCTCGAAGGTGTCCGAGGAAGCCGCACGCATGTTGGTGAGCTGCTTTTCCTTGGTGATGTTCACGTCCATGTCATCGGCGCGTGAGTTCTCGCCAACGATCATGCCTTCGTAGACCTCGGAGGTCGGCTGCACGAAGAAGGACATGCGTTCCTGGAGCTTGATCATCGCGAACGGGGTGACCACGCCGGAACGGTCGGCAACGATCGAACCGTTGATGCGGTATTCGATCGGGCCGCACCATGGCTCGTAGCCCTCGGCCAGCGAGGAGGCGATGCCGGCACCGCGGGTGTCGGTCAGGAAGCGGGTGCGGAAACCGATCAGGCCACGGGCCGGAACGATGAATTCCATGCGGCACCAGCCGGTACCGTGGTTGGCCATGTTGGTCATGCGGCCCTTGCGGGCAGCCATAAGCTGGGTCACGGCGCCGAGGTATTCCTCGGGTACGTCGATGGTCATGTGCTCCATCGGCTCGTGGACCTTGCCGTCAATCTTCTTGGTAACAACCTGCGGCTTGCCGACGGTCAGTTCGAAGCCTTCGCGACGCATCTGCTCAACGAGGATGGCCAGCGCCAATTCACCACGGCCCTGGACTTCCCAGGCATCCGGACGCTCGGTCGGCAGGATGTTCAGCGAAACGTTACCGATCAGTTCCTTGTCGAGGCGGTCCTTGACCTGGCGTGCGGTGACCTTGGCGCCCTTGACCTTGCCGGCCAGCGGCGAGGTGTTGATACCGATGGTCATCGAGATGGCCGGCGGGTCAACGGTGATCAGCGGCAGCGGCTTCGGGTTTTCCAAGTCGGTGAGGGTTTCACCAATCATGATGTCTTCGATGCCTGCAACTGCAACGATCTCGCCCGGTCCTGCTTCTTCGGCCGGAACACGGGTCAGACCCTTGGTGGCGAGCAGTTCGGTGATCTTGACCTGCTTGAGCGTGCCGTCCTGGCGTGCCCAGGCAACCTGCTGGCCCTTGCGCAGGGTGCCGTTGAAGATACGCAGCAGTGCCAGACGGCCAAGGAACGGCGAGGCGTCAAGGTTGGTGACGTGTGCCTGAAGGACTTCGCCTTCGGTGTAGGTCGGGGCCGGAACGTGCTTGATGATGGTCTCGAACAGCGGCTCGAGGTCCTCGTTGTCCGGCATGGTGCCGTCGGCAGGCTGGTTGGCCGAGGCGAAGCCGGCCTTGCCCGAGGCGAAGACGATCGGGACGTTCAGGATCTTGTCCAGGTCCAGGTCCGGTGCTTCGTCGGCCAGGTCCGAGGCCAGGCCCAGGAGCAGGTCCATGGAGTCGGAGATGACGCCTTCGATGCGGGCATCCGGGCGGTCGGTCTTGTTGACGACGATGATGACCGGCAGGTTGGCAACGAGTGCCTTACGCAGCACGAAGCGGGTCTGCGGCAGCGGGCCCTCGGAAGCGTCGACGAGGAGGACAACGCCGTCAACCATGGACAGGCCGCGCTCTACCTCGCCACCGAAGTCGGCGTGACCCGGGGTGTCGATGATGTTCATGGTCATCTGCTTGCCTTCGGCGGCCGGGCCGCTGTAGAACACGGTGGTGTTCTTCGCAAGGATGGTGATGCCCTTTTCGCGTTCGAGCTCGCCAGAGTCCATCACACGATCTTCGGTTTCACCGTGGCTGTCGAATGCACCAGTCTGCTGGAGCATTGCGTTGACCAAAGTGGTCTTGCCGTGGTCAACGTGCGCAACGATTGCTACGTTACGCAGGTCGTCGCGACGAATGAGAGTGGAATCTGACATGCGAAAAGGCTCACTTCTTCTAGAGAATTTTGGGTCTCGGGGTTCGGGGCCACGATTGACCCAATTCACTATTCTAGTCCTTCTGGAAAAACTGACGGAAATCGTGCCGAACATCACCCGGCTGCACGAGGCTATTTTCGAGACAAAATCGACACCGATTCGCCGACCTGCCGTCAATCATCCCCGTCATTCCGCGGTTTTCAGTCGAAAGCCGCGAGCGGTAAATCACACGTATTTTTTATGGGAAATTCCAAGCCCGACTGGGCCATGGACACGGCAAGCACCTCGAAGCCGCTGCTCACTACATTCCGGGGTCAGGGGTGAAACGCAACATCTGGCCCCGAAGCAATGGGCGGCCCCGGACCATTCGGCCCGAAACCACCCATTCGATATGCGCCGGGTCCTGCAGCGCGGCATGCGGCTCGCTAGCCCAGTGGATCCACCCAGCCAAGCGGGGCAGGCGGCGTGGCCGGAGGAAGCTTGTGCTCCAGCCGTCGCAATGACCGGGCCGCCGCATCACGTCCGCCCAAGCCGTAGGCGAGGGCGGCTGCGAGCGCCCCACCGATGACGACGGCGCCGAAAGCCATGTTGATGATGGAGTCCGCCAGGCCCATGTAGTTCAGGCCCATTGCCACGAACAGGGCGATCGTCGCGTACCGGATCACCGTTGCCGCGATCCCCTCCCCCATGATCTTGACGAGGACGTTGGCGATGAGGAATCCGGCGGCAATGATCAGTCCGCCGAACAGCACGCTGCCGGCCAGCGCCAGGATCTGGTTGAGGATGATGGTGACTTCCGGGAAGTTCAGCAGTCGCGCCGCCATGATGCCGAAGAACAGCATGATGGCGATCTTCACCAGCATGGCAATAATGGCCGAGGCGCTCTGGCCGCTCGGGAGGATGCCCCATTTGCGCACCACGTCATCAGCCCCCACCCCATGCAAGGTGCCCTGGAGAATATTGCCCGCGAACTTCGCGATGGCGTAGCCAATTCCCAGCAGGATCAGGGCCGCAATGATCAGCGGTATTGCGTTCAGTATCAGGGCCAGCATTTGCTGTGCCGGATCGGAAATCGCGGCGATGCCCAAGACCTGCAGCGCGTTGATGCCCACCACGATCACAATGATCGCAAAGAGGATGTTTCCGATGACGGAAATGATTCTTGCATTCCGTTCACGCGATTCAACAAGGTCCGGCTCTTCATGCTTGCGCATGAGCTTGTTTGTCATGCGGCTGAAGTCGACGGCGCCCAACGCCGTGGTGACCAGCTGCCGGACGATCTTGGCGATCATGTAGCCGATGAAGAAGACGACGCCGGCTCCGATGACGTTGGGGATGAACCCCATGACGTTTGCAAGCAGCTCCTGTACGGGTGCCAGCACCTCGGAGAGGGCAAACACCTGCGGGATGGCAACAAGGCCGAAGAGCCAGACGATCAGTGCCGCGATCTTTCCGAGTGATTCGCCAAGCGGTTCGCCGTCGTTACCCTGGCGCTGCAGCAGCTTGATCCGGCCCACGAGCTTTCCAATGGCCCACTTGATGAACTTGGCCAGCAGCCACGTCACCAAGAGGATGATCAAGGCAAAAACTACCTTTTGCACCGTTCCTGCCCAATCGAAATTGCCATAAAACCACTTCCGGTGTCCGCGTGAACTCCTTCGTTTGAATGGTCCTAAACCTGGGCCGTTTTCCTTTCCGAATCTGAGTAAAGGAAACATCCATTGGTGGCCTTAAACAACCTTTGCTGCGACCGAACTTGGCCTCCAAGTCCGTTGCCGACTCCTGTGTCAGCCGAGGTACAAAGTTGTAGAGAAACACATGCCGCAGGCAAGCCGATGACACGTGGCATGCGGTCCTCGGTGTGCGCCCACCCGTTGTTTCTCCCTACGGGAGAACGAACGACGTTGGGTTTCCCAAGCTGTGCAACCCGAGAATTTTCGTCATACTCACCAGCCGCGCAACCCGAGATCGGCAGCTTCCGGAGCTCCAGTGGCCGCGTACGGCAAGGACCCATCCTGGCGCGGCAAAGCCCCCGACTCCAAGAAATGAAGTCGGGGGCCGAGTGTCACACTGCCCCTCGAAGGATGGAAATTAGATGTTGATACGGGAGGCAACCGGATTGATCCTTACGCATGGCCGCGACGGGGCAACTTCGATGGCGGTAGTCGTGCGTGACAAGATTCGGCCAAGACCTTCTCGACTGGTGCGCTACTAACGGAAATGAAGCCCACAGAACACACACTGATCCCCGAACACTGGCGCCTCCACAAAGAGGCAGCCACCGAACGGCGACTCGCTGCAGTCCATTCGGGAGAACCAATACCCGAGCAATTCCTCTTGCTCCATGCCGAGCATCGTTTTCAGGTCGTAGATCAGGTTGTCGTTGCGGACCTCGGTAATAGCGAGGTCGAAAGCCTTCAGGCCAAGATCGGTCGAGCGTGTGGTGACCGCACCATCGGTCCCGAGCTCGCCGCCATACTGGCTCATGACCAACTGGAATTCATCCCGAGATTCGTGCAGGCGCACCCACTCGCGGTAGGTGCGTTTCACGTTGGTAGTGCGGTGGCCCCGCCAGTGCCCTGAATCATCCCAGTTCTCACCCGGAGTTCCGATCTGCATTGTTCTTCTTTCGTCGTTGTCTCTCATTGTCTGCAGCCATCGTCACACATAGTTGGAATCAGACCCTGCAGATACGCCGAACGCCCCGAACCAGCGCATTCACGGCGCAAGATTTCGGGGCGCTTCAGACGTCGACTCGGTGTCGATCCCGAACTGCAGGATTGGACGTTTAAGCGGAACTCCATAACATCGCCTTCCTTCATGATGTATTCCTTAGCCTTCGATGCGAGTCTTGCCGGCCACCTTGGCAGAGGCAGTCGAGTTGCTGTACAGCCTGGCCTTCCACCGGTGGCCATTACGGCACGAAGCCGTTCCACGCCGCCTGGATCCGGACGCGCATCTCACGCGTTCTCATGGCGGTGGGCTACTTCGGACCGCTCAATAGGTAGCTGTTTGCGCGATGCCCCACGGGCTAGACGTTGAAAAATCCCAACAAGGCGCCGATCGGCGCGTGCCAGGTTGTCCAGGCCCAATTCCGTGTGACCGGCGTCCTCTAGCATTTCTTCGGCTTCTTCTTCGGTCAGCTCCGAAAGTTCGGATTCGAACTGCACGTCGAGAAAGATGGCCTCGGCCGGCCCGACGAGAGCGGGAAGCTCTTCTTGCATAGCGATGCCCGCGGCCTTGACAGCATCGATAAAGGAAGCCGCGGTTTTCTCGGCGCGCAGCGCCGTGTCGGAAAGATTCGTGGCGTCATCGACCAAACAGTGAATCCATTTACCGTTCGGTAAATTCTCAGCAGGATCGAGCACGTCAGGTGCAGAAATCATGCGGACAGGATTCAAGAAGCGCGCCGCGACCGGTGGCGGTAGTGTGATGCTGAACGAGGAATGGTCGCCACATTTGAACTGAGGAGAATCACATGGCCGAAAAGAACGCTGGGCTGTCCAGGGAAGAACGCGAGGCCGTCAAGCAGCGCGCTGCAGAGCTACGAGCACAGGAGAAAGCCGGGAAAACCCGCGCCGCAGGCGAACAGGCCGTCCGGGAGGCGATCGCCGCACTGCCGGATGAGGACCGGGTTCTCGCCGAAGGTATCGACAGGATCGTTTCCGAAGTCGCCCCGCATCTCGTTCCGAAGACCTGGTACGGATTCCCTTCGTATGCCAACGAGGACGGAAAGGTAGTCGTATTCTTCAAGGCGGCCTCGAAATTCACCTCCCGCTACGCCACCCTCGGCTTCGAAGAGTCCGCGAATCTCGATGACGGGGACCTGTGGGTAACCTCGTTCGCCGTGCTGGCGTTGACGCCCGACACTGAAAAGAAGATCGCGGATCACATTCGCAAGGCTGCAAGCTAACTCGCCAGAATCGTGAACGGTCGGCACTACCTCTGCCGGGCCGGCCGTTCCGCTATGGCAGGACGCCACAGGTCGAGATGAACCCGGACGGTGGCGACCGCAAAGCTGGGTCGCACACCGTGTGTGGGGATGGCGAGCGACCACGCAAGAAAAACGCCCCGAATCCCGCGCACTTCGTGCCGGGATTCGGGGCGTTCAGGCTCCGTCCCGGCAACAACCGGCTGTCGGGAAGGTTAGACGTTGAAGCGGAACTCCACGACGTTCCGTCACGGAGAACCACTCCTCATCACGACGGACCATCGCGATGGGATGTTGGCGCAGGGAACAGCGACACGCCAGATCCTTCTCGGGGACGTCGGCTTCGATGCGGCCCCGAACATCAACCCCGCCGCGGCTCATACTCCCACGTCCTCCGCTACCTCAGCCGGTTTCCAGGACGAAGAAGATGAAGGACAGGAATGCTGTCTTCTCGCCGTTGAGGATGCGCGGCGGAAGAATCGCGTGAAGTGGGTCGGTGCCAGAAGGTCAGGACCGCAGGCTCGCCATCGACTTGGTACTCCTCCGAGTTCTGCCGGATGGCGAAGTAGTCCTCAGTTGGTTGCGTGACCACGCTGACCGTGGGGCGAGGGGACAGAGAGCGCATACACAGTGACCACAACACCGAACAAAAAGACCCTCGACGTCCCCGTGGACGTCCGGTTCACCGCGACCGGCATTCCGCTGGCAGTGCGCTACAACTGGCGCATCTGGGCCGTGGCCGCCATGCCGGAATACCTACTTGCCTGCATCGACCAAATCGCGCCTGCCGTCGGCATCGGTGGTCGGCCACGTCGGATCGTGGACCACGTCGGCTAACTAGTGAACGATTCTCATCTCGTGCGAGGTCTGATTGAGTCGCCGTCCGCCGTCGGGAACGACCGTCACAATGTCCTCGATCCGTACGCCGAACCTGTCCGGCAGGTAGATTCCGGGTTCGATCGAAAAGCACATGCCGGGGTGGAGGATCTGGGTTTCGCCCTCGACCATGTACGGCGGCTCGTGAGTCGTAAGTCCGATTCCGTGCCCGACGCGGTGAATGAAGTAGTCGCCGTAGCCGGCTTCAGTGATCACCGCCCGGGACACGCGATCGATTTCCTGGCACTCGACGCCTGGCCGCACGGCCTCGAACCCGGCCTGCTGCGCGTGTCTGACGATGTCATGAACCTCGCGCTCCTCGGCGGTGGGTTCGCCGACGTGCACGGTCCGCGTCGTGTCAGATCCGTAGCCGTGTTTGAGGCCACCGAAGTCGAGCACCACCATGTCTCCGGCCTCGATGATCCGCGGGCCGATCTCGTGGTGAGGGTTGGCTCCGTTCGGACCCGAACCGACAACGGTGAAGTCCACCTGCGAATGACCGAATTGGCGAAGTAGGTCGGCGAGATCAGAGCCGACGTCGGTCTCGCTGCGCCCAGCGAACCGCACGGTGACGATCTCCTCGTACGCCTGGTCTGCGGCCGCGCCGGCCGCCGCCAGCCGCTCGATCTCGTCGTCATCCTTGATCGCCCGAAGCATCGGCAGGGCGGTCGTCATCGAGACGTAGGACGACTTGGGAAGTCGATCCTGCAGGCCGAGGAGGTGCATGGCCCAGGCAGAGTCAGAGACGGCATAACGTCCGGTGCCGGCCATTAGCGTCGCAGATTCCGTGTAGGGGTCGCTCCCGTCGGTCCAGTCGGTGATCTTCATACTCGAGGCGCCGGCGGCCGCTTCCGCGTCAGGCCTCTCGAGCCTCGGAACGATCATGGCGGGCTCCGAGTCGACGGGGATCACGAGCATGGTGATGCGTTCAGTGATGGCCACGGGTGCATACCCAGTGAAGTACAGCAGGTCCGGTCCGGGAGTGACCAGGATGCCGTCGAGCCCAGCATCCTGGGCGGCGTGGGCTGCTCTCCGCAACCGCTCGGCGAAGTCATCGGCGGTGAACGGAGCGGGCTCGGAAAGGCTGTGAGGATCACTCATGGTTCGCATTCTCGTACGCGCGGCATCACTGGTCAACCCATCGCCCGGACAGCCGCTCCAGTAACTCTGGAATCACCCGTCGCGGGTGAGGCGGTGGCCTGTCGCTGCGGCAACGCAGCGGCCGCACTCACAAACTTCGGCTGAACTGGCCGTCGCGTGTCGATAGAGGAACCTTTGATAGGACGTAAGACCCTATCTCCCGGGCGCTCATATCCACTTCGTGAACTGGCGCCGTGCCACCAAGTACTGCTCGCCCTCAGAGTGGCGCCATGGCGCGGCCTATGGTCTGGGAACGTTCCGGGGCGTATGGCCACAGCTGTAATCGCAGCTGTCTGCCTGGGCGCGAGTAAATTCGGGCGGTCACTGAGCCACCGCAGGAGCTGCCTGTCCGCTACCACTGCAACATCGAAGGGTTACTCCCTGACAGTCAGGTTCTTCGGGGTAACGACGACCACAACGCCGGTGACCTCAATTGGCGCGTTCGTTCCCCGGGTGAGAAGTTTCGCTGCCAGGGCGGCTTCTTGGCTGGCATTGTAGAGACGGCGCTGTTTCTTACCACACATCATCGAGGTCCGGCCTGCAACCCAAACGGATTGCCCGGCGTGGTTTTTGGTATTGAGGGTGAACACACCGGCCGAACTATCAGCAAGTGGTCAATGTCGGACGCGCCGGCGCCCACCGGTACGGCGTGCAGGACCGTCAAGTCGGGACCTAACCGTTGCAGGATCTGCCCGACTGCTTTCTCCCCGAGAGCACCCTTTTACGACGATTAATTGTCCGGAGTCAGCGGGTCGGCACCGAGAACACGACGCAACAACGACCGCGGAGGCAAACCTTCCCGATCGGCCAGCCACTTCCCAATCACCGCATGTCCCGCGACCCGCTCATTCACCTCGACGCGCATAGTCATAGCATCTCGCCCTGGCCCAAATCCCTGTGATGCAAAGTCAGACGAAAAAAACTGGTGGCATCATTTTGACCACGCGGGCGGTCACAAAGCGCATAGCCGCTAAGAACACGTGTTCTTAGCGGCTATGCGCAAAAGGTCTCAATGAGAACAGGAACTACACATTGAATCTAAATTCAACGACGTCGCCGTCCTTCATGATGTATTCCTTGCCCTCGATGCGGGCCTTGCCGGCGGCCTTGGCCGCGGACATGGAACCGGCGTCGACCAGGTCGTCGAACGCGACAACCTCGGCCTTGATGAAGCCGCGCTGGAAGTCGGTGTGGATGACACCTGCCGCCTGCGGGGCGGTCCAGCCCTTGTGGATGGTCCAGGCACGGGTTTCCTTCGGGCCTGCGGTCAGGTAGGTCTGCAGGCCGAGGGTGTCGAAGCCGACGCGTGCCAGCTTGTCCAGGCCCGACTCGGTGTAGCCGGCGTCCGTGCCCTCGGCGCAATGGTCCTGCTCTACTCGAGGGCCGCCTGCGTGGCCTTGTCCATGTCAATGAAGGAGACCTTCAGCTCCGTGCCGCGCGCAGCACCGTGTCGGAAAGATTCGTGGCGTCATCGACCAAACAGTGAATCCAGTTTCTGTTCTATAGATTCTCAGCAGGCTCGAGCACGTCAGGTGCAGAAATCATGCGGACAGGATTCAAGAAGCGCGCCGCGACCGGTGGCGGTAGTGTGATGCTGAACGAGGAATGGTCGCCACATTTGAACTGAGGAGAATCACATGGCCGAAAAGAACGCTGGGCTGTCCAGGGAAGAACGCGAGGCCGTCAAGCAGCGCGCTGCAGAGCTACGAGCACAGGAGAAAGCCGGGAAAACCCGCGCCGCAGGCGAACAGGCCGTCCGGGAGGCGATCGCCGCACTGCCGGATGAGGACCGGGTTCTCGCCGAAGGTATCGACAGGATCGTTTCCGAAGTCGCCCCGCATCTCGTTCCGAAGACCTGGTACGGATTCCCTTCGTATGCCAACGAGGACGGAAAGGTAGTCGTGTTCTTCAAGGCTGCCTCGAAGTTCACCACTCGCTACGCCACCCTCGGCTTCGAAGAGTCCGCGCGGCTCGATGACGGGGACCTGTGGGTAACCTCGTTCGCCGTGCTGGCGTTGACACCGGAGATCGAAAAGAAGATCGCGGATCACATTCGCAAGGCTGCAAGCTAACCCGGCAAAATCAAGATCAACTTCTGTACCCCTGCCGGGCCGGCCGTTCCGCTATGGCAGGACGCCACAGGTCGAGATGAACCCGGACGGTGGCGACCGCAAAGCTGGGTCGCACACCGTGTGTGGGGATGGCGAGCGACCACGCAAGAAAAACGCCCCGAATCCCGCGCACTTCGTGCCGGGATTCGGGGCGTTCAGGCTCCGTCCCGGCAACAACCGGCTGTCGGGAAGGTTAGACGTTGAAGCGGAACTCCACGACGTTCCGGTACTTGGCAACCTCTTGATGACGACGTGGAGCCTTCACACGCGGCGATTCCTGTTCCAAAGCTGATGCGTCAGTCCACTGGACGTGCTGACGGATTCGACACTGAACCTGTCTTCCAAGCCAGTAAGGTGATCCCAGATTCGGACACCGGAACCGAGCACGATCGGAACGATCACCACATGCAGGAAGTCGATGAGATCAGCCTGGAGGAATTCGCTCACGGTCGAGGGCCCGCCGCCAATTCGAACGTCCAACCCGCCAGCCGCATCCTGCGCCAGACGAAGCGCCTTCTCCGGCGACGCATCTACGAAGTGGAAGCTGGTGCCGTTGGCGAACTCGAGTGGCTTACGAGGATAGTGGGTCAGGATGAACACCGGAGTCAGGAAGGGAGGTTCGTCTCCCCACCAGCCTTCCCAGCCGTCGTCGGGCCATTCGCCCGACTGCGGACCGAATTTACGGCGGCCCATAATCTCCGCCCCGATACCTTGGCCCCACATGCTGAACATGGCTCGATCCACGGTCACCGGGTCGTCGATTCCATGGATGCCATGGATGACGCGTCCGTCAAACTTGCCGAAAAGCGCCCCAGCTCCACCGATCGGCTTTTCGAGCGTCACGTAATCGCCAGCGGCATATCCATCCGAAGAAACGAGCAGGTTGTGCACTCGCGTCTGAACCATGAGATCTCCCTGTGTGAATGAAATCTGGAAACGGTTGAACCCTAGCCCAGAGTGATTTCCAACTGCAATCATTTTGGAGGTCGTATTTCCACGACAGCTACAAGGTGCCCTGGCGTCGTGTCTTCGAGCACCACCTGAGAAAAATGAGAACCTGCCCTACGGCCCACCGCAGTAGGCGGAAGCGGTCTTGGCGATCTCGCGTTTACATACATTGAAAGACTACTTG
The DNA here is from genome assembly GCF_017876535.1 of Paeniglutamicibacter kerguelensis. NCBI lineage: Bacteria > Bacillati > Actinomycetota > Actinomycetes > Micrococcales > Micrococcaceae > Paeniglutamicibacter > Paeniglutamicibacter kerguelensis. The sequence goes on from NZ_JAGIOF010000001.1 coordinate 2,488,837, forward strand.
CAGCTAAGCTTCACTGAGGTGCACCAATGACGAATCAGGCCACTCGACCGGTGCAGCAGGAGCCAAGCTTTTGGCCGAACACATGCCGTAATTGCCACGCCCCTTATTCGACAGCTCGATCAAGCATCTCTTGGTCGCGTGATCCCAGCAACGATTTTCCCGCAGCACCCGGCGCTCAATCCGCGGTTCATAGTTCGACTGCAGATGCATCCAGAACTCTTCCCAGGTGCCGAAGTGCCGCGCCGGTCGGATCGCTGCGTCAGCAGTGATGCTCCGTTTGCCATGCGCAATCTCGTTGAAATGCCAAGGCGGCATGCCGATGGCCACGGCGACACGCTTCTGGTTCGGGCTCAGCTCCGTGATGAAATCCTCAATGAGTACCTCGCCCGGATGCGCCGGTCTCAGCTTCTCAGCTTCTCAGCTTCTCAGCTTCTCAGCTTCTCAGCTTCTCAGAGGTAGTTGACGAGTTCGGACACCAAAGCGACGATCCTCAGCTATCGCAGGACAACCTGTTGAACACGTAGGTAAAGCCAGCTGGCTTGCTCATTCCCCCGGCGAGGATCCTCAACGCGCCTACAAGCATCCGAACCACGACACCACTAATTGACGTGCCGCGCGGACTCCTCTGGGCCCTGAACGGAAATTTGGTGGCGTCGCTGTCCTCCATCAGGATTAGAGAATCGCCGTGAAACAGGAATGCCCGGGAGGCCAAAAGGCTTCCCGGGCACCATTGGAAGGGCACAGCGAATTAGACGTTGAAGCGGAACTCCACCACATTCAGTTATTGAATAACCTCTGCTTCTTCCAAGACGGACCCCAAGACGGGACATTTGTGCTGCCAACTCGACACGCCAGATTCGTCTCGGGAAACTCGCCTCGGGCCGAATTCGTCTTGGGAGTGTTTGTGCTGGTCCGGCCAGGTCAGGCCCGCTGCAATTCGCGTTCCGTCCCTCGAACTCGGGGAATCCTTCCACACGTGAACCGCAGCGCGGCTTTTTGGCTTTGCTGGTCAATGAGAGATGGCAGTGTTTTTCGTCAAGACATTCACGGGCCCTGGCCCCCTGCCGAAAAGGGGACACCCGTGTAGTGACCACTCTCGCCCATCTGTTCTCGATGCGTGTCGAGTCCGTCTGGGCGTCTTTGAATGCATCGGCGTGCTTGAAGGGTTCCACCAGTGTCTTATCTGCCTTTTTGACGCGCGGCTTTGCAGGGTTCACACCACCATCGACAGGGCGGTTAGGCTGGGTGGATGGCGACAGTAATTCTCGTGCGGCACGGCCGCACCACAGCCAATGCCGCTGGAGTGCTGGCCGGTCGGGCCCTCGGTATCAGCCTGGACCAGATCGGGCGCGACCAGACGGCCCTGACCGGAGATCGGCTCGCGGCCGTGCCCTTGGTCGCGGTGGTGTCCAGCCCCCTCGAACGTTGCCGGCAGACCGCCCAGCTCATCCTCGATCGCCAGGCCGGCACCCCGTACGAACTGGTCGATCCAGATCTCACCGAGTGCGATTACGGCCAGTGGCAGGGCCGCACGCTCGGCGATCTCGCCACCGAGGATTTGTGGCCGGTGGTGCAGACGCAACCGTCCGCCGTCGTCTTTCCCGGCGGTGAATCCATGGCAGCGATGCAGGCTAGGTCGGTGGCAGCCATTCGACGCCACGACGCGGCCTTCGAATCCGAGTACGGGCCAGGGGCCGTGTGGGCGGCGGTGAGTCACGGGGATGTCATCAAGTCAGTGCTCGCCGACGCGCTCGGCATGCACCTTGACCTGTTCCAGCGAATCAATGTGAGCCCAGCCTCCGTATCGATCGTGCACTACGGCATTAATCGGCCGACCGTCTACGCAACCAACACCGACGCTGGGGATCTGTCGTGGCTGTCGAAAAGTATCCACACTGGCGATGCACCGGTGGGCGGCGGGGCAGGGCAAGAAGCGCCACGAACCTCTGAAGCCTAAGATACTTATATGCCTACACGTGTTCATGAATTTATCTGGCCGGATCGGGTCGTCGTTGGCACCCTTGGTCTTCCGGGGGCGCGCACGTTCTACCTGCAGGTGCGCGCAGGGACGCAGATTGTCAGTATTGCCATGGAGAAGCAGCAGTCGGCTCTGCTCGCCGAGATGATCGACGAAATTCTTGACCAGCTCATCGCTCTAGAGGGCAACCCCTTCAGCGTTCCCACGGGTACTCCCCGTGAACTCGTCGACAATGACCAGCTCGAGGCCGTTCAGGAGCAGTTTCGGACCGGATCCATGAGCCTGGGTTGGGACCCCACGACGGCGCAGGTCGTCATTGAGGCCTACCCGATCACTGACATCGCTGCCGACGATGACGTCGAATCGGTTGACGAGATTGACCCTACCGCGACCGAAATGTTGCTGGTAAAAATGCCGGTCGGCTCAGCCCGGGCATTTGCCAAGCGCACCCGTGAGGTCGTCGGCGCCGGGCGTCCGATGTGCCCGCTCTGCGGTTACCCCATAGACGCCGACGGGCACACCTGCACCGTTCCCGAGGTCTGATGCCAGCGCCGGACCTAGTGTGCGCCGAGCTGACGCTCACCGGCCGCATCACGACCGCTTCAAACGCTACATTCCTGGGCAGCATCGACGACGTGGTGGTCGTCTACAAGCCGATAGCAGGCGAACATCCGCTGTGGGATTTTCCCAACGGCACCCTGGCTCACCGGGAGCTGGCCGCCTATCTGGTCTCGCAGGTCTTGGGCTGGAACGTTGTGCCGCACACCTGGCTGCGCGATGGTCCGCTGGGCGAGGGAATGGTGCAACTCTGGCAGGAGCAAGACCCGACCCAGAATGCCGTGGATCTGGTCGCGACGGACGATGTTCCGGAGACGGGCTGGAAGCACGTTCTCGAGGGTCAAGATGAGAACGGACGGACAGTCAACCTCATTCACGAAGACTCGCCAGCACTCAGACACATGGCCGTGTTCGACGCGATCGTGAACAATGCCGACCGCAAAGGCAACCATATTCTTGCCATGACGGACGGACACCGGTACGGAGTGGATCATGGGCTCACCTTTCACAATGACAACAAGCTGCGAACGGTGTTGTGGGGGTGGCTGGGTGACGCCCTGACCGCCGAGGAAGAAGAAGGCATAGACCGTGTCAATGAAGGACTGCACGGTCAGCTGGGCCGAAACCTGGCGGGCTTGCTCAGCGCCGAAGAAATCGCATCGCTTGCCGCGCGCTGCTCCCGGTTGCGCCTAGCAGGTCGTTTTCCTGCTCCTAGCGGTGAGATGCCTGCGGTGCCCTGGCCGCTGTTCTGAGGGAATTACGTCTGCTGGCTTCGCGGCCTGTGTCACGACGAGTCGCCCTCTGCCCATACCCGCAGAGCGGATCCAACGCCCGGCAAGAACGGTGCCTTTGGTTCCTTGAACGACTTTGATTGCGGCCACAAGTTTGGTCATTCTTTCGTTAGACAGCAAAATGCTGGCTGGCTGCATTGAGGTGGCAGCCGCTCGTAAAAAACGCATGGCCGCCAAGAACACGAGTTCTTGGCGGCCATCGCAAAGGTTAGAAGTCGGTCAGGACCTAAACGTTGAAGCGGAACTCCACGACGTCGCCGTCCTTCATGATGTATTCCTTGCCCTCGATGCGGGCCTTGCCGGCGGCCTTGGCCGCGGACATGGAACCGGCGTCGACCAGGTCGTCGAACGCGACAACCTCGGCCTTGATGAAGCCGCGCTGGAAGTCGGTGTGGATGACACCTGCCGCCTGCGGGGCGGTCCAGCCCTTGTGGATGGTCCAGGCACGGGTTTCCTTCGGGCCTGCGGTCAGGTAGGTCTGCAGGCCGAGGGTGTCGAAACCGACGCGTGCCAGCTTGTCCAGGCCCGACTCGGTGTAGCCGGCGTCCTCGAGCATCTCTTCGGCTTCTTCTTCGGTCAGCTCCGAGAGTTCGGATTCGAACTGCGCGTCGAGGAAAATTGCCTCGGCCGGGGCAACCAGTGCGGAAAGCTCTTCCTGCATTGCGGTGTTGGCCAGGCCCTCTTCATCGGTGTTGAACACGTAGATGAACGGCTTGGTGGTCATCAGCTGCAACGGGGCCAGCTCTTCGATGTCGATGCCTGCGGCCTTGCCGGAAGCGTAGAGGGTGTTGCCCTCTTCGAGAACCTTCTGCGCGGCCTTGACCAGTTCGATGAACGAGGCTTCGACCTTCTTGGTCCGCAGTTCCTTTTCGAGGCGCGGCAGCTGGTTTTCGATGGTCTGCAGGTCGGCAAGGATCAGCTCGGTGGCGATCGTCTCGATGTCCGAGGCCGGATCGATCTTGCCGTCGACGTGGATCACGTCGGGGTCCGAGAAAGCGCGCGTCACCTGGCAGATGGCCTCGGCTTCGCGGATGTTGGCCAGGAACTTGTTGCCCAGCCCTTCACCCTCGGAGGCACCCTTGACGATGCCGGCGATGTCCACGAAGGACACGGTTGCCGGAAGGATGCGCTCGGAGCCGAAGATCCCGGCGAGCACCTTCAGGCGTGCATCAGGCAACGGCACGACACCCACGTTGGGTTCGATGGTTGCGAACGGGTAGTTGGCCGCGAGGACCTGGGCGCGGGTAAGCGCGTTGAACATTGTTGACTTGCCGACATTGGGCAGTCCGACGATTCCGATTGTAAGAGCCACGGGAATAGAGTCTACCGTCCCGATCCTGCCTGCGCTTCCTGCACCGCCGGCAGCCCGCGGCATCGCTGCCCGAAATGAGCAAAGCCATGGCGCTGACCCACGCATTCGTGGATCAACGCCATGGCTTGTGTGCGGCGCCTGTGTGCGCCGTCGAGGGACTAGCTGCTGATGTCCGACTTCACGATGCGCCCGCCGAGGCCGCGCGAATCATCGCCGGCTTCCTTGAGCTTGGCGCGGATTTCCTTGGGCAGCGAGAACAGGATGTCCTCCTCCGCGGTGGTGACTTCCTCCACGTTTGCGAAGCCGTACTCGGCCAGCAGCGACAGCACGTCGCGGACCAGGACCTCGGGCACCGAGGCGCCGGAGGTCACACCCACGCTGGAGACGCCCTCGAACCAAGACTCGTCGACCTCCGAGGCGTAGTCCACGCGGTAGGCGGCGGAGGCGCCGTACTCGAGGGCGACCTCGACCAGGCGCACCGAGTTCGAGGAGTTCGAGGAACCCACGACGATGACTAGCTCGGCCTGCGGGGCGATGGCCTTGATGGCCGCTTGGCGGTTGGTGGTCGCGTAGCAGATGTCATCGCTCGGAGGATCCTGCAGGTTCGGGAAGCGGGCGCGCAGGCGGCGGACGGTTTCCATGGTCTCGTCGACGCTCAAAGTGGTCTGTGAGAGCCAGATGAGCTTGTCCGGGTTTTTCACCTGGACGGTGTCGGCTTCCTCGGGGTTGTTCACGATGGTGGTCACCTCCGGCGCCTCGCCGTAGGTGCCCTCGACCTCTTCGTGCCCCTCGTGGCCCACCAGCAGGATTTCGTAGTCCTCACGGGCGAAGCGCACCGCTTCCTTGTGGACCTTGGTCACCAGCGGGCAGGTGGCGTCGATAGTGCGCAGGCCGCGGTCGGCCGCGGACTTGACCACTGCCGGGGATACTCCGTGGGCTGAGAAGACCACCAGCGCGCCCTCGGGAACTTCCTCGTTTTCCTCCACGAAGATGGCACCGCGGGCCTCAAGGGTGGAAACCACGTGCAGGTTGTGCACGATCTGCTTGCGCACGTACACCGGGGCACCGTAGTGCTCAAGGGCCTTTTCCACGGCGATGACCGCGCGGTCCACACCGGCGCAGTAGCCGCGCGGGGCGGCAAGGTAGACCTTGCGTTCGCCGGTGACGGGCGCAGCGGCGGCAATTTCTGCCGGGGTGCGACGGGTGCGCGGGATGACGGGCATCGGAAGTGAGACCGGAGCGGTGGAACTGGTAGCCATGTAACAAGTCTACGTTCGGGGGCAAATTGGTTGGCGCGCGTGCCCGCCGATTCCGCCGCTAGCCGAGCGCGATCGGGTTTTCGCGCCGCCAGATCCAGGTTCCGAGCGCCGCAAGCAGGGCAACGACCCCGCCGACGATCAACGCATTGCTGATGTTCTGCAGCTCGGCCCGCGCCCCGGTGGCCAATTGGTCGACCACAAGCTGGGTGAGTTCGGAGCCCTCCACCGGCAGCCCGGACAGGCGCGATCCGAAGATGATGAGCACCGCCGCGAGCAGCAGGGCCGCTCCCCCGGTGACAACCAGCACCCTGCCGCGGAACCCGCGCGGAGCCAGGAGCAGCGCCCCGGCCAGCAGCACGGCCGCCGCGGCAAGCAGCCAACCCCAGGCCGCGGCGAATGCGAGCCAGCGGTTCGCCTCGCTGGCGGACAGCGTGTCCGCCGTCGGCCAGTTGGTGTCTACCATCACCGGGGGCACCTCGATGGTTTGCGGCAACAGCCGGCCCAGCACGGATCCCTCCAGCGAGGCGTGAAGTGTGCCGTAGGCGGCGGTGATCAGCGGCGCCAGGTCAAACTTCAGGGTCACTTCTTCCATGCCGGTTTCGGCGGCCGTCTCCAGCTCCACCGCGTAGGTCCGGCGCGTGTTTTCGATGGTGGTGTCCCACGCCGCGGCGAATCCCGGGTCGCTGAGCAGCGCGGCGCTGCTCTTGGTGATCGCCGTTTCAAGCACGCCCTGCAGTGCCCGCGGGATCGGCACCTTGTTGGTGATTTGGGTGGTCAGTGCCGCGCCGAGTTCGCTCGGCAGGATTGCGCGCAGCTGCTCGTTTTCGGCAAGCGGGCCCATGATGCGCTGGAGCGGTTCGGGGGTGTTGATGATCTGGTTGGCGGTGCGGGCACCGAGCCCCAGGCCCGCGGCGAGCACCGCGAGGACTGCCAACACGATGGCGATGGTTTTGCTGACCGTAGCGGGCATCAGGACTCCAACGGTAGAGGTCGGCGGGGTGCCAACCCGTGATTTGTCCCATGTTACTGGTATCAATGAGTTTGGTGTAGTTTCGATATCCGGCACCAAGGAAGGCGTTTCCCCACGTGGAGCAAGCACAAGAAGGACAAGGTTCGCTGCCGCGCACCGCGGCTGCGACAAGCCCGGAGAACCCCTGGCCGCTGCGGGTCCTGTCGGAGAAGTTGAAGGCGCACATCGAGAACTCCCCGGAGTCATGGGTGGAGGGCCAGCTGCTGGAGGCCAACGTCCGCAACGGCCACGCCTACCTGGTGATGCGCGACGTCGACGTCGACTACTCGTTCTCCGTGACGGTGTGGGCCTCGGTGATGCGTTCGCTGGACAGCGCCCCGGAGGTCGGTTCGCGCGTGGTGGCCCGGGTGAAACCGAGCTTCTATGCCAAGACCGGGCGGCTGTCGCTGAACGCCTACGACCTGCGCCCGGTGGGCCTGGGTGACCTGCTGGCGCGCCTCGAGCGGCTGCGCCGCGCACTCTTCGACGAGGGGCTCTTTGACGCATCACGCAAGAAGCCGCTGCCGCTGCTGCCCAACCGGATCGGGTTGATCACCGGGCGCGATTCGGATGCCGAAAAGGACGTGATCCGCAATGCGTCGCTGCGCTGGCCGGCCGTCCGCTTCGACATCCGCAACACCGCCGTGCAGGGCGTGAACGCCGTCGGCGAGGTCATGGCCGCGCTGCGCGACCTGGATGCAAACCCGGAGATCGACGTGATCATCATCGCCCGCGGCGGCGGGGCCCTCGAGGACCTGCTGCCCTTCAGCTCCGAGGAACTGGTGCGGGCCGTCGCGGCCTGCACCACCCCGGTGGTTTCGGCCATCGGGCACGAGGCGGACCGGCCCATCCTCGACGACGTGGCCGACCTGCGCGCCTCCACCCCGACCGATGCGGCCAAGCGCGTGGTGCCGGACCTTCTCGAGGAGCTGAACGGGATCGCCCAGGCGCGGCACCGGCTGGATCGGGCCGTGCGGCAGAACCTGGAGCGCGAATCCCAGCGCATCGCCTCGCTGCGGGCCCGCCCGGTGCTGGCCAACCCGCACTTCATGGTGCAGGTGCGCCGCGAGGACCTGGCCCGGCTGTCCCAGCGCAGCACCTACTCGATGCGCGGCTCGCTGGCCCGCGGGCAGGACGCGATAGCGCACCTGCGCGCCCAGGTCCGCGCGCTCTCCCCCCAGCAGACACTCGACCGCGGGTACTCGGTGCTGCAGCTTGCCGACGGGCAGGTGGTCCGCGCCGCCGACCAGGCCCCCGAGGGAACCGACGTTTCGGTGCGCCTGGCCCGCGGCCGGCTCACCGCCACCATTACGACCAGCCAGTTACCAGACGAAGGAATCACAGCATGAGCGCCGAAGCGAAGCACCCCGATGTTGCGCAGCTAAGTTACGAGCAGGCCCGCGAGGAGCTGGTGGCCGTGGTGGCCCAGCTCGAGGCCGGCGCCGCGACCCTTGAGCAGTCGCTGGGCCTGTGGGAGCGCGGCGAGGCCCTGGCCGCCCGCTGCGAGGCCTGGCTGCAGGGCGCCTCGCAGCGCTTGGACGCCGCCCGCGGGCAGCAGGAATCCCCCGACTCGGGCGAATAGCGCCCCGCACAGCACAGCAACCCAACAGCCCGTCAGCATCGACTTTTGGCCGACGCTGGCGGGCTGCTTGCTGCCCGGGATGATCGGCGCTCAGGAGTTCTGCAGGCGCGCCAGCTGTTCGGCAACGTCGAAGGCCGCCGGGGGCCACTGCGGGTCGATTTCCTCCAGCGCCTCGCGCAGCAGCGACGCGACGGCCAGGCGCGCGTACCACTTCCTGTTCGCGGGGATCACGTGCCATGGGGCCGCCTCCGTGTTGGTGCGGTTGATGGCCACCTCGTAGGCGTTCATGTAGTCGTCCCACAACAGGCGCTCGTCGATGTCCCCGGGGTTGAACTTCCAGTACTTGTCCGGGCGCTCGAGGCGTTCTGCCAGCCGGGAGCGCTGCTCGTCCTTGGAGATGTGCATCATCACCTTGATGACCTTGGTGTCCGCGGCGACCAGCCGGGCCTCGAACTCGTTGATGGCGGCGTAGCGGCGCTCCAGCTCGGCCTCGTCGGCATATCCGCGGACCTTGTGGATCAACACGTCCTCGTAGTGCGACCGGTCGAACACCCCGATGTGGCCGGCGCCCGGCAGCTCCTTCTCGATGCGCCAGAGGAAGTCGTGGGCGCGCTCCTCCTCGGTGGGCGCCTTGAACGCGTGGTGCTCGACGCCCTGCGGGTCGACCATGCCCACCACGTGGCGCACGATGCCGCCCTTGCCGGCGGTGTCCATGGCCTGCAGGATGAGCAGGACCTTGGGCGTGGCGCCGGAGCGCGAGGCGGCGAAGAGCCGCTCCTGCAGCTCGTCGAGCACCCGTCCGGTTTCCTTCAGGTCCGCGGCGGCGCTGAGCTTGTTGCCGGAGTAGCCGGGGGCCGACCGCGGATCAACGGCCCCCAGCCTGAAGTCCTTGGGCACACGCAGCAACCGGTGCGCCGGGGCGTCGAGGGGAACGGAACGTGCCAGGACTTGTTGCTTCTTGCTCATGGACACCGCTTTCGGTTCGGGGGCTGATGGAACGAGCGTACGGCAGGCGGCTTCGTTTCGGTCCACGTGGCGTGCGTGTTTATCGATTTCCGTGCCGTGGCGGGCGGCGCGCGGGATCGGTCCCGCCAGCTCATTGATACAGATTTGGCTGTACTATCAAGTCATGGAAACCACGACACACGCCGATGTGCTGACCCGGTTCGGGCACGCGCTCTCGGACCCGACCCGCACGGCCGTGCTGCTGGCACTGCGGGACTCCCCGTCCTACCCAAGTGACCTGGCGGAGCTGGTGGGCGTATCGCGCCAGAAGCTCTCGAACCACCTGGCCTGCCTGCGCGGCTGCGGGCTGGTCGTCGCGGTCCCGGAGGGCCGTCGCATCAGGTACGAGCTTTCCGATCCGATGCTCGCCCACGCGCTGACCGACCCGATGGGCGTCGTGCTTGCCGTCGATTCAGGCCACTGCGCCAACGCCGCCACCGAGGGGTGCTGCTGACATGGCAACGCAACGCCTGGGCGCCAACCCCGTCGGCAATGAACGACGGGCCATGCTGAACCGGCGGATCAGGTTCCTCGTCGCCGCAACGATTTTCTACAACGTCATCGAGGCCGTCGTGGCGATCACCGCGGGGAAGATCGCCTCATCCTCCGCGTTGGTGGGGTTCGGGCTGGATTCGGTCATCGAGGTGACCTCCGCCGCGGCCGTGGCCTGGCAGTTCAGCGCCAGGGACCCCGAGGCCCGCGAGAAGACCGCGCTGCGCATCATCGCCGTGTCCTTCTTTGCGCTGGCCGCCTTCGTCTCCGTCGATGCCGTCCGTTCGCTGCTCGGCGGCGCGCAGGCCGATCATTCGGTGCCGGGAATCGTGCTGGCTGCGCTCTCGCTGGCGATCATGCCGGTGCTCTCCTACCTGCAGCGGCGTGCCGGGCGAGAGCTGGGCTCCCGCTCGGCCGTCGCCGATTCCAAGCAGACGCTGCTGTGCACCTACCTCTCCGCGGTGCTGCTGGTCGGCTTGGTGCTCAACGCCTGGCTCGGCTGGGCCTGGGCCGACCCGGTGGCCGCGTTGGTGATCGCCGCCGTGGCGCTCAAGGAGGGGCGCGACGCCTGGAAGGGCGATGCCTGCTGCGCACCGAATCCCGGGGCGTTCCGGGACGAGGCACCGGGAAACCCCGGTCCGGCCGGCCGCGAAAAACCGGCCGATGCGGGTTGCGCCTGCTGCACCCCGCCCGCCGACCGCCCAACCCCGCCGGCGCGAGGCTAGCCGCGGCTGGCATGCAAAACGCCGGGTGCCCCGCCACCGGGAAATCGTGGCAGGGGCACCCGGCGTTTGCGCCGGTATTGGTGCCGGTATTGGTGCCGGTGAAGGCTAGACCGAGACCTTGCCCTCGCGCAGGGTCTCCAGGAACTCGGCGATGCGGCCGACAGCGTCCCGGATGTCGCGCACCGCGGGCAGGGTGACCAAGCGGAAGTGGTCCGGGGCGATCCAGTTGAACGCGGTGCCGTGGGAGATCAGCATCTTCTGCTGCTTGAGCAGTTCCAGGGCAAAGGCCTCGTCGCTGCGGATCGGGTAGACCTCGGGATCCAGCCTCGGGAACAAGTACAGCGCACCCTTGGCCTGCTGCACCGAGACGCCGGGGATGTCGTTGAGCAGCGCGAAGGCGGTGTCGCGCTGTTCCTTCAGGCGCCCGCCGGGCAGGATCAGGTCGTTGATCGACTGGTATCCGCCCAACGCAGTCTGGATGGCGTGCTGGCCCGGTACGTTCGCGCACAGGCGCATGTTGGTGAGCAGGTTGATGCCCTCGATGTAGTCCCCGGCCAGGTGCTTGGGGCCGGAGATGGCCATCCAGCCGGAACGGAAACCGCAGACCCGGTAGGCCTTGGACAGGCCGGAGAAGGTCAGGATCAGCACGTCGTCGCACAGCGCGGCGGTGTTGATGTGGGTTTCCTCGTCGTAGAGGATCTTCTCGTAGATCTCGTCGGAGAACACCACCAGGTTGTGCTTGCGGGCCAGCTCCAGGATGCCCTCGAGGGTTTCCTTCGGGTAGACCGCGCCCGTGGGGTTGTTCGGGTTGATGATCACCACGCCCTTGGTGCGGGCGGTGATCTTCGATTCCATGTCCTCGAGGTCCGGCAGCCAGCCCTCTTCCTCGACGTTCAGGTAGTGCACGGGGGTGCCGCCGGCCAGCGAGACCGATGCCGTCCACAGCGGGTAGTCCGGGGCAGGGATCAGCACCTCGTCGCCGTTGTTCAGCAGCGCGTTCAAGGACAGCGTGATCAGCTCCGAGACGCCGTTGCCCAGGTAGATGTCATCGACGCTGATGGATTGGATGCCGCGGGTTTGGTAGTACTGCGAGACCGCGGTGCGGGCGGAGAAGATGCCGCGGGAGTCCGAATACCCCTGGGCCTGGGGCAGGTTGCGCATCATGTCCACGAGGATCGCGTCGGGTGCCTCGAACCCAAAGGGCGCGGGGTTGCCGATGTTCAGCTTCAGGATCCGATGCCCCTCGGCCTCCATGCGCTGGGCGTGTTCGAGCAGCGGTCCACGGATGTCGTAGAGGACGTTGTGGAGCTTGGTCGACTGCTTGAATTCTGGCATTCTCTTACTTTCTCATAGGGGCCGCACCGAGTTGGTGAATGTGATCAACCCAACGCGGACGGGGCGACACAGTTGTGAAATGTTTGCCACTCAGGGCTTGGCTACCAGGGACTTTTCCCGCAGCCAGTCGATTGCAACCTTCTCCGGGCCGAGCGCGTCGCGGCCCGTGACCGCGCGGTTCAGCGCGATGAGGTCTTCCTGCTTCAGCGCCGCGCTGACCTTGTTGATCGCGTCGATGGCGTCCTGCCCGAGCTGTCTGGTGGTGGTCAGGGGGGTCAGCGTCTGCGGTTCGAACAGCGCTTGGGCGTCCTGCACGACCACCAGGCCGTTGTCTGGGATGCCCGCGTTGTCCGACGTCGTCGCCAGGACCTCGACCTGGCCGGTGATGAGCGGCCCCACCGTTGATTCGTCCTGCGGCACCACCGGAACCATGCGGTGCGGCGTACACGAGTAGATCCCTTCCAGCCGCGGAAGCAGGTCGGCGGACAGCGACTTGGGGACACCGAAGTCCAGGTCGGGGCACAACGCCGGCAGCTGTGCGAGCGTTGCGAGGTTCTTGCCGGCACTGGTCGCAGCGGTGACGACCAGGGTGCCGGTGCGGGCGGCCGCGGCCGAATCCAGCAGCGCGTACTCGCCGAGGTCCAGCCCGTGCAGGCGCTTGAGTGTCTGTTCCGCGCTCGGCGGCAGCGCCGTGCCGGGGGCCGGGGTCGACGGCTTTCCGGAGCCCGTCGCCGGCGCGGAGCCCGGCACCGGCGCGGAGCCCGCGGGGGCTTCCTTGTCCAGCGCCGCCAGCAAGTCGCCGGATCCGGCGATGACCACGTCCGCCTTGCCGTCGAGGACCTCGGCGACGGGGTCGGCCACAGGTTCGCCAACCTTGGCATCGATCCCCGCGGCTTCCAGCATTCCGACGTAGACGTTGGCCAGGGTCGTGGACGTGGCGTCGGCGGTGTGGGCAAAAACCAGCTCGCGTTCGGTGGCGCTCTGCGAGGCTTGCACCTGCGGCTTGGGGGTGCAGGCGCTCAGCAGCAGGGCCCCGCAGGCCAGGCCGGCCACCAGGACGCGGCGCTTGGTCTTGGGCGTGGATCCGCCCGGTGTCATTTGGTGTCTTTCAGGCTGTTGGCGCGGTAGAGCGCGATTGCGGCATCGACCCGGTCGGTGCGGTTCAACGACTCGACGGCATCGAGCGGGAACCACGCGGCTTGGCTGGTTGTCCCGTCGGTTTCAAAACGCAGCTCGCCGCCCGTGACGCTGGCCGTGTAGACGACGGCAACCGTCTGCATCGGCAGGGCGGCGGCGCCAAAGCGCTTGTGGGCGGGGATCAACCCGGAATCGACACCCAGCAGGTCGTTGATCTGCACCGTGTACCCGGTTTCCTCCTCGACCTCGCGCACGGCCCCGGATTCGATGCTCTCGCCAAGCTCCACTCCCCCGCCGGGCAACGTCCAGCGCGGCACGAAGTCGACCTGGCGGGCGCGCATGTCCCACAGGGCCAGCAGGATTTTTTCGTCGCGAACCACTACACAATAGGCGGCTAGCCGGGTCTCGAAGTCTCGAAGCCCGGTGTTTGGCGGGTTAGTCATGAAACCAGTTTATGGCGTGGGCCGGGCCGCCCTGCCTGCCGCAGTCCCAAAGGCTGCGCAACTGTGATGGAATATCTGCATGGCATTCTCTACTTCCCCGCAACTTCCGGCCGAACTTGACGCTGTTGACCGTCGGATCATTCAGGAACTGGTCAACGACGCGCGCATCAGCAACGCCATGCTGGCCCAGCGCACGGGCATCGCCCCGTCAACGGCCCTGCTGCGCACCCGTTCGCTGGTGGAGCGCGGGGTGCTGACCGGGTACCACGCGGAGGTGAGCCTGCCGGCGGTGGGCCGCAGCGTCCAGGCGCTGATCTCGGTGCGCCTGCGCGTGCATGACCGCGTGCAGATCGACCGTTTCACCGAGAAGATGCCGCAGCTGCCCGAGGTGCTCTCGATGTTCCACGTCTCGGGTGCCACCGACTACCTGCTGCACATCGCCGTCAGCTCCACCGAGGCGTTGCGCGATTGGGTGCTGGACAACCTGGCCACCGACGAATCCGTCGGGCACACCGAGACCACCCTGGTGTTCGGCCACCACAAGGGGCACGGCGGGCCGGTTCCGGAGGAACCCCTGGGCTAACCCGCCCCGCCGGAGCCGCCCAGGCCGCTGCGATCGGCCCTGTCCACCAGTTCCTCGGCCACCCGAAGCCGGGCCTCGGCCGCCGGGATCCAGGCATCGGAGCCCGCAACGCGCGCACCCGCCACCAGGGTCAGCGCCACGGCACCGGCGCGCGCCCACAGGGCCACGGGATCCACCGTGCGTTCAAAAGCGCCGCCGAAGCGTTCAAGCGCGGCCGCCGCCGGAAGGTTCTTCCCGCTGATGCTCGGCAGGACTGCCAGGTGCCCCAGGAAGCAGGCCAGGTCATCGACGCGGTGGCCCGGGCCCAGCGAGTCGAGGTCCAGGACCGCGCTGATCCTGCCGGCGCGCATGAGGATGTTGCCGTCGTAAAAATCACCGTGCACGGGAACCAGCGGGCCGCGATCGGAATGGCCAAGGTGGTTCTCGATGCGCCGCACCAGCGCGTCGATCCGGTCTTGCTGCGCGGGAAGCGCCAGGACGGCCGCCTGCCTGTAGCGCCGGATTCCATCGGTCCAGGCCCGCCGGGCGGGCAGGTCCATCAACTCCCGCGGCAGTCCGTCAAGCAGGGAGGTGAAGTCCTCCGGAGCCAGGTCGTTGCCGGCGTCCCGGCGGATCGCGGCCGCAAGGCCCTCGCCGGTTCCCTCCTCCAACGCCAGGATCCCGGCGAGCACCGGCTCGAGAACGCGTGGCACCGGCACGGCAGAGCCCTCCATGAGCCGATGGCGCTTCAGCAGGGCGGCGATCGCGTGTTCGCGGCCGACCTTCAGGTACACGCTCCGCTCGATGCGCAATGGCCCGCGGGTGACAAACGACACCCGGACCACGGCCCGGCGCAGCGGCCGGTAGGCCACGGTCTTGATGCTTCCCAAAAGATCGCCCTGCCCCCAGAGGCGCGCCACTTCCGGCCCGTCGAGGGCGGTGGCCAGTCCCGGGAGCATCGGGTCGTGCGGGTGGATCCAGCCGGTGACGGTGACCGGCGACCCGGTGTCGGGATCCGAGGCCGGGCCCGGAACCTCGATGCCGGGCGCTCCGGGCATGTGGATTTTTTCGGTGCTCACGCCCAGTTCGGCAAATCCAGTGCCCACCGGCATGCGGTAGATGGCGCTGATTCCGGCTCCCGGGCGGTGCTGCAGGCGGATCTGGTGCTCGTCGAAATCCCACGGCCCCGGCACCGTTCTCCCGCCCAGCGCCGTGATGAGCCGCGGGATTGCCGGCAACAGCGCTGCCAGCTCCCCGGCATCCCGGTTGGCCTGCGGGTTGACCGTAGTCATCGGCTGGTTTCTAGTTCCGCCGCCTAGGCGCGGCGGCGCTGCATGACATCGTCGAGGTTCATCCGGTCCCCGGTGCGGGAAGCGCGTTCGAGGCGGGCCTTGGCCGCCGCGGCCTCGATCGTGGCTGCCGATTTGTCATCGACCGGATTCTCGACGGTTTCGACGGCCTCCGTCAGGCGCTGGCCGGCTTCCTGCGCACGAAGGCTGGTCTTGGTCGAAGGCTTCCTTTCGGCCTCGACCTCGAGCGCCTCGGGGGCGGGCCGCTTGACGGCGTTTGCCACGACGTATTGCGGCAGCGGAACCTCGGTCGGCTTCCAGCCCTCGGGGCGCTGCACTGCCGCCCCGTTGTTGGCGATGCGCAGGGCCTCGGCGCGAAGCTCCTCGACCGTCAGGCGCGGCGGGCGCTTGTTGGAATCCGGCTGCGCGTCGAAAACGTCCCGCTGCTTCTTCACGGTCGCCTGCACGGGCTCGGCCTTGGGTTCCATCGCCAGCTGGCGCGTGGATTCCATGCGAGCCAGCAGCTTGGCGCGGCGGGCGCGCACCGCCAGGGTGCGCAACGCGGAGAAACTTGCAACACCCAGCAACAACCCGGCCATCGGAACCCAACCGGAAAACACGCCGGCCAGCGCCAGGATGCCGCCGATGACGAGCGCGACAACGGACAAACACCCAAGCAACGCAATGGCCACGCGGTCATAGTGAATCCGCAAGGGGGCCTGCCCCTCCGTGCCAGACGCGGCCGAAGCGTTGGGTGCTGCCGGTGCCATGATGCTCCTCCGTCGGTGGACGACTGCTTCTTGTGCGGATACCGTGGAGATCAGGCTCTCCGCCGGCACTTTTCCGCATGTGGTCTTTGCTTGTCTGCACGTGTCCCCTACCCGGTTCCGGGCGTGCGGGCCACGTAATGAATTATGGAACGTCCACGTCAACCAACATTAAGCTTGCATGGGCGGCTGACGCGGCATTGGACGCGGTGTGTCCGGCAATCCCCCCCCACAAAATCGGAAAATCGGCGTTTTCGTCGCCGGTGAGACCACCTTGCCCGATTGTCGGCGGCTTGGCAATCGATTCAGTGTTTTGTTCGGTGCACCGCCCAGCGGTTAAGCAGCCCCTCGGGGACCTCCTCGCTCGTCAACGCAAAGGTCCGGTGGTCGGCCCATTGCCCGTCGATGTGGAGGTAGTTCTTGCGCAGCCCCTCATCGCGGAAGCCGAGTTTCTCGACGACGCGCAGGCTCGGCCCGTTCTCCGGCCTGATGTTGATTTCGATCCGGTGCAGCCCCAGGACCTGGAAACAGTGGTCTGTGGCCAGTGCAACGGCCTCCGGCACGATGCCCCGGCCCGCATGGTTGGCATCGACCCAGTAGCCGATGGAACCACTGCGCGCGGCCCCCCACATGATCGAGGAGACGGTCAGCTGGCCGACCATCGGCGGGCGCTTGCTGTAGTCGTTGGGCAGCGTGATCGCCCAGGGCAGGCATTGGCCGTTGCGTGCAGCCCGGTTTTGGCTCGAGACCATCGCCGCAAAATTCGCCGGGTACCCGCTGCCGTCCGGCACCGTTGCGTCCCAGGGCGCCAGCCAGCTTGCGTTGGCCCGGCGCAGGGCGCTCCATTCGCCCTTGTCGCGCAGGCGCATGGGTCGAAGGATGAGGTTTGGCCCCTCCACGGTGGCTGGCCAGTGACGGTCGAATTCGGGCATACCTCATCCTAGTCAATCGACCGCGGCCGCCGCGTCCTAGACTGGGGATCGTGAATGAAAATGACCCAAAGGACGAGATCCGCACGCTGCTTCGGGCCAAACGCCGGGCGCTGGGGCCCGCCGAGCGCGATGCTCAGATGGGTTCGCTGCGCGGGCACCTGCTGCCGTGGCTTGCCGGGCAGGCCCCGCGCAAGACGCTGACCTGCTTCCTGTCCTATGGCGCCGAGCCACCCACCGGGGTGCTGCTGGACCAACTGGATGCGGCCGGCTACACCGTCTATGTCCCGGTGTGCGAACCCGAACGCCGGCTGTCATGGGTCCGCTGGTTCCCCGGCGTCGAGATGGCCCGCAGCGCGGTGGCGCCCATCGACGAACCCGTCGGTCCGCGCTTTTCCGCGGACCTGATGGACCAGGTGGACGTGGTGCTGGTTCCGGCCCAGGCGGTCGACGAACGCGGCGACAGGCTGGGCCAGGGTGGCGGCTACTACGATAGGTTCATCGCCTCGATGGCCGGGCCGGGCCGGGTGCCGAAACTCCTGGCCATGGTCTTCGAGCACGAGTTCATGGCCGCCGGCTCCTTTCCCGTTGAGCCCTTCGACCAGCGGGTCGACGCGGTGGCGACCGCCTCGGGCGTGCGTAACCTCACCGTGTGAGAGGTTCGTCGTACGTTAGAATTGAATCCACGGCAGGTATCCAACCCCGCCGACCCAACCCGCAGGATTCGCCCCAGGCCATTGTGTGCCGGGGGTTCCATGCGGAACCGCACGCTTCATCTTGCGAAAGGATCATGATGCCTACCTATGTTTACGCCTGCAAAGACTGTGGCCACGCGATGGAGGTTGTCCAGTCCTTCAGCGACGAAGCACTGACGATCTGCCCCGAATGCGAGGGCTCCCTGCGCAAGAAGTTCAACAGCGTAGGCGTCGTCTTCAAGGGCACGGGCTTCTACCGCAACGATTCGCGTTCCTCCGGCAGCTCCAGCGTGCCGGCCGCAAGCACCTCCGCGTAGCGGGACAATCCCCGGCGGCCGCACACGGCGGCGTTTTCCGGGGGTGCGAGGCTTGCGGGGTTGCGCGGGCACTTTCACGCACAGCCGTTGCCGCACGGGTACGCACACGAGATTTGCACCACCGCCATGGGTGGACACCTTCACGGGTGTCCACCCATGGCTTGCTTAACGGATGTTTACACTTCGCCGCACCACTGAATCAGGTGGACACCGCGATTCCCGCCGGGTGCTTGCGGACGCCGGCACGCGCGGGCCCGGGGTTCCGCGCGGAACACGGGAACCGGGGCGCTCAGGCCGGGAGCTTTTCGCCAAGTACCGCCGGTTGCTGGCCGCTGCAGTGGCCATGCTGGCCGTCGTGACGTCCCTGGCCGCGCTGGCGCCCGAGGCCGAGGAACGCGTGCAGGTGTTGGTTGCCGGCAGGGACCTGCCGGCCGGGACACTGCTCACCGACTCCGACCTGGCGCTTGCTCCGGTGTCCCGCTCGTTGCTGCCTGCCGGCGGGTTGGGCCGGGGAGAGCCCGTGGCCGGTTCGCGGCTGGCGATTCCGCTGGTGGCCGGCAGCCCGCTGCTGGAGACGATGATCATCGGGCCCGGCCTGCTTGCCGGCACTCCCCCGGGAACCGTTGCCGTTCCGCTGCGGCTCAACGATGCCCAGACCGCGTCGTTGCTCCGGGCCGGGCAACGCGTGGACGTGGTGCTGACCGAGGGGAACGGCTTCGAGACGGCCGTGACATCGCGGGTGCTGGCGCGCGGCCTTGCCGTTCTGTGGACCGGGGCGCAGCCCGATGCGGCGCAACAGGGCCCGTGGGGTGCATCCGGCGCGGACGACGTGGCTGGACTCATTGTGGTGGCCGCAGGATCCGCGATTGCTGAGTCGCTTTCCTCGGCACCGCAGCGCGGGAAGCTTGCCGTGGTGCTGGTCAATCCGTAGCGCCGGCCCGACCGGGGTGAAATGCCCCGCGGCCGGGGTACGGGGTGCCAGCATCCTCGAGATCAGTCCCAGTGCGGCGGGCGCTGTGACCTCATCCATTCGCCGAGGTCGTCGTCCGCGTCTCCCCAGCGACGGGGGTCGTCCTCGGCGGCGCGTTCGGGCAGCACTGGTCCGGAGCCGGCTTTCCCCGGGGACTTGACGTTGGCCGCTTTCCCGGCCGCCGCAGCTCGGTCCTTCCCGGGCGCTTGGGTTTGCTTGTCTGCCGCAGGGTTTGCCTCGTCGGGGTTTGCCTCGTCGCGGTCTGTTGGGGCGTTGGTTCGTGGCGGCTGCGGTGGCGCGGGCGGGCGGGGCGGGTCCGGGCGCCCTGCACCGTGCGGCATCTCAAAGACGCCAAGCACCACGGAGTCGCTGACCGTCTGCGGGGGTGCCGTGTAGCGCCGCGACTTCCTGGGCCGCGGCGTCTGCTGTTCTGCCATGGTTCCTAGACCGATGCGCGTTGGGAATCGCTGTCCGCGGGCTCAAGCCCGAGGTAGCCGGCCAGCGTGTTGGCCACCTTGCCCGGGTCCGAGAACACGTCGATCGTCCACAACGGCACGTAGCGCCAGCCCAGCGACTCGAAGAGCTGCGGACGCAGCCGGCTGCGTTCGCGCACCGAGAGGCTTCGGTAGTTTTGCGTGCCGTCGTAAACGACCGCCAGTGGGGCGGTGGTGCCGGTGCCCGTGACGTCCACCGCGTGCGCGGCGATGTCAAGCACGCCCCGGTAGTGCTGGGTGACGAGCGAACCGCGTTCCTCCAGCCGGACCATCAGGTCGGTGACCAGTGCGTCCTGCAGCGGCGCGGCGGTTGCGATCATGCCCGAGTCCCCGCCGAGCACCCGGCCCGCCAGCTCCAGGAAGCGGCGGGCGCCGAAGCGCATGCGGGAGAGGTCGACGTCCTGCGGGCGCAACGCGGAAACCAGCGTCATGCTGGTGCGGGCGCGGGTGACGGCATTGACAAACAGCTCGTCGCCGCCGGGCAGCGAGAGTGCGCCGAAGTCGTGCACCGTCTTGCCGTGGGTGGTGCGCCCGTAGCCCAGCGAGAGGATGATCGCATCGCGCTGCAGTCCGGCCAGCCGGTCCAGGCTCGTGACCAGGAATCGCTCCTTCGAGGCGCGGAAATGCTTGGTGGCCCACGGGTGGTTGGGCAGCTGGACCCGGATGCCCTCGGCGATGGCGGCCGCATGGCTGCGGTTGCCGGCGATCACCGCGAGGGTCTCCGCGGGGCGGCCCGAGAGGTGCGCGAAAACCAGGTCGACGACGCGCTGCACCTCGGCCACAGTGGTTTCGACGGATTCGCCGTTGTTGCTCAGCGAGCCCGTCGCGTCCATGACGTACTCCGCGCGCAGCGCCGGGGTGCCGGCGCCCAGGGAGCGTGCGGCGGGGAGCCTGGAGAGCGAATCCGCGTAGAACGCGTGCGAGAGCGACTCGGTGAGCCCCTCGTCGATGCCGCGGTAGACGGTGCCCAGCCGGCACAGCGGCAGGATCCGCTCCAGCGACTCCATCGCCGAGATGGGGGTGCGTTCGACGCGGGTGTGCGCGGTAGGGTCGACGGAGACCTCGAACGGGTTCGGGGCGCCCATCATGGTGTCGCCGAACGCGATGATCTGCGTCGAGCGGGAGATCGAGCCGAGCACCGAACGCAGCGACAGCGAGTCGGCTTCCAGCAGGATGACGGCGTCGAACTTCATCGACGCCGGAACCGTCGCCGGGATCAGCAGCGGCGAGCCGACCCACACCGGGCACAGCGAGTTGACCAGGTCGTCGCCGAGGGCGCAGAGCGCGGCAATGCTCGGCTCCTCGTCCTTGAGCATGGCGCGCAGCTCCCGAGACGCGGCGCGGTGGTCCGCCAGCGCCGCCTTCCAGGCCTTGGCCAGGGACCAGCGCAGGCGCGAGGCTCCGGAGGCGACGTGGGCGCAGTCGGTGATGCGGTATTCGGCCTCGAGCCGGCGCATCTTCGCCCCGTCGTTCATCGCCAGGAAGTCGTCGCCGGAGATCATCGCCTCCAGCGCGGACTGCCACCACGCCAGGTCGAGTTCGGAACCGACGGCGCCGGCGCCGAGGTTGCGCTCGCGGAAGTCGGCCATGAGCTCGCCCAGGCCCTGCTCGGCGAGCTGCTCCATGATCAGCGTGCGCTCCGGCAGCTGGTCCAGCTCGCCCTTGTTCGCCAGCAGCGCGTCCATGCGGCCCAGCAGCCTGTCGACCGGCTCGTCGCGCAGCGTGGGCGCAACGGCCGCCGGCAGCAGCGAGGCAAGCTTGTCGATGCGCGAGCCCGCGTCTTGGTAGCCGGCGTTGACGTCAAGCAGGCCGGCCGGGACCATCGGGTGGCGCTGGCTGGTGGCGTGCTGGCGCCAGGCCAGGTGCTGGACCTGGACGGCTTCGAGCGCCGACTGCAGGTCCGCGACGTACATGCCGGGGCGCACGTAGTCCTTGGCTACCTTGCGTAGCCGCGAGCGGGTCATGGAGCTCATCTCGATGCCGCGTTCCCGGCGCCAGGAAGAGGAGGCGGTGGCGGAGATCAGGTCCTCGACGGGCCGGTCGAAGATGTCGGACTCGAACTTGTCTAGCGAGCCGCGCACCGCCAGCAACAGGTCGAGCTGCTCGCCCCACTTGTTGTAGGAATCGGCGAGCCGGATTTCCGAGTGCTCGGCGACCTTGAGCATGTGGTCGCGCAGGATCGGCAGGTCGCGCTGCAGCCCGGTGACCAGCTCCAGTGCAGTGTCGGTGTCGCGCTTGTTGCGCAGGCGCGCCCCGTACCAGGGGCTGGTGGCCGAGGCACTGACAAAGGAGCCGAGCTGCGCGGCGCGCGCCAGCTGGACGGTGGTGGCCGCGCGGTCGGTGATCGAATCCAGCACCGAGCGCTTCAGCCGCACGGTGGTGGCCGGGGCCGGGTCCAGCGAGGAGAGGCGGGCGAGTTCCTGCATGGCGCGGTACGGCGAGCAGCCCCAGCGGGCGCGGGTGCTGTGCAGCGAGCGCACGTGGTCAAGCAGGGCGTGGCGGTGTTCGCGCAGCTTTTCGTGCAGCTTGCCCAGCTGCGGTTCGGCGGCGCGCTCGTTGCGCAGGATCGCCCGGGTCAGCAGCTCGCGCAGCGCCGCCGGGTCGTCTTCCGGGGAGAGCAGCAGGGCCGTGCCGGCCAGGTCCAGCTCGGCGAAGCGGGCCACGAATTCCTCGGCGCTGGAACGGCGCTCGGCCACCACCAGCACGCGTTTGCCCGCGGCGGCGAGCACCCCGGCGGCGTTGATCGCCGTTTGGGTCTGTCCGCTGCCGGCCGGGGCGCAGATCGCCACCGAGGCGCCGGCCTCGATAAGGTCCAGCGCGCGCTGCTGGGATTCATCGGCGTCCAGCAGCAAGAGCTCGTCGGCCGGGTCACGGTCGTCGCTCGTGCGGACGGCGACCTCCGGGGTGGCCAGCTTCCGGGGCGTGCCGGAGCCGGCGGCGCGGCCTTCCTCGGCAGCCAGCAGCGAGGCAAGCACCGGGTGCTGCAGGTCGAGGGTGCCGGGGTCGGCCGGATCGGCCAGGTCGGCGAAGGTGGAGATCAGCAGTTGGTGGGCGATCACGATGCCGCCGGTGTCGGCGACCTGCAGGCGCAACGCGTCCATGCCGCGGGTCGGGTCGAAGCGGGCGATCGAGTAGGCTGCGGCGTTGATCGCCGGGACGTCGATGTCCAGGTGGTACTGGCGCTTGAAATAGCGCAGCAGGGCCGGGGAGAATTCGGCGCGGCCCATGAGCTGGATCTCGTAGTCCTCCTGGTCCTCGCGGACCGTGAGGACGATGCGACCGAGCATGATCGGGGCGTTGAATTGTTCACTGCGGCCCTCGTGCACGGCGCGCCAGTTGGCCAGGCCGGCGGAGAGGTAGCCGACGTCGATGCCGCGTTCATCCCAGAGTTCTCGGATCTTTCCGCGCAGCGCCTCGGCGGTGCGGCGGGCCGAAACGTACTGGTCCGAGTCGCGCAGCAGTGTGGAGAGGCGGGTGCGCCGGCCGGCCAGGAATTGGGCCAGGCCCGAGGGGTGGGCGTGGGTGATGTCGATGCTGTTCGACGCCGAGGGGGCGTACCGGAGCAGCGTGTCGGTTCCGACTCCGGGTCCCAGGGAGTCAACCCACGTCGAGACCATTTCATCCGTATACTGCTGGTGTTCTGCCACCGAAGCCACCGTTCCTTCCCTCAAACCGAATGCGGCCGTACCCGAACCGGGCGTTGCCACAGGAGTACATTCAGCCCTTACTAACGTAGTGCAAAACCGCCGTCCGATGCCGAACCAAAACACGTTGCGGCCCGGCTTGTTCGATTGTGTGGGGCACACCGGGGCTCCCCCGCTGCAGCGGCCCTGTCGGCGCCCTGCCGCGGACCGGGCGGGCACACTTCCGGCGGCACGCCGGCGGGCGCGGACGCGGGGCATGAAAATGGTTCAGGGGGAAGCCGCATGCGCGGCTCCCCCCTGAACTATTTACGGCGTGCTAGAAACGGCAGCCGCTTACTCCCATTCGATGGTTCCCGGCGGCTTGGACGTGACGTCCAGAACCACGCGGTTGACCCCGTCGACCTCATTGGTGATGCGGTTGGAGATGCGTGCGAGCAGGTCGTACGGCAGGCGCGACCAGTCTGCGGTCATGGCGTCCTCGGAGGACACCGGGCGCAGCACGATCGGGTGGCCGTAGGTACGGCCGTCACCCTGGACGCCCACGGAGCGCACGTCGGCGAGCAGGACGACCGGCATCTGCCAGACTTCCTGGTCCAGGCCGGCGGCGGTGAGCTCGGCGCGGGCAATCGCGTCGGCCTTGCGCAGCAGGGTCAGGCGTTCCTCGTTGACCGCACCGATGATGCGGATGCCCAGGCCGGGGCCCGGGAACGGCTGGCGCATGACGATCTCGGCCGGAAGGCCAAGCTCCTTGCCCACGGCACGGACCTCGTCCTTGAAGAGCTCGCGCAGCGGCTCCACCAGTTCGAAGTCCAGGTCCTCGGGAAGCCCGCCCACGTTGTGGTGGCTCTTGATGTTTGCAGCACCCTCGCCGCCGCCGGATTCGACGACGTCCGGGTACAGGGTGCCCTGGACCAGGAACTTCACCGGCTGGCCGGAGTCGGCAGCCTCGGCGAGGATCGCCAGCTCGGCGGCCTCGAACGCGCGAATGAATTCGCGGCCGATGATCTTGCGCTTGGTTTCCGGGTCCGTCACGCCGTCAAGGGCGGTCAGGAAGCGCTCGCGCTCGTCGGCAACGTAGAGCTTGGCTCCGGTTGCTGCGACGAAGTCCTTTTCAACCTGCTCCGCTTCGCCTTCGCGCAGCAGACCGTGGTTGACGAAGACGCAAGTGAGCTGGTCGCCGATGGCGCGCTGCACCAGGGCAGCCGCCACGGCGGAGTCGACGCCGCCGGACAGGCCGCAGATGGCGCGGCCGGTGCCGACCTGGGCGCGGATCTTTTCGACCTGCTCGTCCAGGATGTTGGCGGCGGTCCACGACGGGGTCAGGCCCGCACCGTTGTACAGGAAGTTCTTCAGAACGTCCTGGCCGTGGGTGGAGTGCTTGACCTCGGGGTGCCACTGCACGCCATAGAGGCGCTTGGCCTCGTTGGCGAATGCTGCAACGGGTGCGCCGGCGGTGGTGGCCAGCACGTCGAAGCCTTCTGGCGCGACAGAGACGGAGTCGCCGTGGCTCATCCAGACGTTCTGGCTTTCGGGGATGCCGGCCAGGATGGAGCGTGCCGCTCCGGTGGCGGTGGCGTCGGTTGCGCCGTATTCGCGCAGGCCCGTTTCGGAGACGACGCCACCCATGGCGTTGGCCATGGCTTGGAAGCCATAGCAGATGCCCAGTACCGGGACACCTGCTTCAAAAAGGTCGGCACCGACACTCGGGGCACCTTCTGCGTAAACGCTGGAGGGGCCGCCGGAGAGGATGATTGCCGCCGGGTTCTTGGCGAGAATCTGTTCGGTGGTGAAGGTATGCGGGACGATCTCCGAATACACGTTGGCTTCGCGTACACGCCGAGCAATCAGCTGTGCGTACTGGGCCCCGTAATCGACGACCAGAACCGGCTTTTGCTCTGGGGTGCTGGGAGTGTTAGTCACGTGCACCAGCTTAGCCGCCCGACACGCCCACTCGCACCTCGAACCGGCCAAGCGTGACGCACGCTACTTAGACGGACAGCTGCCCGCCGTTTGTGAAGCCGCCCATGACCCGTTCGGGGATCATCGTGACCCTTGGCGTGAGGTCGACGTGCGTGTAGGAGTCGTCGATGCAGGCCCGCCAGTACTCGAGGTGCTTTTCATCGACCCAGTGCTTGGATTCGCGCACGTCGACCCCTCCTTCACCCTGGATGCTGAACCAGTACAGGTAGTCGGCCCCGTCCAGGTGTTCGCTGAAGATGGTCTCCACCAGCATGTTCTCCCCGTCCAGGGTCTGGAGGACTGCGTCCATGTTCTGGTTCAGGAACGCCAGCCATTCTTCGACAACGGGCATCCGGCCGGGGCGGACCCGGAAACGACTAAGTTCGATGTTCATGACATCAAGCCTAGTCACATGCGCTTGCCGGCAGCCTGTCACGTGAACAGCGGCACGCTGTAGCCGGCGGTGCGCAGTTCCGGATGCCAGAACAGGTTTCGCTACGGGTCGCCGCGGGGTTCCCCGGCGCGGGCCATGACGTACGGGATGCCCTCGATCATGTGCAGGGTGATGAGCCCGGCGTGGACCATGAGGTGGTGGTACTGGCAAACGATGCAGCCGTTGCCGACGTTGGTGGGTCCCCCGTCGAGCCAGGACCAGACGTGGTGGGCCTCGCTGGTTGCCGCCGGACGGTGGCAGCCCGGGACGACGCAGCCGCGGTCGCGGATCGCCAACGCCTTGTGCTGGGCCGTGGTGAAGCCGCGTACTTCCCGCCCCATGTCCAGGACTTCGCCCTTGGATCCCAGCACCACCGGCAGCAAGCCGCCGGTGCAGGCCATGGCGCGGATCCTGAGCGCCGAGACCGGCCGGCCGTGGTCGGTCATGCCGGCCTCCTCGAGTTGCCCAAGCAGAGTTCGGTAGTCGATGGTGACCCCGACGCGCACGCGCAGGCCTCCGGTTTGGCTGAGGTTCTTCCCCTCCATCACCCCGGCGCAGGCACCGGTCAACGCGTCGAGCAGCAGCTGCGGGGTGGTGCGTTCGTCGTCGGCGGCTTGCCCGGTGCCGGGATATGGCCCGATGGATCCAGGGGAATCTTGTTGGGCACTGGCGTCGGTCTGGGCGTCGGCCGAGTTTTCGTCCCCGTCGGAGGACATGGCGACCGTGCCGATGGAGAACCCCGGGTGCGGGGCGCCGCATTCGAGCTGGTTCACCGGGATCAGGTCTGCCGGAGTTCCCGGGGCAACGGCCCATTCGGGGATCGGGGTTCCCAGTGGCACGCCCGTGGAACCGGGTAGAGGGGCCGCGCCGGGCACGGGTGGTATGCCCGGCTTGCCTGAATCCGGATTGACCGAAGTCGACTTGACCGAAGTCGGCTTGGCGGGGGCCGGCGCTGATGGGGTCGACATGGTCCGGGGTTGCGTGGAAGCCGACCGGGGCGGGGATTTTTGGGAACGTGGGTTGCTCCAGGCTTCGCCGAAGCTGCGGATCACCTCGGAGTCGATGGGGTCGCAGCGCAGCAGGAACTCGTCGCAGCCGTCGTGGAAGCCGCGGTAGAACAGGCCCCGCCTGGCCAGGATTTCCTCGTCGGTGATGGCCGATCCGTGATCGGAGAGGAAGTCCTTCCAGTCTTGCAGCGCCTTGTGGCAGGCCTGGGGCCCGCCGGTGCGGGCCTCGTTGGACAATGATTCTTCGATGGCCGTGGCCACCTGCTTGGCGTCGGGGCGCGGGGAGATGCGCGGGGCCATCGAGTCGAGCCGGCCGGCGAGTTGGGCCAGGGTTGCGACGTCGGCGCTGCCGTCGGCCGCGGCTTCAGCCAGGATCGGGTACTTGGGCTCGCCGGGGCCGGAGACTGGCGCGGCATCGTCGGGGTTCGGCGGTGCGGGGGCGATCAGCAGCCGGGCTCCGGCGAGCCGGCGCCGGGCCTCGGCATGGGAGATGTGCAGGTGCGCTTGCAGGTAGGCCTGGGTGTTCCGCTGCGGGGCCATGCCCTGGTGCAGGACCTCCGCGGGGACGTGGGCGGTGCCGTTGGTCAACGCCTCGGGGTTTGCGGCCAGCCGGTCGATCCGCCGTGCGGTGTCCGGGTCGAGCCGGTTCACCTGCGACACTTCGCACTGGAAGGTGGCGAGCAGTTGGCCGAAGGCGACGGATCGGTGGGCCTGTTCCAGCAGGCCGAGCATGGTGGCGCCGGCCGCCGCGTCGAGCTGCAATCCGGCGAGCATTTCCATGGCGGCGCGCAGCGAGAGCACCGCGCCGGCAAGTTGCCGGCCGACGGCCTCGATGCTCCGGTGCCCCGATCCCGGGGCCGCTGCCTGTGCGCTCATGGAACCGAGTGTGCTCCCCCGGGGACCTGGGCGCAGCGGAAAACGCCAAATGTGGGGAGAAGTGGAAAGCCAAACGGCGGCCCCGGCCTTCCAACATCGTGAAAGTCCCGGGGCCGCCGGCCGGGCGTGCGCCTCGCTTTGGGCGTGCGCCTTGGTTTGCGTGCCGGTCAGTAGCGCTTGGCAGCCTGCGGGTGCGAAGCCAGTTCGCGTTCGACCTCGCCGTGGACCTTCTTTTCCATGTAGAAGGACAGCAGCGGGACGACGCCACCCAGGGCGATCGTGATGAAACGGCTGAACGGCCAGCGCATGAGCGACCAGAGGCGGAAGTCGGCCAGCAGGTAGACGACGTACATCCAGCCGTGGATGATCAGGATCGCCAGCGAGATGTTGAGCCCGCCGGTGATGTCGGCTCGGTTGACCAGGCCGACGGCGTTGGTGCTGCCGTCGAGCAAGGTGCCGCCGACGAACAGCTCAAGCCCGGCGAAGTACTTGACGGCCATCTCCGCGCAGAGCAGCAGGAGCATCACACCGGTGGCGTAGGCCAGCACCTTGTAGAAGGTTGCGGCGCTGCGGATCTGGGCCGGGGTGCCGGCAAAGCGGCGCACTTTGGGGGTGGAGGATTGCTCAGTCACTTCTGGTCCTTGTTCTGGGAGATGTCGTTGCTTGGATCTGTGGGGCCGGGCTGCCCGGTGGGCGCGGCCGGTTGGGCGCCCTGGAAGGATTCCGCATGGGCCGCCTCGAGCAGCACCTCGTCGCGGTAGACGGCGGCCGGGTCGAGCCCGGCGGCGATGGCCGCGGCATCGGCGATGTCCTCCTGCTCGCGGCGGTAGTCGTCGGCCACCAGCCGGTACCAGAGGAAGACGGCGAAGCCGGCGAAGACCACCCACTCGATCCCGTAGAACACGTTCAGCCAGTTGATCTGGCGTTCCTGCGGCTGCGGGCCGACGGTGACCTGGTCCAGGCCGGAGGCCGCGGCGGAGTGGTCCGCGCCGTCGGCACCGGTGACGGGGCCGGCGACCAGGAAGCCGCTGTAGGACGGCACGTCCCACACGTTGATGAGCTCGGCGACCGAGAGCGAATCGAAGCTGGCCTTGCCCGGGTCCCGGGAAACCGGTGCCTCGGTGGGCAGCAGGCGGCCGGTCAACGTGAGTTCCCCGGACGGGGCCGGTGCGGGGGTGGTTTCGTCGGGCTGCCAGCCGCGGACGACGGGGATGGTGTTACCGTCCGGCGCGCCGTCGACCTTGAAGGCCGCGACGACCCAGTAGCCCAGCCGCCCGTCTTCCAGGCGGTTGTTCACCAGGATTTGCTTGCCGTCCAGGAAGCGGCCGGTCGCGGTGACCATCTGGTCGGCCTGGTTGGCCATCAGCACCTCGGTCGGCTTGAGGTGGGAGGTCAGCGGCACCGGCTTTTCCGTGGTGGTCACCGGAGGCGGCGCCTCGGTGGCCGAACGGTTGAACTGCCATTGGCTAAGCAGGACAAAGCCCGTGGCAACCAGGAGGGCGCCGACCAGGGACAGGATCCAGCGGGGTTTGAAGGCAGTTTTCAGCACCATACAACCGTACTTCGGTTGGGCGTTCCAGAGCGAATGGAACTAAACCGCCGGCCCGTTCGTTCGCGACGGGATGCGCCACACCGGCACCTGTCCCCGGGTCTTCCCGGAGGGCCCGGCCGGGCGGTTCGCCGGCGTGTTGGCGGGGTGCTGGTCGCAGAATCAGACCGTGGAGAAGTCGATCGTGGAGTTGACCAGTTCGGCAATGACCTCGGCGTCGTTGGCCCGGCGCAGCGAGGTGCGGAAGGAGTCCTTGGACAGCGAGCGGGCCAGCGCCGCGAGCATGTTCAGGTGTGCCGAGTAGCTCGATGCGGGGGTCGCAAGCAGCAGCACCACGTGGGCCGCGCCGTCCAGCGCGCCGAAGTCGATTCCCTTGCCGAAGGCCACCACGCCCACGGCGATGCTGGTGTCTGCGGCGTGGGCGGTGCGTGCGTGGGCGATGCCAATGCCGCCGGGCAGGCCCGTGGCCAGCTGGTGTTCGCGCCGATCGACCTCCGCCAGGAAGCCGTCGAGGTCCCCGATACGCCCGGCCTCGAACAGCCTGGTACCGAGGGCCGCCACGGCGGCCTCGCGGCCTGGCGCGTCCATTTCCAGGACCACCAGGTCCGCGGTGGTGACGGGCTGCGCCTCGGGCGCCGGGTGCTGCGGTTGCGGTGTTGGCATGGGTATCGATTCAGGGGGAAGCGGGCTGGACGCGGGTGCGGCAGGCAGGGCCTTGCGAGTGCCGGCCCTCACATGTGTCGAAGCGTACACGAGGGAGGGGCGGCGAGACACCGGTTTTCGCCGCTGGGGCCGCTTGGGTGTCGTCGAAGTGCCGTTGTGCGGGTAAGGAAAAGGCGACCGGTTTCACGTGCCCGCGGTGCGGGAAACGGAAACACGGTCGCCTTCGACGATGTTGCTTGGTGCGGTGCTAGTCGGCTTCGTAGGGTGAAACGACGACGTCGACGCGCTGGAATTCCTTCAGGTCCGAATAGCCGGTGGTGGCCATCGAGCGGCGCAGCGCGCCGACCAGGTTGGAGGTTCCGTTGGTGTGGTGCGACGGGCCGAAGAGCAGCTGCTCCAGCGGTGCCACGGTGCCGACCTTGACCCGGTCGCCACGGGGGTTGTTCTCGTGGGCGGCCTCCATGCCCCAGTGCCAGCCGGCGCCCGGTGCTTCCTCGGCGCGGGCCAGGGCGGTGCCCAGCATCACGGCGTCGGCGCCCATGGCGATGGCCTTGACGATGTCGCCGCTGGTGCCCAGGCCGCCGTCGGCGATCACGTGCACGTAGCGTCCGCCGGACTCGTCCAGGTAGTCGCGGCGTGCCGCTGCGACGTTGGAGATGGCGGTGGCCATCGGCGCGTGGATGCCCAGCGCGCGGCGGGTGGTGCCGGAGGCTCCGCCGCCGAAGCCGACAAGCACGCCCGCGGCGCCGGTGCGCATCAAGTGCAGGGCCGGGGTGTAGCCGGCCGCGCCGCCCACGATGACCGGGACGTCGAGTTCGTAGATGAACTGCTTGAGGTTCAGCGGCTCGTGGTTCTTGGACACGTGCTCGGCCGAGACCGTAGTGCCGCGGATGACAAATACGTCGACGCCGGCGGCAACAACCGTCCTGTAGTGTTCCTGGGTGCGCTGCGGGGTCAGCGAGCCGGCAACCGTCACACCGGATTCGCGGATTTCCGCGAGGCGGGCGGTGATCAGCTCGGGCTGGATCGGTGCCGAGTACATTTCCTGCAGGCGCTTGGTGATCGCCGGGTCGAAGTCGCCGTTGGCGGACTTCAGTGCGGCGATTTCCTCGAGCACCTTGGTCGGGTCCTCGTAGCGGGTCCAGAGGCCCTCGAGGTTCAGCACGCCGAGGCCGCCGAGCTTGCCCAGGGCGATCGCGGTGGCCGGGGACATGACCGAGTCCATGGGTGCACCGATGATGGGGGTGTCGAACGCGTAGGCGTCGATCTGCCACTTCACCGATACATCGTGCGGGTCACGGGTGCGACGGTTGGGAACAATCGCCACATCGTCAAGGGAGTAAGCCTGGGCTGCGCGCTTGGAGCGGCCGATTTCAATCTCATAAGTCACCGAACCAGCCTACCAGTCCGGGTGGGCGGCGGGGGTGCCGGTGTCCTCGTCATGACCCGGCTCCCCCGCCGCAGACCACATCAACAGCCCGTTATGCCAGCTCCGCCAGGGTCTGCGCCAGCGCGGTGGCGGCCAGCTCCTCGGCCTGGGCAATGACCTCCAGCTGGTCGGCCAGCGTGGCGAAGTGGGCCGAGCGGTCTTCCGCTGCGATGTCCGGGTCGATCAGGTCGGTGAAGACGATCCAGTCTTGGGCCAGGTGCGCATAGTCGGGCGCGTGGGCGGCAAGCGCCTCGAGGCCCGGCAGCGTGGATGCCTCGGTGAGGAAGTCCGCGTACTGGCCGCGCAAGCCGCCCACGCCGCCGAAGCGGGTGTCGGTGAGGAAGCCGAGAACCTGGTTCAGGCCGGATTCGAGGCGCTCGGGGTCCTCGAAGATCCGCGTCCAGCCTTTCTTGGTGTCGGTGTCGCGTAGGCGGTCGGCCCAGTTGTTCATGCCGGCGACGCCGAAGTTCTTGGAGAAGTGCGCGGGGATTCCCTCCAACTCGCGGTTACCCAGCAGGCGCCCGGTGGTCTGTGCGATGGCCTCTCGCACGTTGGCGGCGAGCAGTTCGGCGGACGGGCCGGCGCTGGTGGGGATCCAGGCCTGCCAGTGCTTGTCCTTCTTGCGCTTGGCGCGGGCGAGGGCCAGGTCCTCCGGCGAAATCGGGGTCAACGAGCCGGAGCCGTCATCGATCAGCAGGTCGTCGCCGTGTTCGCCGACAACCACCAGATCAATGGAATCGGATTCCTCGACCGCGTCGCCGTCGATCCAGGGCAGCGCCGCGACGGAGGCGCGCACCACCACCGCGCGTCCGGCGTCCAACCCGGCATCCAGGTAGTCGGCGGCCAGGCGGGCGCTGCCCGTGGTGCGTTCGTTGGCCTTGACTCCGCAGCGGGCCAACAGGTTTGCGGTGTACGGCTCCGGGTGGGCCCGGGTGACGACCGTTGCGGTGGTGACCGTCTCGTATTGGAAGGTGAATGCCATGAAGCCGATGCCGCCAGCCAGGCCAGCCAGCAGCGCCTCGGAGAGCGGCTCCTTGGTCAGCGGGTGGGTGACCCCCGCCTGGGTCAGCACGCGGTGCCAGAGGGCCGCGTCGTACTGGGTGACGTTTTCCGGGGCCGGGTACTCGGGAAGTTCGGCTTCCTCGGCCGCGGCGGCCGCCTCTGCGGCCTCGAGCGCGTTGGCCGGGCGTCCTGGCTTGGCGGAGAGGATGTGCTTGCGGGCGGTGGTGTAGCTTTCACCGGTGCGCTCCATGCGGTCGCGGGTGAGCTTCTTCAAGTTTTTAGGCTGAGCCATGGTGTTGTCCTTCTTGCGTGCGCGGGGGCGCGGGTTTCTCCCGCACGCCAGGGGGCAGCGCCACTGCAACATTCTACGTGGGCACCCCAAATCATGCTTGTCCCCCCGCTATTCGCCGGCTGCCCGCCGCTCACGACGGTTCGCCGGGCAGCCGTTCGAGGGACGGCCATTCAGGGAAGAGTGTCTAGACCGGCCGCACGGCGATGAGCAGCCGGGGCGCGATGGCCCCCGACTTCATGGCCTTCACCGCATTGCCGATCCGGTCCTCGGGATCGCCGGCCAGCAGGATCGGGGCCCCCAGCGGCCTCGGGTTCTCGCGTTGGGCGCTGCCCTGCTCGGCCATGAGCTTCAGCGCGGTTGCGCTGCGGTCGTTGTCCTCGGTGACGATGAACCCGGCCGTGCGCAGGTGGTTTCGGTAGGCCTCGTCGGATTCCACGTAGGAACTTTGCGCATCGTCGGCCCAGGGCATCGGGTAGTCGAGCGTGTTGGTTCCCATGAGGTCGTAGATCCCGAACACTCCCCCGGGGCGCAGCAGGCGGTGCACCTCCGCGAACACCGCGGCCTTGTCGGCGAGGTTCATGCCGACGTGGATCATGGTCGCCGCGTCAAAGCTGCCGTCGGGAATCCCCGTGTCTTGCGCGGATGCCTGGACCATGGTGATCGAGCCGGCCATGCCGCATGCCGCGTCCAGCTCCCGGGCCAGGACGACAAATTCGTTGGTGACATCGACCCCCGTAACCACGGCTCCGAGCGTCGCGAAGGCCCTGGCGGGGCCGCCGATTCCGCTGCCCACATCCAGCACCCTTTTGCCAAGCCCGATGCCCACCGCCTTGGCCACATCCATGGTGGCGGCCCGACCTCCGCTGTGGAAGTGGTCGGATTCCTCCAAGTCGGCCGGCTGCAACACCGCCGGTTCCTTCCCCGCATCCCGCAGCGCCGCGTGGAGACGGTCGCGCAGGTCCCCGGTGGTGTATCGACTGATGGCTTGCTCGGTATCGCTCATCGCCAACTCCTTGGACAGATGGGCCCGAGTCCCGCGAGTCACGGCGTCGTCAACCCATCATTTGACCCCATGATAGGCCTTGGCCTGCTTGCAGTCACCGGTGGTTCGGCACTCTATCCGCCGGAGGACTTCGCCCCCGGGCTTCCGAGCCTGTCGGGTTGCCCC
This sequence comes from Paeniglutamicibacter kerguelensis, assembly GCF_017876535.1. NCBI lineage: Bacteria > Bacillati > Actinomycetota > Actinomycetes > Micrococcales > Micrococcaceae > Paeniglutamicibacter > Paeniglutamicibacter kerguelensis. Next base: position 2,522,508 of record NZ_JAGIOF010000001.1, read on the forward strand.
GGGATGAACGGCCAGGGTCGTGGCGGCGGGTTCTCCGTGCCGCATGGCCTCACCGATGCCTCGCAGCCACCGCCGCAGCACCCCCTGTGGCCCGCAGGTTTGCTGTCGTAGACTGGAAATTCCTGTTTCGCGGAGGACTTCGCGGCCGCCGCAGATCCAATGATCCCTACGATGGCAGGGCACCATGACCAAGCTGAACCACCGCGTTTTGTTGCTTCTGGCGTTCGCGTACCTGCTGACACTGGCCTGTATTGCATTTTGGCCGACAGAGGTGGACCGCCCGATCAACGGGACGTTGAGACACGCCATCAGGTGGTTGCACGCACACGGCATGCCCTCGTTCATCAGGTACAAGACTCTCGAGTTCACGGCCAACATCGCGCTTTTCGCCCCGTTGGGCTACGTCTTCGCCGCCGTGTGGGCCAGAAAATGGTGGCACCCCGTACTCATTGGATTTGCCGTGTCCTGCGTCATTGAAGTTGGCCAGGCGCTGTTGCTGCCAAACAGGCACGCCTCTTCCCTGGACATCGTGGCCAACACCCTGGGCGCAGCCGTTGGCGCGGGAATCTTCGTGGTGGCCCGTCGCCTGACAACACTCCAGCCGACCGCCATCCCGCTCAGCGGGCGTCCCCGGGACGGGGAGCAGGACGACGGGTCCTAAAGGACGCCTTACACGCGGCCGGGCCCCACAATCGACCAAAGGCCCCGCTTCCCCCTTGCCGGGAGGAAACGGAGCCTTTGGTTGACGACGGAGTCTTAGCGCGAACGGTAGTTCGGGGCCTCGACGGTCATCATGATGTCGTGCGGGTGCGATTCCTTCAGGCCTGCGGCCGTGATGCGAACGAACTTGCCGCGGTTCTTCAGCTCTTCGATGTTGTGGCCGCCAACGTAGAACATGGTCTGACGCAGGCCGCCGACCAGCTGGTGTGCCACTGCGGACAGCGGGCCGCGGTACGGGACCTGGCCTTCGATGCCCTCGGGGATGAGCTTCTCGTTGGACGGCACGTCCGACTGGAAGTACCGGTCCTTGGAGTAGGAGGTGTTCTTGCCGCGGGTTTCCATGGCGCCGAGCGAACCCATGCCGCGGTAGGCCTTGAACTGCTTGCCGTTCATGAAGACCAGGTCGCCCGGGGATTCGGCGGTGCCGGCAAGCAGCGAGCCGAGCATCACTGAGTTGGCGCCCGCAACCAGGGCCTTTCCGATGTCGCCCGAGTGCTGCAGGCCGCCGTCGGCGATGACCGGGACGCCTGCCGGGATGGCGGCCTTGGCTGCCTCGTAGATCGCGGTGACCTGCGGTACGCCAACGCCCGCAACGATGCGGGTGGTGCAGATGGAGCCCGGGCCCACGCCGACCTTGATGGCGTCGGCGCCTGCGTCGATCAGTGCCTGTGCACCCTCGCGGGTTGCGGCCTGGCCGCCGATGACGTCCACGTGTGCGGCCGCCGGGTCCTTCTTCAGGCGGGCGATCATGTCCAGCACGCCCTGGGAGTGGCCGTTGGCGGTATCGACAACCAGCACGTCGACGCCGGCGTCGATCAGGGACATGGCGCGGTCGTAGCCTTCACCGAAGAATCCGACAGCCGCGCCAACGCGCAGGCGGCCGTCTTCGTCCTTGGTGGCCAGCGGGTACTGCTCGGCCTTGTCGAAGTCCTTGACGGTGATCAGGCCCTGCAGCACGTCGTTGTCATCGACCAGCGGAAGCTTCTCGATGCGGTGCTTGCCCAGCAGCGCGATGACTTCCTCGCGGCTGACGCCCACCTTGGCGGTGATCAACGGCATTGCGGTCATGACTTCGTAGACCTTGCTGGTCATGTAGTTTTCGCGCGGCACGAAGCGGGTGTCGCGGTTGGTGATGATGCCCAGCAGCTTGCGGTTCTCATCGACAACCGGCAGGCCGGAAACGCGGTAGTGGGCACACAGGTCGTCCCACTCGGCGAGGGTTGCGCCGGGGTTCACGGTGACCGGGTCGGTGATCATGCCCGACTCGCTGCGCTTGACCTGGTCCACGTGCTTGACCTGGTCCTCGATGGACAGGTTGCGGTGGATGATGCCGATGCCGCCCTGGCGGGCCAGCGCGATGGCCATCGGGGCCTCGGTGACGGTGTCCATTGCCGCGGAAATCAACGGAATGTTGATGTTGATTCGCTTGGTCAGGCGCGTGGTTGTATCCGCCTCGGAAGGAATCACATCCGTCGGGCCAGGAAGCAGCAAGACATCGTCGTAGGTGAGGCCTTCAAAGGCAAAGGGGTTGAACTCAGTCACGGTGGACCTTTCACGCCGGTGCGGGGATTGATTACATCCTAGAACGGTTCCGGGGTTGGCGACATTCCCTAGGCGTAGGTGTGGCGAACACAACGTTTTCGGGCGGCAAACCCGGCGTGTCCGAAACTGGTTTGTGACGTGCTCTTCCGGAATAACCGGGCTCAGTCAGTGGCGGCCCTTGGGCCGTCCCCGGCGCAGGAAAACTTCGAATGCCTCGCCCGCTGCGGCAAGCTCCCGGGGAATGAACATCCACCCGAGGAACCCGACGATTGCGGTCCAGAGAATGATCATTGGACCGTTGTCCATCAGGAGCCCCCACAGGCCTCGGGAGTCTGCCAACTCTGACGGGATCAGCCGCTCGGGGATTTGCGGGTCTTCGACCACGGGGATTGTCTCCCCGATGTGGCGGAAGTCTTCCCAGCGCAAGCCGTGGGCGAGCCTGACTGCTTGCGTGCCGAAGCGAACCGCCGGGTTCGTGCCCTTCCCGCCGTGCTCGAGCAGCGTGGTGTTCACGACGGGTTGGGTGCTGACCAGCGACCTGTCATACGCCAGCTCCGCATTCACGTCGGCCCCACATATGATGACCCAGCCAGTCACGGCGATGACCAGCGCGCCGAGGATCGTTCCGTGGAGGCGGATGTCCATGTCGACCAGGTTGGTCAGGCTCTTGACCATAGCTTCTTTGTTGGACTCCCAGGATTCCCCGAAGCGATCCAGCGCAGCGGACGCGGTGTTCCTCGGGCGGGCTTCCGGCGTGCCGGCTGCACGGTTGGCGGCCTCTTGGTCCAGCGGGGACCCTGGCCCGTCGGGATGCAGGAGCGCACGGTAGCCGATCCATACAACCAGAAGCGAAATCGCCGCACCGGTCATGAGGCCGAACCAGACCCCTTCCGAGGTCGCCTCGCGCCAGTCCTGTCCGGGTGAGACCACCAGGTAGCGTGCGGCGTCGGCCGGGTCCCGGACCACTGAGACCTTCGTCCCGGCGGGGAACGACGTGGTGTTGCACGAGGTTTCGGCGCTCACGTGCTGCCCGTGCAAGTCGATCTCCATCCGGCAACCCGAGTAGTCGTCCCGATGAGGACGCCTTCGTCGGCGACTTGCGTCGTCACGATGGCGAAATCCCGGTTGTTGCCTTCTGCCACGGCGATCACGATCAGGCCGCTGAAGCCGAGGGTGAGGATTCCCAACGCCCAGCAGATCAGCCAGCGCCGCGAACGCCTGATCCCCCGCACCTTGTCGGCGGTGTCTGAGAAGAAATCCCCGATCGGTTCGAACAGGTGCTGGTGCCACCACGCCAGAAACGGCAGGAGTCCATTTCCGAAGGCTCCCGGCTCATGGCCGTAGGGGCCCTGTTCGCCTCCGCCGTGTCTACCAAATGCCTGCATCCTTGGTCGTTTCCCGAGTCCGGCACTTCGGTTGACGCCGGCTAACCAGAATATGGCCATTCGCCCAAGCCCTGTTAAGTCGAGGGTTTGGGCCGTTTGCGATTAACGCGCTCGACGATCAAATTGCCGACCGCCTCCAACTCGTGCGGAATGAGCAAGACCACGACTCCACCCACCGCCACAATCAAGGCGATCACCATGAGTGCGTTTTCGGTCACCCAGTAGAATGGCCCTCGGCCAGCTGCAATCTCGGTGGGTATTACTCGGGCCGCATCAACCGGATCCGCGACCACGGGAATTGCTTCTCCAAGTTCATGCGCCTCGAGATCGCGCAAAGGATAGGCAAGGGAAGTTCCTGCCAGCTCATAGCGCACGCTCGGGTTCGAGCTGTCGGTGCCGTAGTCCAGGAGGGCCGCGTAAACAATGGTTCCGTTGTTGACAACGGCTATGTCGCGCCGAGGTTGCTCTTCCGCGCTTTGATGCAGGGCCAAGAGTCCCATGGACGCCAAAATGAGACAAGCACTCGCGAGCGTTCCACGAACGCGGACATCGGTGACGATGAACTTGGTCCACTGCGCCACCACCGATGCCTTCTTCGCTTCCCACCATTTCTCGGGCCGATCGATCGGCGAGCGCTTCGCGTCACTTCGTGGTCGACCCGGTCCACCGTCGGCCAGCAAAGTTGGCCGACGGGCTTGACATGTTCGAGGCCGATCCACCAGCAATAGCACCCAGTACCCGTCGAAAAACACGATAAGTCCCAGGATCGTGCCAATGCCGAATCCAAACCACGAATCGAAAGCCGAAGGTTCCCTCCACGCCTGGCCCGGTTCCACCACCAGGAATCGCTCAGGGTGTATTGGGTCTTGGACCACAGATACCCGTGTTCCGGCCGGGAAGGATGTGCCGGTGTTGCAAGACGTCTCTGCCTCCATGGTCTTTCCACGGGATTCCACGGTCATGCTGCAAGCTGCATAGTCCTCCTCCAACAAAGTCCCCTGCTCCGCGCTTTGGGTCTTGGTGATGATGAAGTCGCGCTCGTAGCCACGGTTCATGACATTGGAAGCTACGACGGGGATCAGGAACGTAAGGATTGCCAGTGTCCAACAGATCAGCCAGCGCCTGGAACGCCGGATGCGCCACAGCCGAGCCTGGATGCTTTTCAAAAGGTTCGTGGCCACCAGCCCCAGCGCAAAGCCCCAATACAGCACAGCAACGCATCGCGCGACAAACCTACTCCACCAGCCGGAGCCGGCTTCCTGCGATTCTCCCCCGTGTTGCCCCAACGGCTGTTCGTCCTTCCGCGCGTCATCCCCAGCTGATCAGTGCTTATTTGCCTGCTAGGCCAAGAATACGAGCAAGCATCACGGTATCGGGGTTGGCGGCACGGGTGAGTTGGGATCGAGAGCATCCCCGTGGCTACGGTTGGCGTCTTCTCCCCGTCCCGGGAGGCATCCGCAGCATCCTGCCGGCCCTGGCATCAACGAACTTTGCCATGCGCCCGATTTCATCGACGAGCAGCAGATACACCGGTCCCGCCGCCAGCAGGATCGGCGCGCCGAATCCGATCAGCACGACGGCCAGGCGTCCTCAGGCCGAATTCCAGGGTCCGGCCTCGAAGTCCACGGGCACAAGAATTCGGTGATCGGCCGGATCGCGAACGACTTTGATCTGATCGCCCTGCGCGGGCAGCGGGTCGCCCTCCAGCTGGATGGCGAGCTCCTCGCGCTGCCCCCTGATTTCGACCCATTGCTCACGCCCCGAGCGTGGCCACCAGTCACCTTGATACCAAGTCGCGGAGAAATGGGGCTCGGAGGCCACGAGTTCCCGATAGTGCTGGCGGTTCTGGTTTCCGGAAACCGTGATCGCATTTCCTGCAAACACCGCCGCAGCAATGGTCAGGCAAGCCACCGTCCAGCGGATCGCCCGCGGCAGCTCCATGATCCAAAAGAGGCAGCCTTCCGCGAGCATCGCAACATGGTCCCGGAGTCGCGGTGCCATGTACCCTTCCGGCTGGTGGGCTCCTTTCCTGCGCCGCCGCATCATGTGCGGTGCCCGTCCGCGGTCTCGGGTTCGAACGCGCTGAGCGGGCGCCGCGAGGCAAGGACCCTGAAGGCCACGCCCATGACCATCGCGCCGGGAACCAGGGCAAAGAGTGCCGTCGCCGCCTGGCCGCCGGGCTTGTTCCACCAGTCGTCCATGAAATTCACCGGCGTGACAATGTCGGGATCCTGGGGATCGCGGATGACAAGCACCGTGTCCCCTAGCTGCAGCGACCTGGAGTTCGGCAAGCGCCTACTCAACTCCACCCGTTGGTCTCCCAGTTGCACACGATCGGGGTATCCGCCTTTTCCGTCGACTCCGTGTTCAATCAGGGTTGCCTCGAGCCGTGGTTCCGTCTTGAGCAGCCGTTGGTCCCGCTGGAGGTCGTTGTTGTCCGTCGAGGCGATCAAGAAGGCCAGCCCGACGGACAGGGCCGCACACCCCAGCAGCAGTCCGTAGCGCACGCGTTGCGGGGCAAATTGCAGCCGGAGAATGCCGCGCTCGTAGGCACCCGGCGGCGGCTTGACGCCCATGGCCCTGAGCCGGACGGCATCGCGGTCGTGCTTGAGCAGCAGCTGGTAGGCGACAAACCAGGCAAAGACCCCCATCAGCGTGCCGCAGATGGCAAGGGGCGTCCAGAAGTACTCGGCGTTGCCCTGCCAGTCCTGGTCAGGACCGACCACGATGAGTTCCGGCCACGAGCGGGGGTCGCTGACGACCCGAACCGTCTGTCCGGGCTCATAGATCGTGTTTGAGCAATCGGTCCGCGCTTCCTGCGCGGCCCCGTCGAGATCAAGCACCAGGGAGCAATCGTCCAGGTCCTGCTCGAGTACCGTTGCATCGCCAGGGCTGGAGGTGGCAACGAGGTTCGCGATCCGCTGTTCGTCAAGCTGCACGGCGCCCACGATGCCGGCGGTTCCGAGGGCCGCGACGAGTACAAGCACAGCGACAAGACGAATCCGCAAGGATCGCTTTGAGGCCTTGAGCCGATTCCACGGCGCGCACAGCCGGTCGCCGAGCCGTTCAAGCCGCCGGGCGGTGTTCCGGAGGAAGACGAACCACGCGGGGTCGGGAACCGCGTCCCAGCGGGTGGAGGCGGGGGCGGGCCGGCTGTGCTCATCGCCCACCTGCCGCACCTGCCGTTCGACTTGTCTGCCGGAAATACTTGGACGATTGCGCCCGCCGGTCATCGGGGTCCATGGCTGGCGCCTCGCTTTTCCTGCCACGCCGCGTAGCGCCTGTTCTCCCACGCCTCAATCTCGGGTCCCAGAAAAAACGCCGCGACCAGGAAGGAGAAGAACGCCGCTGCCACGCCGGCGAAGACTGCCGTAATAACCCAGTCGCTCGTGGTGTCGTCCCAAGCACCGGGCCCACCGACGGCAACAACATGGTTTTGGTCCGCGGGATCCACGACGACCGCGATTTTGTTTCCCACCGAAAGGTCTCGGGCATTGAACATCCCGTGCTCAAGGCGAACTGGTGTCCCGTCAATGTCGACGTCGACCCACGGACCGCTCTTGGGAGCGAACCAGTCGGAACTGCGCTTGACCACCTGCACTTCGCGCGCCGGGATCGTCCGCACGAGCAGGGTTTCCGCGGCCGTGTGGGTGGCAGAGTCACCGGCGGCTCACCAGACCGGTACCGCGGTAAGCACAACAAAGGCAGCAACAATCCCCCGGCGAGCGCCGCGGGACCAGAAATGTACCGCCAGAGCAATGCGGCCACCCAGTGTCCGCCGGGTCCGCTTCCTGCGGGAGGCCTTCCGCCTGCGCAGCCTTTCGGCGGTGCGCCGGACCTCGCGCAGGTCCGCGCTTTCCTTACGCTGCGCGCGGGTTATCGTCGACTTGGCCAAGAACTGGCCCTTCTGGAATCCGGGGGCGGGGGTTGCCGGGGATTACGGCGGATGCCCCCTAGCAGGTTACCGAAGGTTGGGCGTTCAGGCCTTGACGAAGATGGCGCTGGCCTTGGCGGAATCCATTCCCGTCTGGCTGATGGCTTGGATCATGTACCAATAGCGCTTGCCGCGCACCACTCCGGTGTCCGTCCAGCTCTGGGCCGTTGCCGTGCGGGCAGCCACCTTGCGCAGGTTTTTGCCGGTTGCCTGGATGTTGGGCATTTTCGACCCCGTGGATTCCCACCTCCAGATGGCGATGAAGCGGATCCTCTCCCCGGAGGCCGAGGACTTCCAGCTGAGCTTCACGCCGGATGCGGTGCGGACCGCCGAGGTGATTGCCGGGGTTTTCGGGCGCGTCGACCGCAGGTTCGGCAACGGCAACGGCAATGCCGGGCGTGTGTAGTGGGCGGCGGCCAGCGCACCCATGGCGTTCAAGGGATTTGCGCGCACCGAGGTGGCGTTGTAGAAGGCTTGGCCGCGCACGGCCGGCACCGACCGGGTCTTGGTCAGGTGGTCGCGCAATTCGTTCTTGTCGTTCCAGGCCCCGCCGGCGCCGACCCTGTAGGTGGCTTCCCCGATCATGAGCTTCACCTTGGTCCCCGCAACCTGCTTGGCCCACCAATCCACCAGGACGTTATAGTCCGCGACGGTGAAGCCCTGGTTCCAGTAGAGCTGGGGCAGCATGTAGTCGACCCAGTTGTTTTTCACCCAGGCCCGCGAATCCGCATACAGCGAGGTATAGGCCTCTAGCCCCTTGGTTGCCGAGCCAAGGGTGCTGGACGAGCGGTTGCGCCAGATGCCAAAGGGGGAAATCCCGAAGACGACCCGGGGCTTGGCCGCATGGATGGCCTTGTGCACATCCCGGACGAACACGTTGACGTTGTTGCGCCGCCAGTCGGCCACCGAGGTATACGACCCCTTGTACTTCTTGTACGTTTCGCCATCCGGGATGTCCACCCCCGACACCGGGTAAGGATAGAAGTAGTCGTCGAAATGGATGCCGTCCACGTCGTAGCGCTTCACCAGGTCCTTGATGACCGAGATGATGTAGTTGCGGACGGCCGGGATCCCCGGGTTGTAGTAACGCTTGCCGCCGTGGGCAAAGGTCCACGACGGGTTCTTCCGCGCCGGATGCGTCGAAACCAATGAGTTAAGCGAGGTGCCCATGGACACCCTGTACGGGTTGATCCACGCGTGCAGGCTCAGTGCCCGCCGGTGCGCTTCAGCCACCGCATGGGCCAACGGGTCGTAGCCTGGGTCCTTGCCCTGGGTGCCGCTGAGGTACTTCGACCACGGCTCGCCCAGGGTCGAGACCCACATCCTGTCAGCGGACGGACGCACCTGCAACAGCACAGTGTTGAGCCTTCGCTTCACCGCCAGGTCCAGGAGCGCGCGCAGCTCCGCCTTCTGCGCGGCGACAGGAAGGCCGGGCTTGGAGGGCCAGTCGACGTTCAGGACGCTGGCCACCCACATCCCCCGGAACTCGGCGCGCGGGTACTTCTTGTTCAGTGCGGTGTCGCGCTTGCCGACCGTGTAGACCCGCCCCCGGACCGCGGCCGCGCTCGCCGGGGCGGCAACGCCGACCAGCGGCAGGCTGAGCGCCCCTCCGGCCAACGCAGCCGTGAGGAATCCCCGCCTTCCGCAGGACTGCGGGGGTCCCGGTTCCGGTCGGACGTGCGGCGTGTCTAGTTCGTCGAGGTACATGGCGCGTCTCCACTTCGGTTTCTGCCCGTCCCCGGCAAACCACGGGGCGTCTTTGGCCCAGCTTAGATACCGGGCCCGGCCCGCGGAAGCACCAACACGTTGCAAGCCGACTATGACCTCTGTGTTTCTAATCGTTCAGGTCCGTGGCCGCGAGGAAGCGCCGCTCGAACTCCATGGCGGCGCTGCGGGCGTACACGCCGGTGAGATGCGACTGGTCCATGTAGATCAAGACGTTGCCGATCACCGGGCGGCAGATGCCCGCGGGGCAGAGCAAATCCGTCAGGTCCATCGTCGAGAAATTTTTCCCCAGGGATCCCCCGGCGGCCAGCTCGTCCAGCGGTGAGGTTTCCGCCATCAACTCCGATTCGGGTGCCGAGCATTTCTCCGATTCCGCCCCGAAGCGGTCCACGCATTCGGGCGGGGAAAGGACAAACCGCGGCGTGTCGCGCAGTGCAACCACCGGTATGCCGGCGTCGAGGAAGGGACGGATGCCCGCCTCGTAGTCGGGCACCACGCGTTCCTGCTCGCCGGGGGCACGGCCTTCCCCGTCGGGGCCAAGTGCCGTGAACGTCCCGACGGTGATGACGGCGTCCGGCTTGTGTTCGAGCACGTAGTCGGAAGCGGCCTGGTTGAAGGCCCCGCATTCCTCGCCGCGGGTCTCCGAGGGGCCGCCGAACCGGCACGACGGCTTGGTCAGCAGGATCCAGCGCCACCCCTGTTTTTGCGCCATGACGTCGATGGCGCCGCTCCAGTGCTGGGCGTGCGAGTCCCCCACCACCATGATGGTCTTTGTGGCATCGGGGGCCCCGCCCTGCTGGCAGTACTGGATGACCTCGCCGTCCGGCACCCACTCCCCCGTGCAGTCGTCCCCGAAGTTCGACCATTGTTCATCGAGTTTGCTGGTCAGCGGGATCGTGACGGCCTGCGGATCGGGGGCCTGGTCGAATCCGGGCAGCAGGGCCTCGGCCCCCGGGTTGTCATAGGGCACCTGCGCCGCGGCGCGGCTTTCCTCGGCGCTGACCTGGTGTTGCCACCCGTTGAGCGGAACCAGCACCAGGGAAAGCAGCACGGCTATGCCCAGCCCGGCCCGCCGGCGCTTGGCCGAGAGCCACTGCCAGGAACGCAGGGGCGATTCGACGATGCGCGTGGTGGCCCAAGCCAGCAGCAGGGAGACGAGCATGAGCCCGAGCCCCGCCCCCAGGGAAATGTCCTGGCTGCCGGATTCGACCAGGAAGAAAACCATCACTGGCCAGTGCCACAGGTACAGCGCGTAGGAAATGTTTCCCAGCCAGCCAAGCGCCGGCAACGCCAGGAGGCGCTGCACGCCCCACGGGCTGGCGGGGGCCAAGATGACCGCGGCGGCGGCCAGCGTCGGCCACAGTGCAAGGTAGCCGGGGAATTGCTGTTCGACCTGCAACACCATGCCGCAGGCGAGGATCGCGGCCAGTCCGCCCCAGCCCAGCGGCACGCCCAGCCAGCGAGGAACCCTTTCCAGCAAGGGAAGTGCAATGGCGACGAGGGATCCCAGGGCGAATTCCCAGAGCCTGGCCCCGGTGTCGAAGTACGCCCATTCCTGGCGGCTGGCCGTCGTGCCGATCGAGTAGGCCAGCGAGCAGGCAAAGACCACGGCGAACAGTGCGCCCATCACCGCGCGGTAGCCAAGGGCGGGGAAGCGAAGCCCTATTTTCTTCCACAGCAGCAGGCCCCCGGCCAAGAGCAGGGGCCAGAGGATGAAGATTTGCCCCTGGATGGAAAGCGACCAAAAGTGTTGCAGCGGGCTTGCCGTGGCGTGGTCGGTCGCGTAGTAGTCAACGGAGTCCCGGGCCAGTTGCCAGTTCTGCTGGTAGAACAGGCTCGCGGTGATTTGCTCCATGATCGAGCTCCACCGCGCCTTGGGCAGCAGCGCCGCGCTGGCCGCTATGACGGCCAGCAGCACGACGACCGCCGCGGGAAGCAGCCGCCGGAAAACATTGAGCCAGTAGGTGACCAGGGCCAGGGGCCTGCCGGTCTCGACCTTCCTGATGAAGGAACCCGTGAGGAAGAAGGCGGAGAGCATCAGGAACACGTCCACGCCGCCGGAAACCCGGCCGAACCAGACATGGTAGACCATCACTAAAACGACAGCCAACGCACGAAGGCCCTGGAGTTCGGGCCTGAACCCGGAGGCGGTCTTGGCGGGGCTCGGCGCCGGCCGCACGGGCGTGGCCGACGCAGCGGTAGGTAAGGAAATCAGGGGGGTACATCCTGGGGAGTTGTTTACATCAGTCAGGTCCGGGACGGTGGACCGTGGCCTTCAACGATAGCAAACCGCGTTTTCCGGTGGCCGCGGGCGGCACTTCGCGGGTTCCGGCAGAACACGCAAAATGCCGCCGGCTTCCCGGGCCCCGCGGTTGGCGGGGCCGGGCGCCGGCGGCATTCATGCCGCTGACACGTATCGGATACGTGTTAGTGCTTGTGTCCTGCGTGTGAGTCGTCATCCTCGGCCGGCTTTTCGGCAACCAGGGTTTCGGTGGTCAGCACCAGGGCGGCGATCGATGCCGCGTTGCGCAGCGCCGAACGGGTGACCTTGACGGGGTCGATGACACCGGCGGAGATCAGGTTCTCGTACTCGCCGCTCAGGGCGTTGAAGCCCTCGTTGGTCGGCGACTCGGTGACCTTGGAGATCACCACGAAGCCGTCGAAGCCTGCGTTCTGGGCGATCCAGCGCAACGGCTGGACCAGTGCGCGGCGCACGATGCCAACGCCTGCGGCTGCGTCGCCGGTCAGGGCGAGCACATCGGCGTTGGTGTCCAGCACTGCAAGCGCGTCGACCAATGCGGTGCCGCCGCCTGCAACGATTCCCTCTTCGAGGGCCGCGCGCGTGGAGGACACTGCGTCTTCGATGCGGTGCTTGCGTTCCTTCAGCTCGACCTCGGTGGCTGCGCCGACCTTGATCACGCCGATGCCGCCGGCCAGCTTGGCCAGGCGCTCGGAGAGCTTTTCGCGATCCCACTCGGAATCGGTGCGGGTCAGTTCGGCCTTCAGCTGCGACACACGGTCGGCAACGTCCTCGGCGGTCCCGGCGCCATCAACGATGGTGGTCGAGTCCTTGGTGATGGTGATGCGGCGAGCCGAACCCAGCACCTCGAGGCCCACGGTGTCCAGGGACAGGCCCAGGTCCGGGGAGACAACCTGTGCGCCGGTGATGATAGCGATGTCCTGCAGCATGGCCTTGCGGCGGTCGCCGAAGCCCGGGGCCTTGACGGCCACGGCGTTCAGGGTGCCGCGGATCTTGTTCACGACGAGGGTGGAGAGGGCTTCGCCCTCGATGTCCTCGGCGATGATGAACAGCGGCTTGCCGGCGGCCAGCACCTTTTCCAGCAGCGGCAAGAATTCTGCCACGGTGGAGATCTTGCCGGAGTTGACCAGGATCAGCGCGTCCTCGAGGACGGCTTCCTGGCGCTCGGCGTCGGTGACGAACTGCGGGGACAGGTAGCCCTTGTCGAACTGCATGCCCTCGGTGACTACCAGCTCGGTGGCGGTGGTCGAGGACTCTTCGATCGTGATGACGCCGTCGGTGCCCACGGTGTCGAAGGCCTGGGCCAGCAACTCGCCGATTTCTTCGCTCTGCGCGGAGATGGCTGCAACGTTGGCAACCTGCTTGCCCTCGACCGGAACGGAGTTCTCGGCCAGGCGTGCGGCAACTGCCTCGACGGCAACTTCGATGCCGCGCTTCAGGCTCAGCGGGTCGGCTCCGGCCGCGACGTTGCGCAGGCCTTCCTTGACCAGTGCCTGTGCCAGCACGGTGGCGGTGGTGGTGCCGTCGCCGGCAACGTCGTTGGTCTTGGTTGCCACTTCCTTGGCCAGCTGCGCGCCAAGGTTTTCGTAGGCATCCTCAAGTTCGATCTCACGTGCGATGGTCACGCCATCGTTGGTGATGGTCGGTGCGCCCCAGGCCTTGGCCAGGACAACGTTGCGACCGCGGGGACCGAGGGTCACCTTGACGGTGTTTGCGAGCTTGTCGATGCCCGCTTCGAGGGCGCGTCGCGCCTCTTCGTTAAAAGCTAGCTGCTTTGCCATGCGTTACTCCTTTTGGGCTGCGTGAAGCCCCGGTCGTGGACCGGGGCTTCACACGGGAAAACTACTTTACGACGATGGCCAGGACGTCGCGTGCCGAGAGCACCAGGTACTCTTCACCGCCGACCTTGACTTCGGTTCCGCCGTACTTGGAGTAGATAACGACATCGCCTTCGGCTACGTCTACTGGAACGCGGTTGCCGTTGTCATCGACGCGGCCCGGTCCTACTGCTACGACCTTGCCTTCCTGCGGCTTTTCCTTGGCGGAATCCGGGATGACCAGTCCGGAAGCAGTGGTGGTTTCTGCTTCGAGCGGCTGGACGACAATGCGGTCCTCGAGAGGCTTAATGGAGACGGACATCGTCTCTCCTTTGCGTGAGTTACCAATGGTTTACGGGCCGTTGGGGCGATACCAACCGTCGTCGCGGTGCCAGCTGGCGAATTACCTCAGGCTTTACGGCATCCGTTGATTCAACGAGTGCCACCAATGACTCTAGGCAAGCATTAGCACTCGGTCAAGGCGAGTGCTAATTTTGGGGTCTTTTACGCGCTCGGCGCAGGAGGCTGGGTCGGCTTGGGCGCGGCGGCAAACAGCGCGCGCAGGCGAGCCTCGGCACCGTCGTCGACGGCTGCGGCGGCCTCGCGGTTGACCTCGGTCACCGCGGCAACCATCTCGGCCCGCTGGATCTTGATGCCCCGGGGCGCGTCGAATCCGATCTTGATGGAATCCCCGCGTACGTCGAGGACCGTCACCACGATGTCCTCGCCGATCAGGACCTGTTCTCCGACTTTCCGGGTAAGTACCAGCACCGCACAATCATAGCCCAAACACGGGGTTGACCCGGCCCGTCTATGGCGTTGGGGCGGTGACGTCGAAGACGGGGAAACCCAGCTCCAGGACGGATTCGGGGCTGAGCGTCTCATTGCCGTGCAGGGCAACCACCGCATAGACCCGATGGCGCGCGGAGACGTGTTTGACCCACGCCGCGGTGTCCTCGCTCTTGCGCCCCGCATCCACGGCGACCCACAGCTGGTCCGGACCCAGGGTGTCCAGCAATTCCATCTGTTCCCGGAGCGGCTGCAACGGATTCAGCGCCACGGACACGACAAGCGGCTCCTGCGCCTCGACCGCCGCCGCGCGCGCCTTGAGCACGCCGCGCCGGTCCGTGAGTGGCTGGCGCACGGCGGCGTCGGTATTGAATTTCGGCGCCAGCTCCCCGGCCTGGCGCCGCATGGCCGACTCGGCGCCGAGCTGCGCACCGGCAATGACACCGTCGCCCCAGAGGCCGACGACAACCACGAGGTCCCCCGGGCCGTCCAGCGGCGAGGGCAGGATGTCGCGGTGGGAAGGACCCCGCGAGCCAGTTGCGCGGTACGGATCGGCGTCGGACGGGATTGTGCCGGACTGAATTGTGCCGGGGGGAACGGCCGCCGGTGCGACGCGCACGGGCGCCTGCCCGGACGTGCGCGGGGCCGGTGACGTGCGATCGGAACGGGCAGCGGGGCCTGCAGCGGGGCCGGCGGCGCGGGCGCCCTTTGCCGGTTCGAAGGCAAAGCTTTCCCCGTCGAGTAAACGCATGAATTCCCCGGCGCCACCCCCGGGCTTTTCGCTCCCGCCGGAGGGCGCGGAGGCATCCGTGCCCGCGGGACGCCGGCGAACGCCACTGGGCGCCGCGAGCAGCTCCTCCTGCGCATCGGCGCGTTCGAGCAACGCACCCATGCCGGATCCCGGATCGGTGCCAGGTTTGATCGTGCTGGGTTTGATCGGGGTGGGCACCACCGTGGCCAGTTTCCCTGCCGGCGCGGTCGCTCCCCGGACCTCGGCGGCCGTCTTCGCGGCGCGACGCAGCACCGCCGGGGCCGGCGGCACCGCGGGATCGTCATCGGGCACCTCGACGATCGCCTCGATATAGCGCCGGGCCATGAACTTGCCGATGCCGCCCTGGCTCACGCGTTCGGCCGAGGCGATCCGGGCGGTGGGCCCGAACTCGCGCTCGATGCGTTCCTTGAGCTGCTCCAGGTTCTCAACCTCAAGCCGATATTGCGTCGGCACCGCGCACCACCCCCACGGTCTCGATGTCGGCCCCGCCGACCGTCGCCTCCTGGTAGGACAGCACGGCAAGGCCGCCGCCCTGCCCGCCGACCAGCCGGCGCACCGCGGGGCGCAGCGCCGGGGCGCACACCAGCACGGCGGAGAGCCCGCTGTTTTCCAGCTGCCCGACGATGTCCTTCACCGAGGCCAGCACGGCCTCCAGCCGGTGGGCGTCGAGCATGATCTGGCTGCCGAGTTCCGAGGGGCGCAGGCCCTCGAGCATGGTTTGCTCGAGCACCGGGTCGATCATGATGACCCGCAGCGTGTTGCCCTCCAGGTGGGTTGCGGCGATCGCGGGGCCCAGGGCGCCGCGAGCTGCCTCGATCAGCCCCTCCGGGTCGGTGCTGGCCTTGGCGCGCAGCGACAGCGATTCGTAGATGCGCTGCAGGTCGTTGATCGGCACGCCCTCGGACAGCAGGCCCTGCAGCACGCGCTGCACCTCGGCCAGGGACAACAGCGCGGGCACCAGTTCCTCCACGGCCGCGGGGTTGACCTCGCGCACCGAGTCGGTGAGCACCCGCACGTCCTCGCGGGTGAGCAGTCGCGGGGCGTGGGTGTGCACGATCGAGGACAGGTGGGTGACGATCACCGAGACCCGGTCGATCGTGGTGGCCCCGGCCATCTCCGCATTGTGCCGCAACTCGGCCGGGACCCACTTGCCGGCCAGCCCGAAGACCGGCTCCACAACGGACGCGCCGGGCAGTGCGTCCAGGTGGTCGCCCAGGGCCAGGATCTTGCCGCGCGGGGCCGTGCCACGCCCGGCCTCCACCCCTGCGATCCTGATCAGGTAGGTGGCCGGGGGCAGGTCCACCGAGTCGCGGGTGCGCACCGGGGGCAGCACCAGGCCCAGCTCCATGGCCACGCGGCGGCGCAGGGCGCGGACCCGGGCCAGCAGGTCGTCGCCTCCCCCGTTGACGACGTCCACCAGGTCGGGTGCCAGCTGGATCTCCAGGGCGTGCACCCGCATCTTTTCGATCAGGTCCTCGGTGGTTTCCTTCTGCGGCACCGCTGCCTCGTTCTGCGCCTGCACCGCAGCCAGCGATTTGTCCTTGGCCTTCTGCGCCTTGATGCGCTGCGCGGCAAAGACCAGCAGCCCGCCGATGAGCACAAACGGGAGCTTGGGCATGCCCGGCACCAGCGCCAGGGCGATCGCGGCGGAACCGGCGATCAGCAGCGCGGTGCGCGACTGCGCCAGCTGGGTGGAGGCGGTGGAGCCCATGTCGTCCGCGGCGTTGGAGCGGGTGACGATCATGCCGGTGGACACGGCCATGAGCAGCGCGGGGATCTGGGTTGCCAGTCCGTCGCCGATGGTCAGCAGCGCATAGGTGTTCAGCGCCTCGCCGACGCCCATGCCGCGCTGCACCATCCCGATCGCGATGCCGCCGACCAGGTTGATGATGATGATGATGACGCCGGCGATCGCATCGCCCTTGACGAACTTGGACGCACCGTCCATGGCGCCGTAGAAGTCGGCCTCCGCGGCGACCTCCGCTCGGCGCTCACGCGCCTGCGAGTCGGTGATCAGCCCGGCGTTCAGGTCGGCGTCGATCGCCATCTGCTTGCCCGGCATGGCGTCCAGGGTGAAGCGGGCGCCGACCTCGGCGACGCGCTCGGCGCCCTTGGTGACCACCACGAACTGGATGACAACCAGGATCAGGAAGATCACGCAGCCGATGATCAGCGACCCGCCCACGGCGATGTGCCCGAACGCGGCGATCACCTCGCCGGCGTAGCCGTTGCCCAGCACCAGGCGGGTGGAGGCGACGTTCAGGCCCAGGCGCAGCAGCGTGGCGACCAGCAGCAGCGAGGGGAAGACCGAGAAGTCCAGCGGCCGCTTGGCGAACATGGTGGTCAACAGGATCACCAGGGCCAGCAGGATGGACACGGCGATCAGAAAGTCGAGCAGCGCGGCGGGGATCGGAACCACCAGGAGCATGATGATGCCCACCACGCCCAGCGGGACGCCGATCTTGGAGAAATTCGCGAATTTCATGTGGTTTGTTCCTTAGGGCGGGGCGGGGGTTCTGCGGGGGAAAGGGAAGACGGGTCGGGCGGCGCGGCGGCCGCCCGACGGCCCCGGCGCGGACCGGGCCGGGCGTTCGGCCCGCCCGGTCCGGCCGGTGCGGAAGCCGCCGGCCGGGGCCCGGGCACCGTGTGCACGCCGGCGGCGGTGCCGCGGGCCTTGAGCGTCATCACGAACGCGAGCACCCGGGCCACCTCGTTGTAGGTGTCCGGCGGGATCTCGTCGCCGATCTCGCACACCGCGTGCAGGTTCCGGGCCAGCGGCACGTCCTTGACCATCGGCACCTTGTGGGTGCCCGCCTCCTCGCGGATGCGCGAGGCGATGTTGCCGGCGCCCTTGGCCACCAGCTTGGGCGCGGACTTCCCGGGTTCGTACTTCAGGGCCACCGCCACATGGACGGGGTTCACGATCACCACGTCCGCATCCGCGATGCCCGCCATCATGCGGTTGCGGCTCATGGCCATCTGGCGGGAGCGGCGCTGGGACTTGATCAGCGGGTCGCCGTCGGAGCGCTTGTTCTCGTCGGTGACCTCCTTGCGGGTCATCCGGGTGTGCTTCCGGTTCCGGCGCATCACCACAAAGACGTCCAGGGCCGCCAGCACCAGCCCGGCGATGACGGAGGCGCGGATCAGCGAGGCGCCGCCGCTGCCCCCGGCACCCAGCAGCGAGGTGATCGGCAGCGAGCCGGACTGCAGCAGCAGCGGCATCAACGAGGAAACCACGGACCAGAGCACCAGGCCGATGACAACGACCTTCAGCAGCGCCTTGATGCCCTGCCAGAGCGCCTGGAGGCCGAACACGCGCGTGAACCCGTTGAGCAGGTTCAGGTTGGACGGGTCGATCTTGAACTTCTTGAACCTGATGCCGCCCTGCAGCGCGGCCGTGGCCAGGATGACCACCAGCACGGCGATGAACATCGGCGCCAGCGTCGAAGGCAGCGAGGAAAAGCCCAGCCCCAGCACCTCCAGGGCGGATTGATCCCGCGGGTTGGCGATGACGGCCTGGATGGCGACGAACTGGCCGCGCCCGGCCTCCTCGGCCAGGGTCATCAGCCCCGGGATCATCAGCGCGGCCGCGGCAATGCCCAGCCAGGCGGTGAGGTCCTGCGAGCGGGTCATCTTACCCTTGGACCGCACCTCCTTCATGCGCTCGGGAGTGGCCTTTTCGCTGCGCTCCCCGGAGTCCTGGCTCATGCGCCCAACACCGTGCCGATTGCCTTCAGGGATTGGCGCACCAGCGCCGCAACCACGGAGGGCAGCAGTACAAACACGGTCCCAGCCAGCGAGAGCGTGAGGAAGATCTTCAGCGGGAAGCCCATGGCAAAGGCGTTCAGCGCGGGGGCGGCACGGGTGAGCAGGCCCAGCCCGATGTCGGCGAGCACCAGCACCACCAGCAGCGGGCCGGCGATCTGGATCGCCGAGACAAACATCTGTTCGACGCCGCGCACCAGGTTCTCGGCCACCGCGTCCATCGCGATGACGCCGCCCAGCGGGATGGCGTCGAATGAGCGGAACAGCCCGGCAAGCACCAGCTGGTAGCCGTCGGAGGAAACCAGCAGGGCCAGCGCGGCCCAGTGGAAGTAGCGCGAGAACTGCGCACCGTTGACCATCGACTGCGGGTCGAAGCCCTGCGCCATGGCAAAGCCGCCAAAGAGGTCGATCAGCCCGCCGGCGCTCTGCACCGCGGAGAACAGGAGGAACACCATGAAGCCGAGGGACGCCCCGGTCACCAGCTCCAGGACCACCGAGGCCAGGAACGGCCCGGTGTCCTGCGGCTGGTAGCCGGCGCTGAGCCGCGGGGTCACGGCCAGGGCCAGGCCCACCGCCAGGGTCGCCTTGATGCGCCCCGGGATCGCGTTGTAGGAAAAGGGCGGGGCGATGA
Organism: Paeniglutamicibacter kerguelensis; assembly: GCF_017876535.1. Taxonomy (NCBI): domain Bacteria; kingdom Bacillati; phylum Actinomycetota; class Actinomycetes; order Micrococcales; family Micrococcaceae; genus Paeniglutamicibacter; species Paeniglutamicibacter kerguelensis. Next base: position 2,541,848 of record NZ_JAGIOF010000001.1, read on the forward strand.
TGATGAATGCCGTCATGCGCACCGCCGCCAGGAGCATCGCCTCGAGGTTCCCCAGCGGCAGCACCGCCTGCATGTCAGCTGCCCCCCAGCAGGGCCGGAATCTTGTCGAAGAGTTCGTGCGTGAAGAGCACCATTTCGGAGATCATCCAGTGCCCGCAGACCAGCAGGGCGATCGCCACCGCGGCGGCCTTGGGCACGAAGGAGAGCGTGACTTCCTGGATCTGCGTCATCGACTGGAAGAGCGAGATCGCGAAGCCGACCACCAGCGAGGTGATCAGCACCGGGGCCGACAGCTTTGCCGCCACCCACAGACCGGACAGGCCTATGTCTAGTACCGCGTTCGGATCCATGTCAGCCACCGGCAATCTTGTAGCTGCCGATAAGCGCGGTGATGATCAATCCCCATCCGTCGACCAGCACAAAGAGCAGGATCTTGAACGGCAGCGAAATCATCACCGGCGGGAGCATCATCATGCCCATTGACATCAGGGCCGAGGAAACCACCAGGTCGATGACCAGGAACGGCACGAAGATCACAAAGCCGATGATGAAGGCCGCGCGCAGCTCGGAGATCATGAACGCCGGGATCAGCGTCGTCAGCGGAACGTCCGCCGGCGTGGCCGGGTTGGGCAGGTCCGCGGCGCGGGTCATCAGGGCGATGTCCGCCTCGCGGGTGTGCAGCAGCATGAAGTCCTGCAGCGGCTTCACCCCGATCTCAAGGGCCTGCTGGAAGTCGATGGTCCCGGCCAGGTACGGTTGCACGCCCAGGTCGTTCATGGCGGTGAGCACCGGGGCCATGATGAACAGCGAGAGGAACAGGGCCAGCCCGGCCAGCACCTGGTTCGGCGGGATCGTCGGCAGCGCCAGCGCGTTGCGCGTCATCGCCAGGACCACGAAGATCTTGGTGAACGAGCTCATCATCAGCAGCAGGGCCGGGGCCACCGACAGCAGCGTGATGGCGATGATGGTGACGATCGCGGAGCTCGGCGTGCCGTTGGGTCCGTTGATCTCCACCGACACTCCCCCGTTCCCGGGATCCGGGTCCACGGGGGCAGCCCAGGCCGTGCCCGTGGCCAGCATGGAGAACAGCAAACCCAGGGCAAGCACCGCCAGTGCCACGGCAAACGGGCGCCAGGTCCCCGGCGTTGCTTTCCGAGGCGCTGCCTTCCGGAAAGCCGTCGCCTGAAGAGTTGTTGGGGTTTCGTTGCTCACGCCGACCGCCCCGTTTTCAGGGCGGCCCAGGCACGACGCCAGGTGTCCGGCGACAACACCGAACCGGCCAGTGGCCCGGGTGCAGTGCCGACGGGCAGGGCATGGCGCGCTCCCCCATCGAGTGCCGCGGGAACGCCCGCGCCGGGCCGTTCGGCGCCTGCGCTCGGCGCACCGGCGACTTTCTGGAGGCTCAGCGCAAAGGACTGCGAACGCAAGGCGGCGGAAGTCTCCTCGAAGGCCGCGGGAACCGCAACCGGTGGCTCGGGCGCCTCGAAGCTGTCGAGCACGTTGATCGAGGATTCGCCGACACCCAACAGGTAGCGCCGTCCCTGGACGTCAAGGAGCACCACGGTGGACTTGGGTCCGATGCCGTGGCGTTCAACGATGGTGACCTGGCTGGCGGAATGCGAGCCAAAGCGGTGCAGGAGGCGCTTGCGCAGGTAGAACAAGAGCCCAAGAACTGCCGCGAGCGAGATGACCACCCGCAGCAGTAAAAAGAAATTCTCCAAGCTAGGACAAACCCTCATTCACATCGAGGATCTTGGTGATGCGCACGCCGTAGTCCTGGTCCATCACAACAACCTCGCCCAGGGCGATGAGCCTGCCGTTGAGCAGGATGTCCGCCGGGGCGCCGGCGGAACGGTCAAGCTCCACCACCGCGCCGGGCTCGAGGTTCAGCACGTCGCGCACCGACATGCGGGTGCGGCCGATCTCGACGGTCAACGCCATTTCCACGTTGTTGATGCGGCCCAGGCGCGAGCTGACATCCTCGCGGTCCTCGCCGTTCTTGCCGTTTGCCGATTCGGCCGCCGCGTTTTCGCGGATGCGCAGGGCGAACCAGCCGATGACGGAGCCGCTGCTGACCAATTCGAAGCACACGGTTTCCGCGTCGCCCAGCAGGGCCTCGGGGCTCACCACCGCGTCAGTGGACAGCACTCCCACGCCCAGCACGCCGGTCGCGGCGTCCAAGGCGGGGCGCAGCACGTCCGCGGTGGAAATCAGGGAGCCGTCTCCGCCCGGGTTGCCGCCAAGCAGCGGGGCATCCACGCAGATGAGCACGTCGGCGGAGAGCTGGCCGACGAATGTCGCCCCAACGATCTCGCCCATGGTGGTGAGCATCGAGGCATCCCGTGCACCGGCGTGCAGCTTCGCGCTCACCGGTGCCGGGGTCGGCAGCATTGCGGCAAGGGCCTCGGCCGCCGCGGCATACAGCGCGGTCGAATGCAGCACGGGGGTTCCTGACGGTGCGGGAATCATACGGGGGTCTCCTCGGTAGAAACTACAACAGCGGCGATCCGGCCGCTCCGGGTACCGGCCGCGGCGGTGCCCAAGCGGCGCCCTTCCACGGAAAGTTCAAAGGGCCTGTGGGTGGGGTGCGGCAATGGCAGCACGTCCCCCACGGCGAGGTTCAAGATGGTGCTCGGGGTGACTGCTGCGGTTCCCAGGGCCAAGGCAACGTCCACCGGGATCCCGGCGAGGGATTCGGCGAGCAGTTCGCCGGCGTTTTCGGCCGGACCCGTCGGGTTTGTTTCACCCAGTTGCGGCAGGATCAGTTCGGCCGGAACGGCAATGCTGGCAAGGGTGCTGCGTTCGCCGACGCGGACCCGCAGGGAAACCGCGATGACCAGTTCGGACTTGGTGGCCGCCTGGGCAAATTGAGAGTTGTGGTGGATGCTCGCCACGCTCAGCTGGTTTTGCAGGAGCGCGCCCAGCGAATAGTGGAGGTCCTCGAGGGCCTCATCCATGAGCCCGCGCACCAGCGTTTGTTCAATGCGGGTGAATTTGCGCTCCGGCACGTCGGTTGCGCTGGGGCTGCCGAGCATGTGGGACACCCAGTTCAGGGCGTCTGCCGCAGGGAACTGGATGACGGTGCGGGCGCTTGTCGCCTCGGATTCGCACAACACCATGGCGGTGGTGGGCGGAAGCCCGGCCACGTAGTCGTCATAGGACTGCATGGACAAGTACTCGAGCGTGACCTGGGACATCACACGGATCTTGGCCGTGAGCTGGGTGCCCCATTGGCGCGCGAATGTCTCGAATGCAAGCTCAAGGACACGGGCGTGCTCGCGGGCAAGCGTGGTGGGCCTACGGAAGTCGTAGACAACAGCCATTACCGCTGCAGGGGATTTGGGGTTCAAGGCAGCCATTAATGGTTGCCCACAGACATAGGGGTCACGGCCTCCACTATCGGAGGGCAAAGCCGCACGGTTAGCCGGAACCCTGTCATTTTCCGGGATTGCCACCCGAGCACCGAGGCCCCGGGCCGGAGCCTAGGATTGCGGCAAAAAGTTTCTGACGCTTTCGGGCTGGTTGGAGAGAACCACGATGTCCACGCGGCGGTTTAGCGACCTGTCCTTGCCGCCCTTCAGCGGATGCGCGTCCCCGTAGCCGACCGAGGAGATCCGGTGCGCCTTCACTCCCCCGTCTTCCACCATGGCCCGCAGCACTCCCGTGGCCCGGCTGGCGGACAGTTCCCAGTTGGTGGGATACGGGTCAACGGGACGCAGCTCGTCGGCAAAGCCCTCGATCTCGAAGTGGCGATTCGTCGGTGCAAGCACCGGGGCAATCGCGTCAATGATCTCGCGGGCGTTCTTCGTCAATTCCGCACTGTTGGGTTTGAAGAATGTTTCGGCGCTCACCAACCGGACCGTCAGCCCGCGCTGGTTGATGGAAAAGTCCGCCGCACCCTTGTGTCCGGAATCTTTCAGGCGTTGGTCGATGCGGACCTTGAGTTCATGCAACTCTTCTTCCTCGGCCTCGGCCAACTTCAAGAGTTTTTCCTTGGTCTGCGAATCGATTTCGGCGTTGGCCAGCAGGCCCTCCGAGCCAATAAGGTCCGGCGGGACAACAATGCCCTGGGCGATGTCGGCGTTGATGCTTTTTTCGGAGCCAAATCCGGTGGCCAAGGAGTTCTTAAGGGCTTCGAACTTGTCCTGGTCAACCGTGGACATCGCAAAAAGGACTATGAACAGGCACATGAGAACCGTGACCATATCCATGTAGGAGGCCATCCACCGTTCATCCGGACCGTGGTGTTCGGCCGGTGCCTTGCGCCCGCGCCGTGACCCGCGACGTGAGCTCACGCCGCTTCCTTAAAGTCCTCTAGCGTGGCCGTTTCTGATTTCGCGGCAGGTTCCTTGCCCTTGGCGCGAAGCTCGTGGGCCGGAACCATGGCGCGCAGGCGCTCTTCCAAGAGGATCGGCTGGCTTCCGGCCTGGATGGCCAGCAAACCCTCGACGGCCAAGCTCATGCGCTCGACCTCGAGTTCGGAGAGGCGACGCAGGCGTGAGCCGATGGGAAGCCAAATGAAGTTTGCGGATACCAGGCCCCAGAGTGTTGCCACGAAGGCAGCGGCAATCATGTGGCCGAGCTCGTCGGGCTTGGAGAGATTCTCCAGGACGTGGGTCAGCGAGATGACCGTGCCGATGATGCCGACCGTTGGCGCATACCCGCCCAGGGTGGCGAAGTACTTGTGGGCGATGGCGTCGGTGCGTTCGCGCGTGGCGATTTCATCTTCGAGCTGGTCGCGCAATTCGTCGCCGTCGATGCCGTCGGCCATGGACTGAAGTGCGCGGCTCAGGAACGGGTCCTTGGTTGCGTGGGCTTCGGATTCGAGCGCCAGCAGGCCCTCTTTGCGGGCGACGTCTGCAAGGGCGACGAGCCGCGCAATCAGTACGGTGACCGGAGCAACTTTTCCGCGGAAGGCAGAGGGAAGAGTCTTGAAGGCAATGATGGTGTCGCTGATGGTTCCGCTGGCGATCCCGACGGCGATGGTTCCGAGGAACACAATGATCATGGGGGCCGGCAAGAGAATCGATGAGACGCTGGCGCCCTCCATGAAAAGCATGGTGAACATTGCGCCGAAGGCCAGCAAGAGGCCAATGATTGTTGCGGGATCCAATTAGGGCGTCCTCGGTCGAAGCGAAGGTAATCCAGAGGACGGGGATGCGGTTTCCTGCAACCGGGCCTTTGAAACCACTGAGGCTCGATAGTGCATAACCAGCCCGATGACCTCTTCCATGGACTCGGTCACCACGTATTTGGCGCCGTTGACCATGACCACAACGGTGTCCGGGTTTTCCTGGATCCGTTCGATGAGGTCCGGGTTGATCGCAAAGCGGCTCATATTGAGCCTTGTAACAACGATCATGTCACCCGTCCTTTCACAGGACACTTTCGGCAGGCATGGAGGCACCGTTAGCCAACGGTGCCTCCAACACTACTTAGCGCTTCAGGTTTGCCAGTTCCTGCAGGACCTCATCGCTGGTGGTGATGATGCGGGCGTTGGCCTGGAAACCGCGCTGGGCGACAATCAGGTTGGTGAATTCCTGGGACAGGTCCACGTTGGACATTTCGAGCATGCCGCCGGCGATGTCGCCCATGCCCGGGGAACCCGGCGCACCGTATTCGATGGCACCGGAGTTTGCGGTGAGGGCGTAACCCGAGCCACCCGTCTTCTGCAGACCTGCCGGGTTTGCCACCGACCCCAGGACGATCTGTGCGATGGCCTGCTGGGCGCCGTTGGAGAAGGTGCCGGTGAGCGTGCCGTCGGAACCGAGGGTGTAGGACTCGAGGGTACCCGCGGAACGGCCGTTCTGTTCGCTGATGGAAACAGTCTTCAGCCCGGCGTAGCCGGTGACCTTGGACAGGTCCACGGCCACGCCGCCGACGGCCATGGTTCCGCCATTCAGGGTTCCGTCGGCTGCCAACGTCAGGGCTGCGGTTCCGGTGGCTCCGGCACCGTCATTGGCGGCCACGTCCCAGCCTGTTGCGGTGCGAGTGAAGGTCATGGACATGGTCCGGCTGGTGCCGTCGGCCGCGAAGATTTCCTTGTCCTGCACGATAGGGGCATCGCCAACCTTGGCTTCGCTGGGCAGGTTGCCGATAAGCGAGGCAGTGGTTGTTGCTACGCCCGGTGCCACGAGGTCCTTCGGCAAGGTGATGTCCTGCAGTGCTCCGCCGGCGGGCATGACACCGTTGTTGGCCATCCAGCCCTGGACAATCCCGCCGTTGGGGCTGGTGAGTCGGCCGTTGGCGTCAAAGTCGAAGGCGCCGGCACGGGTCAGCGAGGTGCTGCCACCGTTGCGGGTGATGAAGAAGCCGTTGCCGGCAATCATCATGTCCGACGAGCGCCCGGTGTTCTGGGCCGAGCCCTGGCCGAAGTTCGTGCTGATGCCGGCGACCTGCACACCCAGGCCGACCTGAGCCGGGTTGCGTCCACCGGTGGTGGCGCCGGGGGTGGTTGCACCCTGAGTCATCTGGGACAGGGTGTCCTGGAACTGGATGGACGAAGACTTGAAACCCGCGGTGTTGACGTTGGCAATGTTGTTGCCCGTGGTGTCAAGCATGGTCTGGTGGGCGCGCAGGCCCGAGATTCCTGAATACAGTGAACGAAGCATGAGACTGGCTCTTTTCTACGGTGGCGTGGACGTGGAATTGTTCAAAAAAGGTGGTGCCGGAGATCGGGGCTAGACGGCGGCGGGCTGGTGTTCCGGTTCGGGATCGGGTGTTGATTCACCGGTGTCTTCCGGCGGCGGTGGCTCAGTGGGAACCGCGGCAATGCTCACGATGTGTGAGTACGGGATCTGCTTCCCATCCACGGTGACAACGGGTTCGACTCCGGCGAAGGACACTGCGGTGACAACACCCGTGACCGGCTCGTCACCGCCCGTGGTGATCTTCTGGCCAAGCAGGGCGGAAACGGCCGTACGCTGCTGGATGGCCAGCGAAACATCTTGGGTTGCCCCGAGCATGTTCAGGCGTTCCATGGAGGCAAGCTGCGTTGTTTGCGCGATCATGTCGTTGGTGTCCATGGGCGAGCTCGGATCCTGGTTCGCCAGCTGGGTCACCAACAGGTGCATGAACACTTCACCGTCCATGCTCTGTTTGGGTGCGCGGACGGGCTGGTTCCCCGTCCCGAACTGGGTCACGTCAATGGGTGCAATGGGCATGGTGGTCGATTCCTTCCTAAGCCATCACGTCAAGATGGGATGAAGCGTGTGCGGACGGCCGGGCTTCATTGGCAGGAAGCTGCGCTGTTTCCTCGTCCTGCTGCCGTCCTTGGCCCGCAGCGGCCAAGGCCCCGCCGCCGAATCGTTGGTCGTTGGCCATTGAGGCCTGCCCTCCCCCGGAGTACGTGCCTGCACCCGTTCCGGGATCGGTTGCGGTTCCGATGCTCACCGTTCCCGCACCCGTTGCCGCAAGGTCGCGGCGAAGCTCGGGAAGCATGGCACGCAGTGCCTCACGCCCGGCCTCGGTGGGGGCGGTCAGCTCGACCCGCATCCCCTCGTGACCCAAATGGGCCTTGACGGTGACGGGACCCAGCGCTTCCGGGGCAATGTTGACGCTCAGCGTGCGTTCGCCGTGCGGACCCGCCGCCAAAGCGGAAATGGGGCCCAGCAGTTGCCGGTTGATCGGAGGGGCCTGGGGTTCGCGGGAAACCACGTTTTCCACGGCAAGCGTCTTGCCGCCGGAAACGGCGCCAACCCCCAGCAGGGTCTCCGGTCGTGAAGACCGTGCCGCGTCGTGCGGCGCGAGCCCCTGGAGTCCGGGCGTTGGCGCCAGGTGGGAAGGCTTGTTTTCCGGAATGAGGTCGGCGAGCCGGGCCTCGAGCGCGACGGCGGGACCCTGTGCTTCGGTCGCGACTTCATCCACGGGCACCGTTGCCGGTTCCTGGACCTCGTCGGCTGCCGACTGGGCATTCCCGCCGGCAATTGTCCGGGTTCCCGGTGTTGCAACGCTGGCAAGCGAAGCCACTCCGGGGTTGGTTCCGAGCGTCGCGGTCGAACCGGCGGCCACGCCGGAAACAGGAGCGGCGGCAGGCGGATTCGCGGGGGCGGAAGCTTCCACATCCGGTGCGGCGACCAAGGACAGCGGCACTTCCGATTCACCCGAGACCGCCTGATCGGCAAGCGCCGGATTCGCCGGGTCGGCGATCGCCAAGGCTGCCGGGTCCGCCATCACGGGAGTTGCCACGGCGATCGGGAGAATGGTTGACCCAAGTGTTGCCAATCGATCCTGGAAGTGCAGTTCGCCAAACGCCTCACTGCCCATTCCAGCCGGAACCTCCTCGGCGGTCTCGGGCTCGATGGCGGTGTCGTCCAGCGTATTGGCCGCGTCCTGGTCGGCCGGAAGCGCCGAGGCCAAGAGGTGGCCAAAGGCACTGCCCGAGTCGCTGGATCCGGCGGTCGACGTCTGCGTCGTGCTTTGTGCGGGCTGGACCCCCAATAGCAAAGGAATCATGCGCCCCTCACCGCCGAAGCGAACGCTGCACGCTGTGCCGATGCGGTGAACCCTGCAGCCTGCGCGGCCGAGTTCCTCACGGACGAATCGGCAACGGTCTTGGTTGCGGCTTGGTTGGTGGATTCTGACGGGACGATGCGCCGGATTGTCATGATTTGTGCATCCGTTTCAAATAGTTTGCGAATGCTGACGGTTTCCCCCGGGCGAGGGGCATGGATCATCTTGTTGTCGCCCAGGTAGATGCCGATGTGGCCGCCGCCGCGGGTGACAATCAGGTCGCCCGGTTTGGCCTGCGCCAGCGAGGGAACCTCCGTGCCCTCCTTCGCTTGGTCGCGGGCAACACGCGGTAACTGGATGCCCAGATCCCGGAAGGTGTGTTGGACAAACGATGAACAGTCCAGACCGATGTCGGGATTGTTGCCTCCCCACACGTAGGGAACGCCCAGGTACTTGCGCGACTCGCGTACGACGTCGGCGCCGTCGGTTTTCCCGTCCCCTGCCTTTGCTGCGTCGTCGACTTCATTGACCGCGCTCTTGCCTACGTCAAGACGCGGGGAACCTGTTGCGTCGCCTGCCACGCGCTTGGTTTCGGTCACGGCCGTGCGGGCAGGATCCAGCGCCTCTTCCAGGAGCTGGGTGAAGTCCGCGGAGGCGGTTCCGCCGGACAGGATCGTGCCCGAGCCGGACTGGGCCAGGCCGAGCGAACCGGCCGCATTCATGGCCTGGACGGTCCTCGGGACGGCAGGTTCGCTTGCAACCGCGCCGCTGACCGAGGCAAGGGTTCCCTGGATGGAACCAATGCGCGAAGCCATCTCGCTGAAACCCACTATGCGTTCCTTCCCCGGGGTCGTGCCGATCCCAAATCATCAAGCAAGGCCTGTTCGCGGCCCAGGTCTTCAAGCCGAAGAGCCGTTGTGTGCCTGTCGGCAAGCTTCTCCAGGGCCTTGACCCCGGCCCGGGCCCGCTGGTGTTCAAACCCTGCGGATTGCGCCGTCTCATTCAGGGTTTCGACCAGGGCGTTGAGTTCCAGGAGCATCCCGCTAGTTGAGGCGCGCGATGCCGCGACTGCCAGCATCGTTGCTGCATCCACCGGATACTCTTCTCCGGCTCCCGCGGCTTCCTGCACGTTTTTGATCGCGGTTATCCCGCCTCGCAGGGCCTTGTTGGCGGCAGCCAATTCACCGGCTGCCTTGCTTTCCTGAAGCTCGCGCAGGCGAAGCAGCCCCGACAGGGGAAAAGTCCTACCCATTAGTTCACTCCCAAGGTACGCAGCAAGTTTGTCAGTTCGCTCCAGGCCTGTTCACCGGAGACCGGCTCTTCCAGGCGCTGGCGCAAGAAGTTGTTGATCGCGTGTTCGTGGTCCACTGCGGCATCCGCCAGCGGGTTGCTTCCACGCTGGTAGGCGCCCACGTCCAAGAGGTCCTGGACCGAACGCCGGGCGGCAAGCACACGGCGCAGGCCTGCTGCGGCCTGCGCCTGTTCCCGCGTGGTGACCCTGTTGGCCACACGCGATACGGAGGCCAGGGCATCGATCGAGGGAAAGTGCCCGGAGACTGCCAGCTTGCGGTCGAGCACAATGTGCCCGTCGAGCAGCGACCGGGTTGCATCGGCGATGGGTTCGTTGTGGTCATCGCCGTCCACCAGGACCGTGTAGATGCCCGTGATCGACCCGTTGGCATCGCTGCCCGCCCGCTCCAGAAGCCTGGCCAACAGGGAAAAGGTCGAGGGCGGGTAGCCTCGCGTTGCCGGCGGTTCCCCGGCGGAGAGTCCGATTTCGCGTTGGGCCATGGCCACACGGGTCAGCGAGTCCATCATCAACAGCACTTGTGCACCGGAGGAACGGAAGGATTCGGCAATGCGGGTTGCAACGAAGGCGGCGCGCAACCGCATGCGCGCGGGTTCATCCGCCGTGGAGACCACAACGATGGAACGGGCAAGCCCTTCGGCGCCCAAGTCCTCTTCAAGGAACTCACGGACTTCGCGGCCGCGCTCGCCCACCAGGGCAATGACGTTGATCTGGGCGGTGGCTCCGCGGGCAATCATTGACAACAGCGACGACTTGCCGACGCCCGAGCCTGCGAACAGCCCGATGCGCTGCCCTGCTCCCACTGCGGTGAGTGTGTCCATGACACGGACCCCCAGCTGAAGCGGGGCGGTGATGCGGCTGCGTTCAAGTGCTGACGGGGTTTCGTGTTCCATGGGAACCATGGTGTGCTCCCCCAACGGCCCCTTGCCGTCGATGGGTTTGCCCAGACCGTCCAGCACCCGGCCCAGGAGCCCGGTGCCTGTGGGAATCTGGGCGCCATGGCCGCTGCTGCTGACCAGGTCCCCGACGCTGATCTTTTCCAGCTCACCCAGCGGCATGCAGTGCAATGCCTCGCGGCGGGCGGCCACGACCTCGGCGGGAACCTTCTGCGGACCGATCTCCAGGACCGTGCCAAGCGGGGCGTTCAGGCCCGAGACCTCAAGGCCAAGGCCAACCACGGAACTGACAACACCGACGCGTATCGGTTCGGCGGCCAGCAAGGCTTTATCCAGCGCTGGCCAGGCCAGCGCGCCCGGAGCCATCAAGATCCGCCCCGCAAGGCCAATGCTGCACGTTCGAACGCCGTTGAGATGCGCGCGTCAAGGAAACCCTCGTCAAACGCGGTCATGGCATCGCCCTTGGCCAGGGCGGCATCCGCGGCAAGCTTGATAGTGGTGCCGGGGACATGCGAAAGACCAAGCAGAGCCAGGTCATGCGGGTTCATCCGCACTTCACGCACGGTACCTGCCTCGATGCCCACCAGCGCCCGGTCCAGGGCGGCCTTGGCGCCAAAAGCGTCGTTGGACAACTCCTTGCCAATGATTTTCTGGGCCAGGAGCAGGGCAGCTTCGGCCAGCACGGTGGAGGCGGCATCCAGCACGGGCACCGTCCTGGCGTTTAGCGCCTGGGCGGCGGCCTGCAGGGCTTCGATCGCCAGTGCGTGTTCGGCAGCCCGTGCGGCCTCGGCCGAGGCATGCGCACGGGCGATCTGTTCGCGCTGCTTGCGCGCCACCGACTCGGCAGCGCGGATGCCGGTGGCATAGCCTGTCGCGTAACCATGGGTTTGGGACATGGCCTCGTGGCGCTTGGCGTGCTCCGCGGAATTCAATTCGCCGAATCGTGCGGGTTCGAACGCCGGCGCCTCGGTGCCAACCGTCTCAGAGGACAAAGTCATCTTCGTCGCCACGCTGGATGGTTATCTCGCCAGTGGTTTCCAGTTCCCGGATGGAACGGACAATGTCCGCGCGTGCTTCCTCGACCTGCGAAACACGTACCCGGCCCATTGACTCGATCTCGGCGTCCAGGACTTCCTTGGTGCGGTCCGAGATGTTTTCCCGGATGGTTGCCTCGACTGCGCTTCCTGCGCCCTTGAGCGCGAAGGCCAGGACCGTCGGGTTGATGCCGCGCAGCACCCGCTGGACGTCCTTGCGGTCGAACTTCACCAGGTCGGTGAAGGAGAGCATGCGCGAGCGCACTTCCTCGGCCAGCTGGGGGTCGCGCTGTTCCAGGGATTGCAGGAGGTCCTTTTCGATCGCGACATCCGAACGGTTCAGGATCTCCACCAGCGGCTGGATTCCTCCGACCGCCTCGATCGGTTCGCGCGGAGTCATGACGGCGCCCGTGCGCTTCTTCAGGGCTTCGGCCACCACGCGCACGGCTTCGGGGGAAGCCGATCCCATGGTGGCCAGGGCGCGGGCAATGTCCGTGCGGAGATGCGACTCGAAGCTGGCGAGCACTGCAGACCCGATTTCCGGGCGCAGGTGGGCAACCACCAGCGCCGTGGTTTGCGGCAATTCCCCGTCAAGCAAGGCAACGATTTGCGCGGGTTCCGCGCTGTCGAGGAACTCAAAGGTCATCCCGGCCAAGGAGGACGAAAGCCTGTCCATGACGGTGTTGGCTTTGTCGCTGCCGAAGGAGGCTTCCAGCAGTCCCACGGCCATTTCGCGTCCGCCGCGGGCATTCAACCGGCCGGACGTGGCAAGTTCGTGGATCTCGTGGATAGTGTCTTCCACGGTGGCGGCGTCCACCCGACGCAGGCGCACCAATTCGCCGGCAATTTCATCTGCCTCGAATTCGGTGAATTGCTTCATGACTTCGGCGGCGTGTTCCTTCTCCATCTGCATGAGCACGATTGCGACTTTCTGGGTGCCGCTGAGCATCGCGGTGCCGCCGGGGCCTAGCGCTTTCATTCGTGCTTCCGATCATCCATGACGGAGCGCAGGTAGTCGGCCATTTTTGCCGGGTCGCTGGCCGCCAGTGCCGATAGTTCTTCGCGTTTGACGTTGTGTGAGATGGGGAAGGCCGCAATCGGTGTCGGCAGCGCCACCTGGGAGATGGATACGGTCTCCGGGTTCGGGTTTTCCATCGGCACCGCGGAAATCGAGGGGTAGTCGCGCAATTCACCCAGATCGATTGGTTCGCGGTTCTGCTTGTTGCGGCGCACATACAGTGCGTACGCGGCAATCAGGACCAGGGCCAGGGCGATGACGCCTGCAATGATCAGCGTGCGCATCAGGGCCGCGTTGCGTGCGGCGGTTTCGGCTGCCTCCGCCGCGGCCAGCTGGCTTTGGGCGGCGGTTGCGGCATCCGTGTTGAATGGCACCACCGAGACACTGACCTGGTCGTTGCGGGTCGCGTTGACTCCCGCGGCATTGCTGATCATTTGGGTGATCTCCGGAATGCTCAACCCCTGGGCGGCCCTGTCACTCAGGGCCACCGAAATGGTCTGGCGTTCCAAGGTTCCGGCGGGAATCGTGCGATTCTCGGTGACCTTGTTAACGGCGTTGGTGCGCTGGTTGTCCGTCGAGGTGAACGTGCCATCGCCATTGGCTCCGTTGGGCACGGCAATGTTGTCGGGGCCCAGGACCCCCGCAGCCGGACCTCCGCTGCCGTTGCCCTTGTAGTCTTCCTTCTTTTCCGATTCGACAAGTGCCGGCGAGCCCTTGGGATCGGTGAAGGTTTCCTCGGTGCGTTCGGCGGATTCCTTGCTCATTTCGGCAGCCACGGCGACTGTGGCGTTGCCGGGTCCAACCACGCGGTCGAGCATTCCCTGGATGGTGCTCGCGACGCGGGTTTCGTAATCGGAAGTTTGCTGGTTCACTCCCCCGGTCAACCCAACGCCCGCCGCGGAGAGCAGGTTGCCCGCCGAGTCAACGACCGAGACGTCATCGGGCTTCAGCCCGTCAACCGCCGCAGAGGTCAGGTGGACAACGGATTGGACTTGGTCGCGGCTAAGCGTGACGCCCGGCTTGGTTTCGACAAAGATCGAGGCCGTGGGGTTGGTCTTTGAATCAACAAAGACCGTCTGTTCCGGAATGGCCAGTTTCACCGAAGCCAACTTCACGCCGTCCATGGCCTGGATGGTGGAGGCCAGCTCGCCTTCGAGAGCACGCTTGTAGGTGACGCTTTGCTGGAATTCGCTGGAGGTGACACCCATCTGGTCGAGCAGGGAGTAACCGCTGGTTCCCGAGCTGGGCAGGCCCGAGGCGGCTGCCTTGAGCCGGGCGTCGTAGACGCTGGCTTCGGGAACCAGGATGGTCCCCCCGCCGCCGGTGAGTTCGTAGGACACGCCGTCGGACTTGAGCTGTTCCACGATGCCCGCGGCGTCCTCGGGGGCAAGCCCCGAAAACAAGGGCGTCATTTTGGGCTGGGTGAGGAATGCTGTCAGGGCAACACCGCCCATGACCAAAATGGCTACGCCAATGAGCGCGATGGTGCGTTGCGCCACGGTGAATCCACGTACGGTGTCCGCCAGCTTGCCCAGCGGCGCGGGAACTGCGGCCATCAGGCTTGCATCCTCATGATCTCGTTGAAGGCTTCAACCCCGCGGTTGCGGAAGGTTGACACCATTTCAATTGCCAAGGAGGCGCGAGTGGATGCAAGCGTCGCGGCGTGGATATCGGTCAGGTCTCCGGTCACGGCCTTGATGGAAAGCTCGTTGGAGATTCCCTGCAAGCTTTGGACCTCGTTCACGGCGCCGCCGAGCGCGTTGGCGAAGGCTGCACCGTCGGTACCGGCCTTCGCAGTCGGCTGGACGAATCCGGTGGCCGTGGTTGCGCTCACTCCCGTGACAGGGGCAATGTTCATGGGCATTAGTTGCGTCCGATCTGCAGTGCTGCCTGGTAAGTTTCCTTGGCGCGGTCGACGACCGCGGCGTTCACTTGATAACCGCGCTGCGCCATGATGAGGGCGCCCATCTGTTCGGCCATGTCGATGTCCGGATAGCGAACATTTCCTTCGGCATCCGCCAGCGGATGGTTTGGTTCGTGCACGATGCGGCCCTCGGCGCTGCCGAATTCGGCACCCGAGACGAACACGCCCTGCTGGTCGCCGCTGGCCTGGGCCACGATGTAGCGGGCACGGAAAGCCTCGCCGCTCGTGGCCGTTGCGGTGTTGGCGTTGGCAAGGTTGTCCGAGACTGCATCCAACCATTTGCGGTGCACAGTCAGTGCCGTGCCGGCTATTCCGATTGCGTCGGGCATTAGTTGCTCCTCAGCGCGGTGCGGATGCTGTTGAACGGGCCGGAGGCCGCCTGGGTCGCGAACTGGAAGCGCAGCACTGTGTCAATGTTGGACAGGGTCTCTGTATCAATGTTGACGTTCGAGCCGTCGAGCCGCGTGGGCTCCAACGACGTCGCCGTGGTGGCCGCACTTTTTCCATCGCCGCGTTGCACGGACTTGGCCAACGCGGATTCGAATTCGACACGTCGGGCGTGGTAGCCAGGGGTGTTGACGTTTGCAATGTTGTTTGCAATGGCACGCTGACGCAGCGCCAAGCCATCCAGGGCACTTTCCAGCGCCAAAGAGGTGACGGAATCGAACACGACGGGTTGCTCCAGGGTCGTAATGCGGCCCATCCTTGGGCACAAAGGGATGTGAGCAATCCGTGCTCTCATAACAGACAATCGGCCAAAAACTACTAGCCGTTAGCTATTTGCAGCTATCCAACCAGATCCAGGTAGACGGATGTGGAACTCATGGATCGAGGGATGGAATCAACCGCACGCAGTTGCCGCGCCGTTTCATCTCGCCGGTCCTTGAGGACCACAGCAAGTTCCTGCATTTCCATGAAGATAGCCTGTGCCCGTGGCGCAAGGCTCGACGGCAGCGGACCCACGTCCTCCGGTGGGCTCCAGCTGGTGGGCAACTCAAAAAGCTCTTCGCTGTCCAGAGCACATCGGCGCAACCGGGCCATGTCGTCTTCCATTTGTTCCAACACAGAAATCCATGATTCTTCGGCCGAGATCAGAGTTGCATTCTTAGCCAACGAACGTACCGCCATCGCGCGCAGGAGCGGCCACCGGAACGGCCGCAGCTTCGTGCCATGCCTGCCGCAGTGGTTCCAGCAAGGAGATTGCTTGGCGCGTCAGTGCCGGATCTCGGCGGATGTTCGCATTGACCAGCAGTTGGGTCGCGAAGGCGTACAGGCTTTGCAGGCCCTGCGCGCCGTCCCAAGAATCCGTGTTCAGGGATGAAACGAGTTCGGCAATAATGTCCTGCGCATGCATGAGGTTGTCGGAGGCAGCGATCCAGTCCTGCGCCAGCTGCGCTGCTTCAGCCCTATTCAGGTCAAGAAGCAACCGGTCATAGAGCATTGTCAGCAAGCGCGCCGGGCTGGCCGAGAGGATTGCTTCGCGGTTCAGCTGCGCGCGTTTCTGTGCGGGATTCATCATCATTTGCCCTGCGCACCCGTGCTCAAGGAGTTAAGCTGCGAGGCCATGTAATTCTGTTGGGAATTGAGCTTGCTCAACTGCACTTCAAGGGCGGAATAGGTGCGCTTTAGGGAGGCTTCGCGCGTAGCAAGTCGTCGGTCCCAATCCAGGACCTGGGCATCAAGCCGGGAAACCATGGATTCCTGCCCCTTGATGTGCATGGTGATTATCCCGTCGTATTTGTCCGACAGGTTCGCGGTGACTGTTGAAACGCGTGAGGCAACAGTTTGCATCACAGATTCGATGCGCGCCGGGTCCTCGGCCAGAACTTTTGCAAACTTTTCTGCGTTGAATTCCAGTTTGCCGTCTTTGGTGATCGAGATGCCGATCTCCGATGGCGACTTTCCATCGATTGGCATGACCACTGCATCCATCACTTGCTTCTTGACGTCCCGCGCAGTGCTGTCGCCCGTGAAAATCATGCCGGATGTTGAACCGCCCACACCACTTGTGACTGCCGAGTTTAGGGCAATAAACTTGAAAAGATCATTGAGGGAATCAACCAAATCCGAAGCAGTCTTAGAGGTTGATTCTGTGTCGCGGGCCACCGAAATAGTGACAGGTTCCGTTGATGTCTTGGATACCGTGACGTCCACGCCCGGAAGCAAGGAAGTGAAGGTATTGGTGGCGGAACCAACTTTTTGCTCGGCGTCGGTGCCCGCCCAAAGAGTCAACGCGGCGTCCTCCGCCGTTCGAATCACTTTCAGATCCTCCGCGGTACTCCCATCGGCCTTGGTAATGGTGAAAGCGTTCTTGGCACCGGTATCCGTTGAGGAGAATTGCACACGGAATGTTCCGTCACCAGTTGCGACCTTGACAGCTTTGACGCCGGCATCGGACGCGTTGACGGCCTTGATTACATCATCCAGCGAATTCGAATCGGCAACGATGTTGGTGGTTTTGGTTCCATCCGCGGACTTGATGGCAAACTTCGAGGCAGGCCATTCAGTTACGGCCTCCGATACGTGAATCTGGCTTTGGGCAAGCTTCGTTACAGTGACGTCCAGGGAACCGGGGTTGGCACCGGCTCCGGCGGTAGCCTTGACGCCATCGGAGCTGCTGGAGGTGGTGAAAAGCTGAAGGGACTCGGGCTTGGCCAGCTTCTTAGTAAGGTTGGCCAGATCGGCTACCTTGGTGTTCAGCGCTTGCAGGGCACTGACCATAGTCTGGGTGGATTTGACCTTGTTCTTCAGGATGTTCTGCGGAATCGCTTCAACCTGCATCAGGGATTTGATCAGTTCAGTGGTGTTCAATCCACTGGCTAGTCCGTCGAGTGCCAGGCCCATGCCGTCTCCGCTTCTTCAGTCTTATTTGTATACCGAGAATCTCCCGCGGCAAGCGCGCACAAAGTGCTGCGCGGATGCCACGGGAGATCCTTGGGTGATGCTTTGTGTTTCCTCAACCGTTGACTTACCTGTTGGCAGCTTGGGGGTATGCCAACTTGGCATCCCGGTTTAGAAAACGATCATGCTAGTCCGAGCCAGAATTTCTAGCGGAGCAGCGAAAGGATGCCCTGGGTGGACTGGTTTGCCTGCGCGAGCATGGACGTACCGGCCTGGGACAGGATGTTCTTGGCGGTGAACTTGACCATTTCGCCGGCCATGTCAACGTCGCGGATGCGGGACTCTGCAGCAGAGAGATTTTCGCGGGAGACGTTCAGCGAGTTGATTGCCGATTCGAAGCGGTTCTGCGAAGCACCCAATCCTGAACGAGCAGTGGAGACGGTCTTGATGTGACCGTCGAGTGCAGTAATCGTGGCCAGCGCTGCGGTCTTGTCTGCGAAACCGGCCGCGGAAAGGGTAGTAACCGCGGTGCCAATGAGGCTAACGTCAGTCATCTTGACATCGATCTGATCCGCGGTAGCAGATCCGCCGGCACCAACCTGGAAAGTCATATCCGTTGCAGCGGCAGCGGTGTCGAGCAGCTTAATGCCGTTGAAGTTGGTGGACTCACTGATGCGCGTGAGTTCCTTGCCCAGGGCCTCAACTTCGGTCTTGATAGCACCACGTGAATCGGCGTTGTTCGAATCGTTGCCGGACTGGACGGCCAAGTCACGAACGCGCTGCAGGATCGAGTGAACCTCGGTCAAGGCGCCTTCAGCGGTCTGGATGACCGAGATACCGTCCTGGGCGTTGCGTGCTGCAACAGCCGAGCCGTTGACCTGCGAACGCAGGCCCTCGGAGATGGACAAGCCGGCAGCGTCGTCAGCTGCACGGTTGATGCGCAGGCCGCTGGAGAGCTTTTCGAGCGACTTGGAAAGGTCGTTCTGCGTGTTGGACAGGTTTCGGTGCGAGTTGAGCGCCGAAATGTTGGTGTTGATTTGCATACCCATGGTGAATTCCTCCGTGAGACGGGTGTCTGGTACGAGGTCCATCCATGGACCTCAATCACCGACTATCGGCAGTCATCAACATGGGGTTAGCGGTTCCCGGAAAATTATTGGAAAGGAACCTAAACCGCAGGCACCAATGACTCGGTGCCGTATGCCATACGGGCGATTCCTCCCGTGGCCCGGTCTTGAAACTCATGCAGGTAGGCGTCTCGGCGCTGCGCTGCAGCACGGGTCAAGGCCGCTGAAGGTACCGGCGAAACCTCGGGCATGTAGTTTTTTTGCAAGCCCTCTTGCAGCAGCTTCACCGCAGAGGTTCGACGCTGCGACACCGCCGAATGTGTGATTCCCATTTCGGCTGCCAGTTCCTTGACGGTGGACCCCTGGAAGTAAATGCGCTCAATCACCATGCGCAAATTCTCCGGCAGCGCGGCCACCGCCTCGCGCACTACCAGAACGCTTTCGACTTCAAGAACGGATTCTTCAGGTGTGAGGTTGTTCGAACTTAGGTAATCGTTCATCGCATCGTCGATGCCGACAACCGTGCGTGCAGAATCAGTAAGCGCGGCAATTGTCGATTCCTGGTCCTTGCCCATGGCCTCGGAGAGCTCGGCGACCGTGGGAGTCCTGCCCATGGCCGCGGTCAAGGTTGCTTGGATCGTGCGGGTTTCGGTGATGCGCTTCCGTGCACCTCGTGTGGCCCAATCGTTGGAGCGCATGTCATCGGCGAAGGCGCCGACGATGCGTCGACGGGCATATGCGCCGAATGGAACGCCAATCTTTGGATCGAATGCCTCGGCGGCCGTGATGAGAGCAATAGCACCGACCGAAGCAAGATCTTCACGGGAAAGGTGCGTTGCTTTCGCACACATTTCCGCCGCGAGATAGCCAACAAGTGGCAAATTCTCTACAACCAATTGGTTGCGTGCTTCTAGATCCACTGGGGCGTTCCTTACCGCATAGAGAGAGTCCCAGGCCGGTGCGTATTGTCACTGGCCAAACGGCAATTTCTCCCCAAAGAACCTCGCCACATGAGATATTAGCGGCAAATTCAACTTTGTGGGGTTATTTTGGCTAACGCGTGTCGTTATGAAGCCGATAGATTGAACCAACTGGGGAAATTTTGGGGGATACCTAGAGCTTTGGGAGGAAAACATCCATGGGAACCAATGAGCTTTCGGTGCTGTTATGGAAAGAACGCGAATTACTCGAACTGCTTCAATTCAAATTGGAAGAGCAGCATTTGCTACTCGTGGCAGGAAAATCGCGTTGGATTGACCTGGCAACCCGAGAAATTGAAAGTGTTCTGGAAAAAGTCCACACAGCGGGCTTGGTGCGCGCACTGGAGGCTTCAGGCGTTGCAGCCGATTGGGGACTTGCCGACGATTCCTCGCTGGCAGAGATAATCGGATCGGCACCCGATGGCCCGTGGAAGGAAATCTTCGCTGCCCACCTTGGTGCATTGCGGTCAACAAGCACCGAAATAGCCAGCCTCCGCGACGCAAACGAGCAGTACCTGCGCGCAGCATTCCGATCAACCCAAGAGACACTTGCCACTTTGGGTGAAGACTCTTCGCTTTATGGGCCCAAGGGCTCATCCCCGGCGCAACACGTCGGGGCACACATCATCGACACAAACCTCTAAGGAGTCCCCGTGAGCACGTTCAGTGGCCTGAATACTGCTATGACAGGCCTGAATGCGGCACGCTTGGCAATGGAAACGGCCGGCAACAACTTGGCCAATGTGGGCACCAAGGGGTACACCCGCCAGCGCGCCGACTTTGTTTCCGTCGGTTCCGTTGCACAGACGGGGCTTCTGACTTCTCGCAATGGCGTGGGACAAGGCGTAGCCCTCACGGGCATTGCACGGCTTTCCGATGCCCACCTCGAAGCCCGCGTCCGCGGGACCTTGGCCTTTGCCTCGCAGGCCGATGTGCGCGCCGAGGGTCTTTCCAACCTTGAGGGAGTCCTCCGCGAGCCAGGCGAAAACGGCCTTTCCGCCTTGCTCAATGAGTTTTGGGCTGGATGGGAAGACGTTGCCACCCAGCCGGGGGCGACCTCCCCCGCGGCCGTCCTGCTGGAACGGGCAAAGGCCGTGGTAGACCGGATCTCCCTCTCGCACACGGAGATATCCACCCAGTGGAATGCCCAAAGGCAAGGCCTCGACACGATGGCCAACGAAATCAACACCGCTGCCACCGCCATCGCGGAACTGAACGGCCAGATTCGTTCGTCGGTTGCCGCTGGCGGCGCTCCCAACGCCCTTCTAGATCAGCGCGCGCTGCTCAGCGACCGCATTGCAGAACTATCCGGGGCCACCGTTCGCGAGTCGCCTGACGGAACCATTGACGTGTTGATTGGTGGAAACGCCTTGGTCAGCGGCACCACGGTTCGCCCCGTCGAGGTCGCCGGAGGACAGTCAATGGATACCGACCCCGCAGCTACCTTGCGGTGGGCCCACCGTCCAGGTGATTCGATAGGTCTTGAATCTGGCCGAATAGCGGGAGCGCTCTCGCTTATTGCACCGTCCAACACAACCGGCACCGGCGGCGCACTTGCGGAATCGGCCAAGTCGTTGAACTCCATCGCAGTGGAACTTGCAACACGCGTCAATGACGCCCAGGCCAAGGGCGTGACGGTTGACGGGGTTCAGGGCAAAGACTTCTTTAGTTTCGACCCGGCCAATGCCGCCTTGTCGCTGAAGGTGCTCGCCAGCGGCGCCAAGGACCTGGCCACGGGCAAGGCCCCGACCCCGCCCGCAGTATGGGATCCGGCCAATGCCTTGGACGGGTCCAACGCGTCAGCCATGTCCCAGTTGGGCAAAGTCAAGGACGGCCCCGACGCCCTGTGGGCAAATATGGTGATCAAGATCGGTGTAGCAACCAAGTCGGAAGCGCAGCAGGCCGTCTCCACCGCGGTTGCGGCATCCAGCGCCCAAGCCGCCCAGCTCTCGGTATCCGCGGTTTCCCTCGATGAGGAAAACGTCGCACTGCTGGCCCACCAACATGCTTTCCAGGGCGCCGCACGTGTGATGACGGCCGTCGATGAAATGCTCGACACCCTTATCAACCGCACCGGGCTCGTTGGACGATAGGCAACAAGGATCATGATGAGAATTACCACCGCATCGCTAAGCGCTACGACGGACCGCAATCTTCAGGTTGCCATGAACCGCCTGGCCACTGTGCAAAACAAGGCTGGGACCCAAAAGGAAATCGGGCGTCCCAGCGACGATCCCAGCGGCACGGCCAGCACCATGGCAATCCGCGCCCAACAGCGCCAAAATGACCAGCTCACGCGCAACGTACAGGACGCCAACGGTTGGCTGTCCACCGCCGACAAGGCCTTGGGGACGACCACGGACTTGCTCCAGCAGCTGCGTGACGCCACCGTGAAGGGTGCCAACGATGGCGCACTTTCGCCGGATGCCAAGGCAGCCATTGTTCAGGAGCTCAAACAACTGCATGATTCGCTGATAAGCGTTGCGAACACCCAGTTCATGGGGCGCCACATTTTTGCCGGCAATTCCGTTGATTCCAATGCAGTAGACGTAGCTGCCGGCTACAACTTTACTGGGGCCGGCAGCGTTGACCGACGCATCGGACCGAACTCCAGCGTCCGCGTCGATGTAGATGGGGCCGACGTATTTGGTGAGGGGAACACCAGCGTTTTTGAGTTAGTGAACAACATAATTACCGAGCTGATCGATGGTACAAACATCGGCAGCCGAATTGGGGATGTGGATAAAATCATGCAGAAAGCACTTGGGGTGCATTCAACGATCGGTGCCAGCCATGCGGCCGTGCTCGCGGCGGACGAATCGCTGTTGACCGACGCCGTGTCGCTGGAAGGGCAGCGAAGCCTCCTTGAGGACATCGATTTGGGGTCGATTGCTCTTCAACTCAAAACACAGGAACTTGCCTACCAGGCAGCGCTTTCCGCAGCGGCACGCACGCTGCAGCCGTCGTTGATGGATTTCCTGCGATGAGCCGCGCGCTGATCCCCGTTGCCCCGCTTCCGGGCTTTCCGACGGCAACAACTCTGTCCCTGGAAGCGGTGGAGGGAGCCATCGGGCTCTATTCCCTAGTTTCCACACAGGCACCAGAACTCCGATTTTTTGTGCTGGATGCCGCAATCCACCTTGCCGATTACAACCCGGTGTTCACCAACGAGCAGATAGCCTTGGTAGGCGATCCTGCACCCGGGGACAACAGCGTCCTAGTCATCGTCAACACCACCGGCAACCAGCCGACGGTGAACCTGCTGGCCCCGCTGTTGGTCAACGCCGGCACCGGCTACTGCGCCCAGGTGATTCTCGAAGGCCAGGAATGGCCGCTGAGGCACGTGCTGCCCAATTAGCCGGACCCGGGGCTTCCGGGCGTGTGGGGGCGGCTCGTCATGCGAGGCCGCCCTCCGCTATTGGGGGCTCACGCCGCGGCTTGGCCGCCTAAACAGCTAGGCTTATGCCCATGTCTTCCAACAGTTCCGATGTACCTAGTTCCCAGCTTGCACTCCTGTTGACGTCCGCAGGATGGGAGCTGTTGAATTCCGTCGACCCGTCATCGGCCGGCACCAACGAAGCTGCTTTTCAATTGAACCTGAGCCTTCGCAAAGCCGGTCACCCGGCCGAGTTGGCCACTGCGGTGGTCCAGCAGAGCCAGCTGCGTTTCAAGGCGCGGACGAAATTCGGGCCGTTTGCCGACAGCATGGTCTTCACGCAGGCAGGCCTGGAACAGGCCACGCGGCTGAACATTGCCGGCCTGCATGCCCAGCGCTACACGCGCGCCGGCATCAAGAAGGTTGCAGACCTCGGTTGCGGCATTGGCGCCGATTCGTTGGCCTTGGCCAGTGCGGAAATCGATGTGACCGCGGTCGAACTGGATGAAACCACTGCCGCCGCAACAACCCTGAACCTCATGCCATGGACGAACGCCCGGGTCGTGAATGCGGATGCGACGTCATTCGACCTGACCGGTTTCGACGGCGTGTGGCTGGATCCCGCGCGCCGCACCACCGACACCTCGGGCACATCACGGATCTTTGATCCCGAGGCGTTCAGCCCTCCACTGTCGTTCGTCGAGAACCTGGCCGACCGGGGGCTGGCCGTTGGCGTCAAGATGGGTCCGGGCCTGCCCCACGACGCCATTCCAGCCAATTGCGAAGTCCAGTGGGTTTCTGTCAACGGGGATGTCACGGAAGCGGCACTGTGGTTCGGCAAGCTAGCGCGCCCGGGCATCCGCCGGGCCGCCCTCGTGATCAGCGAGCACGGGGCCACCGAAATCACCAGCTCCCTGGATTTCGATCCGGACGCCGCGCTCCGCGGCGACGTGCCGGTCGGTCCCATCTCCGAGTACCTCTACGAGCCGGACGGCGCTGTCATACGCGCGGGCCTCATCGATGAACTGCTCAAGATCACCGGCGGGCACCTTCTCGACCCGCATATCGCCTACTTTGGAACCGATGCCTTTGTCCAGACGCCGCTGGCCAAGGCATACAAGGTGGTGGAAGTCCGGCCTTACCACGTCAAGAACCTGCGGGCATGGGTCAAGGCGGAAAAGATCGGCGTTCTGGACATCAAGAAACGCGGCATGGACGTCACCCCGGAAGAGCTGCGCAAGGTGCTTCTGGCCGGCTCCGGAAAGAGCTCCAAGAAGAAGGCCACCTTGGTGCTCACCCGCATCGGCGACCAGCGTGTTGCAATCCAGGTGGAACCCGTGGCCTAGGCCCGTCCAACAGGTGGTTTCATTCATGTCATCCACCACGCCAACTAACTCGATAGAATTGAACGTGCATTAAATTTGGGGTGGTTCACCGCAAAATATTTGGAGGCTAGATGCAAATAGAATTCGCATCATCACGCCAGTCCACCCTTGGGGTGGAATGGGAAATTGCGTTGGTGGATCGAAACACGGCGGACCTGCGTTCCGTTGCCGACGACGTCTTGGCGCAGCTGCATGCCCGCCATGGTTCCCTCGAACTTGATGAAGAGCACCCCCACGTGAAGCAGGAGCTGCTGCTCAACACCGTGGAAATAGTTACTGGCGTCTGCGAAACGGTTTCCGAGGCCAAGGCCGAACTGCACGAGAGCATCGTGTCGATTCGCGAAGTCACGGACCCCATGGGCATTGACCTCTACTGTGCTGGATCGCATCCCTTTGCGTCGCCCAAGTCGCAGCCGGTCACTGACAAGGACCGCTATGCCAGGATGATCGATCGAACGCAGTGGTGGGGCCAGCAGATGGTCATCTACGGTGTTCACGTCCACGTGGGTTTGGACTCCCGGGACAAGGCGCTTCCGATTGTGGACGGGTTGATCAACTACCAGGCCCATTTCCAGGCGCTTTCGGCTTCCAGCCCGTTCTGGGGCGGCGAAGACACCGGCTATGCCTCACAGCGGGCCTTGATGTTCCAGCAACTCCCGACAGCCGGCGTGCCTTACCATTTCTCCACCTGGAAACAGTACGAAGCGTACGTGGCCGACATGGTGCACACCGGCGTCATTGACGACATCTCGGAGATCCGCTGGGATGTTCGTCCGGTGCCTCGCTTCGGCACTGTGGAAATGCGCATCTCGGACGGCTTGTCCTCGCTTCAAGACATCGGGGCCATCGCCGCCCTGACGCAATGCCTGGTTGATGACATGTCCACGACGCTGGACAATGGTGGTTCGATTCCCGTCATGCCTCCTTGGTACCGGGTGGAGAACAAGTGGCGTGCCGCGCGCTACGGCATGGAAGCCATCATCATCCTCAACGCCGAAGGCGATGAAATGCTGGTTACCGACCATCTGCGCATGGAACTTGAACGGCTTGCCCCCGTGGCCGAAAAGCTCGGGTGCAGTGCTGAGCTGGCCGACGTGGAACGCATCATCACGGGCGGCGCCGGCTACCAATGGCAACACAAGATTGCAGCCGCTCACGGCGGAGATCTGCGTGAGGTGGTCAAGGACAATATCCGGCGAATGAATATCGCCTAGATTCCCGACCTGGCTAATTGATTGAAGGGTATGCGCCGTTGGCGCATACCCTTCAATCGTTTAATTCAGTTATCCATCCAAGGGGATCTGAGCCGGGCGACTAAGCTACCAAGGAAATCAGGCTCACGGGCTGCCCGGAGTCCGTGGAGAACTTCAGGCCGGTCGGCTTCACACCGGCGCTGACAAGTTGTGCCCCAAGTGCGGCCACCATGGCTCCGTTGTCGGTGCACAGGCTCCTGGGCGGCACCCGAAGAGTAATCCCCGCCGAGGCACAGCGGGCAGCCAGAAGCTCGCGTAGGCGCGTATTGGCCGCAACCCCTCCCCCGAGCAGCAGGTCGGTCAGCCCGTGCTCCTGGCAGGCGCGTACGGCCTTCGAGGTAATAACGTCAACCACTGCTTCCTGGAAGCTGGCAGCAATGTCGGCAACGGGGACTTCTTCACCGCGCAGTTGGTATTGCTCGACGCATCGTGCCACGGCCGTCTTGAGGCCAGAGAACGAGAAATCGTGCCGGTGCTTGCCCGGATTTTCCGCGCTACCCACGAATTTGGGAAGCGTCAGTCCGCGGGGGAAGCGGATGGCCTTGGGGTCGCCTTCCCTGGCGATCTTGTCGATGACGGGCCCACCCGGGTATCCAAGCCCGAGGAGGCGGGCAACCTTGTCATAGGCCTCACCCGCTGCGTCGTCGATCGTTGCCCCCAAAAGACGGACATCGTCGGAAAGCGAATTGACCTGCAGGATTTCTGTATGGCCACCTGACACCAAGAGTGCGCCGAGGTTCTCAGGCAGCTTGCCGCCGTCCAAAACCGCCACGCCAACATGCGCAACTAGATGATTAATCGCATAGAGGGGTTTTCCACTGGCCATTGCAAGCGCCTTGGCTGCCGCGACGCCTACCATCAACGCACCGGAGAGTCCCGGGCCGCTGGTTACGGCAATGGCATCGATTTCATCCAGGGTGACCCCTGCCGTAGTCAAGGCCGATTCAAGGGTGGGCACAAACTCGTTCAGGTGGGCACGCGAAGCGATTTCGGGAATCACGCCGCCAAAGCGCACGTGCTCCTCCATGGAGGAGGCAACGGCGTTGACCAGCAAGTCGGTTCCTCGCACAATTCCCACGCCTGTTTCATCGCAGGAAGACTCAATGCCAAGAACAAGGGGATTGGAAACAGACATAGCCATAATTTTAGGTCTCCTGACCCGGGTTAGACGAAGCGGCGCCGTGCCCAGCACGTCGCCATTGTTATGCGGAAGGAATCAAGACCTTGCGCATGATGACGGCATCAACGCCGTCGCGGTAGTAGCGCGGGCGACGGTGAATCACTTCGAACCCGTGGCGTTCATAGAGGCCCTGGGCGCGTGGATTGTCTGCCCGGACTTCCAGCAGCAGGTCAGTGGCGCTTTGGTCGATGGCACGTGCAATCATGGTGCGCAGCAGATGCGTCCCGATCCCCCGTCCTTCGTATTCCGGGATCACGGCAATCGTTTGCACATCGGCCAGGGGCAGCACGCACATGAGGCCGCAATAGGCCACGATCCGGTCGGCATCTTCCACAACCCAATAGTCACGGGTGTCGGTGAGGGCCAATTCGTCTACAAACATTGAAAGGGGCCATGCGTCCACGGGGAACAGCTCTGTTTCCAGGGCCCAGACCTTTGCCAGGTCGTCGCTGGTCATGAAACGGGTATGGAGCCCTTCGGCCTGCGACTCATGTGCGGAGTTTCTCAAAGCATTTTCCCCTTCATGACTGCGGGAACCTTGGCATCCGATTCACGCAGATACAGCGGCTCCGTGGAGAGCAATGGTTTCCCTTCGGCAAGCAGCCTTGCGGCGCGGGTGCCGAGGGCCACCGCGCTGGGGTGCAGGTCCTCAAACCCTTCAATAATGCTTGCCCCGATGGCCCGGAGGCGTTCTGCGTAGAGCCCTGCCCCGGCCCCGTAAACCGGGAGGGCTGGAAGCTCTTCAGCGACCGTGACATTCGGGCCATCCAGCAGTTCACCGGTGGAGGTGTAGCGTGCCCAGTAGAGTTCCTTGCGACGGGCATCAATGGCAACCACGAATTCCGTTTCGGGGTTGCCGGCCACGGCCTCAAGCGCGATGGCGTCAAGGCTCATCACCCCATGCACCGGTATGTTCCAGACAAAGCCCAGCGTGCGGGCCGTGGCAAGCCCCACGCGCAGGCCCGTGAACGGGCCCGGCCCGACGCCGACGACGATCCCAGCGAGGCCGTCTCCGCCGATCCCTGCGTTCTTAAACAGACTTTCAATGGCCGGAGCCAAGACCTCGGAGTGGTCGTTGCTGGCCGTCGAGGTAAAGGATTCGATGACGCGAACGTCTTGTGCATCGGTGGCATCCAGAAGGGCGGCCGAAGCATTGGCTGAGGTGTCAATCGCCAGTAGATACACTGTGCTATTTCCTTGAACTGTCGAAGTCGTTAAGAAGCTCGGCGAGCGCCTCGTGGTGTTCCCATCGTGGCCCGTATGCACCAAGGATGATGGTGCGAGGTTCTTCGTCTTCACCTTCGTGGAAGTCGAAGACCAGTTCCCCGCCGGTATCGGCGGACCCGGCGCGCAGCAGCGTGATTTCCAAGCGGGAGTCGCTCAGTTGTTCGACTTTCCCCTGCCCCCATTCGACCACCGTGACCGAGCAACCCATGCTGCTTTCCAGGTCAAGGTCGTCCACCTCCCCCGCGCTTTCGAGCCGGTAGGCGTCCACATGGACAAGATCCGGCCCATGGGCAAGCGAAGGGTGGATTCGCGAGAGGACAAAGGTTGGCGAAATAATGCCCTCGCGCACGCCCATGCCAAGACCCAGGCCCTGGGTGAAGGTCGTCTTGCCTGCTCCCAGTTCACCGGTGAGCACCAAGAGGTCGCCGGCTTCCAGCAGCCCGCCCAAGCGCTGGGCGAAGCGTTGCGTCTCGGCGACATCCCCCACGGCGATCTGCGCCTTGAGGGCCGCTCCCCCACTGACCGGATCACTCACCCGATTCACCCCATGTTCCTTCCACCAGCTGGCGGGGCACACGTGGGGAAATGCGGGTCACGATCTCGTAGTTGATCGTTCCGGCGGCATCGGCCCATTCGGTGACTTGCGGACCGCCGTCGCCAAAGAGGACGACTTCCGACCCGAGGAGTTCTTCCACGTCGACGTCGGGCCCCAGGTCCACCACGAACTGGTCCATGGCAATGGATCCACGCACCCGATAGATCTTGCCGTTGATGCTGACCGGCGCGTTGTTGGCCCCACGGGGAATTCCATCGGCGTAACCCATGGGGACCAACCCCAGGTAGGTGTCTTCGGTGGTGTGGTAGCGAAGGCCGTAGCCAACGCCCTGTCCCGCCGGAACGCGCTTCACGTTTGCCACGCGACTCACCAGGCGCATGGCCGGGCGCAGGCCGAAGCTCTCGGGGCTTTCGTTTTCGAAGGGGCTCAGTCCGTACAGCCCCAGGCCGAGGCGCACCATGTCGTAGTGCGCGTCGGGGCGGGAAAGGATGGCGGGCGTGTTTGCAATGTGGCGTACTTCAAGGTCGAAGCCCGCATCCTCGGCGAGAGCCACGGCTTCGTTGAAGGCCGTGAGCTGTTCATCGGTTTCGGGACGCTCGGGTTCATCGGCAACCGCCAGATGGGAGAACACTCCAACGATGCGCATGAGCCCCTCTTCCTGGTAACTCGAGGCACGCCCCAGGAGGGCATCCCAATCGGCGGGCGTGCTGCCGTTGCGTCCCAGTCCGGTGTCGATCTTGAGGTGGACTCGGGCAGGCTGTGCGGCGGCCTCGGCGGCACGGGCCACGTAGTCCAGTTCCCATCCGGAAACGGCGATGTCGATGTTTGCGGCAATGGCATCTTCGAAGGGCGTGCCTTCGGTGTGGAGCCATGCCAGCAGCGGGGCGTTGAGCCCTGCTTCACGGAGTTTCAGCGCCTCGGTGACGTGGGCGCAACCCAGCCATGTTGCACCAGCCTGAAGGGCGGCGCGGCCCACCGCGACGGCACCGTGTCCGTACCCGTCGGCCTTGACCACGGCCATGATTTTTGCGGGGGCAACCAGTTCGGAGACGCGCTTGACGTTTTCGCGCACGTTCGCCAGATCAATGATTGCTCGGCGTTCCCAGTTCGGCGTCATTGCCGGCTTCTGGTCGCGGGTCGGGGTCTCGGGTTGTTCATTTGATTGCGCACTCACCGAACAATTATCCCACTTTCGCCCCGCTGCTCGTTCCATAGGCGCGGGCCCGCGTGCGCCAATACGAAAAATGCTCCGTTGCCTTCGGCGTGGAAGGCAACGGAGCATCGAAATTGGCGGGGGTTGGGCCGCGCTAGCTGGTCCGGCTCTTAAGTTCGTCCCGGATCTCGGCAAGGAGTGCAAGCTTCGGGTCCACCGGGGCTTCAGCTTCTTCAACCCCGAACTTGGCCTTGTGCAAGTCGTTCAGCTTCTTCATCGGCATCACGACCACAAAGTAAATGGCTGCGGCGACGAGCAAGAAGTTCACGAGGACGGTGAGGAAGGCGCCGAACTTCACCTGGACGCCACCGGCAAGAGTCACGACAAGGAATGAATCAAAGTTGGGGGAACCCACCAACCCTGCGATAAGTGGCATGAGGATGAATTCCACCATTGCGGTGACGACGGAACCAAATGCGGCACCGATGACAACAGCAACAGCAAGGTCAACGACATTGCCCTTCATTATGAAATCTCTAAATCCCTTAAGCATGAGCCCAGCTTTACATACATATAGGACGAATTTCATGGTTTGACCCGCTGTTTCACCAAAATTCCACTGTCTTTCCGCAAATTAGATCTTGCGGAGCAGCATTCTCCTGATGGAGTGGTCGGCCGACTTGCTGAGCACCAGTTGAGCCCGGCCGCGTGTTGGGATGACGTTCTCGCGCAGGTTCGGTTCATTGATCCGCTTCCAAATACCGTGCGCGGTTTCCCTGGCCTGCTCGTCGCTCAGGTTCGCGTAGCGGTGGAAGTACGAGGCAGGGTCCGAGAACGCGCCGGAGCGCAGCTTCATGAACCGGCTGATGTACCATTCCTCGATGTCAGCGGTGCGTGCATCCACGAAGACCGAGAAGTCAAAGAAATCACTCAACGCAAGTCCGGCGATGCCGTCCATGCGGGCACGGGCCGGCTGGAGCACATTCAGGCCCTCGACAATCAGTACCTGCGGCGAGCGGACCACGACTTCCTTGCCCGGCACAATGTCATAAGTCAGGTGCGAGTACCAAGGTGCGCGGACCTCGGGAGCCCCGGACTTGACCTCGGAAACGAATCGGAGCAGCCTCCGCCGGTCGTAGGATTCCGGGAACCCCTTGCGGTGCATGATCCCGCGCTTTTCCAAGTCGGCATTCGGATACAGGAAACCATCCGTGGTGATCAGCTGGACGTCCGGGGTGTCAGGCCAGCGACGCAGAAGCTCTTGCAACACGCGAGCCGTGGTCGATTTGCCCACGGCCACGGATCCCGCCACACCGATCACGAATGGTGTGCGACTGGTCTTTTCCCCCAGGAAGGTGTTGGTTGCCTGATGAAGGGATGCTGCACCTTGGACATAAAGGTTGAGCAAACGAGAGAGAGGCAGATACACCTCGCGGACTTCCTCAAGGTTTAGCTGTTCGCCCAAGCCGCTGAGCCGCTGCAGGTCCGCCTCGTCGAGGGGTTGCTGCATTTCATTGGATAGGCGCGCCCATGTTTGACGGTCTAATTCGACGAAAGGTGTCGCACCGAAGTCGACCGTACGCTGTCCATTCACGCCTTGAATTGTGCCAAGAAAGCTCCCATAAACCCAAACGTCGACCGATCACTGATATTGGGCAGCATGGTCAACCCCATAAAATTGCGATGCTCGCTCACGGCAAAAATGCACTTTTGGGCACTTTGCGGCATGTACTCTTTTTTCATGTGTGGAATCGTTGGATATGTAGGTAACCCAGAACGAACGGCCTCTCACGGCGCGCTCGAAGTCATCATCGAAGGCCTCCGTCGCCTCGAATACCGCGGCTATGACTCGGCCGGAATCGCCGTAGTCACAGGTGACGGCGTTGACTCGCGAAAGAAGGCCGGCAAGCTCGCCAACCTCATCGCGAACCTCGAAGAAGACCCGTTGCCGCAGTCCGTCACAGGCATTGGCCACACGCGCTGGGCGACCCACGGCGGCCCCACCGACCTCAATGCCCACCCGCACAAGGCGGACAACGGCAACCTGGCCCTTATCCACAACGGCATCATTGAGAACTTCGCCGAGTTAAAGGCCCTGCTGCTCAGTGAAGGCGTCGAGTTCCTCTCCGACACGGACACCGAGGTTGCGGCTGCGCTGCTCGGCTCGGTCTACCGCGGCGCCGGCCAAGGCGACCTGACCCGTTCCATGGAACTGACGGCCCGCCAGCTTGAAGGCGCTTTCACTCTTCTGGCCGTGCACGCAGACCACCCCGGCGTCGTTGTCGCTGCACGCCGCAACTCCCCCTTGGTCCTGGGCCTTGGCGACGGAGAGAACTTTCTCGGCTCGGACGTCTCGGGCTTCATCGACTTCACCCGTCGCGCCGTTGAGCTCGGCCAGGACCAGATCGTCACCATCACGCCGGAGAACCACAGCATCACGGACTTCTTCGGCAACCCGGCCGAGGGCAAGGAATTCTCGGTTGACTGGGATGCAGCCAGCGCCGAAAAGGGCGGCTACGCGTCCTTCATGGAAAAGGAAATCAACGACCAGCCCGCCGCGGTGGCCGACACCCTCCTTGGCCGCTCGGACGCCTTCGGCCGTCTGACCCTTGATGAGATGCGCATCGCCCCCGAGGAACTGGCAAACGTCACCAAGATCGTTGTCCTTGCCTGCGGCACTTCCGCCTACGCCGGCTCCGTGGCCAAGTACGCCATCGAAAACTGGTGCCGGATCCCCGTTGAGGTCGAGCTCTCCCACGAGTTCCGTTACCGCGATCCGATCGTGGACGCGAACACCCTGGTGGTTTCGATCTCGCAGTCCGGCGAAACCATGGACACGCTGATGGCAGTGCGTTATGCCAAGGAACAGGGCGCCAAGACCCTGGCAATCTGCAACACCAACGGGTCGACCATTCCGCGTGAATCAGACGCCGTGCTCTACACCCACGCCGGACCGGAAATCGCCGTTGCCTCCACCAAGGCATTCCTGGCCCAGATCACCGCCACCTACCTGCTGGGCCTCTACCTTGCACAGTTGCGCGGCAACCTGTTCAGCGGCCAGATCAAGGACATCCTGGCCGATCTTGGCAAGATCCCCGCCAAGATACAGGACGTCCTGGACCGTGGCGACGAAATCAAGGAACTGGCACGCTCCATGGCCGAAGCCAATTCGGTGCTCTTCCTCGGTCGCCACGTGGGCTACCCGGTTGCCATGGAAGGCGCGCTGAAGCTCAAGGAAATCGCCTACATCCACGCGGAAGGCTTCGCCGCCGGCGAGCTGAAGCACGGCCCGATCGCACTGATCGACGACGGCCAGCCGGTCTTCGTAGTCGTCCCTTCCCCTCGTGGACGGGATTCCCTGCACTCCAAGGTCGTCTCCAACATCCAGGAAGTCCGCGCCCGCGGTGCCAAGACCCTGGTCATCGCCGAGGCCGGCGATGAATCGGTGCGCGAATTCTCCGAGTTCGTCTTCTACGTTCCGGAGACCCCGACCTTGCTAATGCCATTGCTGGCAACGGTTCCGTTGCAGCTCTTCGCCTGCGAATTGGCTTCGGCCAAGGGCCTTGACGTGGACCAGCCGCG
The DNA here is from genome assembly GCF_017876535.1 of Paeniglutamicibacter kerguelensis. Classification (NCBI taxonomy): domain Bacteria; kingdom Bacillati; phylum Actinomycetota; class Actinomycetes; order Micrococcales; family Micrococcaceae; genus Paeniglutamicibacter; species Paeniglutamicibacter kerguelensis. The sequence continues at coordinate 2,575,080 of NZ_JAGIOF010000001.1, forward strand.
CAACCTGGCCAAGTCGGTAACGGTCGAGTAGACCTAACGTGTGCGGTGTTGGTTTCGTTTCCCGCGAGGGGAATGAAACCAACACCGTTGTCTTTTAACGCCCGGCAGGCGCCTCTAAGGGTGCCTCTAAGGGTCGGCACCCCCGGGTATCGACTGCAATACATTGAGATACCCGGACCATGGATCACAGCGGATCGGCCCGTGGAACCGCGGAAGCTAACGTCCACCCAGCAACGCGAGAAAAAGGCGAACAATCGACTGTTTTGTTCGGCGGCAGGTCCGGCTTCTGGTTCAGGAATCAACCGTGGTCTGCAAAAATCCCTTGAACGAATTCGGCTTGCCCCAAATGCTTGGTGGTTTCATTGAGGACGCTCGCCAACCGCACTCCCACGGTCACCGGTGGATCCCAACGCCGATCAATGATCGTGTCGAAGTCGCCGTCCTCCAGCGTGCAAAGGATCCTGTCGCTTAGTTGATGCACCGAGCGGTAGTAGCCCAGCAGGTACGCGCTTTCATACATTCCGAACTCTTCGACCTGCCCACTGCTGTGCCCGTAGCCGGTGTCAAGGTCGCTGTAGGGCAATTGAAACCTTTGGCGCCATCCGTCAGCGACCCAGCGCTGTTCAGCCGAGGACTCGGGCCACAAGCGGTTGGCAAGGTGCACGAAGTGGTCATCCTGCACCCTGGTCAGATGCCAGATCAGCCATCCAATGTGGTTGGTGTTCTTGCTGGGCCTAAAGCGCAAGAGTTCCGGCTCAGCCCGGTCAAGCAGGGTTCCGATCCCCTCCGATACCCGAACGAATCCATCGCGCAGGAGAGCAACCGCCACTGCATCCGACCTCTCTGAATTCTCCATGAACCACTTACCCCTTTGTTGGGAGCCCCGAAATTTTCACACGATCCAACAGCCAAGCCTCGTCCAACAGGCCTGATAGATCAATGGGCATTTCGATCCGCCAGGGACTTCGCGGATAAACTCGGAGCCATGATCGTGGGAATTGGTGTAGATGTTGTCGAGGTATCTAGGTTCAAGGCGCAGCTGGAACGCACGCCGGCTCTCATCGAACGGCTCTTCGTTCCGGCGGAACGGGGTTTGCATGTCAGGTCCCTGGCCGCCCGTTTTGCCGCCAAGGAGGCCATCGCCAAAGCCCTCGGCGCTCCGGCCGGAATGAATTGGCAGCACTGCCAAATCGTCAAGGACGCTGCCGGGGACCCCCAGGTGCTGCTTGACGGGTCCGTTGCCGAAGTCGCAGCAGCGAAGGGCATCCTCTACTGGCATATTTCCATGAGCCATGACGGGGATCTTGCCACCGCCATGGTGGTCGCCGAACGCTAGACGGTTCAACAAATTTGCTGGTGGGAACGGGCTTCCCGCTTCATGTGTCGACCTATAGATGGGACATGTGCCTGACAGAGTCGGTATTCTGTCAATATGATTCCCGTGTACAGAGGTTCCCAGGTACGTACGGCAGAAATCCCACTTGTGCGTAACGGCGGTGCAAACCGTCTCATGCGCATGGCGGCCGACGCCCTGGCCCACCAAGCGGTGCTGATGCTCCGTGAACATTCCGGAAGATTGTACGGATCGCGAATGGTCGGGCTCATTGGTTCGGGAAACAACGGCGGTGATGGCCTGTATGCAATGGCCGCCCTGGCAAAACGGGGTGTCAGATGCACCGCCGTGTTGCTTGGCGAGCGCACTCATCCCGAAGCGCTGGAAGACTTCAACCGTGCCGGCGGGCGATCGGCCTATGCGATGCAGCTTCCCGGACTGCTTGAAGACTGTGACCTGCTGATAGATGCCGTTTACGGCACCGGTGTCCGCCCCGGCGCCGTACTGCCGGAGATACCGCAGAACATACCCGTGTTGGCGTGCGACCTGCCCAGCGGCGTTGATGCAGACACCGGAGCGGTCGTCCCAACCGTCATTGCGGCCGATCGCACCGTGAGCTTTGGCGCGTTGAAAACCGGACTCGTGGTTGGTTCCGGGCATTTGGTTTCCGGGCACATCAAAGTAATCGACATCGGATTGCGCGAGACCCTGCCTGCGCCGGAGGCGTGGGTCGCGCAAGGTGAAGACGTTGAACTGCTGTTGAACCGCACCTCGGATTGGCACGTGCCGGGACAGCACAAGTACCAGCGAGGCGTGCTGGGCCTGTTTGCCGGTTCCCCGCGCTATCCGGGAGCCGCGGTGCTGGCCGCCCGGGCCGCTGTCTCCACTGGCCTGGGGCTGTTGCGAACCGTGGTCCCTGACTCCGTGGCCCCGGCAATGTCCGGTGCCGTCCCCGAATCCGTGCCCCTGTCCTCGCAGGAGCTCACCGCATTGCTCGCCCACAGCCGCCGCAACGACCGCGAAGGCGCAAAACGCATTGGTGCGTGGGCTGTCGGCCCGGGCCTGGAAGACACCCCGGACAACCGCGAGACACTTGCGCAGATCTTGGCGTCGGAAAGTCCCTGCGTATACGATGCCGGGGCGCTGGTCATGCTCGAGCCGGGAGCAAACCCCCAACCCCGGATCCTGACGCCGCATGCCGGCGAGTTGCGGTCCCTGTTGGCCAAGGCCGGTGTCCGGGTGGACGCTGCAGACATTGCGGACGACCCGGTGCGCTGGGCCCGCTGGGCGGCAGTTGCTTATGACTGCGTGATCCTATTGAAGGGCTCGGCGACGATCTGCACGGCGCCCGATGGCTACACCCTGATCGTGCACTCCAGCACGCCTGATTTGGCAACGGCCGGCAGCGGCGATGTCCTGACCGGGTTGTTGGGGACGCTCTTGGCGGCGACAAGCTTCCCGGCCAAGGAATCCGAGACCAACCTCATGCACCGGCTGACCGACATAGCCGCCGCAGGGGCCCTCATCCATGCCCATGCCGGCGCACTGGCGGCGCTGGAAGGCACACTAAGCGCCGTGGACCTACTCCGGGCACTCCCGCGCGCGGCCAGGGACCTGGGGCTCTGAGCTACTCCCCCCAAGCACTTTTGCCGGAAGCAATAGACGAAGGGCCTTGGTTTGACTTCGCGAAGTCAAACCAAGGCCCTTCGTCCACCCGCTGGTCCGGGATCCGGGAACCGGCTAGGGTTGTGCGTCCAGCGGGGCATAGTGCTGGCCCATGCCGATGATTTCCCAGCCGTCGGCTTCCCAGACCGCGCGGTCCAGGACGTTGCGGCCGTCAATGATGCGGCGCGAAGCGACCAGCGGATCCAGGTCCCCGGGCGCCAGCTGCCTGAACTCGGCCCACTCGGTCAGCAGCAGGACAACGTCGGCGCCGCCGACTGCCTCGGCAAGGCCCGGGGCATAGTCAAGGCGCGGGAAGCGTGCCGCCGCGTTCTTGTTGCCCTTGGGGTCGTAGACGGTCACCTCGGCTCCGGCGTTGTAGAGCCGCACGGCGATGTCCAGGGCCGGCGAATCGCGCACGTCGTCGCTGTCCGGCTTGAACGTCACGCCGAGGACGGCGATTTTCTTGCCGACCAGGTCGTCGTTGAGCATTGCATGGGTCAACCGCACCACGCGTTCGCGGCGGCGCAGGTTGATCTCGTCGACCTCGGCCAGGAACCCCATGGTGTGCGTCAACCCGAGTTCGCTGACGCGTGCCTGCAGCGCCCGGATGTCCTTGGGCAGGCATCCCCCGCCAAAGCCAACGCCCGCGTTGAGGAACTTGCGCCCGATCCGCACGTCATGGCCCAGCGCATCGGCCAGGGTCGTGATGTCCCCGCCAATGGTCTCGGTGACCTCGGCGAACGAGTTGATGAAGGAAATCTTCGTGGCCAGGAAGGCGTTGGCCGCGACCTTCACCAGTTCGGCGGTTTCGAAGTCGGTGACGATCAGTGGGGTGTCGGCGGCCAGGGCCTTGGCGTAAACCTTGCGCAGGATATCCACCGATTCGGTGTCCTGCGTGCCAATGACCAGTCGATCCGGGCTCATGGTGTCGGCCACGGCAAAACCCTCGCGCAAGAATTCCGGGTTCCAGGCCAGCATGATCCGTGAATCCGGCTGCGCCTCCGCCTCGATCAGTGACGTCAGGCGCCGCGCAGTTCCCACGGGCACCGTCGACTTGCCCACGATCAGGGCTTCGCCTCGGATGCGCCGGGCCAGTTCACGGACGGCCGCATCAACGAAACGCAGGTCGGCGCCGTGGCCGTCGGCACGCTGGGGTGTGCCAACTCCGACGAAATGAACATCCGCCCAATCGGCGACCTGGTCGTAGTCGGTGGTGAACCGCAGCCGGCCCGTTGCAACGTGCTTGCGCAGCAGCTCGGGCAAGCCTGGTTCGTGGAAGGGCAGTTCGCCCAGTGCCAGCGAATCGATCTTGGCCTGGTCAATGTCCAAGCCGATGACTTCAAAACCCAACTCAGCCATGCATGCGGCGTGGGTTGCGCCAAGATACCCGGTGCCCACCACCGATATTTTCAACGTCATGCCCGTGGGACACCCTTTCTAAGACTCTTGCGCACGCATTCTGCGGCACAACCATCAGCAATGTGGCCGGGCGAAACGGACCACAGTCCGCTCCACCCGGCCACACGCAACAACTTGGTTTCCTAGAGAGCAAGCTCTCGCGAAACAACATCCGCCAGGGACTTGGCAATGTTCTCGGCAACGGACTGCGAGGTTGCCTCGACCATGACACGGACAACGGGTTCGGTTCCGGACGGGCGCAGCAGCACACGGCCCGAATCGCCCAGCTCTGCTTCGGCCGCAGCAACGGCATCTGCAAGCACCGCGTTGGTGGGAGCCGCTGACTTGTCCACGCCCTTGACGTTGATCAAGATCTGCGGCAGCACGGTCATGGCGCCGGCAAGTTCCTTCAGGGACTTGCCCGTTGCGTTGACACGGGCCGCGATCTGCAGACCGGTCAGCACGCCGTCGCCGGTCGTGGCATAGTCGGCGAAGATCACGTGCCCGGACTGTTCGCCGCCCAGGTTGTAGTCACCCTCGCGCATGCCCTCGAGCACGTACCTGTCCCCGACTCCGGTTTCCTTGACGGTGATGCCGGCCTCGCGCATGGCGATCTTCAGGCCAAGGTTGCTCATCACCGTGGCTACCAGGGTGTTGTCCTTCAGCTTTCCGAGGTCCTTCATGGCGGTGGCCATGATTGACATGATCTGGTCGCCGTCGACGACGGTTCCCTCGTGGTCCACGGCCAGGCACCGGTCGGCGTCGCCGTCGTGGGCAATTCCGAGGTCCGCGTTGTGTTCAACCACGGCTGCCTGCAGGTTTTCAAGGTGCGTGGAACCGTAGCCGTCGTTGATGTTGATGCCGTCGGGTTCGGCACCAATGACAATAACTTTGGCGCCCGCGGCCGCAAAGACCTCCGGGGAGCAGCCGCTTGCAGCGCCGTGCGCGCAATCCAGCACGATCTTCATGCCTTCGAGGCGGTTCGGCAGGGACTGCAACAGGTGCATGATGTAGCGGTCTTCGGCATCCGCAAAGCGGGTCACCCGTCCCACGTCCCCGCCGACGGGACGGTACTTGGGCTTCTCCATCGCTGCTTCGATTGCGTCTTCGAGCGCGTCGTCAAGCTTCTTGCCGCCACGTGCCAGGAACTTGATGCCGTTGTCTGGCGCCGGGTTGTGCGAGGCGGAGATCATCACGCCGAAGTCGGCGCCGAGGTCGGCCACCAGGTATGCGGCAGCAGGCGTGGGCAGTGTTCCCGCGTCGTGTACGTCAACGCCGGAAGAGGCAAGCCCCGCTTCGATGGCAGCCGAAAGGAAGTCGCCACTGATCCGGGGATCCTTGGCCACCACCGCCATGGGCCTTCGCCCATCCTTTATTTGTTCATGACCCAGCACCATTGCGGCGGCCTGTGAAAGCGCCATCGCCAGTTCGGGGGTCAAGAGTTCGTTTGCTTTTCCGCGGACACCGTCGGTCCCAAATAACCTTGCCATCGTCATCCATCATAGGGGTTCGACTCCCCCTTGGCCGGTATCTGCGGACCCCGGCGGCACCGGAATATCCAATTCGACAGCGATATTCCCCACACCAAAGGCGTTTTAAAGGCCGAAGGGCCCAGGGAATAATCCCTGGGCCCTTCGTGTCGGGCAAAAACCCGACGCAAGCGATTTAGCGCTTGGAGAACTGCGAAGCCTTGCGAGCCTTCTTGAGACCAGCCTTCTTGCGTTCGATGACGCGAGCGTCACGAGTCAAGTAGCCAGCCTTCTTGAGCTGCGCACGGTTGTTGTCGCGGTCGATTTCGTTCAGCGAGCGGGCAATGCCCAAACGCAGAGCGCCGGCCTGGCCCGAAGGGCCGCCACCGTGGATGCGAGCGATAACATCGTAGGCGCCATCGAGTTCGAGCAGCTTGAACGGCTCGTTGACATCCTGCTGGTGCAGCTTGTTCGGGAAGTAGTTTTCCAGCGTGCGACCGTTGAGGGTCCACTGGCCGGTACCCGGAACGACGCGAACGCGGGCAATAGCCTGCTTGCGACGGCCAACTGCTGCGCCTGCAACGGTGAGGGCCGGACGTTCCTTAACTACAACGGCTTCTGCCGATGCGGATTCCGAGGTGTACGAAGTCGGAGCTTCACCCTCGAATTCGGTGATCTCTTCAGTGTTCTGAGCCACGATAATCTCCTAAAGTCTTTTTCTCGGGGCCCAGCGCTACTGCGCGACCTGGGTGATTTCGAAGGTCGTCGGCTGCTGTGCAGCGTGCGGGTGCTCGGCACCGCGGTAGACCTTCAACTTGGACAGCTGCTGTGCAGCCAGGGAGTTCTTCGGGAGCATGCCCTTGATGGCCTTCTCCACTGCCTGAACCGGGTTCTTCTCAAGAAGTTCGGCGTAGGTAACGGACTTCAGGCCGCCCGGGAAGCCCGAGTGGCGGTAAGCGCGCTTGTTTTCGAGCTTGGCGCCGGTCAGGGCAACCTTCTCGGCGTTGATAATGATGACGTGATCGCCCATGTCCATGTGGGGGGCGAAGGTAGCCTTGTGCTTGCCGCGCAGCAGGGTTGCGGCCTGGACGGCGAGGCGACCAAGTACAACGTCTGAGGCATCAATGATGTGCCACTGACGAGTCTGATCGGCCGGCTTTGGAGTGAACGTACGCACTGTAATTGCCTTTGTTTATTGGTTACTGGTCAAGCACATCTTAGGAAAGCGGCTGTGAGATCCACAATCCTTAGAATGTGCCGTGTTTCGATGCGCTGTAACCAGTTCGCCAGGTGAGGACTGAAAAGACCGGCCGTCCATGAATGTTCGCAATCCCCACAGACCAGTGGCTCTGCAACTGAGCCGTCACGCGGGGAAGGTTGTGTCGAACAAAGGACACGCACAACAGCCAATAGTCTATCGGATTAACCCCACGTCTACCAAAGTGCGTCACGTGAGCCTGCCGACGTTTCCCGGCGGTGGCGGCGAAAGAGGTCAATTCGGGGCCGCTGGGAACCCAAACACCGGTTGGTGCTTCCCGTGCAGCTCACCGCACGGCGTGCATTATTCCTTGATTCCGCCCAGTTCCGGCAGATCGGTGGTGATCTCGTGCGGCTTGCGCCGGGTTCGGGTAAGTTCCGCGCGCATCGCGATCTCTTCCACGTCATCGGGATATGCGACTTCCTCGAGCACCAGGGCGCGCGGGTCGGCAAGCATGTTCTTGGAGTCACGCACTGCGGCATCCAACCTGAGGGCAACCCACCCCGGCTTTTCGCGGCCGTCGCCGACCATCAGGCAGGCACCGATCATGGCCCTGACCATGTTGTGGCAGAAAGCGTCGGCCTTCAAATGCGCCACAATGATCCCGGACTCGTCCCGCTCGAACGTGAATTCGGTGAGGGTGCGGATGGTTGTGGCACGCTCCCGCGGCTTGCAGAAGGATAGGAAGTCATGGCGGCCCAGCAGGCTTTCCGCTTCCGCGTTGAGCAGGTCGACATCAACGTCCTTTTTGTGCCACATGGTGAAGGCCCGGGTCAGCGGGTCGAACCTGGCCGGGCCATCGGCAATTCGATATGCGTAGCGGCGCCACAAGGCAGAGAAACGGGCGTCGAAACCTGCGGGAGCCTTGTAGGCCTCATGCACGAGGATGCTTCCGCCTTCGCGTCCCAGAACCCCACGCAGCCGGCGTACCAACGCGTATCCCGGATCCAGGTTGGCGCCGCGGGCCAGACCGGCATATTCGGCCTCGGTCAGGTCGAAGTGGACCATCTGGTGTCGGGCATGGACACCGGCATCGGTGCGGCCGGCAACGGTGGTTCTGATGGGTCGGCGAATCAACATGCCCAATGCATCTTCCAAGACACCCTGCACCGTGGGCAGGCCCGGCTGCAGCGCCCATCCGTTGTACGAGCTGCCGTCGTATCCCAGGCGCAGACACATGCGCACCAAGGCGGGTTCGGTGGCACTCCCCGTCGGCGCCAGGGCCGGGTTGGTGGTGTTCAGCTCCGGAATATTCATTGACCTTTTCCCCGTTCGGTTGCCAAGCAGTTCTTGGTAGCAACCACAAACCAATACGCCTCGGCCGGCTTCGAGTCTTGGCAAACCGTCCTTGAGGGCTTAGATAGAGACTTAAAACATTGGCCCGGTGCATAAGTGCACCGGGCCAATGATTCAGCTATTGCCGAGTAAACAAGGACTAGGCCTTGTTCTCCTCTGCGGCTTCGGTCTCTACAACCTCTGCAGCTTCGGTTGCTTCGGTCTCAACGACCTCTTCAACCGGAGCAGCCTTTGCGGCAGCCTTTTCGGCTTCCTTCACAACGGCCTGCTTCGGGGAAACCGGCTCCATTACCAATTCAATAACAGCCATCGGAGCGTTGTCGCCCTTACGGTTGCCAATCTTGGTGATGCGGGTGTATCCACCCGGACGCTCGGCCATGACCGGTGCGATGTTCTCGAACAGTTCGTGAACGATCGACTTGTTGGTGCGGCTGCGCGAGGCAATGACTGCCTGGACGCGGCGACGCGAGGCCAGGTCGCCACGCTTTGCGAAGGTGATCAGACGCTCAGCGTGCGGACGAAGGCGCTTGGCCTTGGTCAACGTGGTGGTGATGGACTTGTTCTCGAACAGCTGCGCGGACAGGTTCGCGAGCATCAAGCGCTCGTGAGCTGCGCTGCCGCCGAGACGCGGACCCTTTGGCGGGGTAGGCATAGTGTTCTCCTAATATGGTGGCCTGCGCAACCCGGGCAAACCCGGGTGCGAAGGTTTAAGTTCTGTAGCGGGTGGCTAAGAAGTCTTAGACTTCTTCGTCACCGTAGACGTCATCGTCGCCAATGGCTGCGGCACGTGCGGCCAGATCAAAGCCCGGAGGGGAATCCTTCAGGGCCAGACCCAGATCGATCAGCTTCGCCTTGACCTCGTCGATGGACTTCGCACCGAAGTTACGGATGTCCATCAGGTCGGCCTCGGAGCGAGCAACGAGTTCACCCACGGAGTGGATGCCCTCACGCTTGAGGCAGTTGTACGAACGAACGGTCAATTCGAGGTCTTCGATCGGCAGCGCCATGTCGGCTGCGAGCGCGGCGTCCGTCGGGGACGGGCCGATCTCGATGCCTTCAGCGGCGGTGTTCAGCTCGCGTGCCAGGCCGAACAGTTCAACCAGGGTGGTGCCTGCGGATGCAACAGCATCGCGCGGGGCAATCGAATCCTTGGTTTCAACGTCGACAATGAGCTTGTCGAAGTCGGTGCGCTGTTCAACACGGGTGGCCTCCACGCGGAAGGTCACCTTCATTACCGGCGAGTAAATCGAATCCACGGGGATACGACCGATCTCTGCGTCCGCGTTCTTGTTCTGCGATGCAGAAACATAGCCACGGCCACGTTCGATGGTCAGTTCCATGTCAAACTTGCCCTTCGCGTTCAACGTCGCGATGTGCAGGTCCGGGTTGTGGAATTCAACGCCGGCTGGCGGGGTGATGTCTGCTGCGGTAACGACGCCCGGGCCCTGCTTGCGCAGGTAGGCGACGACCGGCTCGTCATGTTCGGAGGACACCGAGAGGCTCTTGATGTTAAGAATCAGCTCGGTGACGTCTTCCTTCACGCCGGCTACGGTGGTGAACTCGTGCAGTACTCCGTCGATCCGAACACTGGTGACAGCTGCACCAGGGATGGAGGAGAGCAGGGTACGGCGAAGCGAGTTACCCAGGGTGTAGCCGAAGCCAGGCTCCAACGGTTCAATTACGAAACGGGAGCGGTTCTCCGCTACGACTTCTTCGGTCAGGGTGGGGCGCTGTGCAATAAGCACTTACATTTCCTTTCGGCGAGCGTCCGCTATATGACGCAACACAGGGGGTGGAAACGACGTAAGCCTCGTCGGCGTTCGTCTGGTTCGGTCTGGCTTGCCGTGGCGATCCTGCCGCCGTGTCAAAATCCGAAGGATGATGAACACGGCGGCAGGAAAGCCAGACAGTCAATTAGACGCGGCGACGCTTTGGCGGGCGGCAACCGTTGTGTGCGCTTGGGGAAACGTCCTGGATGGACCCAACCTCAAGGCCAGCAGCCTGCAGCGAACGGATCGCGGTTTCGCGTCCCGATCCCGGGCCCTTGACGAAGACGTCAACCTTACGCATGCCATGATCCTGTGCGCGCTTTGCAGCGGCCTCGGCGGCCATCTGAGCAGCGTACGGGGTGGACTTGCGTGAACCCTTGAAGCCAACCTCGCCGGCCGAGGCCCACGAGATTACAGCACCGCTTGGATCCGTGATGGAAACAATGGTGTTGTTGAAGGTGCTCTTGATGTGCGCCTGGCCGAGCGGGATATTCTTTTTGTCTTTACGACGCGGCTTGCGGACCGCTGCTCCACGAGTCTTGGGGGGCATTCTTACTCCTACGAAAAATTTGGCTTAGTGACGGCCGCTAGATTTAGCGGGTCTTCTTCTTACCGGCGACAGTACGCTTCGGGCCCTTGCGGGTACGAGCGTTGGTCTTGGTGCGCTGACCGCGGACCGGCAGGCCCTTGCGGTGGCGGATGCCTTCGTAGGAGCCGATTTCAACCTTGCGGCGAATGTCAGCTGCCACTTCACGGCGGAGGTCACCCTCAACCTTGAAGCTGCCTTCAATGAAGTCACGCAGCTGAACCAGCTCAGCGTCGGTCAGATCCTTCACGCGAGTGTCCGGGTTGATCCCGGTCTCGGCGATGGTCTGTTCTGCACGGGTCTTGCCCACGCCGTAGATGTAGGTGAGCGCAATAATCACACGCTTTTCGCGTGGGATGTCTACGCCAGCTAGACGAGCCATATGCTATGTCTACCTTTCGATGTGCGGAGGTCTTAAGCAGTACATCCTGGTTACCCAGTCCCCGGCCTCCGTGCCGAGGGTATGCATCGCGCGTTTGGATGCTGTACTACCGATTTCATTACTACGCGCAGAGCATTTCCCGTGAGGGAAATTAGCCCTGACGCTGTTTGTGGCGTGGATTTTCGCAGATCACCATGACCACACCGTTACGGCGGATCACCTTGCACTTATCGCAGATCGGCTTCACGCTAGGGTTAACCTTCACGGCTTACTCCTTTTGCGGTTGCGGTTTCAGTGGAGCGTAACTACCTTCGTCGCCCGGATCCCCGAGGGGAACCTGGACAATGAAAAGTCTTTACTTGTAGCGGTAGACGATACGGCCGCGGTTGAGGTCGTACGGGCTGAGTTCCACCACTACGCGATCCTCAGGGAGGATTCGAATGTAGTGCTGACGCATCTTTCCCGAGATAGTTGCAAGCACAACGTGTCCATTGGGCAGCTCAACACGGAACATCGCATTGGGCAGCGCCTCTGACACGGTGCCTTCTACCTCGATGACACCCTCTTTCTTGGCCATATCCTCCGCTAACTTTTGTTGTCGGCAACATTTATCACCGACAGGTTTATGGTTCTGGCCGCAGTTCTCCCGGTAAACCAAAACAATTGCTTTTGGGCACCAAGGAACAGACAACCAACAGTCAAGCCTACGCGGTGGGCGGCTTAAAGGGAAATCCCCTCGGGTGCCAACTTTAGTTAGTTTGCCCACACCAACGCCGAGGCTGCACTGGCGCCAGGGCAGCGCGCGGACAAGATGGAGACCGTATTGCGCGTTCAATTCGGGCACCGTCCAGGTTTTGTGCCAATATCGGCGGCATGGCGAAACGCACATCGACGCTTCGTCCCCTCATCCATCACCCGCTCGCGCACAACGGTACGCGTGCCGGAGTCAAAAGAGTGGGCCAAGGTTCAAGAACCCTGGCCCAGTCTCCACGATCTTTTCGCTACGGAACGATCGGGGACGGCTTGACTCCGAACGGGGCAAGGCCCGCCGCTCCCCCGTCGTGCGCGGTGAGCACCCAGATGCCACCCATGTGCACGGCGACGCTGTGCTCCCACTGCGAGGCGCGTGCGCCGTCGACGGTGACTACGGTCCAGTCGTCCTCGAGCACCTTCGTCTCAAGATCGCCGCGCACGAGCATCGGTTCAATCGCCAGGCACATGCCCGGCTTCACCCGCGCCCCGCGGTGGCCGGTGCGGTAGTTCAGCACGTCCGGAGCCTGGTGCATTTCCGAACCGATGCCGTGGCCCACGTAGTCCTCGAGGATTCCCAAGGGTGCGCCCGGCACCGAGGAAACGAAGTCGTCGATGGCGTCGCCGATCTGTCCGACAAAGCGGGCATCCGCCAGTGCGGCAATGCCGCGCCACATGGCTTCCTGCGTGACGTCGGAAAGCCGCTGGTCCTCGGGATCCGCCGTGCCCAGGATGACGGTGCGGGCGGAGTCGGCGTGCCAGCCGTCGATGATGGCGCCGCCGTCGATCTTCAGCACGTCGCCGTCCTTGAGCACGTATTCGCTCGGGAAGCCGTGGACAACCTCTTCGTTCACGGAAGCGCAGATAGTGGCCGGGAACCCGTGGTATCCCTTGAAGTTTGACTTGGCGCCATGGCGTTCCAGCACCGAGGCGAAGACCGAATCGATGTGGGCGGTGGTGGCACCGATTTGCGCTGCCGCAACGGCCTCGTCCAGGGCTTCGGCCAACACCAATCCGGCTTCACGCATCTTAAGGATCTGCTGGTTGGTTTTGTACTCGATTTTTGGTTGGCCGAAAGCCATGGTGTTTGTCCCTTCGAAGACTGATTACCCCTATTATCGCAAAAAGCCGTGGGGACCTGCACGCTATGTGCGGATCCCCACGGCTATTGCCTTACGGCCTTGGCTTAGACGCTCTGTTCCAGCGCGTCCAGGACGCGGTTGGTGACTTCGTCGATTTCGCCGATTCCATCAACCTGGCGCACGATGCCGCGCTCCTGGTAGCGGTTGACCACGACTGCGGTTTCCGCGTGGTACAGGCTCAAACGGTGACGGATGACCTCTTCGGTGTCATCCGCACGGCCTTCGATCTCCGCGCGCTTGAGCAACCGGACAACCAGTTCCTCGTCATCGGCGGTGAGCTGCAGGACCGCATCCAGTTCCACGCCTGCGTCGGAGAGGATCGAGTCCAGCTCATCGACCTGGGCGCTGGTGCGCGGGTAGCCGTCCAGCAGGAAGCCGTCTTTGACGTCTTCCTGGGAAAGACGGTCGCGCACCATCGAGTTGGTGACCGAGTCCGGAACGAAATTGCCGGCATCGATGTATTTCTTGGCTTCGACGCCGAGGGGAGTTCCACCCTTGACGTTGGCGCGGAAGATATCACCGGTGGAGATGGCCACAACGTTGAGGCGCTCCGAGATACGTACGGCCTGGGTGCCCTTGCCGGCACCTGGCGGTCCAATGATCAACAGTCTTGTCATCGCAGAAGTCCTTCGTAGTGTCGCTGCTGCATTTGTGCGTTGATTTGCTTGACGGTCTCAAGGCCCACACCAACCATGATGAGGATCGAGGTACCGCCAAAGGGGAAGTTCTGATCGGCGTTGAAGAGCACGAAGGCAATCAACGGAATCAGTGCCACGAATGCCAGGTAAATGGCACCCGGGAGTGTGATGCGGCTGAGCACGTATTCGAGGTACTCGGCCGTGGGGCGTCCGGCCCGGATGCCCGGGATGAAGCCGCCGTACTGCTTCATGTTGTCCGCGACCTCGGTCGGGTTGAACGTGATGGCCACGTAGAAGTACGTGAAGCCCACGATCAGCAACGCGTAGACAACCATGTACAGCGGGGAGGAACCGGAGAAGTGGGTCGAGATCCACAGCGCCCAGTCCGGAAGGGTTCCGTCCTGGCGGGTGTTGAACGTGACCAGCATGCCCGGGAGGGCAAGCATGGAGGAAGCGAAGATCACGGGAATCACGCCGGCCATGTTGACCTTGATCGGGATGTAGGTGGACGTTCCGCCGACGGTGCGGCGGCCAACCATGCGCTTTGCGTACTGGACCGGGATGCGGCGCTGCGACTGTTCAACGAACACAACCAGGGCAATGACGGCCAGTCCGACGAGGATGACGCCTGCAAAGGCGCCCCAGCCCTGGGACTTGATGATGGCACCCATCGATACCGGGAAGCCGGAAGCGATGGAAACGAAGATCAGCAGGGACATGCCGTTGCCGACCCCGCGTTCGGTCGCCAGTTCACCCATCCACATGATCAGGCCGGTGCCGGCGGTGAGCGTGATGATCATCAAGAGGATCACGATCAGGCTCTGGTCCGGAACAATCGGCAGCTGGCAGCTCGGGAACAGGGTTCCGCTGCGTGCCAGGGAAACCAGCGTGGTTGCCTGCAGAAGGCCAAGCGCGATGGTCAGGTACCGGGTGTACTGCGTCAGGATCGCCTGGCCGGACTGGCCTTCCTTGTGCAGCTCCTCGAAGCGCGGAATAACCACACGCAACAGCTGGATGATGATCGAGGCCGTAATGTACGGCATGATGCCCATGGCGAAGATCGATACCTGCAGCAGGGCTCCGCCACTGAACAGGTTGACGAACTGGTAGAGACCGCCGCTGGTGTTGCCGGCGGCCAGACACTGCTGGACGTTCGTGTAGTCCACTCCGGGTGCAGGAATGTATACACCGGCGCGGTAGATCGCGATGATGGCGAGCGTGAACAACAACTTGCGTCGCAGGTCAGGCGTCCGGAATACCCGGGCAATGGCGCTGAACAAGCGTCCTCCTGAATGGTGATGGCCGGGATACCCGGAGATGACCTATCGATTCTACCGGGTGACTAGCGTTACTAACCAAATGCGCCGCGGCAAAAAGTGTAAAGACTTCCCCGGCTGATCGATATTTTCAGCGGAGAATGGCCGCACTCCCCCGGCTTTTGGTGCCCGGGTGTGGGCCGAAAACGACGAAAAGAGGGGCTCCGGGAATCCGTTGCCGAATTCCTGAAACCCCTCTTTCCTCTATGCGATCAAAGGATCACGTAGCTTAGAGCTCTACAGCCGAACCGCCGGCTGCGACGATCTTCTCTGCTGCGGACGAGGAGAAGGCGTTGACCTTCACGTCGACCTTGACGGTGAGCTCGCCCGAGCCAAGGATCTTGACTGGCTCGTTCTTGCGAACGGCGCCCTTCGCGACCAATGCCTCGACGGTGACCTCGCCACCTTCCGGGAACAGCTCCGAGATCTTGTCCAGGTTTACAACCTGGAACTCGACGCGGAACGGGTTCTTGAAGCCGCGAAGCTTCGGAAGGCGCATGTGCAACGGCAGCTGGCCGCCGGCGAAGCCGGCCTTGACCTGGTAGCGTGCCTTGGTGCCCTTGGTACCGCGACCAGCGGTCTTACCCTTGGATGCCTCACCACGACCCACACGGGTCTTGGCCTTCTTGGCACCTTCGGCCGGACGCAGGTGGTGTACCTTCAATGCGTTTTCTTTTTCAGCCATGATTACTTCGCCTCCTCAACCTTTACGAGGTGCGGAACCGTGTTGACCATACCCACGGTCACGGCGTCAGCGGTACGAGTCACGGTGTGACCGATACGCTTCAGGCCGAGCGAGCGAAGGGTGTCGCGCTGGTTCTGCTTGCCACCAATGGTGGACTTGATCTGGGTGATTACCAGCGTAGCGTCGCTAGGGACAATGTTCTTTGCCACTACTTACGCACCTGCCTTCTGGTTCTGGATGTTGCGAAGCATCTGCGCCGAAACAACCTCGTCCAACGGCAAGCCACGACGGGCTGCAACTGCCTGAGGCTCTTCAAGGGCCTTCAGAGCGGCAACGGTGCCGTGAACGATGTTGATCTGGTTGCTCGAGCCCATGGACTTGGACAGAACATCGTGGATGCCTGCACATTCCAATACGGCGCGAACCGGACCACCGGCGATAACGCCGGTACCCGGCGATGCCGGACGGAGGAGAACGACGCCAGCTGCGGCTTCACCCTGCACCATGTGCGGGATGGTGGTGCCGATGCGCGGGACGCGGAAGAAGGACTTCTTGGCTTCTTCTACACCCTTGGCGATTGCTGCCGGAACTTCCTTGGCCTTGCCGTAGCCGACGCCAACGAGACCGTTGCCATCGCCAACAACAACAAGTGCGGTGAAGCTGAAGCGACGACCACCCTTGACGACCTTGGATACGCGGTTGATAGCTACAACGCGCTCAAGGAACTTGTCCTTGTCTTCGTTGCGGCTGTCCTTCGAATCGCGGCCACGGCCACGACCCTCGCCACGGCCACGGCCTTCGCCGCCACGGCCACGGCCTTCGCCGCGACGAGCGCCGGCGTTGTCCGCGGCCGGAGCAGCAGCAGTCTCGACTGCCTCAGTAGCTTCAGACACCTGAGTTTCCTTCTTGTTAGTTGCTTCGCTCACAGTGCCAGCCCACCTTCGCGTGCACCTTCAGCAACAGCAGCCACGCGACCGTGGTACTTGTTGCCACCGCGGTCAAAGACCACGGCTTCAATGCCGGCAGCCTTGGCGCGCTCGGCTACGAGCTCGCCAACGCGCTTGGCCTTGGCGGTCTTGTCGCCGTCGAAGGCGCGCAGGTCGGCTTCGAGAGTCGACGCGTAAGCAACGGTGATGCCCTTGCTGTCGTCAACGATCTGAACGAACATGTGGCGAGCCGAGCGGTTAACGACCAGGCGCGGACGAAGCTCGGTGCCGGTGATGCGCTTACGAACACGCAGGTGGCGGCGGCCGCGTGCGGCAGCCTTGCTCTTACCCTTGATTCCGATAGCCATGGTTTACTTACCAGCCTTTCCGACCTTGCGGCGGATGATTTCGCCAGCGTAGCGAACGCCCTTGCCCTTGTACGGGTCGGGCTTACGCAGCTTGCGGATGTTGGCGGAAACTTCGCCAACCTGCTGCTTGTTGATACCGGAAACGGTGATCTTGGTGTTGCCGTCGATCGCGAAGGTGATGCCTTCGGGAGCTTCGACAATAACCGGGTGCGAGTAGCCGAGGGCGAACTCGAGAGTCGAGCCCTTCAGTGCAACGCGGTAACCGGTACCGTGGATTTCCAGCTTCTTTTCGTAGCCAGCGGTGACACCGATGATCATGTTTTCGATCAGGGTGCGGGTCAGGCCGTGCAGCGAACGCGAATCGCGCTCGTCGTTCGGGCGAGACACGGTGACGATGTTCTCTTCGAGAACAACGGCAATCGGGCTTGCTACGGTGTGAGTCAGTTCGCCCTTGGCGCCCTTGACGGAGACAACGTCGCCATCAATCTTGAGCTCGACGCCGGCAGGAACAGTGATCGGAAGACGTCCAATACGTGACATGGTTTCTTTCTCCCTTTCCCGTTACCAGACGTAGGCGAGGACTTCCCCACCTACACCCTTCTTGGCTGCCTGGCGGTCGGTAAGCAGACCGGAGGACGTGGACAGGATGGCGATGCCGAGTCCACCAAGGACGTGCGGCAAGTTGGTGGACTTTGCGTATACACGCAGGCCCGGCTTCGAAATACGGCGAACGCCAGCGATTGAACGCTCGCGGCTCGGGCCGAACTTCAGGGTGATGGTCAGCTTCTTGCCAACCTCTGCTGCTTCTTCAACGAACGAGGCGATGTAGCCCTGTTCCTTGAGGATCTGTGCAACGCGCACCTTCAGCTTCGACGACGGCATTGCAACCGTGTCGTGGTAAGCCGAGTTGGCGTTGCGCAGACGAGTCAGCATATCTGCGACAGGATCTGTCATTGTCATTTGGGCTTCTGCCCTTCCTCGCTACGGTTTCCGCGCAAGCGCGGACCTGCAACGTAGTTGATCTAGTTGGCGGTCTTGAACGGGAAGCCCAGTGCCTTGAGCAAGGCACGACCTTCGTCGTCGGTCTTCGCGGTGGTCACTACGGTGATGTCCATACCGCGAACGCGGTCGATGGAATCAACATCGATTTCGTGGAACATGGACTGTTCCGTGAGACCGAAGGTGTAGTTGCCGTTGCCGTCGAACTGCTTCGGGCTCAGGCCACGGAAGTCGCGGATACGCGGCAGTGCCAGCGTAACCAAGCGGTCCAGGAATTCCCACATGCGATCGCCGCGAAGCGTAGCGTGGGTACCAATCGGCATGCCTTCGCGCAGCTTGAACTGTGCGATCGACTTGCGTGCCTTGGTAACCAACGGCTTCTGGCCGGTGATGGCGGTGAGGTCGCGAACTGCGCCTTCGATGAGCTTGGAGTCCTTGGCGGCTTCGCCGACACCCATGTTGACTACAACCTTGACCAAGCCCGGAACCTGCATCGGGTTGGCGTAGCTGAATTCAGTCGTGAGGGCTTCGCGGATCTCGGCGGCGTACTTGGTCTTCAGACGTGGCTGGATGTTCACAGCTGCTTCAGTCATTACAGTGCCTTCCCGGAAGACTTGGCGTAGCGAACACGGACGGTCTTGGACACGCCGTTCTTCTCTACGGTTTCCTCACGGAAGCCAACGCGAGTCGGCTTCTTGGTTTCCGGATCAACGATTGCCACGTTCGAGACGTGCATCGGGGCCTCAACGACCTCAATGCCACCAGTCTGCGTGCCACGCTCGGTCTGACCGGCCTTGGTGTGCTTGGTGACGCGGTTGACGCCTTCAACAATCACGCGCTGTGCTGCCGGGAATACCTTCAGCACCTTGCCCTGCTTGTTGCGGTCGGAACCGGCGATGACCTGAACGAGGTCACCCTTCTTAATCTTTGCACCCATGGTTACAGTACCTCCGGAGCCAGGGAAACGATCTTCATGAACTTCTTGTCGCGAAGCTCACGACCCACCGGACCGAAAATACGGGTACCGCGGGGCTCACCGTCAGCCTTGAGGATGACAGCTGCGTTCTCGTCGAACTTGATGTAGGAACCGTCTGCACGACGGCGCTCCTTCTTGGTGCGAACGATGACAGCCTTGACGACGTCACCCTTCTTTACGTTTCCGCCAGGGATAGCATCCTTGACGGTGGCGACAATGATGTCGCCAATGCCTGCGTAGCGACGGCCAGAGCCACCGAGAACACGAATGGTAAGGATTTCCTTAGCACCGGTGTTATCGGCAACCTTCAGTCGCGATTCCTGCTGAATCACTTTTCACTCCTGTCGTCTCGCTGGTTCTCCTAGGGAGCCTTGCGGAACGGATATGGTCCATCTCAGCCTTCACTTACCCCCACCTCCAAACACTTCAAGCCGGACCGCAGAGCGGTAGCCGGATTTCATGCTGGGGAAGCAGGGCCGAGGCGTTAGCCGAGAGCTATGCCGCACAAACCTTCGGGCCCGTAAACGCCCGTCCGAGTGCACTATGCGTGGCGCTTGAGGTGGATAGTCTCCAAACGCAACGCGCACAGGTTATCTAGTCTACGTTAAAAAGGCCGAGACCCGAAATCCTGTGCTATGCACACGATTTCGGGTCTCGGCAAACGCTACGCACCCCCGTCGAGGGGGATGCGCAACAACGCTAAGCGTCGAGATTCGAAAAGCTTACTTAGCCTTTTCGATGACCTCTACCAGGCGCCACCGCTTGTCAGCGGACAGCGGACGGGTCTCGGCGATGAGAACGAGGTCGCCGATGCCGGCGATGTTCTCTTCGTCGTGAGCCTTCACGTTCTTGTTGCGACGCATGACCTTGCCGTAAAGGGCGTGCTTAACACGGTCCTCAACGTCAACGACGATGGTCTTCTGCATCTTGTCGGAAACCACGTACCCGCGGAGGGTCTTGCGGTCGTTGCGCTCTGAAGCTGCATCCACGACGTTCTCCTTCTCGCTCATTACTTGGCTTCCTCAGTTGCTTCAGCAGCTTCGGCCTTCTTCGAAGACTTCTTGGCCTTCGTAGCTTCCTCTACTGGGACAACAACGTCCGGACGAATGCCCAGCTCGCGTTCGCGCAGTACCGTGTAGATACGAGCGATATCGCGCTTGACAGCCTTCAGGTTGCCGTGCGATTCAAGCTGACCGGTGGCCGACTGGAAACGGAGGTTGAAAAGCTCCTCCTTGGCCTTCTTGAGCTCCTCGACCAGACGGGCGTTATCAAAGCCGTCCAGTGCTTCGGTTGCTAGATCCTTGGATCCGATTGCCATTCCTTATTCACCACCTTCGCGACGCACAATGCGTGCCTTCAACGGCAGCTTGTGGATTGCCAGGCGCAATGCCTCGCGTGCTACCTCTTCACTGACACCGGAGAGTTCGAAGAGAACTCGTCCCGGCTTTACGTTTGCGACCCACCATTCCGGCGAACCCTTACCGGAACCCATGCGGGTTTCGGCAGGCTTCTTGGTCAGCGGACGGTCCGGATAAATGTTGATCCAGACCTTACCGCCACGCTTGATGTGGCGGGTCATGGCGATACGAGCAGCTTCGATCTGGCGGTTGGTAACGTAGGCCGGGGTAAGGGCCTGGATACCGTACTCGCCGAAAGCTACCGTGGTACCGCCCGATGCTGCGCCACTCCGCTTGGGGTGGTGCTGCTTACGGAACTTTACGCGGCGTGGGATAAGCATTTAAGCCTGTCCTCCTTCTGCGCCTGCTGCCGGAGCTTCAGCAGCTGCTGCTGCTTCCGGTGCAGTGTTGCGGTCGTTGCGACGACGACGTTCGCCACCTTCTGGACGTCCACCCGGGCGTCCGCCCGGACGGTCGCCGCGGCCGCGAGCAGGAGCTGCTGCAGCCTG
Source organism: Paeniglutamicibacter kerguelensis (assembly GCF_017876535.1). NCBI lineage: Bacteria > Bacillati > Actinomycetota > Actinomycetes > Micrococcales > Micrococcaceae > Paeniglutamicibacter > Paeniglutamicibacter kerguelensis. The sequence continues at coordinate 2,595,942 of NZ_JAGIOF010000001.1, forward strand.
GGCTGCCAGTTCCTTCGAGGTTACGTCGCCCTTGTAGATCCAAACCTTCACGCCGATGCGGCCGAAGGTGGTCTTGGCTTCGAACTTGCCGTAGTCGATGTTCGCACGGAGGGTGTGCAGCGGCACACGACCTTCGCGGTAGAACTCCTTGCGGGACATTTCTGCACCGCCAAGACGACCCGAGCACTGTACGCGGATGCCCTTGGCACCTGCGCGCATTGCCGACTGCATTGCCTTCTTCATCGCGCGGCGGAAAGCCACACGCGAAGCAAGCTGCTCGGCGATGCCCTGTGCAACAAGCTGAGCTTCGATCTCGGGGTTCTTGACCTCGAGGATGTTCAGCTGAACCTGCTTCTGGGTGAGCTTTTCAAGCTCGCCACGGATGCGATCGGCTTCGGCGCCGCGGCGACCGATAACGATGCCCGGACGTGCGGTGTGGATATCCACACGAACACGATCGCGGGTGCGCTCGATCTCGACGCGTGCGATGCCGGCGCGTTCCATGCCGGTGGTCATCAGTTCGCGGATACGGATGTCTTCTTTTACGAAGTCCTTGTATCGCTGGCCGACCTTGGTGGAATCAGCGAACCAGTGCGAAACGTGGTCCGTGGTGATACCGAGGCGGAACCCGTGCGGGTTAACCTTCTGTCCCATTTACTTTTCCCCACCCTTCTTAGGGGTTGCGACGACCACAGTGATGTGGCTCGTGCGCTTCTTGATCTGGTATGCGCGACCCTGAGCACGCGGCTGGAACCGCTTCATGGTCGGACCCTCGTCAACAAACGCTTCGCTGATGATCAGCTCGTCTTCGTTGAACGCGATTCCCTCGCGATCAGCAGCGGCGCGGGCGTTAGCCACGGCCGATGCAACAACCTTGAACACCGGTTCAGAAGCTGCCTGTGGGGCAAACTTCAAAATCGCCAGTGCTTCGTTCGTCTGCTTGCCACGAACCAGGTTGACGACGCGCCGGGCCTTCATAGGCGTCACGCGAATATGGCGCGCAATTGCCTTGGCTTCCATTGCTTTCCTTCTCTCGTCTTCTCGAAGAAGTGCTAAGCACTCACTAACCCTTGCGGGTTAGCGGCGCTTGCCCTTCTTGTCGTCCTTTACGTGGCTACGGAACGTCCGCGTCGGGCTGAATTCGCCGAGCTTGTGCCCGACCATCGACTCGGTGACAAACACAGGAATGTGCTTGCGTCCGTCGTGTACGGCGATCGTGTGCCCGAGCATGTCGGGGATGATCATCGAACGGCGGGACCACGTCTTGATGACGTTTTTGGTGCCCTTTTCGTTCTCAGCAGCTACCTTGACAAACAGGTGCTGATCGACGAAGGGGCCTTTCTTCAGGCTGCGTGGCATGTTTCCAGGCTCCTATCGCTTGTTCTTGCCGGTACGACGGCGACGCACAATGAGCTTGTCGCTTTCCTTGTTCGGACGACGAGTGCGTCCTTCACGCTTACCGTTCGGGTTGACCGGGTGACGACCACCGGAGGTCTTGCCTTCGCCACCACCGTGCGGGTGGTCAACCGGGTTCATGGCTACGCCACGTACGGTCGGGCGAACGCCCTTCCAGCGCATACGGCCGGCCTTGCCCCAGTTGATGTTCGACTGCTCGGCGTTGCCGACCTCGCCGACGGTTGCGCGGCAGCGCACGTCAACGTTGCGGATTTCGCCGGAAGGCAAACGGAGCTGAGCGTAGCGACCCTCACGGGCCACCAGCTGAACCGAGGCACCTGCGGAACGAGCCATCTTGGCACCGCCGCCGGGACGCAGTTCCACAGCGTGGATAACGGTACCCACCGGGATGTTGCGCAACGGCAGGTTGTTGCCTGGCTTGATGTCGGCGTTGGGGCCGGCTTCAATGGCATCGCCCTGGGCGAGCTTGTTCGGTGCAATGATGTAACGCTTGGTTCCATCAATGTAGTGAAGAAGCGCAATGCGAGCGGTACGGTTCGGGTCGTACTCGATGTGAGCGACCTTCGCCGGCACGCCGTCCTTGTCGTGACGACGGAAGTCGATCAGACGATACTGGCGCTTGTGTCCGCCACCCTTGTGACGGGTGGTGATCTTACCGGTGTTGTTACGGCCGCCAGTCTTGTGCAACGGGCGAAGCAACGACTTTTCCGGAGTCGAACGGGTGATTTCTGCGAAGTCGGCAACGCTCGAGCCGCGAAGGCCCGGGGTTGTCGGCTTGTACTTACGGATTCCCATAGTTTAATTCCTCGTTAAAGTGGTCTCCGCTTAGGAAAGCGGACCGCCGAAGATGTCAATCGAGCCTTCCTTCAGGGAGACGATCGCACGCTTGGTAGCCTTGCGCGTCCCCCATCCGAACTTGGTGCGCTTGCGCTTACCGGCACGATTAAGGGTGTTTACGGAATCAACCTTGACCGAGAAGATAGCTTCTACGGCGTTCTTGATTTCCGTCTTGTTTGAACGCGGGTCAACGAGGAAGGTGTACTTGCCTTCGTCGATCAGACCGTAGCTCTTTTCCGAAACGACGGGTGCGATGACCACATCGTGCGGAGCCTTTGAGAAGGTGCTCATTTGGCTTCCTCCTTCTGGACCAGGGCTTCAAAAGCAGCCTTGGTGAAGATGACGTCATCGGAAACCAGAACATCGTAAGTGTTGAGCTGGTCTACGTAGAGAACGTGGGCAGCCACGATGTTGCGGCACGAAAGTGCTGCTACGTCGTTGTTGCGTTCGATGACTACGAGCAGGTTCTTGCGCTCGGACAGCGAGCGCAGGGTGGCCAAGGCCTCCTTGGTGGACGGCGTGGTGCCGGCAACCAGGGCTTCAATGACGTGGATGCGGTTGTTGCGAGCGCGGTCAGACAGGGCGCCGCGCAGTGCAGCAGCCTTCATCTTCTTGGGGGTGCGCTGGCTGTAATCGCGAGGGGTCGGACCGTGGACAACGCCACCGCCGGTCATGTGAGGAGCACGGATGGAACCCTGACGGGCGCGGCCGGTACCCTTCTGCTTGTGCGGCTTGCGACCGGCGCCGGAAACTTCCGAGCGATCCTTGGTCTTGTGCGTGCCCTGACGAGCAGCTGCGAGCTGGGCCACAACGACCTGGTGCAGCAGCGGAACGTTGGTCTGGACGTCGAAGAGCTCCGAAGGAAGTTCTACGGTAAGTGCCTTAGACATTTAGTTATGCTCCCTTCACAGCGGTGCGCACGAGAACGACGCGGCCGCGAGCGCCTGGAACGGCGCCCTTGATCAGCAGGAGGTTCTTCTCGGCGTCCACAGCGTGAACCGTGAGGTTCTGCGTGGTAACACGATCGACGCCCATGCGGCCGGCCATCTTCTGACCCTGGAACACGCGGCCCGGGGTCGAAGCGCCACCGATGGAGCCTGGCTTACGGTGGTTCTTGTGAGCACCGTGCGATGCCGGAGCACCGTGGAAGCCGTGGCGCTTCATAACGCCAGCGAAGCCCTTACCCTTGGACGTTCCAACAACGTCGACCTTCTGGCCGGCGGTGAAGATTTCGACGGAGAGTTCCTGGCCCGGGGCGTAGGATTCAGCGTCTGCGGTGCGCAGCTCAACAACGTGGCGACGCGGGGTAACCCCGGCGGCCTCGAAGTGGCCAGCCAAAGGCTGGGTGACCTTGCGCGGATCGATCTGGCCGTAGCCGATCTGAACTGCAACGTAGCCATCGCGTTCGGCGTTGCGCAGCTGGGTCACGACATTACTGTCGGCCTGTACAACGGTTACCGGGATGAGGTTGTTGTTCTCGTCCCAAACCTGGGTCATGCCGAGCTTCGTGCCCAGCAGGCCCTTTACATTACGGGTTGCGGTCATAGTTTTCTCGCCACCTCCCCTAGAGCTTGATTTCGATGTTGACATCCGCCGGCAGGTCGAGACGCATCAGCGAATCTACGGCCTTCGGGGTCGGATCGATGATGTCGATCAGACGCTTGTGCGTGCGCATTTCGAAGTGCTCACGGCTGTCTTTGTACTTGTGTGGCGAACGGATAACGCAGTACACGTTCTTTTCCGTTGGCAGCGGCACTGGGCCGACTACGGTTGCGCCTGCGCGCGTGACCGTCTCAACGATCTTCCGGGCAGAAACGTCAATGACCTCGTGGTCATACGACTTCAGCCGGATGCGGATTTTTTGTCCCGCCATGGCGTCATGCCTCTTTCTAATTAGCACTCTCTGTACAGTTACTGTGCCCTACGGGTTCCTGGGAACCGGCACGCCTCGCATCGAACTGAATCCGGATAAATCCGGGTTCCTCAATCCGCCGAAGCCCGACCCCCGCGCTCGGGCGTGTCGCGGTTGAAGGCGATACTAGCCCGCATGAATGCGTGGGGGTGATGTTCACGTTTCCAAAAGATTCGGTCGTATTGCTCCCCAGCCCCGGGCATTATCCCGGGTGAGACACAATCTCGGTTGAAAATTCATTGCCCCGGTCTCGGTTACCCGATCAGCAGACATGAACCATGGAAATACTCATGAACAACTTGTCTAGTCTGGCAGACACAGGGCCAAAACACCAAATCGGGCATTCTCTCGCCCAGCTCGCTCACACCGACCGGGCGCGGGGCGTTCCTTGGCGCCAGCTTTGTTCGGGCTTCTCGAAATCCCGGGATTCGCCGCCGGCAAGGGGCGCCGGAGCCCGCCCACTCCCCCGACCTTGCCGCAACAGCTGCACGGAGAACGATCCCCGACGTGCAGTTTCCGTGACGAAACTCACCGCGCCAGCGACTTCAGACCACTACGCACCGTCGCGGTTTGCCCGTCGTATCTCCTTGGCCCGCTGGATTTCCTTCGAAAAGTGTTTGCGCGCCCAGAGTGCAGCTCCGCCAAGAACCACGAGTAGCGCGACAACAATCAAAAATTCCATGACCCCATGGTAGTGGCTGGACCCTTGTCGATCACCATGTTCTCGGCACCCGCGGTCACGATGGAGCATTTGTCGGTGGCCCGGGATTGGGCAGTCAAGCGCTTCCGAATATGTGCGCGGGCCGGGCGGGCGTAATTTTCGTGCTAAGGATTCCGTGGGTGTCGATTTCATTCGAGGAGTGCAGTCCGCGTCGATGGGCGATGGCGCTTCGAAACCGAAAGCCAGCGGAGGAATCGAGACCGCTCCCCCGGTCCGCCGGACGGTTTTTCCGCCGATTCAGCCGACGCTCGTTTCTGATTCCGGCTGCTTTCGCGATAGGGGCACGACAACACACGCGGATGCTGCCATTCCGGTCGATCCTGCCGGCGGGATCGCCGGGCCCCTCGGGTTCATCTGCCCTCCAGGCGAATCCGTGAGGCGGTCCGCTCCGAATGAACAGTCCCCAGGTCGCTTGTTTGGCGGTGCGCCAGCGCGCCCCTTGGGTCGCTTGGCGGTTAACAGAAAAAGACCCCCAACTGTCGAAACAGTTGGGGGTCTTTTCTTAGACCGTTAGGTCAAGATCTGCGAAGTAAAATTACTTGGTGATCTTGGTGACCTTGCCTGAACCAACGGTGCGGCCGCCTTCGCGAATTGCGAAGCCGAGGCCCTCTTCCATGGCGATCGGCTGGATCAGCACGACAGACATTTCGGTGTTGTCGCCAGGCATAACCATTTCCGTGCCTTCCGGCAGGGTGATAACGCCGGTGACGTCCGTGGTGCGGAAGTAGAACTGCGGGCGGTAGTTCGAGTAGAACGGGTTGTGGCGTCCGCCTTCATCCTTGGAAAGGATGTACACGTTGGCCTCGAACTCGGTGTGCGGGGTGATGGAACCCGGCTTCACGATGACCTGGCCACGCTCTACGTCTTCGCGCTTGATGCCGCGAAGCAGCAGACCACAGTTCTCGCCGGCCCAAGCCTCGTCGAGCTGCTTGTGGAACATCTCGATACCGGTAACCGTGGTCTTCTGGACCGGGCGGATGCCGACGATCTCGACCTCGGAGTTGATGGCGAGGGTACCACGCTCGGCGCGGCCCGTAACAACGGTGCCACGACCGGTGATGGTGAAGACGTCTTCAACCGGCATCAGGAACGGCTTGTCGCGGTCACGAACCGGGGTCGGAACGTGCTCGTCAACGGCGTCCATCAGGTCCTCGACGGCCTTGACCCAAACCGGGTCGCCTTCCAGAGCCTTCAGGCCGGAAACGCGCACAACAGGTGCCTCGTCGCCGTCGAAGCCCTGTGCGGAGAGAAGTTCGCGAACTTCCATTTCCACGAGGTCGAGGAGTTCTTCGTCATCTACCATGTCGGACTTGTTCAGTGCGACGAGCAGGTACGGAACGCCAACCTGGCGGGCAAGCAGAACGTGCTCGCGGGTCTGAGCCATCGGGCCGTCAGTAGCGGCAACCACGAGGATCGCGCCGTCCATCTGAGCAGCACCGGTGATCATGTTCTTGATGTAGTCAGCGTGACCCGGGGCATCAACGTGCGCGTAGTGGCGCTTCTCGGTCTGGTACTCGACGTGAGAGATGTTGATGGTAATGCCGCGCTGGCGCTCTTCCGGCGCCGAGTCGATCTGCGAGAAATCGCGCTGTTCGTTCAAATCCGGGTACTTGTCAGCAAGTACCTTGGAGATGGCAGCAGTCAACGTGGTCTTACCGTGGTCAACGTGACCAATGGTGCCGATGTTAACGTGCGGCTTGTTACGCTCGAACTTTGCCTTTGCCACAGGTTCCTCCTAGAAACGTTTACAGAAGACGTACCTCACCCGCTCGGATCGCGGGCGAAACTTATATAAGTCTACTGGGGGCTTGGTGAAATGTTTAAATTGCGGTTGCCTTCGGGATCAATAGCAGATCCATCCGGTGGCCTAGTGGGGTCGATGCACGATTTCTCGCTCTCGACCCCACTGTCCGGCCATTCACCCGATAGTCGGGGTCACGGCCAATTTTTGGTCCTGAACGAAATTACTCGCCGCGGGACTTCTGGATGATCTCGTCGGCTACTGCCTTCGGGACCTCGGCGTAGCTGGAGAACGTCATCGAGTAAACGGCACGACCCTGGGTCTTGGAACGCAGGTCACCGATGTAACCGAACATTTCAGACAGCGGAACCGTTGCACGGATGACCTTCACGCCTGCTGCGTCTTCCATCGAAGCGATGGAGCCACGGCGGGAGTTCAAGTCACCAATGACGTCGCCCATGTATTCCTCGGGGGTACGGACTTCAACATCCATAACCGGCTCGAGGATAATCGGCTGGGCGCGGCGTGCGCCTTCCTTGAACACCTGGGAACCGGCGATCTTGAACGCCATTTCCGAGGAGTCAACGTCGTGGTAGGCACCGTCGAGGAGGGTCGCCTTAACGCCCACCATCGGGTAGCCGGCCAGGATGCCGAACTGCATTGCGTCCTGGATACCTGCGTCAACCGAAGGGATGTATTCGCGAGGAATACGGCCGCCGGTTACGCCGTTCTTGAACTCGTAGATGACGCCGTCAACAACTTCCAGAGGCTCGAACGAGACCTGGACCTTTGCGAACTGGCCGGAACCACCGGTCTGCTTCTTGTGGGTGAAGTCAACCTTCTCCACAGCCTTCTTGATGGTTTCGCGGTAAGCAACCTGCGGCTTGCCAACGTTGGCTTCAACGCGGAATTCGCGACGCATGCGGTCCACCAGGATGTCCAGGTGGAGTTCGCCCATGCCGCCGATTTCGGTCTGGCCGGTGTCCTCGTTGAGGGAGACGGTGAACGTCGGGTCCTCAGCGGAGAGCTTCTGAATAGCGGTCGAGAGCTTTTCCTGGTCGCCCTTGGTCTTCGGCTCAATGGCAACGAAGATCACGGGATCAGGGAAGGACATCGACTCAAGAACGATCGGGTTTGCCGGATCGCACAAGGTGTCACCGGTGGTGGTGTCCTTGAGGCCGATCACTGCGTAGATGTGGCCTGCGTGGACCTCGTCTACGGGCATTTCCTTGTTGGCGTGCATCTGGAAGAGCTTGCCAATACGTTCTTTCTTCTGCTTCGTGGAGTTCAGCAGCTGGGTACCCGGAGTTGCCTTGCCGGAGTACACGCGGATGAAGTTCAACTGGCCGAAGAACGGGTGGGTCGCAATCTTGAAGGCAAGAGCCGAGAACGGCTCGTCCTCGGAAGGTTCGCGACGGATCTCGATCTCTTCGTTCTTCGGATCGTGACCGATCGTCGCGCCAACATCCATCGGGTTCGGCAGGAAGTCGATGACAGCATCGAGCATCGGCTGAACGCCACGGTTCTTGAAGGCGGAGCCACAGAAGACCGGGTAGATCTCGGAGTTGACAACCATCTTGCGGATGCCGGCCTTGAGCTCAGCAATGCTGATCTCTTCGCCTTCGAGGAACTTCTCCATGAGCTCGTCAGAGCCCTCGGCTACGTCCTCAACCAGCTTGGCGCGGTATTCCTCGGCCTTTTCCTGAAGGTCGGCCGGGATTTCCTGGACTTCGTAGGCGGCACCCATGGTGACGTCACCCTTGGAGTCGCCCTCCCATACGAAAGCCTTCATGGTCATCAAGTCGACAACGCCGGTGAACTCGGACTCGGAGCCGATCGGCAGCTGCATTACCAGCGGCTTGGCACCAAGGCGCTTGATGATGGTGTCTACGGTGAAGTAGAAGTCAGCACCCAGCTTGTCCATCTTGTTGACGAAGCAGATACGCGGAACGTTGTACTTGTCAGCCTGGCGCCAAACAGTCTCGGACTGTGGCTCCACGCCTTCCTTGCCATCGAAGACGGCAACTGCGCCATCGAGGACGCGCAAGGAGCGCTCAACCTCAACGGTGAAGTCAACGTGACCCGGGGTGTCAATGATGTTGATCTGGTTCTTGTTCCAGAAGCAGGTCACGGCGGCAGACGTAATCGTAATGCCGCGCTCCTTTTCCTGCTCCATCCAGTCAGTCGTCGAGGCACCATCGTGCGTTTCGCCGAGCTTGTGGTTCACACCCGTGTAGAACAGGATGCGTTCCGTCGTAGTGGTCTTACCGGCATCGATGTGGGCCATGATGCCGATGTTTCGGACCTTATTCAGGTCGGTAAGCACGTCCTGTGCCACGATGTCTCCCTAAGTTGGTGATATCCATTCCAGAGGCGGAACCGATCAATGATCGATCCCGCCATCTGAATAGAACGCTTTTTACCAGCGGTAGTGGGCGAAGGCCTTGTTGGACTCTGCCATCTTGTGAGTGTCTTCGCGACGCTTTACAGCGGCACCCAGACCGTTGGAGGCGTCGAGGATCTCGTTCATGAGACGCTCGATCATGGTCTTCTCGCGGCGAGCCTTCGAGTAGCCAACGAGCCAGCGAAGTGCCAGAGCGGTCGAGCGACCCGGCTTTACTTCTACTGGAACCTGGTAGGTAGCGCCACCAACACGGCGGGAGCGAACCTCGAGGGCCGGGCGGATGTTATCCATGGCCTTCTTGAGGGTCACAACCGGGTCGGTACCGTTCTTGGCCAATGCACCTTCGAGTGCACCGTAAACGATACGCTCTGCGGTGGACTTCTTACCGTCGATCAAAACCTTGTTGATCAGCTGGGTAACAAGCGGGGAACCGTATACCGGATCCGAGACGAGGGGGCGCGCTGGCGCCGGGCCCTTACGAGGCATTACTTACCTTCCTTCTTGGCACCGTAGCGGGAACGAGCCTGCTTACGGTTCTTTACACCCTGGGTATCGAGCGCACCACGTACGATCTTGTAGCGCACACCCGGAAGGTCCTTCACACGACCACCGCGAACGAGCACGATGGAGTGTTCCTGCAGGTTGTGGCCAACGCCCGGAATGTAAGCGGTAACTTCAACGCCACCGGCAAGGCGCACACGTGCGACCTTACGAAGTGCGGAGTTCGGCTTCTTCGGGGTGGTGGTGTACACACGGGTGCATACGCCACGACGCATTGGGTTGCCCTTAAGGGCTGGGGCCTTGGTCTTCTTGACCTTCGGCGAGCGGCCCTTGCGGACCAGCTGCTGAATAGTAGGCACTTTCGTGTCCTCCGGTTTCTTGTTCTGCGGCGCCGCCCACAATAAGACTGCTTGGAGACGCTGCGTTTATAGTCGTTTAGTCACAGCGACTTCGGGTTGACCCCTAGGCGTGCGAAAGTGTGGCATATGTTGCGCAACCTACCCGCAACCCGGACTGTGTCCATTTGCCACACCTATAAAACAATTAGCTCTAGCTTAGCATGAGTTCTCCGCGCTTAATGACACGGGTCTCATCACACACTGCCCTGGTTCCCTTTAAACACAAGGAACTCTTCGTGTGCGGCCACGCTGCCACTTCATCGAAGCAGCCGTGGGACGCATGCGCCACAAGTTGCCGGCGCAACTCGCTGAGACAGCGAAACCGCGATCGGACGCTCCGGGTCTCGGACCTAGCCTGCATCGATCCAGTAGCGACGGGTGCCGTTTCGAGTATCCTCGTACGCGCCTCGGTTCTTCTCTATGGTTCCGCGTGATCCTGCGTTGCCTTCAAGGCATGTCACGAGCACTCGCGATATCCCCAAGGCCCCGGCCATGGGCAGGGTCCGGGCCAGCGCCGCTGTGGCATGACCCTTGCGGCGAGCCGACGGACGAACGCTGTACCCGATGTGTCCGCCTTCGTTGAATAGATAGTCGTTGCGTTCGTGACGGATGGCGAGTGAGCCGAGAATGCTGGCCCCCTGGGCGATCCAAAGGAATGTGCACGGAACATACTCCGGCTTTCGCGGGCTGTCGGGTAGTGCGTCGGCGAGCAGCCGTTCCACAAAACCTTCGAAGACTCCCGGATCCCGCCATTGCTCAAGGTCAAGGTCCTCGGCACTGGCTCCGTCCCGGTGGGCACCGTTGAATTCCATGGCAGCTTCCAGCCAATCGTCCCGGTACCGGACGTCCGGGGCGATGAGTTCGATCATGGCTCGAGCCTATGCAAGTCCATGGTTCAGTTCCGACAGCGACGCGCCACAACTTGCTCGGCGGGCTCACCGCCAGCGATCTTGCCCCACCCCCATTGGTGCCAACCACCCGCTCCCCCCGTTAACGACTTTGGCCGGCATTCCCCGAATGGGGAATGCCGGCCAAAGTTTGTTGCATCAGCGTTGTCCCGCCGAGTGGGCGGGACAACGGCTCATGCCTTAGCGGAAATCGTTGCCGAGATCGTAGTCATCCATGGCGATGGCGTGGAATTCCGGGCTGAGGCCCGGCTCCAAGCCGTCGTAGTCCATGCCGGTGGAGAATGCGGACTGGCCGGTGAACAGCGAAGCCTTCGCTGCCTCGGTCGGTTCCACGTTCACCTGGGTGTAGCGATCCAGGCCGGTGCCGGCCGGGATCAGCTTACCGATGATGACGTTTTCCTTCAGGCCGAGCAATGGATCGGACTTGCCTTCCATTGCAGCCTGGGTCAGGACACGCGTGGTCTCCTGGAAGGAAGCGGCCGAGAGCCACGAGTCGGTAGCCAAGGAAGCCTTGGTGATACCCATGAGCTCGTCACGACCCGATGCCGGCTTCTTGCCTTCGGAGACGGCCTTGCGGTTCGCGTTCTGGAAGCGAGCGCGGTCAGCAAGCTCACCCGGCAGCAAGTCGGTTTCGCCCGACTCGATGACGGTGATGCGGCGAAGCATCTGACGAACGATGACTTCCACGTGCTTGTCGTGGATGCCTACGCCCTGGGACTGGTAGACCTCCTGGACTTCGCGGACCAGGAACTTCTGGGCTTCACGCGGGCCGAGGACACGAAGAACCTGCTTCGGGTCGATGGCACCTGCAACCAGCTGCTGGCCAACCGCCACCGAATCGCCATCGGCGACCAGCAGGCGTGCACGGCGCAACACCGGGTAGGCGATTTCTTCGTCGCCGTTGTCCGGGGTGATCACGATGCGCAGCTGCTTCTCGGAGTCCTCGATGGACACGCGACCGGCAACCTCGGAGATCGGAGCAACACCCTTCGGGGTACGTGCTTCGAAGAGCTCCTGGATACGTGGCAGACCCTGGGTGATATCTTCCGCGGAGGCAGCGCCACCGGTGTGGAAGGTACGCATGGTCAGCTGGGTACCCGGCTCACCGATGGACTGTGCGGCAATAATGCCCACTGCCTCACCGATGTCGACGGTCTTGCCGCTTGCAAGCGAGCGGCCATAGCACAGTGCACAGGTTCCGACTGCCGACTCACAGGTCAGCACGGAGCGGACCTTGATGTCGGTGACACCAGCTGCGAACAGTTCGTCGATGAGCACGTCGCCCACGTCCGAGCCGCCTGCTGCCAGCACCTTGCCCGAGGCGTCGACCACGTCGGTGGCCAGCGTACGGGTGTAGGCCGAGTTCTCAACGGTTTCGTGCATGCGCACGGTACCGATTTCGTCTGTGTACGCGATCGGCACGTTCAGGCCGCGGCTGGTGCCACAGTCCTGTTCGCGAACGATGACGTCCTGCGACACGTCGACCAGACGACGGGTCAGGTAACCCGAGTTTGCGGTCTTCAACGCGGTATCGGCCAGACCCTTACGGGCACCGTGGGTGGCGATGAAGTACTCGAGAACCGACAGGCCTTCGCGGTACGAAGACTTGATCGGACGCGGGATGATCTCGCCCTTAGGGTTGGACACCAGACCACGGATACCGGCAATCTGGCGCAGCTGCAGCCAGTTACCACGAGCCTTCGAGGTCACCATTCGGTTAATGGTGTTCAGCTCTTCCATGCCGGCCTTCATGGCCTCGGCTACCTCGTCGGTTGCCTTGGTCCAGATGTCGATCAGGTCCTGGCGACGCTCCGAGTCGGCAATCAGGCCCTTGTCGAACTGCGACTGGACGCGCTTGGCCTTCTCCTCGTACGGAGCAAGGATGGTTGCCTTGTCCATGTTCGAGGTGATGTCGGAGATGGCGACGGTGACACCCGAGCGGGTGGCCCACTTGAAGCCTGCATCCTTCAGGTTGTCCAGCGTTGCCGCCGTGACAATCTTCGGGTAGCGCTCGGCGAGATCGTTGACGATCTCGGAGAGTGCATCCTTGCCGGCAACCTGCTCAACCCACGGGTAGTCCGCCGGCAGGGTCTCGTTGAAGAGAACCTGGCCCAGCGAAGTGGAGATCAGTGCATCTTCACCCTCGACCCAGCCTTCCGGTGCCGGCTGCTCCTCGGAAGGAACAAAGCCGGAAACGCGGATCTTGACCGGCGAGTTCAGGTGCAGCTCGCCGCGGTCCATCGCCATGATCGCCTCGGCCGGCGAGGAGAACGCACGACCGGCGCCCTTCTCGTCCAGACGCTTGGTGGTCAGGTGGTGGAGGCCGATGATCATATCCTGCGAAGGCAGGGCAACCGGGCGGCCGTCCGAAGGCTTCAAGATGTTGTGCGAGGACAGCATCAGGATGCGTGCTTCGGCCTGGGCTTCGGGGCTCAGCGGCAGGTGAACTGCCATCTGGTCACCGTCGAAGTCGGCGTTGAATGCGGCACAAACCAGCGGGTGCAGCTGAAGGGCCTTGCCTTCAACCAGCTGTGGTTCGAACGCCTGGATACCCAAACGGTGCAGGGTAGGTGCACGGTTCAGCAGCACAGGGTGCTCGGTGATGATCTCTTCGAGAACATCCCAAACCTGCGGGCGGTAACGCTCGACCATGCGCTTGGCGCTCTTGATGTTCTGTGCGTGGTTGAGGTCAACCAGGCGCTTCATCACGAACGGCTTGAAGAGCTCCAGGGCCATCTGCTTGGGCAGACCACACTGGTGCAGCTTCAGCTGCGGGCCGACAACGATGACCGAACGGCCGGAGTAGTCAACGCGCTTGCCGAGCAGGTTCTGACGGAAACGTCCCTGCTTGCCCTTGAGCATGTCGGAAAGCGACTTCAACGGACGGTTGCCTGGACCCGTGACCGGGCGGCCACGACGACCGTTGTCGAAGAGCGAGTCAACAGCTTCCTGCAGCATGCGCTTTTCGTTGTTGACGATGATTTCCGGTGCGCCAAGGTCCAACAAACGCTTCAGGCGGTTGTTGCGGTTGATGACGCGGCGGTACAGGTCGTTGAGGTCGGAGGTCGCGAAGCGGCCACCGTCCAGCTGGACCATCGGGCGCAGTTCCGGCGGGATCACCGGTACGGCGTCAAGAACCATGCCCAACGGGGAGTTGGACGTGGTCAGGAACGCGTTGACGACCTTGAGGCGCTTGAGCGCACGGGTCTTCTTCTGTCCCTTGCCGTTTTCGATGATGTCGCGAAGGATCTCGGCTTCCGCGGCCATGTCGAAGGACTCGAGGCGCTTCTTGATGGCTTCGGCGCCCATGGAGCCCTCGAAGTACAGTCCGTAGCGCTCGCGCAGCGAGCGGAACAGGCCTTCGTCTCCTTCGAGGTCGGCGACCTTGAGGTTCTTGAATCGGTCCCAGACCTGGTCAAGACGTTCGATGTCCGCATCGGCGCGCTTACGCACCTGGGCCATCGTCTTGTCGGCCAGATCGCGGGCCTTCTTCTTTTCCGCAGCCTTGGCACCTTCGGCTTCGAGGGCAGCAAGCTGGTTCTCGAGGTCGCGGGCGATGGAGGCGATGTCGGAGTCGCGGGTGTCGACCAGCTGCTTGCGTTCCAGGTCGTGCTGCGCCTGGAGGTTCGGCAGTTCGGCGTGACGGCGCTCTTCGTCAACGGAGGTGACCATGTAGGCGGCGAAGTAAATGATCTTTTCAAGATCCTTCGGTGCCAGGTCAAGCAGGTAGCCCAAGCGCGAGGGAACGCCCTTGAAGTACCAGATGTGGGTTACAGGGGCTGCAAGCTCGATGTGACCCATGCGTTCGCGACGAACCTTGGCACGGGTAACTTCAACACCACAGCGTTCGCAGATGATGCCCTTGAAGCGCACGCGCTTGTACTTGCCGCAGTAGCACTCCCAGTCGCGGGAAGGGCCGAAGATCTTTTCGCAGAAAAGACCGTCCTTCTCCGGCTTGAGGGTGCGGTAGTTGATGGTTTCGGGCTTCTTAACCTCGCCGTAGCTCCACCCGCGGATCTCTTCCGCAGTTGCCAGGCCGATGCGCATGAGGCCGAATGAGGATTCGCTGGACATATGGTCCTTATCTCTCTTCTAAGTTTCTGAAGTCTAATGTGGTGAGGTGTTCGCGGAACCCGAAGGTTCCACGCTCACCGTGGGTCTGGAAGATATCCAGTTCCGTTTGGTCCCGGCGGTCGAAGGAGCGCTGCGCTGGTGTTGCCACCGGCACCGCTCCCCCGACCACAGGACGTCAGTTGGAACTAAACTTCTTCGACGGAGTTCGGTTCCGACCGGGAAAGGTCGATGCCGAGTTCTTCCGCGGCCCGGAAGACTTCTTCATCCGAGTCTCGCATTTCGATGGTGTTGCCGTCGGTTCCGAGGACCTCGACGTTCAAGCACAACGACTGCATTTCCTTGATCAGGACCTTGAACGATTCCGGGACACCTGGTTCCGGGATGTTCTCGCCCTTGACGATTGCCTCGTAGACCTTCACGCGACCGTGAATATCATCGGACTTGATCGTGAGCAGTTCCTGCAGGGTGTATGCGGCACCGTAGGCCTCCAGGGCCCACACTTCCATTTCACCGAAGCGCTGGCCACCGAACTGTGCCTTACCACCCAACGGCTGCTGGGTGATCATGGAGTACGGACCGGTGGAACGTGCGTGGATCTTGTCGTCCACCAGGTGGTGGAGCTTCAGGATGTACATGTAGCCAACGGAAACCGGATCCGGGAACGGCTCGCCGGAGCGGCCGTCGAACAGACGGGCCTTACCGGAGTTGCCGATCAGGCGCTTGCCGTCGCGGGTCACATTGGTGTGGTCGAGGATGCCGCGGATTTCGTTTTCCGTGGCGCCATCGAAGACCGGGGTGGAAACCTTGCTGGAGCCGACTTCACGCGGGAGGTCCGGCAGGTTCTTGACCCACTCCGGCTCGCCCTCGATCTTCCAGCCCTGCTTGGCAGCCCACGCGAGGTGGATTTCCAGGACCTGGCCGACGTTCATTCGACCCGGAACACCCAAGGGGTTCAGGACGACGTCAACCGGGGTTCCGTCTTCAAGGAACGGCATGTCTTCGATCGGAAGGATCTTGGAGATGACGCCCTTGTTACCGTGGCGGCCTGCAAGCTTGTCACCGTTGGTGATCTTGCGCTTCTGTGCCACGTAGACGCGAACCAGCTGGTTCACGCCCGGGGGCAGGTCGTCGTCGTTGTCGCGGTCGAAGATGCGGACACCGATGACCACGCCGGACTCGCCGTGCGGAACCTTCAGGGAAGTATCGCGAACTTCGCGGGACTTCTCACCGAAGATGGCGCGCAACAGGCGCTCTTCCGGGGTCAGCTCGGTTTCACCCTTCGGGGTGACACGGCCAACCAGGATGTCGCCTGCTTCAACCTCGGCACCGATGTGGATGATGCCGCGCTCGTCGAGCTGCGCCAGGATCTCTTCGGAGACGTTCGGGATGTCGCGGGTAACTTCCTCGGCACCAAGCTTGGTGTCGCGGGCGTCGACTTCGTGTTCTTCGATGTGGATCGAGGTGAGCACGTCGTCGGAGACCATGCGCTGGGAGAGGATGATCGCATCCTCGAAGTTGTGACCTTCCCAGGACATGAAGGCAACCAGCAGGTTCTTGCCCAGGGCGAGCTCGCCCTTGTCGGTGGACGGGCCGTCGGCGATGATCGAGTTGTAGTCAACACGATCGCCTTCGGAAACCATCACGCGCTGGTTGTATGCGTTGCCCTGGTTGGAGCGAGCAAACTTCATGATCGGGTAGGCGGCTTCGGTGCCATCGTCGTTCATGACGGTGACAAGGTCGGCCGAAACCTCGGAGACAACGCCTCCGGTGGTTGCGATGACCGAGTCGCCGGCGTCGACTGCCGCGAACTTCTCCATGCCGGTACCCACGAGTGGGGACTCGGAGGCAAGCAGCGGCACAGCCTGACGCTGCATGTTCGCACCCATGAGGGCGCGGTTGGCATCGTCGTGCTCGAGGAACGGAATCAGGGCGGTTGCCACGGACACCATCTGGCGCGGGGAAACGTCCATGTATTCAACTTCGGACGGTTCCACGATGACGGGCTCGCCGCCGCCGCCGCGCTCGCGGACCAGGACGCCGTCTTCAATGAAGCGGTTGTCTGCATCCAGCGGTGCGTTGGCCTGTGCGATGAAGTTTTCGAGTTCCTCATCCGCGGTCAGGTAGTCGATTTCGCCGGTGAGGCGACCGTCGACGACCTTGCGGTACGGAGTTTCGATGAAGCCGAAAGCGTTGATGCGGCCGTAGGTCGCCAACGAACCGATCAGACCAATGTTCGGGCCTTCAGGGGTTTCAATCGGGCACATGCGTCCGTAGTGGGACGGGTGAACGTCTCGAACTTCCATGCCTGCACGGTCACGGGACAGACCGCCCGGGCCCAGCGCGGAGAGACGACGCTTGTGCGTCAAACCGGCCAGCGGGTTGTTCTGGTCCATGAACTGCGAGAGCTGGGAGGTTCCGAAGAACTCCTTGATCGCTGCAACAACCGGGCGGATGTTGATCAGCGTCTGCGGGGTGATTGCCTCGACGTCCTGCGTGGTCATGCGTTCGCGGACCACGCGCTCCATGCGGGACAGACCCGTGCGGACCTGGTTTTCGATCAATTCGCCAACGGCGCGGATGCGACGGTTGCCGAAGTGGTCGATGTCATCGACGCTCACGGTCAAGGCAACGGGCTTGCCGTCGCGCATGCCCGGGGTGGTCTTCTCGCCGGCGTGCAGGGCAACCAGGAACTTGATCATTGCGACAATGTCGTCAATGTTCAGCACCGAGGCGTCCGGGGAATCAAGCGGGGTTTCAACACCGAGCTTGCGGTTGATCTTGTAACGACCAACCTTTGCCAGGTCGTAGCGCTTCGCCTCGAAGTAGAGGTTCTTGAGCAACGCCTGTGCAGCATCGACCGTCGGCGGTTCGCCCGGGCGAAGCTTGCGGTAGATATCCAGGAGGGCTTCTTCCTGGGTATCGGTGGTGTCCTTCTCCAGGGTGGCGCGGATCGAGTCGTACTGTCCGAACTCTTCCAGGATGCGGCCTTCGGTCCAGCCTAGGGCCTTGAGCAGAACGGTGACCGACTGCTTGCGCTTGCGGTCGAGGCGAACGCCGACCTGGTCGCGCTTGTCGATTTCCAGTTCGAACCATGCACCACGCGACGGGATGATCTTCGCGGTGAAGATGTCCTTGTCACTGGTCTTGTCCGGGGTGCGCTCGAAGTAGGCGCCCGGGGAACGAACGAGCTGGGATACCACGACACGCTCGGTGCCGTTGATGATGAAGGTACCCTTGTCCGTCATCAGCGGGAAGTCGCCCATGAACACGGTCTGCTGCTTGATTTCGCCCGTGTTGTTGTTCATGAACTCGGCCTTGACGTACAGCGGAGCGGCGTACGTGGCGTCGCGGTCCTTGCACTCGGCCATGGTGTACTTCGGATCAGCGAACTCAGGCTCCGAGAAGCTCAGGGACATGGTCTCCTGGAAGTCTTCAATCGGGGAGATCTCTTCGAAGATCTCGGCCAGACCCGAAGTCGTGGCTACACTGGTGTCACCAATGGTCTGGGCGTATGCCAGACGGTTCTTCCAGCGCTCGTTGCCGACGAGCCAGTCAAAGCTCTCGGTCTGAAGTGCCAAAAGATTAGGAACATCAAGTGGTTCGTGAATCTTTGCAAAAGAAAGTCGGCCAGCATATTCCGCGCTGCGGGCCGAACTAGCGGTTTGGTTGTTAGAGGTGCTCGAGGCGACCAAGATGGATCCTTCCACAGACCGTCAGGTTTCCGACGCCGTCTCTCTGCCCGAGTTTCACTCGCAACAGCACCGTTGAGCAGGCCCACCGCTATATGAAGGCCGGAGATGAAAAGAGAAGACGCAAATCTCCACGTTACACCATGCGGCTTACCATGTCCACCACCAAACTCGCAAACCCGACCCGGAAACCCCCGCAACTCCTGAGAGATGGATCACGGTTTGTTGATAATTCTGTGGTGCAAACCACAGCGCGCTAGCCTAGAAGTAAACATTCACCCTGTTTTACCGAAAGCGAGAATTCGATCATGTCTTCACACCGTGACGCCGTCATAGTCGCCGGCGCCCGCACCCCGTTCGGCCGCCTGAATGGCCAGCTTTTAAAGCTGAGCGCAGTTGAGCTTGGTGCCGCAGCCATCCGCGGGGCACTGCAGCGCTCCGCCGTGCCAGCCGAGGATGTCCAGGCAGTAATCATGGGACACGTGGTCCAGGCCGGGTGCGGCCAGAACCCTGCCCGCCAGAGTTCAATCGCCGCCGGAATCGGCTGGAACGTCAACGCCATCACGGTCAACAAGGTGTGCCTCTCGGGCCTCTCGGCCATCGCGGATGCCGCCCGCCTGATCCGCGTGGGCGATGCCGACGTGGTCGTGGCCGGCGGCCAGGAGTCGATGTCCAACACCCCGCACATTCTTCCGGGCTCGCGCCAGGGCTGGACCTACGGAAACATCACAGCCATCGACTCGGTGACCCACGACGGCCTTACCGACGCCTTCGACGGAAACTCCATGGGCAGCAGCACCGAAGCCAAGAACACTGTGCTGGGACTGACCCGCACCGAGCAGGACGAGGTTGCAGCGGCATCGCACCAGCGTGCCGCCGCCGCCGTCGAGGCCGGGATCTTCACCGAGGAAATCGTGGAGATCAGCATCCCGCAGCGCAAGGGCGATCCCCTGGTTGTTTCCGCCGACGAGGGCATCCGTCCGACGACCACCGTCGAGACCCTTGCCGGCCTGCGCCCGGCCTTCGCCAAGGACGGCACCATTACCGCCGGCAACTCCTCGCCGCTCTCCGATGGCGCCGCAGCCGTTGTCGTCACTTCGCGCGAGTACGCCATCGCGCACAACCTTGAGATCCTGGCCACCGTCGGTGCAGCCGGTCAGGTTGCCGGTCCCGACAATTCCCTGCACTCGCAGCCTTCGAATGCCATTGCCGCTGCCTTGAAAACCCAAGGCTGGGAAACCTCGGACCTGGACTTCATCGAGATCAACGAGGCCTTCGGCGCGGTTGCCTGCCAGTCGCTCAAGGACCTTGGCTACCCGCTGGAAAAGACAAACATCCACGGCGGGGCAATCGCACTGGGCCACCCGATCGGCGCCTCCGGCGCACGCCTGGCCCTGAGCGCGGCACTTGAACTCAAGCGCCGCGGATCCGGCAAGGCAGCTGTCAGCCTGTGCGGCGGCGGCGGCCAGGGCGATGCGCTGCTGTTGGTGCGCGAAGCCTAAAGATGGAGGATCAGCTGCCGGCCGACGGCCTGGAACGCATGCAACGCGATGCCCGCAGCCGCGGGCTGCACGTTGACGTGGTTACCCGCCAACAGGCCGGCAGCCTGGTCGAAGCAGCCGGGCTCATGGGCCTGGAGGTCCATGAGATCGTCAAGTCGCTTGTGGTGAAGCACAAGGACGGTACATTCTTGTTTGCGTTGATTCCAGGGGACCGCAGCATTTCGTGGCCAAAGCTGCGGGCCTTGCTGGGCGTCAACAAGCTGTCCCTGCCGCGCCCGGAGGTGGCCCTTGCAGCAACCGGCTACGAGCGAGGCACCATCACTCCCCTGGGCGCGACAACTCCGTGGCCGGTCTACGTTGATTCAAGCGTTGCTGCCGGCAGGATCTGCCTGGGCGCCGGCGCCCACGGCCACTCGGCATTCGTCGACTCGACGGAACTGATTTCCGCACTCAACGCGACGGTCGCCGACATCAGCGACGCTGAAGCACCGGGCTAAGCAACTTCTTTCCGCGCGCCCCCAGGAATTCAAGTCCTTTTGTCGTGGCTGCTGCCAGCGGCTTGGCCAACGGGCGCTCGACAAAGCGGTGCACCAGGTACGCGGCCGTGAACACGATGCCCATGACAATCGGCAATGTCAGGTACTTGCCCAACGTGGGATTGAGGTGGTCGATCAGCCACCAGCCCCACACCTGATGCAAGAGGTACACAGGGTAGGTCAGCGCCCCCGCCAATGCCAGGAAATTCCATTGGACGTTGCGTAGCGGCGTCAGGCTCAGGGCAGCAACGCATGCGAACAGCCCCGCGACGATTAGCCAGTAGGTCCACGGCGCGACGTGATAGCCAACCAGCTCCATGGCTTCCACCGGCGCTTTCAGCCCCGTGAAGTAGGCGGACAGCGCGACATTGAGCAGCAGTATGCTCCAGCGTTGCAGGTTGTGTCCGAAGCGGTAAATCATGAACAACATCATGCCGCCGGCAAAGAGCGGGGCGTATTCGGCCATCAACAGGTAGGTGGCGTTTCCATTTCCCAAGAGTTCGGCGCCAAGGCCCAGGAGCGGCCAGACCACCGCAAAGACGGTCACCCCGCGAATCGTCAGCAGGCGCAGCAGGATCAACGCCAGGATGACCAAGTAGAATCGCAACTCGATCCAAAGCGTCCAGTAGACGCCGTCGATATGCCGCATGCCCATCATCGGGTGGAACATGGTGAGGTTTGCCAGCAATTCCTTAATGCCTCGCCCCTCGCCCAACTTCGGCCACATGACGATCACCAGGAAGCCGGTGGCAAGCACGGCGACCCAATAGGCCGGGTAGAGCCTGCCCACGCGTGAACCAACGAACCTGCTCGCACTCTTCCCGTAGGCCGAGAGCAGGATGACGAATCCAGAGATGATGAAGAAGAGCTGCACACCCATGTTGCCGTAGAGGGTGAACTTTGAAAGCTCGGGCCAGGCGTCCTTGGCCATCGGGGTTCCCCAAAATTCATGGCGCCACGCGGTGTAGTGGTAGAGCAGGACCAGGACCGCGGCAAGGAATCGAAGGCCGTCCAGCAATGCCAGTCTCGGCGCACGCGGTGTCTGGGCAGCAGGTTGCGTCAAGGCGCCGTTTTGGCGCGGGACGTCAATGAGCGCTGTTCCGGAATCCGGCAAAGCCATACCCCACCTTTAGTTGATTTGCGTTGTCTTTTCGTTATCAACGGTAGCAAAGTTCATTGCTTGCAATCCGATAGTGGGTTTTTTCTCACCCCGCTGCGTTGATGGAAGCCCCGCAAAAACGGTATTGGCCGTTAAAATACTGCGGGCCCGCGGAACCAATTGGTTCCGCGGGCCCGCAGTGAAAAGTGCGAAGAGTTACTTGACAGTAACGGTTGCGCCGGCTGCCTCGAGGGCTTCCTTTGCCTTCTCTGCAGCTTCCTTGGTTGCGCCTTCGAGGACGGCCTTCGGAGCCGAGTCAACGACCTCCTTGGCTTCCTTCAGACCCAGCGAAGTCAAGGCACGAACTTCCTTGATGACTGCAATCTTCTTGTCGCCAGCCGACTCGAGGATAACGTCGAATTCGGTCTGCTCTTCGGCCTCAACGGCACCAGCGGCCGGGCCAGCAACTGCAACAGCTGCTGCGGTGACCTCGAAGGTCTCCTCGAAGGTCTTTACGAACTCGGAGAGCTCGATGATGGTCATTTCCTTGAAGGCTTCCAAAAGCTCTTCGGTGGACAGCTTCGCCATGATGGGCGTCCTTTCCGTTGGCGGCACTTGCGTGCCACAAGTTACATGTGTGAGGGGGTGAAGAAAGCTTAGGCTTCTTCGGTGGCGGCTTCGGCAGCAGGTGCCTCGGCCTCGGCAGGTGCTTCAGCAGCGCCACCGTTTGCTTCTTCGAGCTTTGCGCGCAGTGCTTCGATGGTGCGGGCCGCGGCAGAAGCCGGAGCCTTCAGTACACCAGCAACACGTGCAAGCTGGAACTCACGCGACTCAAGTGCTGCCAGAGCGGCAACCTCGGTTGCGTCAAGGGCCTTGCCCTCGAAGTAACCGGTCTTGATGATGAGCTGCTTGTTTTCCTTAGCAAAATCCGTGAGGCTCTTAGCGGCAGCAACTGCATCGCCCTTAATAAAGGCGATTGCAGTCGGGCCAGCAAGCTGGCCTTCGAATGCATCGATGCCGGCTTCCTTTGCTGCGATACCAGTCAAGGTGTTCTTCACAACCGCGTACTTGGTCTCCTGACCAAGTGAGCGGCGAAGCTGCTTGAGCTGCGCAACAGTAAGCCCACGGTATTCGGTCAGGACAGCGGCGGTCGACTCCTTGAAGTCGGCGGTGATTTCCTCTACTGCGGAAACCTTAGTCGGCGTTGCCATAACACTCCTTCCGGGGTATAGATCTGATACCAGTCGATCTGACCCGGCCAGGAGTACTGACATAAAAAACGCCCCATGCAGGATGCACGGGGCGGAAAGAACGCACTAAAAATGCGGAAAATTCACTTCGTTCACCTGCGCAGGTCGTCCTTTGTGGGACTTTCGGAGCCTCACTACATAAGCAGCTAATCTCGACCGACGGTCTTCGGTATTACAAGCCTAACAGCGCCGCAACGGAAGAACCAAATCGAGGCATCTCCCGCCCATTCAGCACCTTGCCCGGCAGGCAACACCCGCACTGGAGGGAGCTAGCGCGGCACGCACGCCCGGCACACGGTGGAGCAGCGCTGCCCTGCGGGTTCCCCGCACCATCCCAATGCCTCAAGAACACAAACCACGCCATCCCTGCAACACGATGTCCCCAGGCGGAAACAACATTGCCACTCAAGGTTCGCGGGGACCTGCCCCGAGAGCCGCAGCCTTGCCAGCGGTTTTTAAAAAGAGCAAAACCCCGGTTCCGTAACTTGGGGGATAACGGAAGCGGGGTTCTGCGGAAGCGGCAATGCAACTTGGGGGAACGCATTGCCGCACTAAGTGTTTACGACGGGGCTTGGGGTCTCCGTCAAAAACACTGGTGATTAGATCACCGGTCACAACTAGGTTGCAACGAAATAAGCCTATCAGCAATGCTTTCGGACACAAGGTGTTGGGGTAGCCAAAATTGACAGATCGGGCCTTGCCTGACAGGCAAAGAAAATTGACAGGTCATCTTTTTTTGCGACAAGACCCCAAGTCAGCATGTGGATGGCCGGAATCCTGCATCCTACGGAATGCGTGTTCGAAGTCTCACTTGGTTGATCAATTCGATTCCCTAAAGGGGAAATATTATGCCGTCAAATCGTTCGGCAAGCCGTGCATTGTCAAGTGTTGGCTAAGTCCGTCCAGGACTTTGCGCCGCGTCGTTGCTGCGGGTGCCGAGGGCTTGCATTCCAAGATCAGGTCCAGGCCCAGGGAGACCACCTCCGCGATGCCCGGCAAGAGCAGTCCAATCCCGCAGTTGTTGACATCGGGCTGTGGGTTGCGCCCATCACCACGACTGGAAAATGGCCTCCAACGGGCCGCTCATTTACCGTGGCAAGCGCACATTCGGCGGCGCAGGGCCGCCCCTGCGGGAGAAATATCGTAGAGAACACGAAGGCAGGTACGTGGATAGTCGCTAAAGATGAAGAATCCCCAACCATCACCACATACCGGAACGTTGTCTGCCATGTCACGGGAACCCGAACCGCCCCATCGATTTGGGGATGAACGGTCGTTGACCGCCATGCGCGCCGGCGATTCACTCGTGGTGAATCACACCACTGTCACCATCACTGCCATCAACAAATGTGCTTGGAGAAACCCGCTTGAGGCCGTCCGACACCGGCCAGCATGCGGCATTGGCGGTGCAGCGTCGATTCTTGCCAAAGCCGGCGGCCAATCATAGTCAAAATTGGTGCTGTCCGCGTAGCCAGCGCCGAAGGAACCGCCATGTCCCTGCTGGCGGGTCTCAACCATCCGGTGGGTGTCCGATGCGGGGTCAACGACACGTTCTAGTCTCACATGACCGGGCAGATCGATCCACCACCAGCCACCCGGCCCCGGCACGTCGTTCTGGTGACTGAAGATCTGCGGGTTGGCCATCGATATGGCGGGGATCGGCGAAAAGCCTGCGATCCGGTTGGGGTCGCATTCCTTGATGGTGTTCCATGCGCCAAGGAGGCCATTTCCACGGCCTTCTCGCAGCCGGAGCGCACCAGTCCACCCTTGCCGCGGGTAGGTCGGCATCAGGCCAGGGTCCCCGTGCTGAAGGCAATCGCGTCGAAGTCCGGCACGGGCCCTTCCATCCGCGCCTTGCCCGCTTGCAATTCGAGCAGCACGCCTCGCACGTAGCCAGAGGGCGCCCACGTGGGTGAGCGGATAAACCAGGAACTAGCGGCCCGCGGATGCTCCGTGAGGCCGCAGTTCGGGCCTGTCTGCCCCGCCACGGAAAGTTGGACTGCCATGAGTCCCGGGTGATGATGCCAGCCGTGCTCTTCAACGTCCAGGAACTATCCCTGTGCCGTTCACGCCGGGGTGCAACGGCCGCCCCGGTCGTGCTTCCACCGCTCGCGGGAAGTTTCCCGGCGTGTAAGGAACCTTCCGACGCTCGACGGCGCGCAGTGGGGTGGAGAATCGTTGGCCGGGTTGCCCTGTAGCGGTCACAAAAAACCGCAGGCCCGGATCCCCCGCAAAGGGGATCCGGGCCTGCGGTGAAGTTGAAGCGCTATTTAGGCTTCGGTAACCACGCGGGTCACGTTCGAGTCAACGGCAATGCCGGGACCGAAGGTGGTTGCAATGGTTGCCTTCGAGATGTAGCGGCCCTTGGAGGAAGAAGGCTTCAAACGAAGAACCTCGTCCAGTGCTGCTGCGTAGTTCTCGGTCAGCTTCTGGGCATCGAAGGAAACCTTGCCGATGATGAAGTGCAGGTTCGAGTGCTTGTCGACGCGGAAGTCGATCTTGCCACCCTTGATGTCGTTGACAGCCTTGGCGACGTCCATGGTCACGGTGCCGGTCTTCGGGTTCGGCATCAGGTTACGGGGACCCAAGACCTTACCCAAACGGCCAACCTTGCCCATGAGGTCAGGG
Organism: Paeniglutamicibacter kerguelensis; assembly: GCF_017876535.1. NCBI lineage: Bacteria > Bacillati > Actinomycetota > Actinomycetes > Micrococcales > Micrococcaceae > Paeniglutamicibacter > Paeniglutamicibacter kerguelensis. The sequence continues at coordinate 2,621,558 of NZ_JAGIOF010000001.1, forward strand.
GTAGCAACTGCTGCGTCGAAGTCGGTCCAGCCGCCGGCGATCTTGGCGATCAGGTCGTCCGAGCCAACGAAGTCGGCGCCGGCTGCGATTGCAGCTTCAGCCTTGTCACCGTTTGCGAAAACGAGGACGCGGGCGGTCTTACCGGTGCCGTGCGGCAGGATAACGGTGCCGCGGACCATCTGGTCAGCCTTGCGAGGGTCAACGCCCAAGCGGAAAGCAACCTCAACGGTCTCGTCAGCCTTCGAGGAAGCGATTTCCTTGGCCAAGGCGATTGCCTCGGTCGGTGCGTAAACCTTGTCGGCTTCGATCTTAGCCGCGGCGGCTACGTATGCTTTGCTGCGCTTTGCCATCTGCTTTTTCTCCTTATGCAGTCGTGGTCATGTATGGGTCGCGCGCGACCCTGCCACTTGCGATCGGGTGTCCACCAAATGATGAAAATATCCCGGTCGTCTTGTTTGTTATGGGGGTGCGTTTCCGGTTGAACCGGGCGCGCGGGGTGTAGCGGGGGCTAATTAGCCAGCTACGGTGATGCCCATGGAACGGGCGGTGCCGGCGATGATCAGGGCAGCAGCCTTGATGTCGTTGGCGTTGAGATCTTCCATCTTGGCGGTGGCGATCTCTTCAACCTGAGCCTGGGTCAGGTTTGCAACCTTGACGGTGTGCGGGGTAGCGGAACCCTTGGCAACGCCTGCAGCCTTCTTGATGAGCTCGGCTGCCGGAGGAGTCTTGGTGATGAAGGTGAAGGAACGGTCTTCGTAGACAGTAATTTCAACCGGAATCACGTTACCGCGCTGCGACTCAGTCGCTGCGTTGTAAGCCTTGCAGAATTCCATGATGTTGACGCCGTGCTGACCAAGCGCCGGGCCGATCGGAGGTGCCGGGTTGGCGGCGCCTGCCTGGATCTGCAGCTTGATGAGTCCGGTGACCTTTTTCTTGGGGGCCATGTCGGGTCCTTCTTCTTTTGCGTTGCCCCGTTGCACAGGAGCGTGCCTCGGGGGGTTGACCGCCGTGGCGCGGCGGCCGAGTCATGCCGTTTTCCCGGTAAAGCAAACCGGGAAAGGCACGAAGACTAGATGTTACTGGATTTTGGTGACCTGGCTGAACGACAGGGTAACCGGGGTTTCGCGCTCGAAGATCGAAACCAGCACCACGAGGGTGGAGGATTCCAGCTTGATCTCGCTGATCGTTGCCGGCAGGGTCTCGAACGGACCGTCGTTGACGATAACCGATTCGCCAACCTCGAAGTCAACGGTGACCTCGGTGATCGGGGCGCGGCCCGGCTTCATGCTGGCTGCTTCTTCTTCGCTGACGATCGTATGCTCGAGCATCGAGAAGACTTCCTCGAGGCGCAGCGGGTCCGGGTTGTGGGCGTTGCCAACGAAGCCGGTGACACCGGGGGTGTGACGAACGGCACCCCAGGAGGCATCGGTCAATTCCATGCGGACCAGGACGTAGCCGGGGATGCGAACACGACGCACGATCTTGCGCGTGGTGTTCTTGATCTCCACGACCTCTTCCACCGGGACCTGGATTTCATAAATGAATTCTTCCATGCCCAGAGTCTGGATGCGGGTTTCGAGGTTCACCTTGACGCGGTTTTCGTAACCTGCGTAGGAGTGGATGACGTACCAGTCACCGGGCTGACGACGCAGCTTGGTGCGGAATTCTTCGATGGGATCGACGGCCGGGGTTTCCGCGGCTGCTGCATCTTCAGGAGCCTGCTCGGCGTCCTCGGAAACGACGGAATCGGTCGACACCTCTTCGGTATCGACCTCTGCTGCCTGACCCTCAAGTTCTTCGATGGCCTGCGGTTCGAGTTCCTGATCGGACACTGCGGTTCCTGCTTTCTGTTACTGGTTCACCAGAAATATGGGGCGAATCGTCTCGGCTTACTTTTCGGCCGGGTTGGTGAAGAGCCAAATAGATCCGTTGCCGAACACGAAGTCCAGGGCGGAAATGATGACCATCATCAACACGACGAAGCCGATGACCACTAGCGTGTAGTTCACCAGTTCGCTGCGAGTCGGCGTAACGACCTTCTTCAGCTCAGAAATCATCTGGCGGAAGAACAGGGCAATTCCAGCGAAGAAACCTGCCTTGGCCGGCTTCTTGTTGCGCCCTGCGCCGTGCGAATCGCTCGCAGTCGTTTCAGTCACCGGTTCCTCGTTTCAGATTATGCCAATTGAAACAATCACGGTGTGCCGCAGTCGTATCGACCACGACACACCGTGACGTGAATTTCGCCGAGCAATCCAGAATGATTGCTACTGCGCAGGGCAGACAGGACTCGAACCTGCAACCTGCGGTTTTGGAGACCGCTGCGCTACCAATTGCGCCACTACCCTTCGAGTTCAGAACTCGTTCGGCCACTCAAGCCGCTAGCAACTTGGGTGATCTAGATGTTTTCCAACACCGAGGATCAAGTTTACGCATGGAATGGGTCGATTGTCGAACTGAGAACCACTTCCCCGTGTTTTCAAGGGTTTTCGGGCCTCCCTGTTAGGTTTATTGACATGCCTTCTTCCAAAACGGGGTCCATTCGCTACGAGCGCGCCAGTGCGTTGATTCTCTTGGTCTTTGCCGGAGGCTCGATCCTCGATGCGATTTTCGGCATTGCGCACCTTGCCGGGTCGTTCGGCTTCTGGCCCATCCAGTTCATGGCCGCAGCCATCCCTCTGCTCATCGCCACGGGCACGTGGGTTGCCCTGCGGAATCAGAAGGAACTTTCCGGAGCCTGCTTCATCATGTTCGCAGTGGCGTTCCCTGTCTGGTTCGTGGAGATCGCTTCCGTCATTCCGGTCAGCTGGTATCTGGGGGCCGGGCTGGTCATGTGGTCGATGAGGCTGGGCCAGAACCTGCTCATGTGGGTTGGCACCAGCCTGCTGGTGCTGGCGGCGGGCGCACAGTTCCACCTGATCAATTACACCGGGGCAATGTACCTGCCGTTTGTCATCACGGTCCCCGTCTTCCTGTGCGTGGCCGCGTACTTCCAGTGGCACCAGGTTCGTGCCCAAGCCCAGGAAATCGACCTGGATGCGCAGGAAAAAGCCGAGCTGCACCTCAAGCGCTACGGCCGGCTGCCCAACGAGTAGTCCCCTCCCCCGCGCGAGGTGCATGAAACGCCTGCGGGGAACCGCGTGTCGCATTGGGTGAATTAGTAGTTCCAACAGGCTTGGCGCACTAAGCTGAAATCACACACCCCCAAATCACCTCCCCTTCCAGGAAGCGACGACATGTCACGCATTTCCCGACGTATCGGGTCCATCGCAGAATCCGCAACTTTGGCCGTAGACGCAAAGGCCAAGGCCCTGAAAGCCGCCGGACGCCCGGTCATCGGCTTCGGCGCAGGCGAACCGGATTTCGCCACCCCCGACTACATCGTTGAAGCAGCAATCGCAGCGGCACGCAATCCCCAGTACCACCGCTACTCCCCCGCAGCCGGCCTGCCGGAACTGCGCGCAGCGATCGCGGAAAAGACAATGCGCGACTCCGGCTACAAGCTGGATGCGTCCCAGGTGCTTGTCACCAACGGCGGCAAGCAGGCCGTGTACAACGCCTTTGCCACGTTGCTGGATCCGGGAGACGAAGTCATCCTCCCGTCCCCGTACTGGACCACTTACCCCGAAGCCATACGCTTGGCCGGCGGCGTCCCGGTAGAAGTCTTTGCCGGCCCCGAGCAGGGCTACAAGGTCACCATCGACCAGCTCGAAGCTGCGGTGACCGAGAAGACCAAGGTGTTGCTCTTCGTGTCCCCGTCGAACCCGACAGGCGCCGTGTACTCCCCGGAACAGGTTGCCGAAGTGGGCCGCTGGGCCGCGTCGAAGGACCTGTGGGTCATCACCGACGAAATCTACGAACACCTCACCTACGACGACGCGGTGTTCACCTCGATCGCCACCGCCGCCCCGGAACTTGGCGACAAGGTCATCATCCTCAATGGTGTGGCCAAGACCTATGCCATGACCGGTTGGCGCGTGGGATGGATGGCGGGCCCGCTGGATGTCATCAAGGCCGCAACCAACCTGCAGTCGCACGCCACCTCAAACGTCTCGAACGTCTCGCAGATCGCGGCCCTGGCCGCAGTTTCCGGCCCGCTGGATGCCGTCGCAGAAATGCGCACCGCGTTTGACCGCCGCCGCAAGGCCATGGTTTCGGCATTGAACGCCATCGACGGCGTGAACTGCCCGACCCCGGAGGGTGCGTTCTACGCGTACTCGGATGTCCGTGGCCTGCTCGGCCGCGAAATCCGCGGCATTGTCCCGGCCACCTCGGCCGAGCTTGCCGCACTGATCCTTGAGCAGGCAGAGGTTGCAGTGGTCCCGGGCGAGGCCTTCGGCCCCTCGGGCTACATCCGCATGTCCTACGCCCTGGGCGATGAGGACCTGGCCGAGGGCGTCGGCCGCCTGGCGGCACTGCTGGGCGAAGCGAAGTAAGCAGGTTCTGGACAAACGATCGTGGCCGGCAATCTCCTCACGGAGGTTGCCGGCCACGATCGTTTTCCGGGCATTGGCGGCCCGTGACGGCCGGGCCGACCCCCGGCGAGGGTGCTAGAGAATCCGCCTGTCCACTGCCCAACGGGTCAATTCGTGGCGGTTGGAGAGCTGCAGCTTGCGCAACACGCTCGAGACGTGGGTTTCAACCGTCTTGACGGAGATGAAAAGGTCCTTGGCCACTTCTTTGTAGCTGTAGCCCCGGGCGATCAGCCTCATCACCTCGAGTTCGCGGGCGCTGAGAAGGTCAAGTTCCTCATCGGCGCTGATGGCCGCCTGGGTGCCGAACGCGTCCAGCACGAACCCCGCAAGCCGCGGGGAAAAAACGGCGTCCCCGCCAGCGACCCTTTCCACTGCATCGGAGATTTCCCGGCCGGAGATCGACTTGGTGACATAGCCGCGCGCACCGGCCCGGATGACCGTGACAACGTCCTCGGCGGCATCCGAAACGCTCAGGGCCAGGAACTTCACGCTGGAGAACATGTCGGCGCAGCCTGCCAGCACCTCGGCACCTCCCCCGCCGCGGCCACCCGGCAGGTGCACGTCCAGCAACACCACTGCCGGTGCGTGTTGGTGCACGGCGGCGATCGCCTCCGCGACGGTGGCGGCCTCCGCGACCACGCGGATGCGTTGGTCAAGGTCTGCCTTCAGTCCCGAACGGAAGATGGCGTGGTCATCGACCACCACCACGTCAATGGGTGTGAATGCCTGGTCAGTCATCATCGTCCTTAGTTTCTTCATTCATCGTCAGGTGTACCTCGGTGCCGTCGCCGGAGCTGCGGATGCTTGCGCTCCCGCCGTTGCGTTCCATACGCCCGATGATCGACTCGCGCACGCCGTGGCGGTCATCGGAGACCTGGTCCACCTCGAACCCGTCCCCGCGGTCGCGCACAAAGACTTCCGCCCGGCCGGGGCTTGCCTCGACGTAGACGGAGATGGTTCCGCCCGCGTGCTTCGCCGCGTTGGTCATGGCTTCGCGGGTGGCCTGGAGCAGCGCGTCGTGGCCGCCCAGTCCGCTGCATTCCCCCACGGCAACCACGTTGATGGAGACCAGGTAGAGTTCTTCGACTTCGGCGGCTTCCCGGCGGATGGCCTCGGTGATTTCACCTTCCTCCGGCTCCTGGGTGTTGTAGAGCCACTGGCGCAATTCGCGTTCCTGGGCACGGGCCAGGGTGAGCACCTGCGCGGGGTCCTGGGAGCGCTTTTGGATCAGTGCGAGGGTTTGCAGCACCGAGTCGTGCAGGTGCGCCGCTATGTCCGCGCGTTCGGCGGCGCGCACCCGGTTGGAGCGTTCGGAGACGTAGTTGCGCCAGAAGCGCAGTCCCCACGGGAGCAGCACCAGGGCCAGGCCCGCGATCACCGCCACCGCAACGGCCAGCCCGGAGAGCAGCTCGCGCAGTCCGACAATGCCGCTGAGGAACAACAGCAGCCCGGTGACCACCAATGCCACACCGAAGATGAGACGGATGAGGGCGCCCGTGCTCAGTGTCCCGGTGTTCCTGCGCAATCCCGCGCGGCCCTCGTCATCCAATTGCAGCCAGGCCAGGATCGCGCCGGCGACCACCACCAGAATGGGCCAGAGCCTGTCAAGGCGCAGTTCGGCCCCGAGCATCTGGGCGGAAACCAATCCAGCCATGACCAGCAGTCCGGCGCCGATGAGTACCTGGCGCATCGAATGCTGGCGCTGCTCGCTGGCCGGGTCTTCGGCTTCCGGCGGCAGTTGTTTGTTCAATTCCTCGGCCAGGCCGAACCTGCGGGTTCCTTCGCGGCGTTCGGCCTCGCGCTGGACGTCGGTGGCGCTTGGAAGGAAAATCCACAGCCAGGCATAAAGGATGATGCCGGCTCCGGCCAGGCCCGCAGCAAGCACGAAGCCGATGCGGATCCACAGCGCCTGGACGCCAAGGTGCACGGCCAGGCCGGAACACACCCCGGCCAGCACGCGGGGTTGGCCGCGGACCAGTTCGGGGCGTTCGAGCGTTGTGTTCATGCCTCAATACAAGCACGTCCGGGATCGGTGAAGGGGAATTCCCGGCCGCTTCGGGGGTATCTTCAGGGTTCAATCAGGGGCGACCCTCATAGCGTGCACTCCGCGGGCACGGAAAGATTGTTGTTATGAATGAAGCACCAGTCGAACACGGTTTTTTCCGTTGGGTCAGAGAATTGGAGGTGCGCCGCGGTAGCGATCACTGGATCGGCGGCGTGGCATCCGGTCTGGCCGAACGCTTTGGCCTGGCCCCCATCCTTGTCCGCGGCATCTTTGTGGCGCTCGCCTTCCTGGCGGGCTTGGGCCTGTTGGTTTACGGGCTTGCCTGGGCGTTGCTGCCCGGGCCCGACGGCCGCATCGAGGCCCAGGAGACCGCGGCCGGCCGCTGGAGCACCTCAATGACCTGGGCGCTGCTCTTCTTTGTCGGTGGCGCCATCGGTTTCCCGTGGTTCGTCAGCTGGTGGGACGGCGGGTTCTGGACCTTTGCGGTGATTGCGGCGATCCTCTTTGTCATCTTCTCTCGTCGCGGTCGCTTTGATGACCGCCGGCAGGACACCAGCCCTGCGCCCGAAGGTGCACCCGCGGCAGGTCCATGGATGGCGCAGTACCCCTCCTCCAAGGATCCAAGCTGGTCCGACGGTCCCGGGACACCGGGTACGCCCGCAACGTTCGGGTCCTTTGCCTCGGCGGCCGGCACCGACAGCGGTTCACAGGTGGCCCCTGCAGCTTCGGGACCAGATGCCCGGAACGAACCCGACGCCGAGACCGCACCGGCCGACTCTGACTCTGGCTCTGACTCTGGCTCCGGCTCCGGCTCCGGCTCCGGCTCCGGTTCCGGCTCCGACCTCACGGTCCCAGTCAGCTTGGAGAAAACCAACGGCCCAGCTGACGCGGAAGGTGTTGAAACAACAACCATGGACAACACCCCCGCCGCAGCCTCCGGCGACTCCACAGACACCCCCACCACGAGGTTCCAGCCCTTGGACCAGGAGCGAACCATGCCATTCCCCGCAACCACGCCGTCCGAAAACCCCAGGATTGATGCTGTGCTTCCACCGCTGGACCCGGCGCAGCCCGGCACCGGGCACGCGGCCGGCGGTGGATTCACCCCGCCGCCGTACACCCCGCCGACGGCAACGCGCGCACCCAAGGCCCCGCGCCTCCGCGCCATTCCCGGCTACGCCGCAACCATCGTGCTTGGCCTGGCGGTGCTGGTCTTCGCGCTGATCGTGGGGCTTAACGAACTTGGCTGGCTCGACCTGCCAACCAGCTCCGTGGCCATCGGCTTTGCCGCGGCACTCGTTGTCATTGCCCTGGGCATGATCGGCGCGGCCCTGAACCAACGCACCGGCGGGGCCCTGGTCGGCTTCGGCATCGCGGCCCTGGTGTGCTCGCTCGTGTGGAGCGGCGGTGCGCTGCGCATGGCCGAGGTCAACATGTTCAGCAGCGGCATCAGCACCACTGACGAGGGCAGCAGTACCAACGTCTTCCACTCCGGGGAGATGGACCTGCGCCACTATTCGACGATCACCCAGGACACCGAGGTGTCGATCGACAACGTTTTCTCCTCCGTGAAGCTGATAGTGCCCGACAATATCCCGGTTGTCCTCGAGTTCAGCGGCGCCTTCACCTCGCTGAACGTCAACGGTGCGGACACCACAAGCACCGGCGGTAGCACCAGGCTCAACCCCGCGGCGACGGGCCCAACCCTACGAATCGACCTTGACGGCGCCTTCAACAGCGTCGAGGTCAGCGTCCAGAAAGCAGAGGTGGCACCATGAGCCAGCCGTTCCCGCAGCACGAGGCCGAGCTCCAGGCCCCGTCGAAGTTCCCCACCGGAACCCTGGTCTTCGGCCTGATCCTGCTGGTGGTCGGCGTGCTCCTGCTCGCCGGGTTGCTCTTCGGAATCCAGCTCAATGGCCCGCTGCTGTTCATCGGGCTGCTCGGAGGTGCAGGGTTGATCCTGATCATCTCCGGGATCGTCGCGGCACGCCGCACCCGGTAGCCGCAGCTTTCCGCGGATTCGTCCAACGCCACGCTTCATCCACGCCCAGGCCCCGTTCGGGCCCACAACATGAAAGACTTGCCGACATGGACTCCTTCTTCAATTCCCTTCGCTCCATCCCTTTCCGCCGCGGACCCAAGCGCCTTGTAGCCGGCGTCGCCGGCGGCATCGCCGACAAATTCGGCTGGGACGTCACGCTGGTACGCATCGGGCTGCTGCTCAGCTTCCTGCTGCCGGTCCTGGGCATTCCCCTCTATCTGGTGGCCTGGCTGCTGATCCCGGCACAGGATGACTCGATCGCGCTGCAGAAGATCATCCGCTCCTTCAGCAAGTAGGCAGCTCCCCCGGGTAGCCTCCGGGGCCAGCCCCGGCCACGCCGCTTTCACCCCGCAGTTCCCCGCCCGCTCCTGCTGTTGGGAACTACTGCGGCGTGCGGGTCGGGGTGGCCGGGGTCTCGGCGTTGCCGTGCAACCGGCGGCACGTCGCCACGCCCGTGCCGCCACCGGCAAAGCCACGTAGCACTGGGGCCGCGTGTTGGCCATCACACGCATCACTTGGCTAGACTGGTCATTGTCGAGCTCAGCGTCGCGCTCCAACCAGACCCCCGACCGTTTTCGGTCGGGCAAAGAGCACCGACAAAGAATTGAGTTTGCATGCGCATCGGGATCCTGACCAGCGGCGGAGACTGCCCGGGACTGAACGCGGTCATCCGCGGGGCCGTCCTGAACGGCATCAAGAGCTACGGGCACGAGTTCGTCGGTTTCCGTGACGGCTGGCGCGGCGTGACGGACGGCGATTTCATCGACCTCCCCCGCGAGGCGGTGCGCGGCATCTCCAAGCAGGGCGGCACCATCATCGGCACCTCGCGCACCAACGCGTTCGAGGGCGAAAACGGCGGCCCGGACAACATCAAGGCCACGCTGAAGCGCATCGGCGTCGACGCGATCATCGCCATCGGCGGCGAGGGCACCCTGGCCGGGGCCAAGCGGCTGACCGACGCGGGCCTGAAGATCGTCGGCGTCCCCAAGACCATCGACAACGACCTCGACGCCACCGACTACACCTTCGGCTTCGACACCGCCAACCAGATCGCTGTGGAGGCCATCGACCGCCTGCGCACCACCGGCGAATCCCACCACCGCTGCATGATCGCCGAGGTCATGGGCCGCCACGTGGGCTGGATCGCCCTGCACGCCGGCGTGGCCACCGGCGCGCACGCCATCCTGATCCCCGAGCAGTCCACCACCATGGAACAGATCTACACCTGGGTGCGCGAGGCGCACGACCGCGGGCGCGCCCCGCTGGTCGTCGTCGCCGAGGGCTTTGTGCCGGAGGGCGCCGACGCTGCCTTCTCCGACCGCGGGCTCGACGCCTTCGGCCGGCCGCGGCTGGGTGGCATCGGCGAGCAGCTGGCGCCGTTCATCGAGGCCGCCACCGGGATCGAAACCCGCGCCACGGTGCTCGGGCATATCCAGCGCGGCGGGGTTCCCAGCGCCTTCGACCGGGTGCTTGCCACCCGGCTGGGCATGGCGGCCGTCGACTCGGTGCACGACCAGGCCTGGGGCTCGATGGTCGCGTTGAGCGGCACCAAGCTCAACAGGGTCCCGTTCCAGGCCGCACTGAACAACCTCAAGCGCGTCCCGCAGGAACGCTACGACGAGGCACGGATCCTCTTCGGCTGACCTGCGGCCTCCGCGCACCCGGCGCCGCGTGTTTCCGCGCGGCGCCGGTGTCATTTTCTCCAATTGGTTCTTGACCCTTCTATAGCTGTCAATGCTCGGGTTGAGCTGGTTTTGCCGAGTTGAGGGTTCGGTAGATTTGACGTGCTAGGTAGCGCTTGATGCACCGTCGAATTTCCTTGTTGGTCTTGCCACCGGCTTGGCGCTTCTCGACATATCTCTTGGTGTCCGGATCGAAGGCCATGCGGCTCACCGCCACCATATGCAGCGCCCAGTTCAGCCTTCTATCGCCGCCCCGGTTAAGCCTGTACCGGACGGTGTTACCAGAGGAGGCCGGGATCGGGTTGGTCCCGGCCAGGCTTGCATACGCCGCCTCGGAGCGTACGCGTCCTTGGTGGGACCACGCGGTGAGGCAAATCGCTGCCGTGACCGGTCCAAAGCCCTTTTCTTCCAGCAGTGGGGCAGCTTCGCTGATTTGGACCAGTTCGGTGGTCTTGGTGGTATTGGTGCCGATATCCGTATCAAGTTCGGTGATCCGTTTAGCCAACCGCGTCGCTTCAGCGCGCGCGGTGGATATCTCCAAGGGCTCGTCACGCTCACGCCACCGCGACGCCTGAAGGATCTGTGCCCTCGTCAGGGGCTTGCGGGCATCCAGACCGAGACTGTTCACGCGCAGCAGGGCGGTCAATGCATTGACATCCCGGGTACGTTCACTGGTCATGGAATCACGTGCCGCGATGAGTACACGCAAAGCAGCGCGGACACCGGCATTCAGCCGTGGACGGCGCAATTGGCTGGTCTCCAGAGGTAGAACCGCAGCAGCGATCCGTTGTGCGTCAAGTTGGTCTGTTTTCCCCACGCCCCGGTTGGCCCGGGCGTTCATACGCGCTGCTTCGACCACCGGATATCCGGCGGCTGCGATTGTTCCGGCGAGGACGGCACCGTAGGAAGCTGCGCCCTCGATCGCCCATAGGGTGGCCATGTCGGCACCGGTACGCCTCGCTACCCAGGCAATGGATCTTTTGATGCCAGCAGCAGTTGTCGGGAAATCGCGGGTCTCGAGTACTGCAGCGGTGGCGGTGTTGATGATGGCATAGACATGGTTGCGGGCGTGAGTGTCTACACCCACGACAAATGGATAGGAATGCGCGACGATAGCCATGGCGGTCACGGCACCTTTCCTCTTGGCGGACATGTGGTCAGGCCGCTGCCGGCCGGTACCAGTCCGGATAGAGGTCACTTCGGAACATTCCTGTGACGAGCCACGCGCCTTAGGCGCGGACAACCTTCTTATCAGGTTACCGAGGTGGGCCGGGTAGGTACCGGCCGACCATCCCGCGAGAGGACAAGTCAACAACAAGGCGTCCAGTTGGAGCCAGGCAGGTCTAGAGTCACAACGTTGGGACAGAACAGCCGATACCCACTCTGCCAGCCAGTCCCGGACTAGCTACTAGTAATCCTCACAGGCAGGTCTGAAGATTCCGCATGAGTTGGAGCTGGTGCATGAAGACCGGCCGGATGCCCGCCCTGACCATCCCCGTCCGATCCTCGGGAAACCCGGCCCCGATGGGACAGCATCACCGGCTCATTGATTCTGCTCTACGCCCAACCGGTGAGCCGGATCGTCCGGCTCACCACCGACGACGTCCTCCACGACGGGGACCACACCCTGCTGCGCCTCGGTGAACCGCCGACTCCGGTTCCGGAGCCACTGGCCGGGCTACTGCGGGCATACCTCGAAGACAGGCCCAACATGACCACGGCCGCCAGCCCTGCCTCCCGCTGGCTCTTCCGGGGGCGCAGGGCCGGGCAACCCGTGGACCCGGGAAGCATCCGCGATCTGCCGCAGGAAATCGGGGTCCCGGCCCAGTCCGGCAGAACCGCAGCGATCCGACAGCTTGTCCTCCAGATGCCACCGGTGGCGGCCCAGGGCCTCGGTTACCACCACACCAGCACCACCAAGATTGCAGCAGAAGCCGGATCACCCTGAAGCGGATACACACCCGGCGACCACAGCCGATCACAACTCCCGCAACACCGGGCCATTCCCGACAGCGGCAAAGCCGGACACTCCCATCCACAGACTCATGATCAAATCCGAGGAATACAGACCACTTGATCAACGGTCCTTACCAGTCTCAGACCCCAGGTAGCGCTCGATGCTGACGGGGCAGTGGCCAAGCCCGCCACCCGGCCCCCGACCGCGGAAGTTGATGATCTGGCCGGTTCTCCCGCACCCGCAGGTACCGGTCTCGACGTCGCCCACGTCGTCGGTGAGGAGAAAACCGGGATAGCTGGTGTTGAGGGCGTCCAGTACGGCGATGGTGCCGGTCTCCCCCGGAGCGAGCTCCTTGCCGATCTGGTCAGGGTCCCGGATGGAGATGTAGCACCACGGCGGGACGTGCTTGCGATGCAGGTGGCATTCGACAGCGAGCATGTTCGATTCGATCATCCCGTACATGTCGCGCACGTTCCCCGGGCGCACGGCGAGCAGGTCGTGGCACCGCTCCCGAAAGCCTTCGGCAGGGATGGTCTCGGCCGTGTGCCGCTTCCAACCGCCGAGAGTGATGATCATGCTGTACGGGTCCAACCGCACATTGAAATTCTCCTGTTCGAGGAACCGGAGGAGCCGGCCGACGACGAACGGTGGACAGACGATGTGCCGGATCATGTGGCCCTTCCACCGGCGCAGTTGCTCCAGGGCCTCCCTGGCGTCGAATGCCTGGTCGGCTACGAGGTATGCGTGGTCGTCGAAGACGCTGTTCAGGATGTTGAAGTCCTTGAGCAGACCCATCTCCGAGACTTCGGGGTCCGACGGGTTCAAGAAAAGGCCCGCGCCCCCGGACAGGCTGAAGAACTCCCGGTAGGTTCCGATCAGGCCAACCAGCGCCCGGGTCACTGTCTCGCTGTTGCGGCGGGCAAGGGACGGGGCACCGCGGGTTCCGCTGGAGCTGGTCTCGGTCTCAACGTCGGCCAGGGAGCAGGTGAGCAGCACCTGCGCGTCGGGACGCTTAAACATGCCGATCGGCAACAGGGGCAGGTCTTGCAGGTCGTTGATGTCGTTGATCGCGGCGGGATCGACTCCCAACGCGTCACACTGGGCACGGTAGAAGCCGTTTCCGGCCTGGTGGTAGATGGCGGCGTCCCGCAGGACGTCGGTGACCGATCTTGCCCAGTCGTCAGGGGACTGGAAGTGTGCCTTGGACACATTCCCCAGCATCTGTGATAGCGAGAGCATTGTGTCACTCCTCGGTGGGTGCGAATTGATGAACGTGGATGGGCCGCCGGGTCAGCCGTACCGACGCAGCTCGGAAAAGAAGTCCTCGACCACCCGGAGCTGGCCGCTGCTGGCAAGTTCGTCGTAGACGTACTTGCCCACCGCCAGGTCGAGCACGCCCAGGCCGAATGGCGAGAACACCACGGGGCGGTCGTCCGCCGGCGAGACCCTGCCTTCCATGACGTCGACCAAGGTGCCGTCCACGAAGTCCCGGTGGCCGACCATCTGCTCCACGAGGTGGGCAGACGTCCCGGCTTTCAAGCAGTGGTTGACGTCGTCGAGGATGTTGGTCGACGCCAACAGGATCTCCGGGGCCAGGTCGCGCAGGGACACGTGCAGCACCAGCGGGTTGTGCGCGAACCACGTCGTGTCGTGCACGTGCGGCTCGCCCGCCACCGTGGCGAACACGACGAGGTCGCTGCTCCGGATCAGCTGCTCGGGGCCGTCGTGCACGGTCACCCGGGCTCGGGTGCCGCTGCGTTCGAGATAGCCCTTGAAACCCTCCGCGCTCTCGCCCGAGAGGTCGAATACCCCGATCTCGTCGAAGGACCAGTCGGTCGCGTTCAGGAAGGTGTGGATGTAGCGGGCGATGAGTCCCACTCCGAAGAACCCGATGCGTCTTGGACGCCCCCGTCCTCGGCTGAGCCAGTTCGCAGCCGCGGCGGCCGATGCAGCCGTCCTGGAGGCGCTGATAATGGAGCTCTCCATGCACGCGAAGGGGTAGCCCGTCGCCCGGTCGTTGAGGATCAACACCGCTGAGGCGCGCGGAATCCCCGACGCCACGTTGTCCGGGAAGCTGGAGACCCACTTGATGCCGTCAACGTCCACCTGTCCACCGACCGAGGCGGGCAGGGCGATGATGCGCGAGGTGGGCCGGTCCGGGAAGCGCAGGAAGTAGGACGGGGGGTTCACCGAGTCTCCGGCCGCGTGCACCCGGTAGGTCTGCTCGACCAGTTCGACGACCTGTTTCTCACGACCCTGGAGCACCTGCTGCACCTGGGCTCCGGAGATGACCGCGAAGGGGGGAATCGTCTTCGGCTCCGCAGCGGCTGTCACTGGGGAAGCTGCGAATTCTTTCATCGTGCACCGTCCTGGGTGTGGGTAGTGAGATCGAATGCATTGCGTGGCTCGGCCATGCCAACGAGGATCTCCCGTGGACCCTCGTACGCCTCGCGGCTGTGGGCCATGCGCACGTTGTCGACAAGCATGAGGTCCCCGGTCTCCCACGGCGTTCGAAGGGTGTGGGCCTCGTAGACCTCGTTCAAGAGGGCGATAATATCCTCGCCGATCGGCTCGCCGTTGCCGAAGCGGGTGTTGAACGGCAGCCCGTCGGAACCATAGACGTCCACCAGGTACTCCCTCACCTCGGGCGCGATGGTCCATTCGCTCAAGAACGCGACCTGGTTGAACCAGCAGCGTTCGCCGGTCACCGGGTGCCGGACCACGGCAGGGCGCCGTTGCCGGGTGCGGAGCTCCCCGTCGGGCTGCCACTCGAACTCGATCGCGTGGGCACGGCAGTAGCTCTCGACGGCAGCGCGGTCGGCGACCCCGAACGCCTCCTCGTAGGTGGCTCCGATGTCCCCGTTGTAGCTGCGGGCGAGCAGCCACCCTTCGCTTTCGAACCGCCGGACGATGTCCGCCGGTATGGCGTCGAGCACCGAGCGGGCGTCCGCGATACCGGTCACGCCACCGACGCTGGGTGCCTGGAGACAGGCGAAGAGCATTAGGCCGGGGAACTCGAGCGCGTAGCTGAGCTCGTGGTGCATGCACATAGGCTGGTTCGCGGGCCATGTGAGGGACGAGTACACGCCGTCCAAGTAGGGCTGCCTGGTGGCGAAGGCCTCCCTGTCCGGTATGAGGCCGCCCGGGACCAGCCGCTGGTAGACTTCGGCCACCTGGACTGGATCACTGAGGCCCAGCCCGCGGACCAGGACCGCGCCGTTCTCGTCCACTGCCGCGCGCAGCGCCTCGCGGTTCTCTTCGGCCCACCGCACGGGGTCGTGGCCGACCTCGACGGCGAGCATCGGTGCCCGGCCGGCTTCGCGTTTCACATCGAACTGGATTCTGGGTGAAGGAGACGACATCATAGGTCCTTTCGTTTTACGGGTAGCGGGTTGGAGTGTCTTGCCGGTGTCCGGGGCATGGAGGCGGGCTCTGCGGCGGTTTCCGCCGGCGTGGGCGCGGGCGGTTCGGCAGCATCCTCCAGGGACGAGGCCCCGAGAAGGGTCGCCAGGTCCGTCAGGACGGGCGTCTGCATGATGTCCTTGATCGACACCGCGCGCTTGAGCAGGACGGCGAGCTTTACCGCGGACAGGGAGGTGCCGCCCAGCGCAAAGAACGAGTCCTGCCCGCCGATCCGACCCGCCGGTATGCCAAGGACGCTCGCCCATGCCTCGGCAAGCCGCTGCTCGGTGGCCGTGAGCGCCTCCGTGGGGGTGCCGACCTCGGGGGCGACCTCCTGCGCCATGCGGGTCAAGGCCTTCCGGTCGATCTTCCCGTTGCCGGTCAGGGGCAGGCTCTCCTGCCATCTGTACGCCGACGGAACCATGTAGCCCGGAACCCGCGAGGCCATCTCGCTGCGGATCTCGTCGACCTCGAGCGGCCCGTTGCCAGAGTAGAACGCCACCAGGAACTTGGACTGCCCGCCGCCTGCGCCGACGACGACGGCGCCGTCGCGGACGCCGGGAACCCGCAACAGCGCGTTCTCGATGTCGCCGATCTCAATACGGAACCCGGAGATCTTGACCTGGTTGTCTCGCCGGCCAAGGTACTCCAGCTTGCCGTCCTGTGACCAGCGCCCATAGTCGCCAGCCCGGTAGAGCCGCGCGCCATCCACGTAGGGGTCGGTGGAGTAGGCCTGTGCCGTGCGCTCCGGGTCGTTGATGTAGCCGCGGCCCACGCACACCCCGGAGAAGGCGATCTCGCCCGGCGCTCCGAGCGGCACGAGCCGCTGCTGCTCGTCGAGGATGTAGATCCGGACGTTCGGGATCGGCGGGCCCAGTGGCACGGAGCCGCCCGCGGGCGCTGCGCTCATCACCTCGTGGTTCGTGTCGTCCGAGGTCTCCGTCAGTCCGTAGGCGTTGACCAGCTTGACGTTCGGCATCACGTCGAACCACCGGCGGACCAGCTCACTTTTCAGGGCCTCCCCGGTCGCGGAGACGCAGCGGAGGTGCGGCAGGGTGCGGGGATTGCCGCCCAGGTACGCCACCACCGCATCCAGATACGACGGGACGACCTGGAAGACCGCCACCGCGCCCCGTTCCACCGTGTCGACGAACCGCTCGACGTCCAGGATGCGGTCCTGCCCGACGATGAGTGTGCGGCCGCCGACGAGCAGGGCCGAGACCAGTTGCCACAGCGAGATGTCGAAGCATTGGGGGGCGCTCTGGGCGACGACGTCGCCGGGGCCGATTCCCAGGTCCTCGATCTTGGCGTACAGGTGGTTCACCATCCCGTCGTGCGCGCACATTGCACCCTTCGGCTCGCCCGTGGAGCCCGAGGTGAAGTAGACG
This sequence comes from Paeniglutamicibacter kerguelensis, assembly GCF_017876535.1. Taxonomy (NCBI): domain Bacteria; kingdom Bacillati; phylum Actinomycetota; class Actinomycetes; order Micrococcales; family Micrococcaceae; genus Paeniglutamicibacter; species Paeniglutamicibacter kerguelensis. Next base: position 2,638,505 of record NZ_JAGIOF010000001.1, read on the forward strand.
TAGGCGAGTTGGTCTGGACGCACCTCCACGCCGAGATCGTCGTCGGCGTGCCCCTCGGCCTCGATGTCCTCGAAGAGGAGCCTGGTGACCGAGGGCATCCCGTCGAGTGCTTCGTCCAGCGAGGCGGTGCTGCCTTCCTCGGTCAGCGCTATCCGGCTCCCGGCCCGGGTGATCGTTCTGGCGATCCGGTCGGCGGGGAAATGCGGTTCGATTGGAAGGTACGCGCCTCCGGCCTTGAGGACGCCGATGACTGCGGCCATCCACTCCAGGTCCCGCTTGGCCACGACCGCCACGACGTCCTCCGCCTGCAGTCCGCGCGCCAGCAGGGCGCGGGCAAGCCGGTTGGCGCGGGCGTTCAGCTCCGCGTACGTCCACTCCCGCGTGTCCTGGACCGCCGCAATGCGTTCGGGGTGAAGCCGGACGCGCTCCTCGAACAGCTGGTGGAAGCGTCGTTGGGGCCGGGGCCGCTCGGGTCCGGCCAGCTGCTCGAGCTGGAGGCGGCGCTCGTCCGGATCAACGAGATCGGCATCGGCGGGCTCCGCTTCGGGGTCGGCGACCAATTGGCGGAGCGCGGCCAGATGGTAGCCGGCGATCCTAAGGGCGGCGCCGTCGTCGAGGACGTCCCGCCGGTACCGCAGCAGGAGCACCTCGCCCCCGGCCACGGTCCGGAAGGTGACCCCGAGGACGATGCCCTCCGGCAGCTCTTCATCGTCGCGCTGAAGCGCGCCGAACACCACCTCGTACCCCGGAGATGCGGCCTCGTGACGGGTCTCCCCGCGGCCGGCCTGCTCGGTGTCGGCTGGCCTGGCGCCGGCCCGGACCTGCCGGTCATGTGCCTCGGCGACCAGACCTCGCCAGGACGGGTGGCCCAGATCGAGCTTGCACCGCCAGGTACCCGCCGTGTCCACGCATCCGGTGGCGATCTCCGACTCGCCGGACAATGCCTGCAGTACCCGCGCGTGGGCCGCCAGCCAAAGCGAGCCAGGCGTCGTCTTCAGGGCACGGGCCGTCAGCCTGACGGAGGTGCGCAGGTCTTCGGGAACCGCCACCTCGACCTGCTCCTGGCCGGACTGCGGGTCCCGGGTCCATCTGGGAATCGCCGTCGGTGCGGCAGCCGGGACGGAGCGCCGGCCGTCAACCGGATCGAACGATTGGCCGGCGGTACGGCAGGTGAGCGCTGGAGTGGTGGTCATGATACGGTCCTTTCCAAGGCGACGGGGGACGTGGCGGCGGCACGGGCCTCGTCGGCCGGGTTGCCACCCCACACGGATCCCCGGGAGAGGGTCGTCCCCTTCATCACGAAGGAGTCGGCGGCGACGACGGCACCGTCTTCTATGGACACGCCGTAGTGGACAAAGGCGCCGACGCCGAGCGTGACGTCGTCGCCAATGACGTTGTGGTCGGATTTGAACATTCCGTCCTCTTGGGAGTGGGATTGAACCGTGCTGCCGGCGTTCAGGGTGCAGCGGGAGCCGATCGTCACCAGGCTCCGCTCGATGATTCCGCAGCCATCGTCGAAGACCCGGGTCCCGATCCGCACCCCCCGCAGACGCCAAACCAGCGGCTTGAACGGCGTCCCGTTGAGGATGGCCATGTATCGGCTCTCGGCCGTCAGCTTCCAGTACCGCTCGTGCCACCAGAAATAGGGATTGTAGATGGAGCAGAGCTGGGGCTGAAGCCGCCGGGACCCCGCCACGAGGCGTTCTATGCCGATGGGGACCAGCAAGCCGACCAGGAGCGCCACGACGAACGACGCGCTGAGGGCAAGGAAACCGAATTGGTCGGACAGCTCGAGGCCGGCGAACATCGCCAGCAGGGCCACCGAGGCGTTGAACCACCGCGCCAGCATCAAGAGCGCGATGGTGCGCAGGTTGTGCCGGTTCTTGGCCGAGAGGTCCCGGCGAAAGCGGGCACGGCCCGTATGCTCCTCGGGGAGGGCGTCCCGCAGGACCGAACGGGGGATCTCGAACGCCGGCGACCCGAGCAGGCCCACGTCGTGGCGCACCGGTCCGTCGATGGGGACCATCACCTTGGTCGCGAGCAGGCAGTTGTCCCCGGTCCTGGCCCCGGCCGGGTAGAGAATGGCGTTGCCCAGGAAGTTGTTCGCGCCGATGGCCACCCGGCTGACCTTGAACGACGTCGCCGAGTGGTCGGTGTTCATGAAAGACACCCCGTCGGCGATCATCGTGCCGGTGCCTATCGTCGACAGGAACGGGGTGTCGTGCTTGAACGCCGTGCCCAAGTTCGAGCCGCTCTGCTGGACCTGCGGCTGGTGGTACCCGATGGCCCGCACGTAGTTCACGACGTACGAGCTGTCGCCGAACACCTTCCCGATCATGGGACTGTTGGTCAACCTCGCCACCGCCCGCGCCGCCGCGTCCCGCAGCCCGTACAGCGGATACACCGTGTCGGGCTTCACCGCGAGCTGGAGCAGCCGCGGCACGGTCGTGATGACGACCATCGCCAGGACCGTTCCACCAAAGACGCTCAGGCCAGCGAGTGCGACAGCGTCGGCATAGAACGTCCAGTCCGCGAACGCGTACGGGTGCGCCTCCAGAAGCGCCGCCACGGGTGGATACGCCAGGACGAAAAGCGTGACCACCAGTCCCACCATGGTGCGGCCCAGCCCCACCGTGCCCAGGAGCTGGGACACGGCGAACCATCCCCGCCGCCACGGCCGGTAGGGCGTGGCGGCGACCGTGCTGAAGTCCACATCCGTGCCCCTGCCCGGCGAACCGTGCCACCGCTCACCACCGGGCACGGCTTGGCCGGTGTACAGAGTGGACCGGTGGCCCAGTTGCGAGCCGTCTCCCATCGCCGTGTCGATGTCCAGGACGCTGCCCTCGCCGATGATAACGTCCCGGCCCAGCGTGACCCCACCCAACTGGATGACACCGCCGTGGGCGCGGTAGCCGTTGGCGACCACGTCCTTGCGGATCACCGTCCCCTCCCCGATCGTGAGCAGGTCGGTGCAGATCGGCAGCCGGTTGGTCAGGATCGTCACGTTGCGGCCCACCTTGGCGCCCATGGCGCGAAGGTAGAAGGTCGTCAGCGGGGAACCGGGCATCATCGAGAGGGGCGAGGTTCGCATCAGGGTCTTGACCAGCCAGAACCGGAAGTAGGCCAGGCTCCAGATGCGGATCTCCCGGGGCCGGAAGCGCCCGACAAAGATCCACTTCGCGGCCACCGGCAGGATGCACATGAGCACGAACACCACCACGGCGTAGACGATCGACCGCAGGTAGATCGCCCAGAAGCTCGTCCCGTGGGCCAGCCAGTAGTGGTTCCCCGGTTTCGCCTCGGGGAACAGCCAGTAATACCCCACGACCGCGAGCGCGCCGGCGAGGATGCAGTAGCCGAGGTAGACGAGCACCTGCAGGGCGCCACAGGTGACGTACTCCCACGTCCGCGCGTCCATGGGCCGCGGCGTCTCCGGCATTGACGCCAGGACTGGTGGGAGCACCTGCGGCTGGTCTTGCTGCAAGGGGTCTTGCAGGGCCGCGGCCAGGGCCGCGGCCAGGGCCGCGATCGTCGGGCTGCCGTAGATGTCCTTCATGGACACCTTGGGCAGGTCCGGCTGCTTGCGCACCCGGGCGCAGAACTGCGCCATCACCAGCGAGTCCGCACCCAGGTCCTGGAAAAAGTCGCTGTCCACCGGGACATGGTCAATGCCCAGCACACCGGCCAGCACCTCCGCCAACCGGCCCTGCACGGGCGACATCGCCGGTTCCGCCGGCGCCAGGGCCGCGGCCAGGGCCGCGATCGACGGGTGCTGGTAGATGTCCTTGATGGACACCGCCGGCAGGTCCGGCTGCTTGCGCACCCGGGCGCAGAACTGCGCCATCACCAGCGAGTCCGCGCCCAGGTCCTGGAAAAAGTCGCTGTCCACCGGGACATGGTCAATGCCCAGCACGCCGCCCAGCACCTCGGCCAGCCGGCCCTGCACGGGCGACATCGCCGGTTCCGCCGGCGCCAGGGCCGCGGCCAGGGCCGCGATCGACGGGTGCTGGTAGATGTCCTTGATGGACACCGCCGGCAGGTCCGGCTGCTTGCGCACCCGGGCGCAGAACTGCGCCATCACCAGCGAGTCCGCACCCAGATCCTGGAAAAAGTCGCTGTCCACCGGGACATGGTCAATGCCCAGCACGCCGCCCAGCACCTCGGCCAGCCGGCCCTGCACGGGCGACATCGCCGGTTCCGCCGGCGCCAGGGCCGCGGCCAGGGCCGCGATCGACGGGTGCTGGTAGATGTCCTTGATGGACACCGCCGGCAGGTCCGGCTGCTTGCGCACCCGGGCGCAGAACTGCGCCATCACCAGCGAGTCCGCACCCAATTCGTAGAAGAAGTTGGCGTCCACGGGGACGTCGTCCTTCTTCACCACCGATGCGAGAAGATCCGCCAGCCGGCACTCCAGGGCAAGGCCCGCACCCGTGGCCGGCGTTGCTGGAGAGCCGTTCCCGGCCGGAGCCGCGGGTGCCACGGGTGCCGGGGGATTCGTCGCAACTACCGGAGTCGTGGGACCCGGTGACGTTGGCGGCGTGTCGACGGACTTGTTCACTGCGCGAGCCTCCGTAGTGAGGCAGTGGCCACGGAATCAGTCAACGGGGCGGCTGCCGGAAGCTGTGGCCCCGACACCGGGTCAGACCGTAGACCGGGGTCTGCCGTCGTGCCAGCGCTGCCGAGCGATTCGGCCCCGAAGTGGTCGAGCACCCAGCCGGGCTGGTAGACGGTGTCCAGGTATGGGCGGCCCAGATCGGGCGAGATGGCCACCGCGGTGACGTCCTGGGCGTCGTGGTCGGCGAGCCATGTCATGGCGCCGTGGACCACGGTCCCGGTGGACCCGCCGAGCAGCAACCCGCCCGCGGCCAGACGGTGGCAGGCACGCACCGTGTCCAGCTCCTTGACGAACACCACGTCATCGAGCAAGGACTCGTCGAGCTGGGGCGGCCGCACGCTCATGCCGAGGCCGGGGATCAGACGGGGCGCCGGCTGGCCGCCGAAGGAGACCGATCCGACGGCATCGACCGCGACGATCCGGACGTCGGGGCGGTGCTTACGGAAGTACCGCGCGCAACCCATTAGCGTGCCCGTAGTGCCGGCTCCGACGAACAGCACGTCGAGGTCGGGGAATTCGGCGGCGATTTCGGGGGCGGTCCAGCGGTAGTGCGCGCCCCAGTTGCCGGGGTTGACGTACTGGTTGAGCCAGACGTACCGCTCGTCGGACGCGCATAGTTCCCGGACGTGGTTGAGCCGGGCGCCAAGGAACCCGTCGACGGGATCCGGTTCGGTGACCAGGTCAACCTGTGCCCCGAGCGACTCCATCAGCTGCCGGGTCGTCGAATTGCAGTTCGGATCGACCACGCACACAAAGCGGTACCCTTTGCTGGCCGCGATCATGCTGAGCGCGACACCGAGGTTGCCCGACGAGGACTCCACGAGCGTGGAGCCGGGCCCGATCAACCCCTCACGCTCGGCGCGCTCGACCATCTCCCGCGCGGGCTTGAGCTTGATCGACCCGGCGAAGTTGAACCCCTCGATCTTCAGGTAGAGGCGGCGGCCCAGCATCCCTTCCAGGTCGACGAATAGGTTCTGTTCGTTGAACAGGTGCGGATCCTTGATAATCGACATGATCTCCCTCGTTCTCCTGCCATGAGCTTGGTCAGGGTCGCCAGGGAATGGCGGGTTGAATCAGCGAGCATCGCTATTTCTCCCAAAGAACCCCAAGAAGCTGCAAGTGTTGCGATGCCTTCACACTGAACCCCGCCTTGCCTCAAGTCAATATGCCGCCAAGCATTCCTGCATACCTCAACTAATTTGTGATATCCCGACGCATCGGTGACAATTCTGCATCAGGACTTCGATGACACTCGATGAGTCAAGACATCGGTAGCAGTTCGGCACGGGTGCGGAGTATTTTCTACGTGTTCATGACTCGTTAAAATGACCTTCGCGAAGATCTGAGTCCCAGATGCTTGGTTCCCGGTGCCGGCCAGTCAAATTCTGCGATGATTTCCCCTTCAAGGGTGACGAAGGTGATCGTCTCGGGGTCCCACGTGATGCTCGCCTGTCGGTGGTCCAGCCCAGTGGTCAGCGAATAAACGACATCCTTGAAACGAATCGTGCGGTTGGAGTAGACCTTCAGCATCCGGTCTCCGGTCGATTCAGAGGTGTTGAAGCTGCCGGTGACCGACCGGGCAGAGAATTCAGCCCAAAGCGTAGCTGGTTCCGTGGCCAGTAGGGGGCTCGGACGACGCAGGACTCTGGGGCAAAGGATCTGAGGGCTCCGCGTCACGATCCTGCGGTGATTTGGTTACGTCCGGGCGTGGTGCCTCGGCGATCTCGGTGGCATCCCAGGCTTGCTGCGGGGTGATGTGCCCGGGCAGTCCTTGGTGCGGCCGTTGGGTGTTGTAGATGAGGTCGAACCGATCAACCTGTGCTTGTAATTCGGCCAATGAGTTGGCCATGGGTTGCTTATCCAGGTAGCGGAACAAGGTTTGATGGAACCTTTCGTGCTTGCCCTGGTTCGTGGGCTTGTAGGGTTTGCCCGTGATCATGCTGACTCCCAAAGACGTCATGTAGGTGACTCGTTGGCCGATGGCGCCTCGTCGGCTTGGATTTAGTGCGGTCCCGTTGTCGGCGAGAAGGCGTTGGGGTGCCCCGTGTGCCGCGATACCCTTCTTCACCACCGCCAGGGCCGTTTCGCTGGTTTCCCCCGAAGTGGCCAACGTGGCGACAGCCAGCCTGGAATGATCATCTTGCAGCTGGAAGACCACGCACTTTCGTCCAACGGTCAATACGTATTCGGTGGCATCCAGTTGCCAACACGCATTGGGGGCTGGATAGGCGAAGCGGCGCCACGCTGCGCGTGGTTTCTTCCGTGGCTCGCTGCGGGCCACGTCCCGTTCGCGAAAGATCCTCGCCAACGTGGCTGTGGACGGTGTATTCATGCCCAGGGAATTCATCTTGTCTTGCACGTTGATGGGTCCCTGGTCCAGCCCGGAGGATTCCAGTGCGGCACGGACCTTGACCGATTGGTCCTACACTGATTCGCCCAAGGCAGTGGGCGAGGTTTTCGGGCGGCGTGAGCGCGGTTCGAGGGCGGCGCCGCGGCCTTCTCAAGGACCTCGACCTCCCAGCCGGCCAAGCCCAGCTGGCGGGCCGCGACGAGGCCCGCCAGTCCCGCCCCCGCCACCAGAGCCTTCATGTCCCGCCTCGCACCATCGGATCGGCCTGGCCCAGGGAACCCGGGCGGTGCGGCCCGGGAATTCCGGGTGCGCCGGCTGGCCCATTCTTGCCGCCGTCCACCCGTCCTGTCCATGCCCCGGTCCGGTTCGTGTCCGGCGCGGCCCGGTTCGCGGAACGGGCGCCGGGCAACAAAAAGCCGACGCGCTGGACTAGGCTCTAAACGTGAATCTTGAATTCGGCACCCGTGCCATCATCGCCCTGGCGTGGGCACGCGACTTCGGCGTCGATGACTCGGCGTTGCAGCCGGACAGGGCCCCGGTGCGCCTCTTTGTCCCGGCCGTCGGCACCGACATGGTGCAGGTCCTGCACCTGGGCGACCACCAGCTGGTCCGCGCCCCGGAGGAGCTGTTGCCGCTGCTGCGCACGGCCCCCGACGAACACTTCATGGATGACCGGGCACTGGTTTCGCTGCTGCACGGCAGCGGGCAGGCCCCCTCGGTGCGTTCGCTGGGCGTCGACGCGCTGACCTATGTCGATGCCCCGTTCGGGATCGTCGATTCCGAACACGTCTCGATCTCCGGCGCCCGGGCCGATCTGGCGCGGTTGCTGGAACGCAGCCCGCACGACGACGCGTCGACCACCACGTTGCAGGGTTGCGACCAGTGCTTTGTGTTGTTCTCCGAGACCCACGACGATCCCGTGGCCGCGGCGAGCTACTGGGCCCCGGGCGGCCTGTTGGCCGACACCACGGTGCTCACCTACCCGGCGATGCGCGGCTATGGCCTGGGCAAGTACGCGGCGGCGCTGGCGGTCGACGATGCGCTGAGCGAGGGATTGATTCCTCAGGCGCGCATCAAGGACGGACAGGACGCCGCAAGCGCGCTTGCGACGTCCCTGGGGTTCGAGCTCGTGGGCTCCCTGCTGAGCGTGCGGCTGCACAACGGTTTGTGAGTGCACCGGCCCGTGCGGTCGCAGGCCGCCATGCCGGTTGCCCGCGGGCTCAGAGCGCCCGGCGGGAGCGCTACTGGTGCGGCTGGCGCAGGAAACCGGTGAAGCGACCGGCGGTCTGCCCGGCGTCGGTTGTCACGATCGTTTCCTGCGAGGCCGCGTAGGCCTCTTCCCCGTCGACGACCTGCAGGGCCGCATCCGGATCAATGTTGCGCTTGATCAAGGCCAACGCGATCGGGCCAGCCTCGAAGTGGGTGGCCACCGAGGTGATCTTGCCGATGGTCTTCTCGCCCAGGCGGACCTCCGAGCCAACGGCCGGCAGGGTGTGCATTGACCCGTCGAGGTGCAAGAACACGATGCGGCGCGGCGGGTGCCCGATGTTGTGGACGCGGGCGACGGTTTCCTGGCCCTTGTAACAGCCCTTGTTCAGGTGCACGGCCGTGCGGACCAGGTCCAGCTCGTGGGGAATGGTCTTCTCGTCGGTCTCGAAGCCGAAGCGCGGACGCCATGCGGCGATGCGAAGCGCCTCGACGGCCATCATGCCGGCCAGCTGCAGGTCCGCGACGGCGGACTCAAGCTCGCCGAGCGGGATGATGTATTCACGCCACGGGCGTTCGGCGCCCGGGTGCTCCCCCACGGAATAGGCGTAGCCGCCCGGGGAGATCTCCGGCCAGGAATCGACCCAGCAGGGGTAGGCCTCCAGCGCGGGCTGCGGCGTGCAGGCCCCGACCAGGCCGAAGTCCTCACTGACGTCCGTGACCTCAACGCGCAACATGAAGCGCATGCGGTCGAGCCACGCGGCAAGCGGGGCGCCCTGGCCGGGTTCGACCAGCAGCCACAGCTTGTCCTCGTCGGCCAGGATGCGGATGTCGAATTCGACGCGGCCCTGGACCGTCAGCAGCAAGGTCTGGGCGCTTTGGCCCGGGCGCAATTCCAGCAGCATCTGGCTGGAGAGCGTGTTGAGCCAGCTCAACCGGTCTTCCCCGGAGAGCGTCACCACGTCGAAGTGGGACATGTCGGCCACCGCGGTTCCCGCGAGCAACCTGCGCTGTTCGGCGCTCAGTTCCCCGTAGTGGGCGGCCACGCCCTCATCAACCCCGGATCCGGCCACTGCGGCCGGTCGTGACAACAACGGCGAGAGCGCCATGGTTTATGCCTGTTTCTTGAGTGCGGCTGAGGCGTGGGCCTTCAGTTCGTTGCCGCCGGTGGATACATCCCAACGCCAGTACAGGTCGCCGTTGACCAGCCCGTAGATGCGGGTGGCCGAGGCGTATTCCTTGGAGTTGGAACCGCGCATCACCAAGTCGGTGGCCAGCTGGATTTGCGGGCCCTTGATGACACCGTAATAAAGCTCGGAGATCGCCCCGGGGTGCGCGATGTTGGCCTGGATCTTGAACCCGTTGTCTTCGGTCCGCAAGGCTTCAACGTCTTCGGCCGAACGCAGGGTCGGAACAATGTCGCCCGGAATCATGCCCGGGCCAAGATCGCCGTCCACCATGGGGCGTTCCAACGACCAGAATCCCGTTTCAACCGAAAGCGGGCGCAACTTGGTGCCCTGCTCGTCGGTGACCCACGATTCGGATCGGTATTCCAGGAACGGCAAGCCGTTCTGCGTGAAGCTCACGCTCTGCCAGAAGAACTCGTCGTCGTCTTCCCCCTCGCCGAGGCGGCCGTTGCCTTCCCAGGTTCCGAGGAGCCAGGAAAGTGGTACGAGCTCGGGGGTCAAGTCTGTGGGGATCTCAATTGGCATGGCGCGTGTGCTTCCTGCTGCGTTTCTAAATTACTTCTGACCCTTGAAGAGACGGGTCACGACAAGTGCGGCAAAGCCGGCCATGCCCAGTCCCGCAATGGTCAGCAGGGAAAGGAAGAAGATCTCGAGTCCAAGGTAGTTTTCAGTCATGGCTCCATCCTAACCGTTTCCGTGCCGCCGACCGATCTTTGATGACGGACCCGCGCTTTCGCGTCGCCCTTCCCATGCGTGCAAAGGGCATCCGGCCGTCACAAAGATAAACGGGACAACGCCCGGGCGGGGCCCCTTCAGGGCCTGCGCATGACAAAGGTCACGCGGCTTCGGGAGCCGGCCGCGGCCTAGACCATCAGGAGCTGGGCGTACCAAACCACCGAGCCGCACACCAACAGCGGTGCGCCGGCCGCGGCGAGAACCTGTGCATTGGTGCGCGGGCCGCCGGCGGTGACCAGCATCGCCCGGCAGCCCACCACCACCAGGCCGCAGGCCGCACCCATCACCATGGCGGGCACCACGTTGACGCCCATGTCCAGCATGCTCGCGGCGCCGCCGATCAGGGCCGCCAAGACGAATCCAAGCGGGAAGACAATGCGGTCCGGCAGGCGCAACACCCCGGGGATCGCGGCGCCGAGGATGCTCAGCCCCGAGATCAGCATGAGTACGCGCCATTGGGGATCGGTGCCCAGCGCCACCCAGCCCGCACCGAGGCTCGCGACGACCATGCCTGTGGTGCCAACGGCCACGGATTCGAGGCGCTGTTGGGCATCGGTGCCGCGGAAGAGCTGGGTGAGGAACACCAGGATCGTGCCCAGCCCCAGGCAGGGGGCAACCCACATCAGGCCTGGGGACGGCTCCCCGAAAAAGGCGAGCAGGGACGCCGCGGCGGAGACCACGAAGATGACAATGCCCACCGGGTTCGGCGCCGGCACTTTCAGCAATCGCGGCCAGCCCAGGGCAAAGGCTCCCAGGAGCAACAGCACTACCGCCAACACGGGCCATCCCGCGGCAACGGGCAGGTAGCTCGCCCCGATGACCAGCGCAAGGGCAATGGTTCCTGTAGCCAAAACTTTGAGTCTCACAAGTTACATCCTGCCTTATGTGACGCCGGGTGCCCCCATCCGGACCGCGCCAACCCGGGCCGCGCGGCAGGTGCCGGGGCGGGTGCCGGCCCGCACGGGGAAGCGGAATCGACGGGGCCCGGCACATGCGTGCCTCCGGCGCGCTCGGATCCCGGGAGCATGCCCTCGTCACATGCGCCGATGCGAATCACCCGGCAATCTATACTGCTTTTATGCACCCGATCCCGTAGATGTGCTCGGTTTCTTATTCGCAACCTTGAGGAGGGGCATCCGTGGCAAGCATCCTTTTGCTGACAAATGCACCTGGGCCGTCCCCCGATGTCGTTCCTGCCTTGGAGCTGCTCTCGCACCAGGTCCGTATCCTGCCCGCCCAGGCAACCGCGCTGCTGGACGCCGAGGATGCACAGATCATCCTGGTCGACGGGCGCAAGGACCTGGTTGCCTCCCGCACCCTGTGCCAGCTGCTGCGGACCACGGGCATCAGCCGCCCCGTCCTGCTGGTCCTCACCGAGGGCGGCATGGCGGCAGTGTCCGGCCAGTGGCAGGTCGACGATGTATTCCTTGACACCGCCGGGCCGGCCGAGGTCGAGGCCCGGCTGCGCCTGGCCCTGGTCCGGGCCGTTCCGCAGGACGAACCGGAGGTGGCCCCGATCCGCGCCGCCGGCGTCCTGATCGACGAGGCAAGCTACACGGCGAAGGTCCACGGCACCCCGCTGAACCTGACCTACAAGGAATTCGAGCTGCTGAAGTACCTGGCCCAGCACCCCGGGCGGGTCTTCAGCCGCGAACAGCTGCTCCACGAGGTCTGGGGCTACGACTACTACGGGGGCACCCGCACCGTGGACGTTCACGTGCGGCGGCTGCGCGCCAAGCTTGGCACCGACCACGAGCAACTCATCGGGACGGTGCGCAATGTCGGATACCGGTTCACCCCGCAACGCCAAGAAAACCCCGAGGTCGTCGACGCCTAGGGGCCGCGGCGCTATCTTTAGGGGTATGAACGCCGCCAGAAACCCCCTAGTCTCCATCGACATCGTCAAGGGCGCACCGGAACAAAACGTCCTTCGCGCGGTGCGCACGCTTGTTGCAGCGGCCGAGGAAGCCGACGGCAACCCGCCACTGGGCGAACAGACGCTGCTGCAATTGCGCAGCGAGCCGGACACCGACGCCATCCTCGGCGCCTACGCCTACCTTGCGGAAAGCGCGGACTACGATTCGCCGGAGCTGGTCGGCGCCGCTGTCGCGGTTCTGGGCAGCGCCGGCCAGCCGGGCACCCTGGAACTTGCCGTGCACCCCTCGTTCCGCGAGGACGGGATCGCCCGTTCGCTGCTCGAGGCCCTGGCCGAGCACACGGACCTCACCGCGCTGCGCGCCTGGGCCCACGGAAACCACGAGGGCGCGGCCAAGCTCGCCGAGCGCTTCGGCTTCACCCCGGTGCGCGAACTGTGGCGCATGCGCCTGGTCCACGGCACCTCCGTGCCCGCCCCGGCGCTCCCGGCCGGCACCTGCATCCGCGCCTTCAACCCGGACACCGACGGCCCGGCCTGGGTCGCGGCGAACGCGGCGGCATTCGCGCACCACCCGGAACAGGGCGCCATGACCCTGGCGGACCTGCACGCCCGCATGGGCGAGGGCTGGTTCGATGCCGCTGGCTTCCTGCTCGCCGTCGACGGGGCGGACAACATCCTGGGCTTCCACTGGACCAAGGTGCACCCCGCGACCTCCTCCCCCACCACCGGGGAGCACCAGGCGATCGGCGAAATCTACGTGGTGGGCGTGGTCCCGGCCGCGCAGGGCACCGGCCTGGGCAAGGCTCTGACCCTGGCCGGCATCGAACACCTGAACGGCAAGGGTCTGGACGCGCTGATGCTCTACGTGGACGCGGACAACACGGCCGCCGTCGCACTGTACCGGAAGCTCGGTTTCACCAAGTGGGATGTCGATGTCATGTACGCCCCGGCGGGCGCGCAGGATTCGGTAGAGTAAGTACCAGACGCAAAGCCGCGTGCCCGACGTTACGCCGACGGGCATGCGGCTTCCTGATTCACTCCTAAGCTAGGGGCACACACCATGGACCCGCAACCAGTCACCACCGCCCTGGGCCTCACCGACGTACCGGCGGCCCGCGCGACCCAAGACCGGATCGAGCTGCCCGACTTCGGCCCCTCCCCGGTGCCCGACGGCGATTTCGCCGACGACAGGTTCCTGGACCGGGAGCTGAGCTGGCTGCACTTCAACGCCCGCGTGCTCGAGCTCGCCGAGGACCCGGAGGTGCACCTGCTGGAGCGGGTCAACTTCCTCTCGATCTTCTCCTCGAACCTCGACGAGTTCTTCATGGTCCGCGTCGCGGGACTCAAGCGCCGCATCGCCACGGGCCTTGCCGTGCCCTCCGCGGCCGGCATGAGCCCGATCGACCAGCTGGAAATGATCCTCAGCGATGCGCACGCACTGCAGTTGCGCCACGCGAAGGTCTTCGCCGAGCAGGTCCGCCCCGCCCTGGAGAACGAGCAGATCCTGCTCACCACCTGGGACGAGCTCGATACCCGCGCGCAGCAGGAGCTGCACCGCTGGTTCATCGACCAGGTCTTCCCGATCCTCACCCCGCTGGCCGTCGACCCTGCCCACCCCTTCCCGTACATCTCCGGGCTCTCGCTGAACCTGGCCGTGGTGGTCCGCAACCCGGTGAGCGGCAAGGAGCTCTTCGCCCGCCTGAAGGTGCCGGACACCATGCCGCGGCTGATTTCCGTGGACGGGCCGCGCGCCGGCAACACCGCCGGCCGGGTGGCTCGCTTCATCACGCTCGAGGACGTGATCGCCCAGCACCTGGAGCACCTGTTCGCCGGCATGGAGATCGTCGAGCACCACTTCTTCCGCGTCACCCGCAACGAGGACCTTGAAGTCGAAGAAGACGACGCCGAGAACCTGCTGCAAGCCCTGGAAAAGGAATTGCTGCGCCGCCGTTTCGGCCCTCCGGTGCGCCTTGAGGTGGTCGACGACATTTCCCCGAACATCCGCGCCCTGCTGGTGCGCGAGCTGGGCATCGAGGAGGACGAGGTCTTCGCCCTCCCGGCCCCGCTGGATTTGCGCGGCCTGGTTGTCATCGCCGGCATCGACCGCCCGGACCTGCACTTCCCCAAGCAGCTGGCGCACACCTCCCGGCACCTGAACGAGTCAGAGACCTCCAAGGCCGCCAACGTGTTCGCCGCGATGCGCCGCCGCGACATCCTGCTGCACCACCCCTACGATTCGTTCTCCACCTCCGTCCAGGCGTTCCTGGAGCAGGCGGCCAACGACCCGAAGGTCATGGCCATCAAGCAGACGCTCTACCGCACCTCCGGCGATTCGCCGATCGTGGACGCGTTGATCGACGCCGCCGAGGCCGGCAAGCAGGTGCTGGCGCTGGTGGAGATCAAGGCGCGCTTCGACGAGCAGGCCAACATCTCCTGGGCGCGCAAGCTGGAACAGGCCGGCGTGCACGTGGTCTACGGCATCGTGGGCCTGAAGACGCACTCCAAGCTTTCCCTGGTGATCCGCCGCGAGGGCGACAAGCTGCGCCGCTACTGCCACATCGGCACCGGCAACTACCACCCGCGCACGGCACGCTACTACGAGGACCTGGGCCTGCTCACCAGCGACGAGCAGGTCGGCGAGGACCTCTCGCACCTGTTCAACCAGCTCTCCGGCTACGCGCCGCGTTCCACGTTCAAGCGCCTGCTGGTCGCCCCGCGCTCGCTGCGCTCCGGGCTGATCGACCGGATCGAGGCGGAGATCGCCAACCGCCGCGCCGGGCTTGCGGCCCGCGTGGTGATCAAGGTGAACTCCATGGTCGATGAGGCGATCATCGACGCGCTGTACCGGGCCTCCCAGGCAGGGGTGCGCGTCGACGTGATCGTGCGCGGCATATGCGCGCTGCGCCCGGGCATCCCGGGGCTGAGCGAAAACATCCGGGTGCGCTCGATCCTGGGCCGCTTCCTGGAGCACAGCCGCGTGTTCATGTTCGCCAACGCCGGGGCACCGATGATCTACATCGGCTCCGCCGACATGATGCACCGCAACCTGGACCGCCGGGTGGAGGCGCTTGTCTCGCTGAGCAGCCACGAGGACATCGCCGAACTCGTCTTGCTGCTGGACCGGTACATGGATCCGGGAACCGCCAGCTGGCACCTTGACGCCGAGGGTGCCTGGACCCGCCACCACAAGGATGCGAACGGCGCGCCCTTGCAGGACATCCAGTCCTGGCTGCTGGATTCACGGGCCCGCCAGCGGACGGCAGTGAGGCGCTAAAACCGTGCACATGCTTCGCTCCTGTGATTCCCAGGAGGTTCGTGAGGGTGCCTTCGCCGTGGTCGCGGCCGGTGCCATCGTTTGGCGTATCAACCAGGGCGAGCTGGAAGTCCTGATGATCCACCGGGACCGCTACAACGACTGGTCTTGGCCCAAGGGCAAGCTCGACGAGGGCGAGACCATGCCCGAGTGCGCCGCCCGCGAGGTCTTCGAGGAGGTGGGGCTCGACATCGAGTTGGGCATCCCGCTTCCCGCGATGACCTACCAGGTGGCCAGCGGCACCAAGGTCGTCTACTACTGGGCCGCCAAGACTCCCGGCACCAAGCCCGTTCCCGACGGCCGGGAAACCGACGCCGTGCGCTGGTGCGCCCCGAAGATGGCCGGCAAGTGGCTGACCAACCCCGGTGACATGGCTCCGCTGGAGGCGCTGGTGCATGCGCACAAGGCCGGGAAGCTGGAGACCCAGCCCTTCCTGGTGGTGCGCCACGCAAAGGCCAAGCCGCGCTCGAACTGGACCAGGGAAGAAGGCAAGCGCCCGCTGGCCGCTACGGGCCAGCGCCAGGCGTTAGCCGTGGCCCGCCTGCTGGATGCCTGGCGCCCGGAGCGGGTGGCGTCCAGCCCATGGACCCGGTGCGTGCAGACCATCACCCCGTACGTGAAACAGCACCGTTTCACCGTCAAGCTGCTGAACTCCACCACCGAGCACGAGGCCAACCGCCACCCGCGCAAGGCGCGGAAGGCCGTTGCCAAGCTGTTGGACAAGTGCCGGTCGCAGGTCCTGTGCACGCACCGGCCGGTGTTGCCGCTGATCCTCGAGGAACTGACATCCCGGATGGGCGAATCGCTCGCCGCGTTCCTGCCCGCCGAGGATCCGTTCCTGCGCCCGGGTTCCCTGCTGGTGGTCCATCAACCGGTTGGTGGCAAGGGGAAACTCGTTTCAGTGGAAGTTTACGACGCGTTTGAAGACTAGCCGCAGGTCTTGGATGTAGGCTCGGAGGCAAGCCCCCGCGAGAGGTTTGCGGGGCGTGGTCCTGACGAACAAGAGGAGTGCATCATGGCTGTTGCAAATCACGGCACCGTCCCACGGAAGATCGTTCACCAGGGACTGCGGTTGGACAACGACCGGGACCGCGGCCGCTACAGCCTGTGGCAGGGCCCCACCTATGTGGGATTCCTCGGCTACCACCTCGAGGAGGGCGTGGCGACGCTGCAGCACACCATCATCAATGAGGAGTACGGCCGGCAGGGCTACGCCCGCGCGCTTGTCACGTTGGTGCTGGAGGACCTGCGCAAGCAGAACGCGAAAATCGTTCCCGAGTGCACCTACGTGCAGGGCTACCTGAGCCGCTACCCCGAGTACAACGACATGCTCGCCGCCTGATCGTTGTCTTGACACGACCCTCGAACGATGGAACTTTGTCCCAATGTATTGATACATTGAGACAAAGTTCCATCCAGGGGGTCCACGTTGTCTCAACTCACCGCCACCGGCGTCGGGCTGGCCGTTTCCGCGGCCCTGCTCTATGTGGTGTTGCGCTTCTTCGTCGCCAACCCGGCCGCACGCGACAGCACCAAGGCCATCTCCAGCCACGCCTTGTGGACCGCTGCCATCGCCTTCCTCGCCACCGGCACGGCCGGGCTGGCCAACCTCTGGGCCAATCCGGACCCGAACTACCCCAGCGAAACCAGCGCCCCCGCGCTGGTCATGCACGCCGCGGCCCCCGGCATCTGGCTGGGCATCATCTACACCCTGGGCCAGTTCACCTGGCCACGGCACCTCAAGCCCGTGCGCTCGGCATCCCTGGAAGTCCGCAGCATCAAGACCGTCATTCCCAAGTTCCTGGCCGGGCTTCTCTTGGTGTGCACGGTGATCAGCAACGTGGCCATAGTTTTCGCCTGGAGCGACCCCGGCGCCCCGAGCCGGGTGGGTACCGAGTCGTTCAGCTCCTACGACCAGACCTACATCGACGGCGTGCCCGTGGACGAGGACGGCTATCCCGTGGATGAATACGGGAACCTCTTGGACGAGGAAGAGGCCGAAGAAGCAGCCGACCAGCCGTTCGTTCCCTCCATCACCGGCACCCGCCCCGGAACC
Source organism: Paeniglutamicibacter kerguelensis (assembly GCF_017876535.1). NCBI lineage: Bacteria > Bacillati > Actinomycetota > Actinomycetes > Micrococcales > Micrococcaceae > Paeniglutamicibacter > Paeniglutamicibacter kerguelensis. The sequence goes on from NZ_JAGIOF010000001.1 coordinate 2,655,843, forward strand.
GTCGTCGGCCCCTACCTGCTCGGCGGGCTGGCGCTGGTGCTGGCATCGGTCGCCGCAGTCACGGCCCTCGTGGTGCGCCGCCCGCCGCTGGACGCGCTGGATGACGAGGGCAACTCGGTGTTGCGCACCACCTGGATCAACAGGTTGCTGCGCACCGCGATCATCATCGTCGGCGGGTTCGGGGCCGCGTCCGTGACCTACATGGCCGAGTCCATGAGCGCCCGCGCAGAATGGGCCATTCCCGTGAGCGACCCCGGGGCTGGTTTCGACCTTGCTGTCCAGGACCAGACCAATGCCCTCAATATGACCACCACCTTGTGCATGCTGCTCTTGGTCATCATCGTGCTGGCCTGCCGGCCGCCGTCGCTGAACCATGTTTCGCCGGGCACCGCAACCCGCCTGACGGATTCCCCTTCCGCCGCCTACAGCACAGCGCGTGATTTCCTGTTGCTGGCCCAGTGCGCCTCGATCGTTGCCCTCGCGTTCCTGGGGATGCTTCCAGCCTGGACCACTGGTTACACCGAGAGCCAGACGTGGGAAGTGGTCAACGTCGACGGGCAGGGGGTGCAGAACCTCATCTCATCCAGCGGACCAACAAGGTTGGCCGAACTGTCGTCCTTCGCCATTTCCATGCTGATTGTCATTGTCGGGTACTTCCTCATCCAGGCGCTTGCCGCCTACGTCGTCTCCAACAGGCTGGGCAACGGCACCTCACTGGAGAAGCCTCGCACCGACTTACTGCCCCATTGGTTCACGGTGGTTCTGGCCGTTGCCCTCACCACGGCACTGGCGAGCATCGCAACGTTCCTGTTGAAGGGACTGCCGACCCTTGCCGCCGCGGCGTGGTGGATGCTGGGACTCCTGCTGCTGGCCGGATTGTCGGCCCTGACGCTGTTTCGAATGGCCGCAGGCCGCCCGGCACTGCGCGAAGTCGGCATCCGCGAGGACCATGATCTGCGCGTCGTCGTCGCCCACCGTGGAGCCCGCATGTTGGGTGGCGTCGCATTCTTCATCGCCGGCATCCTGGGCACCCCCAGATACTGGGTGCCGGCAAACGCGGTCCACGGACAAGGCATCGATCCGGAGCTCGACGCCTCCGGATTCCAGATCGTGTGCCTGATTCTCGGCGCAGTATTGTGCATCTTGCCTGCGGCCACGGCTTACCGGTCCCCCATGCCCAACACCAACGGCCTGAGCGTGAGCCAGCGTTGAGCGCACTTGTCACCGTCGATTTGCGCGACGCCACTCCCCCGTTTGAACAGATCCGCACACAGATCGCCTCGCTGATCGCCGTCGGCCGACTCGCCGACGGCTCGCGTCTGCCCACGGTGCGGTCCCTGGCTTCAGACCTTGGCGTGGCAACCGGCACTGTGGCCCGCGCCTACAAGGAACTCGAGGCGGCCGGACTCATCGAGAGCCGGCGGCGTCTCGGCACCGTAGTCACCCACCCCCCGGCCGGCGACGGCGAGACAAAGGCCGACCACGAGATCGAGCTCAGGATCTCCGAACTGGTAGCAGAGGCACGTACAGCGGGCATAGACGACGAGACACTGCTGGCCTTGGTCCGGGGCCGGCTGCGCGCCACCGACTAGCGCCAAGGCACGAAGTTGAAGGCCCCGGCGCACCGCGGGTTGCCGCGTTCATCTACAACAACCAGGCCGATGCCGCCACCATGGTGCCGTAGCGAACTGGGTTTGCCAGCGGCCGCACAGCCGGTGCCGCCACTCCCCGGGACCGGATCATCGCTTTGGCTTTCATGGTGATCATGAGCGCATTTCGCGTGTTCGTCACGCCAGTAGCCGGCTGATTCGCCGTGCCCGACTACACTTAGCAGGTGACGATTCAAACCCCATACGAAGACTTGCTGCGTGAAGTCCTGGCCCACGGCAACGCCAAGGGCGACCGGACCGGCACCGGCACCTTCAGTGTTTTTGGCCGCCAAATGCGCTTTGACCTGTCGGAATCCTTCCCGCTGATCACCACCAAGCGCGTCCATTTCAAGTCCGTGGCAGTGGAACTTTTGTGGTTCCTGCGCGGGGACTCGAACATCTCCTATCTTCAAGAGAACGGCGTGAAGATCTGGGACGAATGGGCGGATGCCGAGGGCGAACTCGGTCCGGTGTACGGCGTGCAGTGGCGCTCATGGCCCACGGCCGACGGCCGACACATCGACCAGATTTCGCAGGTCATGGATTCGCTGCGCGAGAACCCCGATTCCCGCCGCCACATCGTCTCGGCGTGGAACGTCTCGGAGATCGAGAACATGGCACTGCCGCCATGCCACGCCTTCTTCCAGTTCTACGTCGCCGACGGCAAGCTTTCCTGCCAGCTCTACCAGCGCAGCGCAGACATGTTCTTGGGCGTCCCCTTCAACATCGCCTCCTACGCATTGCTGACCCGCATGATGGCGGACCAGCTGGGCCTCCAGCCCGGCGAGTTCGTCTGGACCGGCGGCGACACCCACATCTACGCCAACCACCTGGAGCAGGTCAAGGAACAGCTCTCCCGCGAGCCGTACCCGTACCCGCAGCTGCGCATCACGCGCACCCCCGATTCAATCTTCGAATACACGGTCGACGACTTCGTCATCGAGGATTACCAACACCACCCGACGATTAAGGCCCCCATCGCCGTATGAGCAACCTGAATTCCAGCGCCGGACACCGCGCCGAGACCACCACCCCCGAACGACTCGGCATGATCTGGGCGGAGGCAGCAAACCGTGTCATCGGCTTGAACGGGAGCATGCCGTGGCACCTGCCCGAGGACATGGCCCATTTCAAGCGCACCACCCTTGGCCACCCGGTCATCATGGGCCGCAAGACCTGGGAATCGTTCCCGGAAAAGTTCCGCCCGCTGAGCAACCGCACCAACATCGTCATCACCCGTGATGCATCGACCCACGCCGCTCTGAGCGCCGCGGGTGCCACCCCCGTTTCCTCGCCGGAGGAAGCACTGGAGGTTGCGCGCGCCAGCGACGGCGCCGAGGAGATCTGGGTCATCGGCGGCGGGGAAATCTACACGGCACTGGCCACGAAGGCCAACCTGGCGATCGTCACCGTGATCAACGACAGCTTGAAGGGCGACACCATCGCCCCGGCATTGGACGCGGCCTGGACCATGGCCATGAGCGAGCCGGACACCGGATGGCTGAAGTCGGCCAACGGCACCGAATACCGCATCGAGGCATGGGAGCGCGCCGCGTGAAGGACAGCCTAAAGGCGCTGAAGACCCACCCCGAGGCACTTTTTGTCTTGGGCTACATGTTCTTCCCGCTCTTTGCCCTGATCTTTGCGGGCCTTGGCCTGTTCCTGATCCTGACCGGCTCCAAGATCATGGGCCTGGTCCTGCTGCTTACGCTGACCCAGGTCTTTGCCTTCAGTTCGCTCTGGGCCGTTGGTGCACGCAAGAAGTTGCTGGCCGAAGAAGACAAGAAGCCGTAACACCGGGGCCTTCGGGCCGCCGCACCATGAAGGCCGCCGTGCCCGAGGGATTTTTTCCCTTCGGGTGCGGCGTCCTTCGTTTGGTGACGTGGCATGTCCCGGCAGCGCACGCCCGGGCAACCCGCGCGGTGCCGCCCGTGTGGCGTAACCAACTCCCCAATCGCGGGCCCGAAGCCTTAAGATGGGTTCATGACTTCTTCCGTTGGCTTTGTCGGTTACCGCGGCATGGTTGGCTCTGTTCTGATGCAACGCATGCAGGACGAGGGCGACTTTGCGAATCTCGATCCCGTGTTCTTCTCCACCTCCAAGGCAGGTGCTGCTGCCCCGGCATTTGCCGAAGGCGCACCCGCGCTGCAGGATGCCTACGACCTGGACACCTTGGCCAAGCTGCCGATCATCGTCACGGCCCAGGGCGGGGACTACACCAAGGCCGTGCACGGCGACTTGCGTGCCCGCGGCTGGAACGGCCTGTGGATCGATGCCGCATCGACGCTGCGCATGAACGACGACTCGGTCATCGTGTTGGACCCGATCAACCGCAACGTCATCGACGCCTCGCTGGCCTCGGGGACCAAGGACTTCGTGGGCGGAAACTGCACCGTCTCCTGCATGCTCATGGGCTTGGGCGGGCTGTTCAAGAACGGCTTGGTCGAGTGGGGAACCGCAATGACCTACCAGGCCGCTTCCGGCGGCGGCGCCCGCCACATGCGCGAACTGCTCACCCAGTTCGGCACGATCAACGGCAATGTCTCCGTGGAACTCGACGATCCGGCCTCCGCGATCCTCGAGATCGACCGCAAGGTCCTGGCCACGCAGCGCGGCGGACTCGATGCAACCCAGTTCGGCGTGCCGCTGGCCGGTTCGCTGATCCCGTGGATCGACTCCGATCTGGGCAACGGCCAATCCAAGGAAGAGTGGAAGGCCGGGGTCGAAACCAACAAGATCCTTGGCAACACCGACGCCAACAAGGTCATCATGGACGGCCTGTGCGTGCGCATCGGCGCCATGCGCTCGCACTCCCAGGCCCTCACCCTCAAGCTCACCGAGGATCTTTCGGTGGCCGAGATCGAGAAGCTGTTGGCCGAGGACAACGAGTGGGCCAAGGTCGTTCCCAACACCAAGGACGCCACGGTTGACGCACTGACGCCGGTTGCCGCATCAGGCACCCTGGACATCCCGGTGGGACGCATCCGCAAGCTCGAGATGGGCCCGCAGTACATTTCGGCGTTCACCGTCGGCGACCAGCTGCTGTGGGGCGCCGCCGAGCCGCTGCGCCGCATGCTCGCGATCGCGCAGGGACGCCTCTAGCCCTTGGGCTGAATGGTTCAGCAAGTTCGATGCCGGGTTCCGGCGGCCTTTTGGCCGCGGAGCCCGGCATTTCTTGTTCGGTCTAGCCCTCGCGGAATTTCAGGTAGCCGTTCATGCGCGAATGCATCCGGCCCAGCATGCCCGCCGGCGACCCGGCCTCGAAGGGCACCGCAACCGTACGGGTTTCCCTGCCCTTGGTCTCCACCTGCCAGGTGCCGACGGTTTGCCCGCCGCTGACCAGCGTGCGGCGGAAGACCCCGTTGCCGCCCGGGGCGATGGCCTCCGAATGCTCCGGGGCGAGCGTGGCGGAGCGGTCCTTGTAGCCGAGCAGGAATTCGTCGAAGCCGGGCAGTGCTAGCACGCTGCGCGCCCCGGGGGCGTCGTCCCAGAGTGCATCGATTTCCTGCGCGAGATGGTAGGCACTGCCGCCGAGTTCGCGGGTGGCCAGTTCGTCGCCCAGGGCTTCCAGTGCAGCCCGCACGGGTGTCAGCCCGAGGCCCAGCCACCAGGCGCAGTCGGCAACCGTCGCCGGCCCGTGCGAGCGGAAATAACGCAGGACAATCTCCCGCAGGGCCAGTTCGGGGGTCTCGGCGGTTGTTTCGGGGACCGCGCCGGGCGACCACCGGCTGCTGGCCATGAACAACTGGCGCGTTCCGGACCCGGGTTCCATGCGGCCCTGCACGATCTGCCCGCCCAGGCTCAGCGCCACCAGCAGGTGGTAGCCGCGCTGCCCGGAAACATCCGATCCGGCGGCGGAGATTGCCTCCATCAACTCGGAGCGGCTTGCCCCCGCCGTGCCGCAGCGCTCCACGACCACCGGCAGCAGTGATTCGAGTTCCGCCTCGGTGATGTTTTCACTCCGCCAGGTGCCCGCCGCCAGTGCCTTGATGCGCGGCCCGGTGACAAGCAGCAATCGGTGGAGCAGCCGTGGATCCAGGAACATGAGGGTTCCGCGGGCACCCCAGGAACGTACGATGCCACCGGACTCGAGTGCCGCATGGACCTCGGCCATGGTGCTTCCGGGCAGCCGCACGCCCAGCGCCCAACACGCCTGGGCGAGGTCCTGGGCCTGCACCATGCCCAGGCGGGAGACAACCATCTCCGGTGTGGTTGCCGCGTCCATTCCCGGAACCGCCTTCGGGAGCAGGCCCTGTGCGGCCAGTCGCAGCCGTGCCACACGGAGCTTGTCGCTGCGTGTCATCGGGGCAGGTGCGGTGGCCATGGTCGGTCTCCCGGGTTGTTGGAGGCTGCAGCTGTTAGAGGCTGCAGCCGATCAGCAGCGGTTCGTTGTGCAATTCGATGCCGAAGCGTTCCTTGACGCCGGCGCGCACGGCCCGGGCGATGGCCAGGATGTCCTCGCTGCCCGCTCCCCCGCGGTTGGTGATCGCGAGCGTGTGCTTGGAGGACAGCGAGGCGCGGCCTCCCGCCACGGCTTCGCCCGCGGTGCCGGGCAGGCCGTAGCCCTTGCCGAAGCCGGCGCGGTCGATCAGCCATGCCGCGGAGAGCTTGACCTTGCCCGGCTCGGCGGCCGGGAAGTTCGGGGCGCCCTCCGGCAGCGTTTCCAGCACGGAGGCGTTGACGATCGGGTTGGTGAAGAAGGACCCCGTCGAGTAGGTGTCGCGGTCGGATGGATCGAACACCATGCCCTTGGAGGCGCGCAGTTCCAGCACCTTGCTGCGCACCGCTCCGGAGCCGGTCCGCTCGCCCGCCTGGACGCCGAGCGAGTTCGCCAGTTCCTTGTAGCGCACGGGTGCGGAGTCGGGGCGGCGTTCGAGTGCGAAGCTGACCGAGAGCACCACGAATTCCGGGGACCCCTCGTTCGTGGTGCGCTTGAGCAGCGAGTCCCGGTAGCCAAAGCCCAGGCCCGCATTGCCAAGGACAGTGGTGCGGCCGGTGGAACGCTCGAACACGCGGACCTCCAAAAGGCTGTGGGCCACTTCCGCCCCGTAGGCGCCCACGTTCTGCACCGGGGTCGCGCCGGCCGAGCCGGGGATGCCGGAGAGCGCCTCGAGGCCGCTGAGCCCGGCGGCCAGGGTCTGCGCGACCGCGTTGTCCCAGGGGTGGCCCGCGGCGATGTCCACGCGGATGCGCCCGTCGCCCAGTTCCCCGGCGATTTCCACGCCGTGGGATTCGATGTGCAGCACCGTTCCGTCGTAGCCGGCATCGTCGACCACCAGGTTGGACCCGCCGGCGATGATCAACAGGCGCTCCCCGCGGGCGTCGGCCCCGGAAACCGCCGCAATGATCTCTTCCTCGGTGGTGGCGCGCACCAGGGTGCGGGCCGGGCCGCCGACGCCGGTGGTGGTCATCTGGGAGAGCAACGGGGAGTTCACTGTTTCTTGCGCCTGTTCTGGGAATGCCTGCCGGCGCGGATGCCGGCGGTCTGGAGATCGGGTGGTGATGGGATCCGGGGCCGTGCCGGGAGCGGCCGGCAGCGGCCGGCAGCGGCCGGCAGCGGGATTTACTCTTTGATGGTAGCCGCGCCGACGGACGTTTGCCCGTCGGGCTCCGTTTCCGGCTCGGGCTTTTGTTCAGGGGTGGACTTGCGTTCCGGCGTGGATTCTTGTTCCGGAGTCGTCTTGTGTACCGGGGCCGTGGCGCCGGCCAGCACGAAGGACATAACCACCAGCACCCCCACGGATGCCAGGGCATTGAGCAGCCCGATGCGGTCTGCCAGCAGGCCCAGCAGCGGGGGCCCGCCCAGGAACGCGCCGTAGCCGATGGTCGAGACCACCGAGACGCGCGCCGCGGCCCGCATGGGGTCGTCGGACGCCGCGGTCATCGCGATCGGGAAGCTCAGCGCCACGCCCAGGCCCCACAGCACCAGCGCGGCCATCGCCACCTGGATCGAGGGACCGAAGACGAAGAGCAGCAGTCCGGCCAGCGCGCTTGCGGCCGAGACCCGCATGACAAGGACCCGCCCGAAGCGGTCCAGGGCGCGGCCGCCGAGCATCCGCGCCGTGGTCATCGCGGTCACGAACACCCCGTAGCCCAGGGCCCCGACGGTGTTGGCCGAACCGTAGCCGTCGGAGAGTGCGAGGGCCACCCAGTCGCCCGCGGCGCCCTCGGCCAGCGCCATGCCGAGCACCAGCAGACCCAGGACCAGGGTGCGGGGTTCGCGCCAGGCCGCGGCCAGCAGCGCCTTGTTGGAGGGTCCGCTGCCGGTGCTTGTGGCATCGGGCCCGAAGGTTCGGGCGCCTCCGTGGACCAGCAGGAGAACGACCAGCGCCATGAGCCCGAAGTGCCAGGCGATCGACAGGTGGGTTGCCGCGCCGATCGCCCCGGCGGCCGCACCGACCACCGTTCCCACGGAAAAGAAGCCGTGCAGCGCGGGCATGATGCCCTTGCCCAGCGCCCGCTCCATAGCCGCGCCCTGGACGTTGGAGGCGACGTTCCAGCTTGCCGTTCCCATGCCCTGGAGCGCCAGCGCCAGCCCGGTCAGGGCCACGGAGCCGAAGACCGCCGAGCCGATGCCGACCCCGGCCATGGCCAGCGACGCGAGCGTCGCGCCAAGCACCAGGGTGCGCTTGGATCCCAGCCTCATCACGATGAAGCCGGAGGCGGAGACGGACAGGAAGGAGCCCGCGGTCATGCACAACAGCAGCAGGCCGACCTCCCCGTGGCTCAGCCCCAGCGCGTCGCGCACCGAGGGCAGCCTGGCCACCAGCGTGGAGATGACAAGCCCGGAGGCGAAGTACGTGGCGATGACGCCATTGCGCCAGGGCAGCACCTCGGGGTTGGCCACGGCCTTCACAGGCCGGGGTCTGGCCGTGCGGCCCGCCATGGCGCCGCGCCGGGGTTCGTTGCTCAGAATTGCACCAGAGCCTGCGCCTTGACCAGCACCTTGGTTCCCTCGAGCGTGACCGTCAGGTCCACCCGCGCGGTGCGGGCTTCCTCGTCCAGCGCACCGATCGCGCCGCTGATCTCGACGGCGGTGCCCGCGTGCTCGCTCGGGTTGCTGCCGGCCGGGTCGGCCACCGGCACCGGCTTGGTGAAACGGGTCTGGTAATCGATGACCGCGCCGGGGTTGCCCACCCAGTTGCTGACCAGCTGCACGGCCGAGCCCATGGTGAACATGCCGTGGGCGATGACGCCCGGCAGCCCGACCTCGGTCGCAAAGCGTTCGTTCCAGTGGATGGGGTTGAAGTCCCCCGACGCGCCCGCGTAGCGCACCAGGTCCGCGCGGTTCACGTGGATGGTGGTGGAACCGATGTCCATGCCCTTTTCAAGGGTTGCAAAGTCGATCATTACTGGTCCTCTCCGCGTACCAGAAGGGAGGAAACCGTCGTTGCGACCTTGTCGCCGGCGGTTGTGGTGATTTCCGAACGGGTGGTGATCATCGCCCCGCCGCCCATGGCACGGACCGTGTCGACGTGCAGTTCGGCGAGCAGTTCGTCACCCGCGACGATCGGGCGGTGGTGGGTGAAACGCTGGTCGGCGTGCACCACGCGGGAGAAATCGATGCCGCTGGCCGGGTCGGCGATCAGCTGCGCGTCGGCGCGCTGGGCGACGATGATGGCAAATGTCGGCGGGGCCAGCAGGTCGGCATGGCCAAGCTCGGCCGCGGCCGCCAGCTCGAAGTGGGCCGGGTGGGTTGCCTTGACGGCTGCGGCGAATTCGCGGATCTTCTCGCGGCCTACCACGTAGGGATCCTGGGCCGGGTAAACGCGTCCGGCCAACTCGGGATTGATGCTCATCGGATATTTCTCTCCTGGGCAGGGGTTTGGGAAACGGGGGGGGTAATGCGGGTGGGGTGCTAGGACTTCTTCTTGCGTTCACGCCTGGGGCGGGAGGCCGGGACAATTCCCTGGGAGACACGCCAGGCCTTTGCATCGCGGGCGCGCACCACCATGCCGGCGATGTGGGTCAGCAGTCCGACACCGATGATGCCGATGGCCGTGTACATCAGCGGCAGGTTTTTCATGTTGGCACCAATGATTGCCAGGATTATGCCGGTTCCCGAGATGATCATCGACCCGAAGGCCAGTTTCTTGTAGAGTCCGGAAGAGGCTTCCCAGGGAGTATTGGTCATGGGTCAATCCTAATTCAGATGCGCGGGCGGAAATCAGAACAATGCCGACTGGATCGCCGGGGATTCCGTCACGTATTGCCCGAGCACGACTTTCCTGCCCTTGAGCATGGATGCGTCGGCGACGAAGAGATCGGGAGCGTTCCCCAGCCGCACGCCCAGCCCCTGGCCCAGGACAGCCGCCACGGTGAAGCCGTGCTCGCCGCCGGCCAAGTCGGCCGGATAGGGCTGCAGTTCGTTGGCATCCCAGCCCTCCAGCAGGGCTGCCGCCTGTGCCGGGGCGGCCCATTGCTCGTCGACGACCCGGAAGGTTTCATCGCCGGCGATCGGCAACGTGGCCAGGAACTCCCTCACCCGCGATGCCCTCTCGCTGGTGAGGGAGTCCAACGCGGCGCAGCTGGTGCGGGAGTCGAGCAGGCCGCGCACCTTCGATTGCGCACGCACCTGCTGCGTGAAGCCCAATTCCCTGGTCACCAGGTCTTCCAGGATGCGTACCTGTGCGCCATCCGCCGCCAGGCCGACATAGCGGGCGCTGACGGCCCCCTGCTCGGCCAGCCTGCGCCACTTGCTGGGGTTCGCCGCGGTGCCGATCTTGCTGACCCCGTGCGCGAAGGATGCGATGTACAGCCAGTGTTCCTGCATCAGGTAGTCCCGCAGCCCGGCGCCGGCGCGCCCCGAGCGGTGGAAGTCGTGCATCGCCCGCGACTGGTCGGCCGCCTCGCAGGACTCGCACTGGGTTCCGCGCGCCACCCTGGCACCCGTCGGACAAGGAACCTGCGTGCGGTGCGTCCGGTCCTGGATCAGCTGGTGGCCAAGGCACCAACGCCCGGACAGCACGCCAAAGCCGAGCTCGACGCCGCTGTCCAGGGAAATGTTGCGGGCAGCATCGTTTTCATCCCGCAGGGACAGCGAGGGGGTTCCGGGTTCGGCCGGCCAGAGAACTCCCCGGCACAGCAACACGTGGTCCTGCATTTAGTTGTGCAGCGCCCCGGCCACCGCGGCGGTCGCGTGCAACCATGCCCGGCGGGTGGTGGGACGCATCCCGTCGAAGCGGACCTGCCCCTTCACCAAGGCCGCGTCATACGGGACCGTCACCACGGAGCGGGCCAGGCGGCGGAACCCGTGGGCGATCCGGTTTAGCTGGTCGCTGTTTCCCTGCGGTTGGTGCTGGGAAACGATCACCACGGCGTTCTTCGCCAGCTCCGCGTAGTGTCCCCCGCGCTTGGCCAGGGCCTCGAGCAGCAGGGCGCCGGCCTCCGCGTGTTCCTCCACCGTGGTGCTGGCGATGACCAGCTGGTCGGTGTGGTCGATCATGCGCATCCAGCGCTCGGCCGATTCGTCGTTGCCGGAATCGACGATGGTCAGGGAAAAGAAGCGCGAGACGATCTCATGCATGACATCGAAATCGGCCGCATTCACGTGCTGCTCCGAGGCAAGCAACGTCGGGTCGGTGCGCAGCACGCTGTAGCAGTCCTCGGGCTGGTAGTGCACGTAGTCGTGGATGATCGGGTCCCCGACCCGGGTGTCCTTGAGCTTGCCGGCCGAGGCCAGCAGATCCATCGAATGCCGCGAGTGCGGACCCTGGACGGTGCGCCAGCCCAGGGTTCCACGCGTGCCGTTGTTGTCCCAGACCAAGACCGGGTCTCCGCTGTTACGGCCGAAAACAGCTGAGAGCAGAACAGCAGTCGGCGTCTTGTTGGCACCGCCCTTGCCGTTCACCACGGAGATGGTCTTTGACTCGTCCAGCCGGGTTCCCACCGTCCGGCGCCAATTGCGCTCCTCGACTTCCTGGGCCGATGGTTCCATGTTGAAGCCCATGCGCGAAAGGAACCCGCGGAACCCGCGTTCGGCACGGAACGACGTCTCGTCTTCCGGGCGCAGGAAGGTGTCCCGCTCCCCTGCCCCGGGATTCAATTCCCGGAATGCCTGGCGCCGCCCATCCGCGGTGGAGAGGTCTTCAAACTTCTCGGAACCGGCTGTCTCTTCCGCGGCGGTGGCCGCGGCGTTCTTTACGCCGCCAGCGGCGGGCGTCGGTTCGGATGCGGCGGGCTTGGCCACCGCAGGAGCCAGCTGCGCCACGGACGATGCAGCCTTGGCTGGCGACGCGGGGGCGGTCTTCACCGGTACGGATTCAACCTGGGCCTGTTTCTTCTGCTTGCCGGCGGCCTTGGAACCATTGCTGTGGGCCTCGAAGGGCCTGGCATCATTCGCCGCCGGCTGCACCCGCGTGTTGCTGCCGGCCGGGTCCGCGGGCCTTGGCGTCGAGGGGACCGAAGCCATGGCTTTCGCGTTGCTTGGTTTTGCGGTTTCCTGCACCGCCGCAACCCGGGAGGTCACCGGCGCAGTCGGCTTGGCCGTCTGCTGCGGGGACGTAGCGCCAGGCTTGGCGGATCCCATCGTTGCCTTGTCTGCCTTCTTGACGTCCTTGACGTTCCTGGCCGGCCTTGTCTCGGCAGAAGATGACCCGGTCTTGGCACTTGGAGCGCTCTTTTTAGTTGCCGGCGCGGCGGGCGCCACAGGCTTCTGCGACGTGGCGGCAGCGGGCTTGCGGGTCTCTTGGCGTTTCGATTCCGGAATCGAATCAAATTCATCCCGCTGTGCCGAAACCCCTGGTGCTTTCTTGTCCGCAGCGCCTTCTTGGCTCCCCGAATCCTGTTGCTCCTGGCGCGCACGTCGAAGCGAGGCGCGGGTAGGGAACTCTTGGTTGAAGTCGGCCTTGGGCATGCGCTTGGTCCTCTCATAAAGGTTCATGGTCATCACGAGCGCTTACTCTCATTGGCCCTTCATAGAGCTACAAGGCACCTATGACCACAGATTTCGCACTCCTTCCATCATATCGGGGAGCCCCCTCCAAGTGGCAGATTGGCCCCGGCATGGCTCTTCCGGGTGCCGGAGTATGAATTGAATTCGCCGATGGCTAGCCTTGTTAGTGACCAACTACGTGGCATGAACCACACGGGGCATTCAACGAACAGGACCGCTCTTGGATTTATTCACCACAGCCATGGATGCGCTGAGCACGTTCATTCTCTCGGCTGCGGGACACCCGCTGTCCTACCTGATGATTTTCCTGTTCTGCGCGATCGACGGCTTCTTTCCCCCGGTCCCCAGTGAATCGCTGGTCGTGGCATTGGCTTCCCTGATACCAAGCAGGGGCATGCCCAATCCATGGCTTCTGGGCCTCATGGCCGGATTGGGCGCGTTCGTGGGCGACAACGTCGCCTACCTGATCGGCAGGGCCATCGGAACCGACAGGTTTGCGTGGATGCGCCGAAAACGGCTTCAACACGCCTTCGCGTGGGCAGGCTACGAACTGCGACTCCGGCCAGTGTCACTGATTTTGGTGGCGCGCTTCGTGCCGATCGGCCGGGTTGCGGTGAATCTGGTTGCCGGAGCCACCCGCTACTCGCATCGTAAGTTCCTGATTCTCACCTGTTTTTCCAGTGTTGGCTGGGCTTCGTATTCGGTGCTGATCGGGGTGCTGGCGGGCCAGTGGTTCCAGGAGTACCACCTCTTGGGCATGGTGGTTGCGGTGGCGGTTGCGCTGGGCTTGGGAATCATGATCGACCGCGTTGTCGCCCGGATCAGCGGAAACACTTCGCTTCGAAAGTAGGCCAACCGGAGGATCCGGGTACTCCGGACAACAAAAAACCGCTGTACAACCCATTGAAATGGGTTGTACAGCGGTTTTCATCCCTGAGCCCCCCACCGGAATCGATCCGGTGACCTCGTTCTTACCAAGAACGCGCTCTACCACTGAGCTAGGGGGGCAACGAAGAAATACTCTACCCAACAACCGCCCCGAATTGCACATCGAAAGCGCCGAAAGTGACGAAGATCGCAATTTGCTCGTGGAAGTCGGGTGTTTGCGATGCCCCTCACCGGGCTACTGCTCCTTGCGCCCGGACGCGGTATTGAACCGACAGGGTGCCACCGGCGGGCGTTGTGTATGGTTTCGCGCAGCGCCCGCCGGAACCGGGTTAGCTTTCGCTTGCTTTTCTTCGTCCTGCCTTGAGCAGTTCCAATCCAATCGGAATCACCGAAATAAGCACGATGACAACGAAGATCACGTCGATGTTGTTGCCGACCCATTCATACTGCCCCAGCCAATAGCCGAGCAGCGTCACACCCACGCCCCAGAGCAAGGCACCGAGCAAGTTGTAGAGGGCGAAGACCCTGTAGCTCATGTGGGCGACACCCGCGATGACCGGCACAAAGGTCCTGACGATGGGCACGAAACGGGCAAGAACCACTGCCCTGCCGCCGAAGCGCTCAAAGAATGCGTGGGCCTTTTCAACGTGTTCCTGGCGGAAGAACCGCGAATCCGGCCGCTTGAAAATTGCGGGCCCCGCCTTGCGCCCGATGAGATAGCCGGTTTGGTCCCCCAGGAACGCGGCGATGAAGATCAGGAGGGCAAAAGCCGGAAGGCTGACGTCCAGTGCACCGGTGGCGACCAAGAGGCCCGCAGTAAAGAGCATGGAATCTCCCGGCAGGAAGAAACCCACCAGCAGACCGGTCTCGGCAAACACGATGCCGCAAACCAGCAAGATTACCCACGGGCCAAGGGCCGGATCCCTCAGGAAAACGTCGGGATTCAACCAGTCCGGAAGGAAGCTCGAGGTTGCGGGCCTCACCGAGACGGCGGCCAGCGACGCATGCACGTTCGAAAAAGAAATCACTTCCCAACACTATGGCAACGGTCAGCGGCAGGGCGTCGCATCCGCCTTTCGAGGCGCGATCTCCCAGCGGATTCACGGCCAACGCGCCGGACCAAGGGCCGTCATCTGCAAGGGACCGTGCCGGTGCAAGCGCGAGGGTGCTACCTGGCCAAGCCCATGCGTTTGGACAGGACCTCCAGGCCGTCGGCGAGGCCAACTTTGGCTGCTTTCCAGGAGTGTCCCATGCCAGCAACCTTCGCATCCACGACGATCATTCCGGCGGCCTTGGCGGCCGCCGAAAGCGTGCCCATCTCCGGTCCGTAATGGTAGTCGTCCGCGCCAACGGAAAGGTAGGCGAAACTGTGGTCGTACTTGTTTCGGCTGAGCAACGCCAGCGGCGTCTTGGCATCAAAGGCCGCCGTGTTGCCGCCGAACGAATGTTGGATCGTGACCGTTCTGTTGGCGGTCAGCGCGGGCTCGAGCTGGCCCGACAGATCAAGGATATTCGGGTAAATCGCCGGTTGCTCGGTGCCCAGCCGAATCGCGCAAGTTCCGCCAAATGAGAATCCGCCAAAGGCCCATCGCGACGTATCTGCTTGGACATCGAGATTCGTCTTCATCCACTTCGGGACATCCACCGAGAGATACGTTCCTGCCTTGGCGATTTGGCTGTCCATGCACATCGTGTTCCCGTTCTGGCTGCCGTTGGGATCCACGACCACCACGACCGGAGCCAGCCCGTGATGTGAATGGGCAAACTTGTTCATGATGTGCGCGAGATTGCCTGAATCGATCCAGCGTTGGGACTCCCCGGCTGCCCTGCCACCATGACCATCACCGGCAGCTGCGGCCTGTTCGCAACCAGGTATGCCGGCGGCAGGTAGATCACCGCCTTGCGGGCGGAGAATCCGGAGACAGTTCCCGGGATGCTGTTCTCGAAAAGCTTGCCGCTTTTCGGCATGTCGGCCGGCGCCTTCCACCCTTGAATCGCGGGGAGCTTGGAACCCGTTGCATGGGCCAGTCCTTGGGGAGTGCGCAGGTCGTTCCGGCTCAGTGTCGGCAGTCCCGAGGTATCCGCATCGTAGAGACTCCCGATGTTCACATATTGGCCAAAGTAGGCGTTGACCTGAACCGCTGACAGGAGGACCACCGCAACCACGGCAAGCGGGATGCCCAGCCTTCGCCAGGCCCAGACGCCCCGCAATCCGAGAATCCCCAGGAATACGGCAAACGTTCCCACGCAGCCCCAGGCAAGCACGGACCCGGGCATGGGCTCGGGAAGAACATAGAAAACCCATACCGACAACCAATGCGCAACGAGCGTCACCATAACGGCCGCTACCGCCACAACCACGATCCTCAGCAACCACCTGGATTGCTTGCGGGGAAGCAAAAGGAAAAGCATCCCGATCACTGCGACGATCCAAACGGTTGTTGGAAACCAACCGCCAACCAAACTGATCGAATTCACGAACACCATAGCCGTTTCCGTCTCGTCAGCTGCAAACAGTCCCGTGGCCCAACACCCCGTCCAGTTACGACATTAAGCCGATTTTCGGTCGACACTTCCGTGGGCAAACTGTGCAACTTCGGCAAACATTCTAGGAAAAGCCTGCGGCCGGATCTCGGACGGCCATGGCCCCGCGGTTTCACCGGGTTCCCCCGATGTCTTGGAACCGTTTCCAAATGTGCGTCCGGTTCCGTTTCGCTTCCGGCCAACAACGCCAGGCCCGGAAGAAGCCGTCACCGCCATGCGCCCGGTTTTTGCAGGGACGCCACCCTTCTAACGGGTCAGTCCTTCCACTGCGTGACTATGTCCGTGGCAAGTGCGCTGTCATTGGATGAATCGCTTACCGACCAGGCCAGGTACTCGCCCTGGCAAAGGCTGCTGCCGAACAGTTCCGGCTCCTTCACGGCACGCAGCGTCTGCATCTTGGTGTCATAAACGTACTGCGATCCAACACCTTCACCGTTGGCATCGGTGTAAGTCCACGTCACCATGTCCCCGCAGTGTGCCAGGCCCTCAAGGTAGGAATCCTGCGGTTCCGGGAACGCAATGACGTTCTTGCTCTTGGTGTCCACAACGAATGTTTCCCCGTTGAAGGAGAAGGACAATGCTTTGCCGGAACCGTTGAACGTCTCGAAGGTGCTGCCCGACGGCGCGTTTTCAGCGATCTTGAGCAAGTCCGTCTTGGTTCCGTCGTTGTTCAGAAGCACTATTCCCTGCGCATCGTCCAGCGTGGGAACGTTCAGGTCTCCTTCTCCCCCTTCCCCGTCGAGCTTTTCGAGTCTCACTGCCGCCACGGCATCGCCCAGGGACACCGGGTAGGCAACCCCGGATTCCTCGAGGCGAATTTTCCCTTGGGCGGCCATGTCGGTAGATACGATTTGGGTGTTGAGCACTCCCCCGATGTCCGACCCAACGGTGGTGTGCCAATACACGCGGTCACCATGGATGATTGGCGCGATGCCGCCCATGCCAGCCCCCGAAGAAGGATCGTCGACGTTCTCGCTGGACTTCGCGAGCAGCACGGGCACGGATGCATCGGCACGCTTGGCGAAGATCTTCCAGCTGGTGGCAACAAGGGTGGTGTCCGGGGTTTCGGACCAAACGAAGCTTTCACCGTCGGAGTCACCGCTTTGCAGCTGACGGATTTCGTTGGAAGGCGCCGACCCTGTGGCATCGGGCCATGCCTTGAATTCGGCGCCGACCACCATGCCGACGCGCGAACCCGTGGCGGGGTCTTCCGTGGCGGCGTCGATCCCCTGGTTCTGCATCATGGATCCCACCAGCCTGCCCTCGCGGTCCAGGCCGAACGATCCGAAAGATTCGCTGCCAAGGGCCCATTGTTCGGTGGTGGACACCTGCTTGAAGTCCTTGCCGGCCACGGCCTCGGTGGCCGACTGCAGATCGACCCTGCTGACCATGAATTCGCTACCGTCCGACCATTCCAAGGCGGAGTAGCCGACGGGTTCGTGCGCCACCGCCTTCGGGGTTTGGCTGGCGCATCCCGTGACCGCCAACGCGGCAACACCCGTCAGGGCAGCCAACCATGAACCTCGTCCATACCCCATACGTAAATCGCCCCGTTCCTTCGTTGTGCTGCAGTTGGGAAACGGCGCGGTGCGATCCCTGGCTTTGCAGGTGGTTTTCCTGCCCAGCGGCTCATCGTGTAGTCGCTTGCGCCACTGGCGCCATCCCGAACCCGGCGCGCAAGCGACACTTTTCGGAATTGGCCATCCGTTGCGCCGGACGGCCTGCAAACTTCCGACTAGACTACCGCAAGGGCGCCTGCTTCCCATGTCAGGCGTTGCTTCCCGGGTCGGAAACGGTGCCGAAGCCTCTTTTTGACGAACCCGCTTTCAGCGTGATTCACCTTGTGATCCACGGCAAGGAACCTTCGGCCAGTCCACCCGCGTCCAACCCAGAAAGCCCGATGCCCCGTGCCTTTTGCAGATGAAATGCTCAGCGAAGACGACCTATCCAGGCTCATCGGATTGATCTCGGATACCAATCCCGCCGAACCGCTTACGTCCCTGCGCGCAGTGCAAGGGAACCTTGGACCAAGGGGCATCCATGAACGCATCGCACTGATCGCCGCGGCCCTTCGTGATGACATCGAGCCATCGCTCGACGTCACGGCCACGTACCTCCTGGACTCCAATGATTTCGCGGGTTGGATGACGCTGGCGGTGTCGGATGCCCTTGTCACCCGGGAGATTCCGGATCTGGACACGACACTCGAACTGCTTCGACGCCTAACACCCCGGCTGAGCAGCGAATTCGCCATGCGAAAACTGATCGCTTCCAAACAGGACGATGTATGGCCCACCGTTCTCCGGTGGACACAAGATGCCGATCCGGACGTTCGAAGGTTGGCTTCGGAATGCACCCGGCCGCGACTGCCCTGGGCCATGCGGCTGGACCACCTTGCCAAGGGTGAACGGTACTCCGGCCCGATTCTTGACGCACTGCACAACGACACATCGGACTTCGTTCGCCGTTCGGTCGCAAACCACCTCAACGACATCAGCAAGATCAACCCCGAGCTGGCACTGCGGTTCGCACGGCGATGGGCGGTGGACGGCAGTGCCCAAAGCCGAAAGCTGATTCGACTTGGCTTGAGGACACTGATCAAGGAAGCGAATCTCGATGCCTTGGCGATGGTCGGCGTGGAAGGATCGCGACGCTTGTCCATCTCCGGACCCGTCGTCGAGCGGAAGTCCATCCGCCTCGGGGAATCGCTGGGTTTCTCTTACGCGGTGACAAATGAAGAAAGCACACCGACCACCGTCGTCATTGACTACGTCATCCATTTCATGAAGGCCAACGGCCGGACGCGACCCAAGACATTCAAGCTCAGCACGCGCACCCTTGACTCCGGCGAAACCTGGACAGGACGGCGGGAGCATGGCATCGTGCCCCTCAGTACCCGGAAGTACTACCCGGGAATCCATTCGGTTGAACTCAGGGTCAACGGAAATGCCACGGTGGCGCAACCCTTCTCCTTGGAGGTGCCGGACCCTGATCCTCGTTGAGCCAGCAGGGCTTCCTGCGTGTTTGGTCGCCCCGTGGTCGAACCACCGGCCAAACGTAAAGGGCCCCGCGCAGCGAATGCACGGGGCCCTTCCGGACACCCTGCCGGACCCGCATCGAAACCGGCACAACAGGGTGCATTCCGCGGCTTCCCCCAAGAAAGACGCGGAAAATGTGTTGCTTGGCCCATCGGGCCGGCAGCGCGTTTGCCGAGGGACGTTTAACCCTCAAATGAGTGGAGTCGGTTGCCGGCCAATAGCGACGCGGGCAACCAAAAAAATCGCGGGCATGGCGGGGTGGAATCCTGAAAGCAGGCATGAAAAAATCCCCGCCTTCGCAAGGAAGACGGGGATCCATCTGTAGCGGCTCCGGGACTCGATCCCGGGACCTCACGATTATGAGTCGTGCGCTCTAACCAGCTGAGCTAAGCCGCCACGAATGGTAATACCCGCGTCCGCGTCACGTTCCCTTACGGGCAGACTCAAACGCGGGCCATTCCATTCAGAGCCCCCCACCGGAATCGATCCGGTGACCTCGTTCTTACCAAGAACGCGCTCTACCACTGAGCTAGGGGGGCAACGAGTAAGAACTCTACCAGCATTTTTCGGCACTGTGAAATCGAGATGCACTTTTGTGGCCGACGACACAAAATCTGCCAAAAGGGGCACGTCAGGATGTCATTTGCGTCGATATTCGGTGATACACATCACGGATGATCCTTGGGTGGGCAATCTCAGCGGCGCACGCGGGTGCCCGGGACGGAACCTTCAGCGACCACGGATGCCATTCGGAGGGCACCCGCGGCCAGGATTCCCCGGGCACGAACAAGCTCATCAGTCTCACCGAAGCCCGCCGGGCCGTCCCCTGCCAGGGACGAAACGGCGTCCACGGCATCGAGTCGGTACTCCGCCAAGGATTCGGTGCCGACGCAGCATAGTCGCTCGGTGGAACCTCGGCTGCAACGACAAGCACCGTGGCGGCCAACCCGTCACCTGCACCGTGCCCCGTTGCATCGCAGGCGTTGCGGCCACGGGAGGGGAAGCCGAAGTCATGCAGGACTCCGGCGAATACCCGCACCCAGGTTTGCCCGCCTTCCCGGTGCGGCTCAAGGCACAGGGCATCTGGTCAATGGATCTGCCGGCGCCAGCGTGGCTGTGCAGCGCGCGGGACCCGGCACCTTTCACCGACAACCTCATGAACCCGGCCAGAGAGGCCACCAGCGCCGTCATCACCCTGCCAGCGGCTCCAGTGGTCGATGGCCGACGCGCGAAAGACGGGGCTGGGTCACGGACTTGGCCGGCCATCGGCCGGTTTCCGGGGAAAGCAAAACCCCCGGCGGGGGTGCCCAACCTTTCCAGGAAGGACACCCCCATCGGGGGTTTTGTCTATTTAGCGCTTAGTAGTCGCGACGACGCGGGGCGCTGGTGCCACCTGCGGTGCGCGGCTTGCGCGAGCCGCCGAAGCGGTTCTCTCCGCCGCCGGCGTTGCCGCGGTATCCACCGCCGCCACCCTGGCCACCACGCTCGCCACCGCGATCGTTGCGGTCGCGGTCGTAACCGCCACGGCCGCCTTCGGAGGAGCCGCCTTCGCTGCGACGGTCGCTGCCGCCGCGGTATCCGCCGCCGCCACCCTGGCCGCCGCGGTAACCGCCGCCGCCACCCTGGCCGCCACGGTAACCGCCGCCGCCACCCTGGCCGCCACGGTAACCGCCGCCGCCTTCACGGCCGCCTTCACGATCGCTGCGCGGGCTACGGCCGTTGTCCAGCTCGAGGTGGATCAGTTCGCCACCGATGCGGGTGCGGGACAGCGACTGCAGCTGCTCCGAGGAAAGGTCCGCCGGCAGTTCCACGAGGGTGTGGTCGGCACGGATGTCGATGCCACCGATCTGAGCGGAGGTCAGGCCGCCTTCGTTGGCAAGTGCGCCAACGATGGAGCCCGGCATGACGCGCTGGCGACGGCCAACCGCGAGGCGGTAGGTGGCGTTGCCTTCGGTCAGTGCACGCGACGGGCCGCGGGAGCCGAAGCCGTCCTTGCCGCCGCCTGCAAGGCGGGCCTGCTTGGCCGGGGCCGCAGGCATTTCCTGCATGAGCAGCGGGCGGCCGCCCTGTGCCATGTGTGCGAGGGCCGCGGCGATCTCGACTTCGGTGACGTCCTCGTGCTCGGCGGAGTACTTCTCCACCAGGTTGCGGAAGACCGTCAGGTCTTGCGAGGAGATGGTCTCACCGATCTGGTCGGCGAACTTTGCCAGGCGCTTGTCGTTCACGGCGTCAACGCTCGGCAGGTGCATGTGCTCAACGGTCTGGCGGGTGGCCTTTTCGATGGCACGCAGCAAGTACTTTTCGCGCGGGGTCATGAAGAGGATCGCGTCGCCCGAGCGGCCTGCACGGCCGGTGCGGCCGATGCGGTGGACGTAGGACTCGGTGTCGTGCGGGATATCGAAGTTGATCACGTGGGACACTCGCTCAACGTCAAGGCCACGGGCCGCGACGTCGGTGGCAACCAGGATGTCGATCTTGCCATCGCGAAGGTTCTCGATGGTGCGCTCGCGCTGCTGCTGCGGGATGTCACCGTTGATGGCTGCAGCGGTGAAGCCGCGGGACTTGAGCTTGTCGGCCAGGTCCTCGGTTGCCATCTTGGTGCGCACGAAGGCGATAACGCCTTCGGACTTCTCCGATTCCAGGATGCGGGTCATGGCGTCGAGCTTGTGGGCTCCCATGACCTGCACGTAGCGCTGGCGGATGTTGCTGCCGGTGCTGCTCTGCGACTTGACGGAAACTTCCTGCGGGTTGCGCAGGTACTGCTTGGAGATGCGGCGGATCGAGGAAGGCATGGTGGCCGAGAACAGCACAACCTGCTTCTCTTCCGGGGTTGCCTCGAGGATCTTGTCGACCTCTTCGGCGAAGCCCATGCGCAGCATTTCGTCGGCCTCATCCAGGACCACGTACTGCAGGTCCGAAAGGTCCAGGGAACCCTTGTTGATGTGGTCGATGACGCGGCCGGGGGTGCCGACGACTACCTGTGCGCCACGGCGAAGGCCGTTGAGCTGCGGGCCGTAGGCGGATCCGCCGTACACGGGAAGGACGGTGAAGTCGCCCATGTGCTTGGCGTAGGAGGTGAATGCTTCGGCGACCTGGAGCGCAAGCTCACGGGTCGGGGCAAGAACCAGGACCTGGGTCTTGCGGGCGGTGCCGTTCAAGTCGGCCAGTTCGGCCATCTTGGACAGGGCAGGGAGGGCGAATGCGGCGGTCTTGCCGGTGCCGGTCTGGGCAACGCCGACAACGTCGCGGCCCTCGAGCAGCAGCGGGATGGTTGCTGCCTGGATCGGGGACGGCTTTTCGTAGCCAAGGTCGGAAACGGCGGCGAGAACGCGGCCGTCCAGGCCCAGATCGCTGAAGAGAACTGCGTTTTCTTCGGTCTTGGTCTCGGCGGTGGTGTTCTGGTTTTCGGGCATGTCAGTAGACAAGGAAAATTACCTCATTCATAGGGGCGGATAAACCCCGTTTCAACGAGGCTCCGCAGCACAATCGGACTCAATCACTTTGGTCCGGCGACTCCCCTATGAAAGAAACATCCCGCACAATTTGGCGGGCTCACACACGACGAGCTTCTGCCTCAAATATTGGGCAGAATGCGAGGGAAGCCGGATACAGCGAACACCTAAGCTTATCGCCCCCCGTCTGAAACGGGGGTCTTTTTGCCCGGTGAGCTTGCGCACACAGCCGCGTGCCGCGGCCTTTGTGGGCGGTCGCACCCGGCCC
Organism: Paeniglutamicibacter kerguelensis; assembly: GCF_017876535.1. Lineage (NCBI taxonomy): Bacteria > Bacillati > Actinomycetota > Actinomycetes > Micrococcales > Micrococcaceae > Paeniglutamicibacter > Paeniglutamicibacter kerguelensis. The sequence continues at coordinate 2,678,576 of NZ_JAGIOF010000001.1, forward strand.
ACTTGGGCGGATCTACTCGGCGAACCCGAGTTGCCGAAGCTTGGCGAGGATCTTTTCCGGAAGCGGGACACCGGTTGCCGCCTGTTCGTCGAGCATGGCCTGCGCCTGCCCCGGCGTGGGTCCCGTGAAGACATCCCGCACGCTGACCCCGTGCGCGGGTCTGGACACGACCTCGATGGAGTCGCCGGCCCGGATCTTGCCGACCCGGACAACTCTGAGGTAACAGCCGACATCGCCGCGTTCTGTGAAGCGGGCGACCCAGTCGTCTTCCCGGACATGCCGCGCAAAGGTGGAGCATGGCGTGCGTGGCAGCGTGACTTCCACGACAACGTCCCTGCCGATCCGCCAGCGCTCCCCCACAATGGCGTCCGTGGTTGCCCGCGAGGAGACCCTCAGGTTTTCGCCAAAGTATCCGGCGGGGATCTCGCGGACCAGCTCCAGGGCCCAGCGTTGCGCTTCGGCCTCCGAATAGGCGTAGACCGCCTGATCAAATCCCCCGTGGTGCACGCGGTCGGCCTGCACGTCGGCATAGAGCCCGATCTTGCCCACCTTGACCGGCCCGGGCACCGCGCGCTTGTCAATCGCCGTGACACCGATACCGCGGTCGGGCTTCAGCGCATGGACCACACAGACGTGTTCCAGGGTCCCGGTTCCGGGCCCATGGTGGTTCGCTGTTTCCGCGTTGGCCTGTGCACTCATGATTCGCAGTCTATGCCAGGGAGAGGAAAAGCTTCTCAAGTTTCTGGCGATCCAGGGTCCCGGCGCCCTCTTCGTTCGCCTCCGCCTGCATGCATGACTGCAGCCCGCTGGCGATGATGCTGAACCCGGCACGGTCCAAGGCCTTGGACGCCGCCGACAGCTGGGTGATCACGTCAGCGCACTCCTGGCCGTCCTCGATCATGCGGATGACGGCGCCTAGCTGCCCCTGCGCGCGCTTGAGCCTGTTGAGTACCGGTTTGAGTTCCACTGGGTCCAGTTCCATGCCTCGACAATATGCCCCCGGGGGTAATTTGGGCCAACCGGGATGCTGATGGCCGGTCTTCGTTGTTTACACATGCGCCGGGCCAGGCCCCCGGGGCGAGCCGGGTTCCCCGATCTCATTTCCAAACCATTTCCGGTATCCTCCCGAACATGAACTTGCTAGATAATGACGCCTTTGCCGGTTGGCTGGCAGACCAAGGCGACCTCCTCTGGACCGAGAACGACATGCTCGACCACCGGGCACTGCCCGTCAAGGTAGCCGACTAAGGCCATGGGTTCGGACAACCAGACCAGGCTGCAGTCCCCGCCGCACCCCGTGCCGCACTCACTGGTGGTGGCCCGCTGGTGGTGGGCCGCCATCGCGCTTGCTGCGCTGGGCTTCGCCGCGAGCTTCTTCTACAACTCCACGCAGCGCCCGGCCGCCGAGGCGCCCGGGCTGTGGGCCGCGGGCATTGCGCTCATCGGGATCGGGCTGCTCGTCGGCTTCGCCGTCGTCCAGCTGTGGCGCGGCAAGCTGGCGGGACGGCTGTCGCTGACCTGGTGCGGGTTGATCATCGGGCTGCCGCTGTTGACCCGCGGCTTCCGGCTCGGCATCTTTGCCGCGCTGGTGCTGGTCGGTGTCGCCCTGCTGTGGACCCCGGCCAGCATCAGGTTCTTCGCCCCGCAGGCCAAGGCCGCGCGGGACCTGCGCAAGGCCGAACGTGCGGCACGCCGGCAGCAGGGTTCCGCCAAGTAGCCGGACGAACGGCAAATCCCAAACCACCAATGGCCGGGGCCCGCGCGGAATTTTCCGCGCGGGCCCCGGCCATTGGTGTCCAGGTTGCCCCTGAAACCGGGGTGGAGCCGGGGTCAGAGCTTGGCGAACGCCTGCTCCAGGTCCGCGATCAGGTCCGCGGTGTCCTCGATGCCCACCGAAAGGCGCAGCAGGTTCACCGGAACCGCCAGCTCGGTGCCCTTCACCGAGGCGTGGGTCATTTCCGAGGGGTAGTTCATCAGCGATTCGATGCCTCCCAGGGACTCTGCCAAGGTGAAGATGCGGGTCGCCTCGGCCACCGTGCGGGCCGCGGCCTCGCCGCCGGTGAACTGCACGGAGACCATGCCGCCGAAATCGCGCATCTGCTTCTTGGCCAGCGCGTGGCCCGGGTGGTCCTCCAGGCCCGGGTAGTGCACGGCCTCGACCTCGGGGCGCCCGGCCAGCCACTTGGCAACGGCCATGGCGTTCTCCGAGTGTGTGCGCATGCGCACGCCCAGGGTCTTCAGCCCGCGGGTGGTCAGGAAGGCGTCCATCGGGCCGGAGACGGCGCCGACGGCAAACTGGATGAAGCCGATCTTCTCCGCCAGCTCCGCGTCCTTGACGATCACGGCGCCGCCGACCACGTCCGAGTGCCCGCCGATGTATTTGGTCGTCGAGTGCACCACCACGTCCGCGCCCAGGGCCAGCGGCTGCTGCAGGTACGGGGAGGCGAAGGTGTTGTCCACCACCAGCAGGGCGCCGGCATCGTGGGTGATCTTCGCGATGGCCTCGATGTCGGAAATGCGCATCATCGGGTTCGACGGGGTCTCCACCCAGACCAGCTTGGTGTTGTTCGCGGCGATGGCCTCGGCGAGCGCCGCGTGGTCGGCCATGTTCACCGGGGTGTTGCCGATCCCCCAGCCGCCGAGCACCCGGGAGATCAGCCGGTAGGTTCCCCCGTAGGCGTCGTTGCCCAGCACGATGTGGTCCCCCGGCACCGCAAGCGCGCGGATCAGCGAATCCTCCGCGGCGAGGCCCGAGGAGAAGGAGAAGGCGTGGGTGCCGCCCTCCAATGCTGCAAGCTGTTCCTGCAGGGAGTCGCGCGTGGGGTTTCCGCCGCGGCCGTATTCGTAGCCTGCGCGCAGGTTGCCGATGCCGTCCTGGGCGTAGGTGGAGGAGAAGTGCAGCGGGGGCACGACGGCGCCGGTGCGCGGCTCGAAGGCCTGGCCGGCGTGGACGGCGCGGGTGTTGAAGCCCTGGTTGGCGTGGGTGTTTTCGCTCATGGTGTCGGGTGTCCTTAGTGGGTGAGGTAGGTCAGCAGGTCGTGGCGGGTGACCACCCCGACGGCCTCGCCGTCGTGGGTGACCAGCAGTGCGTCGTGGTCTGCCAGCAGGGTGCGGGCGTTGTCGATGGATTCGTGCACGCCGATCATCGTCAGCGGGATGGTCGCCAGCGGACCGACCGGGTCGGTAAGGGAGATTTCATTGCGGAAGAGCTTCTCGGTGAGCGCGCGCTCGTCGATGTAGCCGCGCACCTCCCCCAGCCGCACGGGCGGCTCGGTGCTGAGCACCGGAAGGGCGGAGACCCCGTATTCGTTCATGATGCCGATCGCGTCGCGCACCGATTCGTTGGGGTGCACGTGCACCAGGTCCGGGAGGCTGATGTCCTTGGACCCCAGCAGCTTGGCCACAGTGTCCTGCCCCTCGGTGGACAGGAACCCGTAGGAGCGCATCCAGGCGTCGTTGAAGATCTTGCCCAGGTAGCCGCGTCCGCCGTCCGGTGCGATGACAACCACCACGGCGTCGGAGGGCAGGTCGCGGGCCAGGCGCAGGGCAGCAGCCACCGCCATGCCGGACGAGCCGCCAACCAGCAAGCCTTCTTCCTTGGCCAGGCGGCGGGTCATCTCGAATGCCTCGGCGTCCCCCACGGGCAGCACCTCGTCCGGGACGGACTTGTCATAGTTGTCCGGCCACATGTCCTCCCCCACGCCTTCGACGAAGTAGGGTCGTCCGGTGCCGCCGGAGTACACGGAGCCGTCGGGGTCCACGCCGATGACCCGGACGGGGCCGCCGGGGCGGTCCGCGGAGATTTCCTTGAGGTAGCGCCCTGTGCCGGTGATGGTTCCGCCGGTGCCGGCGCCGATGACCACGTGGGTGACGGTGCCGTCGGTGTCGGCCCAGATTTCCGGGCCAGTCGATTCATAGTGGCTGTCGGGGGCCGCGGGGTTCGAGAACTGGTCGGGCTTGTAGGCCCCCGGTATTTCCCGCACCAGGCGGTCGGAGACCCCGTAGTAGGACTCCGGTGATTCGGGTGCCACCGCGGTGGGGGTGACAACGACCTCTGCACCGTAGGCACGCAGCACGTCGCGCTTTTCCTCGCCGACCTTGTCCGGGGTGACAAAAATTGTTTTGTACCCCTTGAGCTGGCCCACCATGGCCAGTCCGACCCCCGTGTTTCCGCTGGTTGGTTCCACGATGGTGCCGCCGGGCTGCAGTTCCCCGCTGGCCTCGGCTTTCTCAACCATTTTCAGGGCGATACGGTCCTTGATGGACCCTCCCGGGTTCAGGTATTCGAGCTTGAGCAGTACCTTTGCCTCGATTCCGGCGGTGACTGCGTTGAGCTGAACCAGTGGCGTGTTGCCGATCAGGTCAAGGACTGTGCGAGCGTACTTCATGGCGCACACTCTACCGGCGCAGCGTAACAATTTCGCGGCGATACGTAGTGATTCTTCATGAGCGGCAGGGCCGCGTAACACCCGGTGCGGGGCCGGTGGGAGGATTGAACCATGGTCCTCGATGTTGCACACCAGCTTCCCCCCAGTGATGCGCATGCCGTTTGGGATCCGCAGGGACCTTACTCGCTGCGGTCGACTCTTTCCATCCTGCAGCGCGGCCCGCAGGACCCCACCACCCGGGTGGGCGCATCCCAGGCCTGGTTGTGTTTCCGCACCACCGAGGGCCCCGTCACCCTGCGCGTCTCCCGCACGGAGGGTCTGCATTCGGAGGTGGTGCTGCAGGCATGGGGCCCGGGAGCGCAAACTGCCGTGGCCCAGGGCCTGCGGTTGGTCGGCGCCCACGACGACTGGAGCGCCTTTGAAGCTCCTGCCTTCAGGGAAATCGTGCCGCCCGTTGTCGCACAAACCCGCAGGGTGAACCCCGGGCTGCGCTTCCCCGCGACGGGGCGCATCTTCGACGCGCTGTTCCCCGCCATCCTCGAGCAAAAGGTAACGGTCATCGAGGCCCACTACGCGTGGAAGTACCTCGCGCTCGCCGTGGGCGAGGTCCCGCCTGCCCCCGCGCCGGCCGGCATGCGCCTGCCTCCCACCCCAGCTGCGGTCCGTTCGCTGCAACCGTGGCAGTGGCACCAGGCGCGCGTCGATGCCAAGCGGTCTTCCACGGCAGTGCGGGCTGCCGCCCTTGCTTCGAGCCTGGAACGCTGGGGCGCACTGGCGCTGGGGAGCAAACGCGAGGGTGTCTTGGGGGCCGGGACCATCGACGCCGCGCTGGGCTCGATTCCCGGGATTGGCCCTTGGAGCATCGCAGAGGTGCTGCAACGCACGCACGGGGCGCCGGACCACGTTTCCGTCGGCGACTACCACTTGGCGGCCTTCGTCGGCCAGGTCCTGACCGGGCGCAGGGTTGATGATGCGGGGATGCTCCGGCTGCTGGCGCCCTATGCGGGACACCGGCAGCGCGTGGTCAGGCTTTTGGGAGCCTCGGGGGTGCGCAAGCAGGCCTTCGGTCCCAGATTGGCGCCGATGGACCACCGGCGCCGCTGAAGCGCAGTTACTGAGCTTGTGCTTCCTGCTCGGCGATCTGTGCGTGAACCTGTTCCATGTCGATGCCCTTGACCGCAACAACCAGGTCGTCGAGCTGCGAGGCATTCAGCGCACCGGGCTGCGAGAAAACGAGCACCTTGTCGCGGAAGGCCATCAGGGTGGGGATGGAAGTGATGTTTGCGGCACGTGCCAGGCCTTGTTCGGCCTCGGTGTCGACCTTGGCGAATTTTACGTCCGGGAATTTTGCCGAAACTTGTTCGTAGACAGGGGCAAATTGGCGGCAAGGTCCGCACCATTCAGCCCAGAAATCTACGAAGACAATGTCATTTTCTTCCAGTGTCGTAGTGAACTCAGCTTCGGTGATATTGATGGTAGCCATACCTCCACGGTACCGCTTACAGCCGTTCATGCTTCAGTTATCCCCAATTTGTGGTCTTGGGCACCACACCGCCGCACCGGCCCATCGGGTGCGCAAGTGGCGCGTATCCACAACCCCGGCGCCGCCGTCCCATTCCCCTTTCCGCGCTTCTATCCTCAAGGGGAACCCATTGGAAAATGAAGGGAACGGACCATGACACGCTGCACCTTGTTGCTGATCACCACCGGCGAATCCGGGCGCAAGGCACTCTCCGAGGGAATGCTGCTTGCCGAAAGCTATGTCGACGGGCTGCCCGTGGACCTGGCCATCACCGATTCAATGCCGTTTGCCATTGCGCCTGCGTCCCGGATCCAGAAGCGCGTTTCATATCCCTCCCCGCTGAACGATCCCAGCGCGGCGGCAACGGCCGTGGGGTCCCTCCAGGCCATCTGGGATGGAAACACGTGGTTGACGCCGGGTTCCTGCCCTCCGAAGCCGCAGGCTGACAACGGGGCGACCGAATGGCAGTGGGCGCATTACAACGCGGTGTTGCAGGCTCCGGGCGACTCCATGATGTTGCTCTGGGATGTATTTGTGGTTCCCATGGGTGAGCGCATGGCGGCTTAGGTCTCCGGCAAATTCCTCAGCCACCTCAAGGTATCGGGTGGGGCACATTGGCTACGGGGCGCCAACCGGCGGAAGCCGCTGCAGCAATAAGGGTGAATTTGGGCATGAAAAAAGCTCGAGTCCAAATCTTTCGATTTGGACTCGAGCTTCATTCGTGGCAGATACTGGATTCGAACCAGTGAAGGCGTTGCCAGCTGATTTACAGTCAGCCCCCTTTGGCCGCTCGGGTAATCTGCCGAATTTGTTCCCTTCGGAACGAGTAGAAACTCTACATGACTTTTTCCGAAAGATAAAATCGGGTGGCACGTGAGCTGCCCCACACTCAACTTTTGGGCATTTGCGGCACCCCGGTAGTCTTGTATTCAAAGCCCATTCTCTACTCATAGGAGGCTCCCATGGCGAGCGATTCAACCTTTGATGTTGTCAGCAAGGTCGACAGCCAAGAAGTGTCCAACGCACTGAACCAGGCCCAGAAGGAAATCGTGCAGCGCTACGATTTCAAGGGCGTCGGCGCAGAGGTCGATTTCAGCGGCGAGAAGATCCTGATGAAGGCAAACTCCGAGGAACGCGTCAAGGCCGTTCTCGACGTTTTGCAGTCCAAGCTGGTCAAGCGCAACATTTCCCTGAAGTCCTTGGACGCCGGCGAACCCTACCCCTCGGGCAAGGAATACCGCATCGAGGCAACCATCGTTGAGGGCATTGCCCAGGATGTTGCAAAGAAAATCAACAAGCTCATCCGCGACGAAGCGCCCAAGGGTGTGAAGTCCACCATCCAGGGTGACGAACTGCGCGTTTCCTCGAAGTCCCGCGACGACCTGCAGGCCACCATGGCACTGCTGCGGACCTTCGAAGATGCGGATCTTCAGTTTGTGAACTTCCGCTAACCCGCCTTTGATAGCGACGATGGGCCCGCCACCTCGGATTCGAGGTGGCGGGCCCATCTGCATTCCAGGATTGAGCAGTGCGTGGTCCAGACTGCTACCGCACCGGGAACCGCGGCGCCAAAATCAGGATTCGAACAGTGTTTGGCCCAGGTATCCTCCGGGCTTGACCCCCGGCGGAACGGCAAAGAGGCCCGATCCGGTGTGCCGCAAGTACTCGAGGGAAAGGACGTCATTCCTGGCCATTGCCGACTGCATGGGGACGTAGTGCGTCCTCGCATCCACGACAAACGCAATGAAGAACAGCCCTGCGTCCAACTTGCCCAGCCCGTCCGAGCCGTCGGTGTAGTTGAAGCCGCGACGAAGCATTTGCACCCCGTTGTTGTGGTTCGGGTGCGCAATCGAAACGTGCGAGTCCACGGCAATCAGCGGTCCCTCGCGGCCCTGCATACCGAAGTCCGGCTCGGTGAATTCCCCGCCGCCCGAGAGCGGCGCCCCTTCCTTCTTGGTGCGGCCGATGAGGCCTTCCTGCTCGCGCATGGACGTGCGGTCCCAGATTTCGATGTGCATGCGGATTCGACGCGCAACCATGTAGGTTCCGCCGTTCATCCATGCTTCCGGTCCGCTGGCATCGCTCACCCACACGTGCTGGTTGACCAGGTCGGCGTTTTCCTGCTTCAGGTTTGCGGTGCCGTCCTTGAAGCCGAAGAGGTTCCGGGGCGTCGCCTGGGTCGTGGAGGTCGATGACGTACGGCCGAAACCGATCTGGGACCAACGCACGCTCGCCCTGCCAAAGGCGATCCTTGCCAGGTTTCGCACGGCATGCACGGCCACTTGGGGATCGTCGGCGCAGGCCTGGACAATCAGGTCGCCTCCGCTGCGTCCCTCCTCCAAGGCGTCACCGACGAAGTGAGGCAGATCGATCAGCGCCTCGGGCAGCTTCCCGGCCAGGCCGTAGCGGTCCTTGCCGTCTTTCTCAAAGAGCGTCCGGCCGAATCCGACCGTCACGGTCAGGTGGCTGGCGCCCAGGTCCAGAGCCTCACCGGTGTCGTCCGGCGGGGCATCGTAGTTGCCGTCGGTGGCACCTTCCCCGATCTCGCGTCCCTGCGTCAGCGCAGCGATCGCCTCGGTCCAGTCCTTGAGCAGGGAAACCAGGGATTCGCGCGTGCTTGCCGTGACATCAAACGCAGCGATGTGCATGCGGTCCTGCGCCTCGGTCACGATGCCGGCCTGGTGATCCCCGTAGAAGTCGACGATCGTGCCGGCTGGCTTGGGGTCCGTGGCCGCGTTGACCGCATTGACGCCCAGGGCGCCAACGGCCAAGCCGATTCCGCCGGCACCGGCAACGCCAAAGAGGCCGCGCCTGCTGATGCCCCGCGATTTCGGCTTGTCGTCGTTGGCGACGTCCTTGGGTTTGTCCATCGGGTGCTACTTCACCACTGCGGCGGTGAGCTTGGACAGCGGCTCGCCCAGCGCGTCCACGGCCGAGCTGAGCTCCTTGATCTGGGCGGGGGTCAGATCCGTGTAGAGGACATAGCCATCGCCCTTCTTGTACTGGTCCAACAGGCCCTGCAGCGTGGCGAAGTTGGTTTCCAGGGCCGAATCCAACTCGGCGTCGTTCTCGGTCAGCAACGGGCGCAGGTCCTCGTAGGCGATGCGCGCACCTTCGACATTTGCCTGGAAGTCCCACAGGTCGGTGTGCGAGAAGAACTCCTCTTCGCCCGTGACCTTGCCGGTGGCAACCTCATCCAGCAATTCCTTGGCGCCGTTGGCCAGCTTGTCGGGCGTGTAGGTCAGTTCCCGGGTGCGGTTGTTGAGGTCAATGGTGTCGGCAACCATCTTGTCGGCCAGCTTCTGGCGTTCGGCCTGCGTCATGGCGGTGTAGCCCTTGGGTGCCCACAGGTCCTTTTCGGCCCGGTGCCAACCCGTGAAGGGGTCGCCCTTTTCCAGGTCGGCCTCACGTGCGTCCAACATGGGGTCGAGGTCGCCGAAGGACTCGGCGACCGGTTCGATGCGTTCCCAGTGCATGCGCACGGCAGGGTAGAGTTCACGGGCCTTGTCGACATCCCCCGCGGCGAAAGCCTCGGCGAATTCATTGGTGCCCTCGACCAGCTGCTGCGCCTGGTCCTTGACGTAAGCGGAGTACAGGCTCACGGCGGTGGCCTGAAGCGCTGCGCGGTCGGCGCTGACGGTTTCCCCTTCCGGCGCCTTGGTCACGGCGAAAGCGGCACGAATGCCGTCGCCCACCATGCCCGGCTTGCAAGCGGTGAAGTACTTTCCCTCCGGCGCAATGACCACGAGGTCACGGCTGAGTCCCGGGCCCACGTTTTCAACTTCGCCGACGATTCGCAGGCCGTCCTCGGCCAACAGGTAGAACTCGGTCACCTGGGTGCCTTCGTTCTTGACGGAGAACTTCATGGTTCCGCCCGGCGCGGTGCCGGCGGAGAGCGTGCAGGCATCGGCCGTGCTGGTGACCTGGATGGCTCCGTCGCCTTCGGCGGACGGGGTGTTGGTTGTGCAACCGGTCAGGGCCAGCGCCGCTACCGAAACGGCCGCGGTGAAGTGAAGGGGTCGGGCAAGCTTCATGAGGGTTCCTTGGGTGTGAAAGTGGTGTGAAAACTAGACGGTGCGGGCTGCGCCAGATGCGACCCGCGAGGCCTTCTTTGGCGCAGCGATCCGGCGGAAGAAAATGAACGTCACGGGAACCACGTAGGCAACCCAGACGATTGCCTCGAGCCATGTGGTCGCTGGTGAGAAGTTGAATACGCCCTTGAGCAGCGTTCCCAGGAAGCTGCCCGGGGCGATGATGTGCGAAACGTCGAAAGCGAGGTTGTGCAGGCCCGGCAGGATTGCCGCCTCCTGAAGGTCGTGGACGCCGTAGGCCAGGACGCCGCCGGCAACAATGATCAGGGCGGCGCCGGTCCAGGTGAAGAACTTGGAAAGGTTGATCTTCAGGACTCCTCGCTGCAACAGCCCACCCAGGCCGATGGCTACGATGATGCCCAGTGTCGCGCCCAACAACGGCTGCCAGGTCTCACCCGTGGCACGGGTTGCGGCCCAGAGGAACATTGCTGTTTCCAGGCCCTCGCGGCCCACCGCGAACGCCCCCACCAGGACCAGCCCCCAGGCTGAGCCTTCGGCCACTTGGTCTACTTTCCCGCGAAGGTCCGCGGCCAGGGTTTTGGATGCACTCGCCATCCAGAAGACCATCCACGTCACGAATCCCACGGCAACGATGGACAGGCTGCCGCCGATCGCTTCCTGGGCTTCAAAGGTCAGCCCGCGCGGCCCGAAGGTCAGTAGTGCGCCGAACCCCAGGGAAACCGCAACGGCGATGCCGACTCCGGCGAAAATCCGGGGAATAAGCTCATTCCGTCCGGTCTTTTGCAGGTATGCCAACAGCAGCACAACTACAAGGACAGCTTCGAGCCCTTCGCGCAGGCCGATGAGAAAGTTCGCGGTCATGATTTACCTTCGTGGGTTCAGCGTCAACCGGCAGACACCGACACTGCGGCGCCCCACCCATTAGGCGTGACTGGTGCCAATAGGCCACATGCCCATTGCCTAATGAGGTTACGCCCTGCTTACTTCAAGCCGCAAACCGAAAGCGACGTAACAAAGTGTGCCGCTCAACCCGCTGAGGCTTCCGCTCACAGCTTTCCGAAGCTTCACTTGGCGATACGGACCACCGTCCGATCGTGTTCACGATTCGGCATTTCCTTAGATTACGGCTGTTTTGAGCCGGGTTTCCACAGTTTTGAGGCACGGCAATGGCCGCCGTCCGGCAGTCGGAGAGCCAACTCAGGAACGCGGGCCTGGCCATGAAAAAACTCCCGTTTCCCCAGTAACGGGGAAACGGGAGCGAAAGGCTGTTTTGCCCGGTGCCACCCTGACTGGGCTAGTAGCCCAGCGGGCGGCCAGCCATCTTTTCCAGGCGAGCCACACGGTCGTCCATCGGCGGGTGGGTGGAGAAAAGCTTCTGGGCTCCCCCGGCAAACGGATTGGCGATCATCAGGTGCGAGGCGTTCACCAGGCGCTGGTCGTCGCTCGGCAACGGGGCGCGCTGAACTCCACCCTCGAGCTTGCGCAGGGCCGAGGCCAGCGCCAGCGGGTCGTTGGTCAGCTTGGCCCCGTCCTCGTCGGCGTCGTACTCGCGGGTGCGGCTGATCGCCATCTGGATCACGGTGGAAGCCAGCGGGGCCAGCAGTGCCATCGCGATCATGGCCAGCGGGTTGGCGTTGCGGCGGTCCCCGCCGCCAAAGAAGAGCAGGAACTGGGCCAGCGAGGTGATGACGCCTGCCACCGCTGCGGCCACGGAGGAGGTGAGGATGTCGCGGTTATGGACGTGCATGAGTTCGTGCCCCAGCACCCCGCGAAGTTCCCGTTCGTTGAGCAAATGCAGGATGCCCTCGGTGCAGCACACCGCCGCATTCTGCGGGTTGCGGCCCGTGGCAAACGCGTTCGGGGCGGCCGTGGGCGAGACATAGAGACGGGGCATCGGCTGCTGGGCCGCTGCCGAAAGCTCGCGCACGATCTTGTACATGGCAGGCTGTTCGGCCTCGGTGACCGGGTAGGCCTGCATGGAGCGGATGGCGATCTTGTCACTGTTCCAGTAGCCATAGGCCGTGGTGGCCAGGCCGATGAGCGCAAAGATCCAGATGAAACTGCTGCTTCCGGTCCCCGAAGCCAACAGACCGCCAATGGCCAGCAACAGGGCGAACATGCCACCAAGCAACCCCGCAGTCTTCAGACCGTTGTTGTGATTGTGCACTGTGGTTTTCTCCTCGAAGAACGGTTCACGGCTTCATGCACCGCTTGTTGTATCAACTGTAGTCAACGTGCCTTGGTGAGTCTTTGTTCCCCGCTGGGATGTTGCCGGGAGTTTGGGGTGCGGCGGCTCTGGGAATGCTTCGGGGCGTGGGGTGGCGCGAGTCGTAGCGCAGGAATCCGGGCTGTGCACGCATGAGAAGCGCCGCGGCGAGCACGCAGGCGATCCCGCCAAGGAGCAGCGTTGCGCCCTCGCCGATTCCGCCGGCCACGCCGCCGGAGATCATCTCGCCCAGCCTCGGGCCGCCGGCGACGACCACGATGAACACGCCCTGCAACCGCCCGCGCAGATGGTCCGGGGTCGCGGTTTGCAGGATGGTGGTGCGGAAGACCGAGGAGATCGCGTCGGCAACACCCGCCACGGCCATGCACAGTGCGGCCGGCCACAGCCAGGCGCTGGCCTCCCCGCCGGCAGGGAGCGGCTGGCGCGAAGCCAACAGCACCACCAATCCGAAGGCCCCGATGCTCACATCCCAGGCCACCACTGACACGAACACCGCAACTCCCTGACGGCGGATGCGTCCCAGCGGGCCCGAGAACAGCCCGGCCAGGAATGCCCCCATGGCTGTGGCGGCAAGCAGCAGGCCCATCGTGAGTTCCCCGCCGCCGATCAGCACGGCGCCCACGGCCGGAAGCAGGGCCCGCGGGGCCGCAAGCACCATGGCCGCCAAGTCAATCAGGAACGTCATGCGGACGTTGGGCTGGGTGCCCAGGAAACGGAATCCCTCGACGACCGACCGCAGCCCCGCCTGCCCGGCCTTACCGTTGGGCGGCAGTGCCGGGAGCATGTATACGGACCATACGGCGGCGGTGTAGGTCAGCACGTCGATTCCGTAGGTCCAGCCGAAGCCGATCCGAGCCACCAGGATTCCGCCCAGCAGCGGTCCCACCATCTGCGCGATTCCGAAGGTGACCATGTTCAGCGAGTTCGCGGCAGGCAGGAGCTTGAGGCCGACGATTGCGGGGATGATTGCGCCGCGGGCCGGCTGGTTGATTCCGCCAGCCGCCGAATGGACGGCCACCAGGCCGTAGAGCACCCAGACGTTGTCCACGCCGAGCCATGCCTGCGCCGCGATCGCGGCGGTGGCCGCCCACAGGACGAAGGCGGAGGCCAAAGCCACCTTGCGCCGGTCGTGGGCATCGGCGATCGAGCCTCCATAGAGCCCCGTCAGCACCAAGGGAACCAGGGCGAAGGCGCCAAGCAGGCCCACGTAGAGGCTTGACTGGGTCAGCTCGTAAACCTCCAGGCTGACCGCCACAAGCGTCAACTGCCCGCCTACCGCGGAGAGCGCATTGCCGATCCAGAGCCTCTTGAATGCCGGGCTTTCGCGTAGTGGACTCAGGTCAGCAAGGATTCGTGGCACCCAACGAGTCTAGCCACGCATGACACGCCACACAGCCCGCTTATCTTGACTTATTCAAAATAAGCGTGTGGAATAGTTCACATGGACCATTCGACACAGATGCGGGATCTAGGGCTGCGGGTAACCCGCGGCCGCCTTGCCGTGCTCGAGGTCCTTGACCGGCATCCGCATTCCTCGGCGGAAGATGTTGTGGAAAAAGTTCACAGCGATTTGCCTGATGTTTCGATCCAGTCGGTCTACAACGTGCTTAATGATCTAACCGAGCAAGGCATCTTGCGCAGGTTCACTCCCCCTCATTCCGCGGCACTCTACGAAACCCGCGTGAATGACAACCACCACCATGCCATCTGCACCGGTTGCGGCCGGGTCGAGGACGTGGACTGCGCGGTGGGCCACGCCCCCTGCCTGACCCCCTCGGACGACCATGGCATGGCCATCCAGATTGCCGATGTCCTTTACCAGGGCATCTGTGAAGACTGCAGGAAAGCAGCGGATTCCTAGAGCAAGTCCGTTGCACTGCAGAGTTACCAACCCAAACAGAAGGAGAGTCTCTTGAGCGAGAACTTCACCACCACCCAGAGCGGTGCGCCGGTCGCCAGCGACGCGCACTCGCTGACCAGCGGTCCGGACGGCATCACCGCCCTCCACGACCGTTACCTTGTCGAAAAGCTGGCCTCGTTCAACCGCGAGCGTGTGCCGGAGCGCAACCCACACGCCAAGGGCGGCGGAGCATTCGGTGAATTCTTCGTCACCGAAGACGTTTCCAAGTACACCCGTGCCGCAGTCTTCCAGCCGGGCGCCAACTCCGAGACGCTGCTGCGCTTCTCCTCGGTTGCCGGCGAGCAGGGTTCCCCCGACACCTGGCGCGACGTGCGCGGTTTCGCACTTCGCTTCTACACCACCGAGGGCAACTACGACGTCGTAGGCAACAACACCCCGGTCTTCTTCATCCGCGACGGCATCAAGTTCCCGGACTTCATCCACTCGCAGAAGCGCATGGGCGCCTCCGGCCTGCGCAATGGCGACATGCAGTGGGACTTCTGGACCCACTCCCCCGAGTCCGCACACCAAGTGACCTACCTGATGGGCGATCGCGGCCTGTCCCGCTCTTGGCGTGAACTCAACGGCTACGGCTCGCACACCTACCAGTGGATCAACGCCGAGGGCGAGCGTTTCTGGGTGAAGTACCACTTCATCTCCCGCCAGGGTGTCCACAACATCGGTGCCGAGGAAGCCGAGAAGCTTGCCGGTTCGGACGCCGACTTCTACCGTCGCGACCTGTTCGACAACATCGAGGCCGGCAACTTCCCGACCTGGGACGTCAAGGTCCAGGTCATGCCGTACGAAGAGGGCAAGACCTACCGCTTCAACCCGTTCGACATGACCAAGGTCTGGCCGCACGCGGACTACCCGCTGATCCCGGTTGGCCACTTCACGTTGAACCGCAACCCGCGCAACTTCTTCGCCGAGATCGAGCAGGCAGCGTTCTCCCCGTCGAACCTGGTTCCGGGCATCGACATCAGCCCCGACAAGATGCTGATGGCCCGCGTGTTCTCCTACCCGGATGCACAGCGCAACCGCATCGGCGCCAACTACAACCAGTTGCCGGTCAACCAGCCGCACGCCGCCAAGGTGAACAACTACATGCACGAAGGTGCCATGCAGTACCTGTTCAACGACCCGGAGGCCCGCGTCTACACCCCGAACTCCTTCGGTGGCCCGTCCGCCGATGCAGAGCGCGCCGGTGAGGGCGGCTGGGAGACCGACGGCGAATTGGTCCGCGCGGCACAGACCCTGCGCTCGGAAGACGACGACTTCGGCCAGGCCGGTACCCTGTACCGCGAGGTCTACAATGCAGAGTCCAAGGAGCGTTTCCACGCAACCCTGCTGGGCCAGTGCCAGGGCATCACCATCGAGTCCATCCGCGAAGGCTTCTTCCAGTACTGGACGAACGTCGATGCGAACCTCGGCCAGATCCTGCGCGACGCCTACGCAGCAAGCCTGAACGGCGTGGCAGCCAACTAAGTCCCGCACCGCGGACTTGGCCGGCACCTAGCCAACCAAGCGAAGGGCCCCACCTCCACCCGGAGTTGGGGCCCTTCGTCGCATCGCCGCGAATGCCCGCCGGTGGCCCGCTCCCTGCACGCCGCCGGGTCGTCGGAACGAACAAGCCCCGGACAAGGCAAATGCCCGCGTCCTCGATCATTCGAGGACGCGGGCATCGGCTGCGTGGGGTTGGGCCCTAGTCGCGGGAGATCTTGACCATCTCGTCGCGGTCCACGACCTTGATGCGCGTGCGCTCCACCGGGCCAACCGAGGTTTCGGTCGGGCTTGCCGCGGTCCCGAGGGCGATCTCGTGCGCATCGAGCTTCTTCCACCCTTCCCAGGTGGTGAATTCGACGCCGCGGGACTGCAGCAGTTCGATGATTGCATCCTCGCTCGGGTTCACGGCGGGCGGCAGTTCCATGCGGTCCTCGAGCAGGTTGCCGATGGTTTCCAGGGCGTCGCCCTTGGTATGGCCGATCAGGCCGACCGGGCCGCGCTTGATCCAGCCGGTGGCGTAGAGGCCCGGAACGTGTGTTCCCTTGCCATCCAGCACGCGGCCCCCGGCGTTGGGAATGACCCCGCGCTTTTCGTCGAACTCGAGCTCGGCGAGCTCGGAGCCGAAGTAGCCGATGGCGCGGTAGACGGCCTGCACCGGGTAGTCGACGAATTCGCCGGTTCCCCTGACGTTTCCGGTTCCGTCCAGCTCCTGGCGCTCGAACTTGATGCCGGCGACCTTGCCGTCCTCGCCGATGACTTCGACGGGGTTGTGCAGGAAGTGCAGGTGCAGACGGCGCGAGGCGCCGGTGTCCTGCTCCTCGACGATCCAGTTGGTCAGCGTGTTGACCATGGTCTTGACCTGGTTGTTCGACTTGATCAGGGCATCGGAGGCCTCGTCGAATTCGAAGTCCTCCGGGTAGAGCACGATGTCGACGTCGCGGCTGTGGCTCAGTTCTCGCAATTCCAGCGGGGTGAACTTCACCTGGGCGGGGCCGCGGCGGCCGAAGATGTGCACGTCGGTGACGGGTGAATCCTTCAGGCCCTCGAAGACGTTCTCCGGGATCTCGGTGACCAGCAGGTCCTCGGCGTGCTTGGAGAGCACGCGGGCCACGTCCAGCGCCACGTTGCCGTTGCCGAGCACGGCGATTTCCTTGGCCTCGAGCGGCCAGGTGCGCGGCACGTCGGGCTGCCCGTCGTACCAGGACACGAAGTCCGCGGCGCCGTAGGACCCCTCCAGGCCGATGCCCGGGATGTTCATGTCCGCGTCCTTGATGGCGCCGGTTGCGAAGATGACGGCGTCGTACATGTCGCGGATGTCGCTCAGAGTCACGTCGCGGCCGTAGGTCACGTTGCCGAGGAAGCGGATGTCGCCGCGGTCAAGCACCTTGTGCAGGGCGTTGACGATTCCCTTGATGCGCGGGTGGTCCGGGGCAACACCGTAACGGATCAGGCCGTAGGGAGCCGGGTAGGCGTCGAGCAGGTCGATGCTGACCTCGAACTCGCGCTCGGCCTTGGTGAGGATGTCGGCAGCATAGACGCCGGCCGGACCCGCCCCGATGATGGCGACACGGAGCGGACGTACTGCTGAATCGGACACGAGGGGTTCCTTCCGGAGGATGTACACGGGCGCGCAAATTAGTGCACAGCTACATAGTCTAATTGGGATTGGCTCCCAAGTGGGAACCGGTGTGCGCATACTCACGTTCCCACGTGGCATTTTCCGGGCCGGGATGCGGGGTTGGGTGCGGGCGATGTCGCCGCGCAGGAACGATCGAACTGTAGGCTGAAGTGTGGGCAGTCCTCCGTTGGCTCGCACCGCCAGCCAAGAAGTGAGTTGGTACTAGTCAGATACCTTTTGTCACCCACGAAAATGCCCGAACTTTTTGTTGCTTTGCACGGCAGCACGGAATGGAATCAATGTTTTCCCTGTTGAGTCAATCATGACCCAAACGAGTACCCTCAAAACCACGAGTACAGGCGCCGGGGTCTCACCGGCGTCCGAACGCAACGCCGGCTTGATACAGGGGCTCACAGCGTACGGCTTGTGGGGTCTGCTGCCGCTGTACTTCCTGACCATCGGCATTGCCTCGCCGTTGGAAATCGTTGCCAACAGGATCGTCTGGTCACTGGTGTTCTGTGCCATCCTGCTGAGCCTGACCCGGAACTGGCAGCAGCTGTTCGCGCTTGGGCGCGACAGGCAGGCAATGATCCGGCTATCGGTGGCCTCGGTGCTGATTGCCGTGAACTGGCTGACCTACACCTTTGCCGTGCTCAACGGGCATGCTGTCGAGGCATCGCTGGGGTACTTCATCAACCCGCTGGTTTCCACGGCGCTTGGCGTCATCTTCCTGAAGGAAAAACTGCGCACGATGCAGTGGGTCGCCATGGGCTTCGGCCTGGCCGCGGTTCTCACCCTGACCTTTGCCTACGGCAATGTCCCGTACATCGCACTGACCTTGGCCTTCTCCTTTGGCTTCTACGGCTTCGTGAAAAACCGCGTGGGTCGCACCGCCACCGCGTTGACTTCGTTGAGCGTGGAAACCGCCGTCCTGAGCATTCCCGCCCTGGGAGTCATGGCATGGCTCATCGCCTCGAACCAGGACACGGTGATTTCCGCGGGTCCGGCGCACTTCTGGCTCATGGTGGCCAGCGGCGTCATTACCGCCGTCCCCCTGCTGCTCTTCGGCGCATCGGCCCGACGCCTGCCCTTGACGACCCTGGGCACCCTGCAGTTCCTGGCCCCGATCCTCCAATTCATCGTGGCCCTGACGGTGTTCAACGAACCGATGCCGCCCGAGCGCCTGGTTGGCTTCTGCCTGGTCTGGGTGGCAGTGATCTTGCTGTGCATCGACATGGCCCGCCAGCCGCGCCGCGATCGCGCGGCCCGGGCGGCCATCGCCCCGCTCCCGCCGAAGAACAAGGCCCCGCGCGAATCCACGGGCATCACCGCGGCAGAGTCTTCCGCCGACAAGGAGTAAGCTCCGCACCATGCACCGGGTTTCCGTCGATTTCCGGGCATGAAGAAAGGGGCTGGATGGTTGTTCAAAGCCCTGAACAACCTCCAGCCCCTTTCTTGGCTCTACGCCCTAGCGCATTGGCTAGGCGTTGGCGCGGATGGCGCCTTCCAGCACCTCAAGGGCGTCGGCGAGCAGCTCGTCGCTGATGACCAGCGGGGGCAGCAGGCGGATGACGTTGCCGTAGGTGCCGCAGGTCAGGATCAGGACGCCTGCGGCCAGGCAGTCGGCCGCAATCTTCTTGGTGATGTCTGCATCCGGCTCGATGCCGCCGGCCTTGACCAGCTCGATGGCCACCATGGCGCCACGGCCGCGGATGTCACCGATGACCGAAACCTCGGACTGGATCTTGCGCATG
Organism: Paeniglutamicibacter kerguelensis; assembly: GCF_017876535.1. Lineage (NCBI taxonomy): Bacteria > Bacillati > Actinomycetota > Actinomycetes > Micrococcales > Micrococcaceae > Paeniglutamicibacter > Paeniglutamicibacter kerguelensis. The sequence continues at coordinate 2,697,540 of NZ_JAGIOF010000001.1, forward strand.
CGGGTGAAGAACTGCTCTTCGATCTCGCGGGCGCGGGCTGCGAGGTCGTGCTCTTCCATGAACTTTATGGTCTCGAGCGCAGCCGCAACGGCAACGGGGTTGCCGCCGTAGGTGCCGCCGAGGCCGCCCGGGTGGACCGAGTCAAGCAGGTCGGCGCGGCCGACGATGCCCGAGAGCGGCATGCCGCCGGCGATGCCCTTGGCAACGGTGATGATGTCCGGGGTGATGCCCTCGATGTCGGAGGCGAACCAGGCGCCGGCGCGGCAGAAGCCGGCCTGCACTTCGTCGGCGACGAAGACGATGCCCTGTTCCTTGGCCCATTCGGCGATGCGCGGCAGGAAGCCCTCGGCGGGAACGATGAAGCCGCCCTCACCCTGGATCGGCTCGATGATGATGGCTGCGATCTGGTCGCCGCCGATCTGCTTCTCCATGGCGAGGATGGCGCGCTCTGCGGCTTCCTTGCCGGAGATGTTCGGGTTCTCTTCGCGGAACGGGTAGCTCATCGGCATGCGGTAGATTTCCGAGGCCAGCGGGCCGAAGCCGCGCTTGTACGGTGCAGCCTTGGCGGTCAGGCCCATGGTCAGGTTGGTGCGGCCGTGGTAGGCGTGGTCGAAGGCGACAACGGCGGTGCGGCCGGTGGCCACGCGGGCAACCTTGATGGCGTTCTCGACGGCTTCGGAACCGGAGTTGAAGAAGACTGCCTTCTTGGCGTGGGTGCCCGGGGTGATTTCGGCAAGCTTCTCGGCCAGCTCGACGTAGCCCTCGTACGGGGTCACCATGAAGCAGGTGTGGGTAAAGTGTGCTGCCTGTGCGGCAACGGCTGCCGCAACGCGCTCGTTGGAGGCGCCAACGCTGGTTACCGCAATGCCCGAGCCCAGGTCGATGATGGAGTTTCCGTCGACGTCGACGATCACGCCGCCATCGGCGTCGGCAACGTAGACCGGGAGCGAGGAAGCCACGCCCAGTGCCACAGCGTTGGTGCGGCGTGCAGCCAGCTCAACGGACTTCGGTCCGGGGAAGGCGCCGTTGATCTGGCGCTTCTGTTCAATGCGGTAAGTGACGTCCATGAACGCTCATTCCTTTCCCGGCCTTTGCTGGTTTCGGCCCGCGTCCTGCGCCGTAGCGCAGGTGTTTGGGCACAAGCAAGGGAATCCGGTGTGTTGGTTGTTGTGTACTTTCATGAAGCCTATGCCGCGGGCGAGAATACCCGCTAGTGAAATTGGCACAGTACTCCCGGGAGTTCGCAGTGCATGTGCACAGAACTTTACGGGGCCCGTTTAACGGCAAAGGTGGCCCGTACCCGTCCGGGATTCCCGGACGGGTACGGGCCACCTTTGCCGCCACGCCCCGCGGGGCGTGGACGTGTTACAGCTCGTGGGGCATTTCCTCGGGAAGGTGTCCCTCGTCCTCCGGGTGGCGGGCCAGGTTCCACATGGCAAGGCCGAGGCCTCCCCAGACGGTGACCATGGCAATGATCATCATGGTGATGGCTACCGGGGTCATGCCTTCAGCTCCTCTGCTGCGTCTTCGTCCGCAAGTGCGGCTTCGAATTCATCGTATTCCGGGTCATTGAGCTTCGATTTGTCGCTCCACGGGATCAGCGAGAGCAGCAGCGCGCCGACGACCAGCGCGCCCGCCATGCCCCAGCCGAAGACTCCGTTGAACCACGCCGGGTAGCCGGAGTACTGCTCGGTGCTCTTGGTCTGGATTTCGTTGATCAGCATGTAGCCAAGGGCCACGGGCGCAATGCCACCGACCAGAATGCGCCAGCCGGTACCCATCTTGATCGACGAGGTGCGGTTCATGTGCTTCTGCAATTGCGGAAGAGCCGTCAGCCCCGCGGTCAGGACGATGACGGTCACCAGTGCACAGGCAAGGATGCCGAACTGGTTCACGAACGCGTCCGAGGTGTCCAGCAGGTAGAGACCGGTGGTGGTCGGGAAGAGCACCATGGAGATCAGTGCGATCGGGACCGTGACAATCAGCGTTGCCGACTTTCGGCTCCAGCCCAGCTTGTCCTGGAATGCCGCGACGATGACCTCGAGGATCGAGATCAAGGAGGTCAGTCCCGCGAAGACCAGCGAGCCGAAGAACAGCACGCCGAGGATCGCACCGAGGGGGGCTTCGGAGACGATGGTCGGGAAGGCGATGAAGGCCAGGCCGATGCCGCCTCCTGCCACTTCCGATACCGACTGCCCGGAGGCCGCCGCCATGAAGCCGAGTGCCGCGAAGACGCCGATGCCGGCCAGGATCTCGAAGCCGGAGTTGGCGAACGCGACAACCATGCCCGAACCGGTCAGGTCGGTCTTGCGCTTCAGGTACGAGGAGTAGGTGACCATGATGCCGAAGGCCACGGAGAGGGAGAAGAAGATGTGGCCGAAGGCCGCGGCCCACACGCCCGGGTTCTTCAGCGCTTCCCAGTTAGGGGTGAAGAAGGCATTCAGGCCTTCCATCGCGCCGGGGAGGAACACGGCCTGGATCACCAGGATCACGAACATGACCACCAGCAGCGGCAGGAAGATCGCGTTTGCACGCGAAATGCCCTTGTTCACGCCGGCGACCATGATCACGATCGCGATGATCCAGACGGCCAGCATCGGGAAGAAGACGCCGGAGACGAAGTCGAAGGACAGTCCGACTTGGTCGGCCGGCGCCGTCTTCAGGTAGCTGTCGAAGAAGGCCCCGGCGTCGTCGCCCCAGGCCTTGGTCACGGAGAACCAGGCATACATGGCTGCCCACGCAATGATGGCCGCGTAGTAGATGGCGATGACGAAGCAGATCAGCACCTGCCACCAGCCGAGCGGCTCGGCCGCACGATTGAGGCGGCGGTATGCCAAGGGGGCGGAGCCGCGTCCACGGTGGCCGACCGAGTAGTCAAGGAAAAGCAAGGGGATGCCCGCGCAGAGCAGGGCGACAAGATAAGGGATCAGGAAGGCGCCGCCGCCGTTGTCGTAGGCAACATAGGGGAAACGCCAAATATTGCCCAGCCCAACGGCGGAGCCAATGGCGGAAAGTATGAAGAGTTTTCGAGACGAGAATGTCTCTCGAGGAGCCGGTGCGGGTTGTCCGCCCTGGCCTGATGGTGCAGTGATCATCGGACAACCTTACCCATAAGTGACGTACGTCCCGTGACCCAGGCCGCATTCTGACCAGTCCGGGGAGCGATTGGTCGTATGAGTGCACAAAAAACTCCATAGACTTGGTGCATGGCCATCACCTTGTCGCGACTTCTCGGGTCCCACGCCCTCTCCCTGCGCGCACTGACCGATATTTCGGCGGCGGGAGACACTCCCATCGAGTGGGCGGCAGTCACCGAACTGCGGGATCCTTCCCCTTTCCTCAGCGGCGGGGAAATCGTGCTGACCACGGGCCTGCGGCAGACCACGATCGCCAACCAGCAGGCCTTTGTGGAAACCGTGCACGGCGCCGGCGCCCTGGCCCTGGGTTACGGAACGGGGCTGAGCCACCGCAGCGTTCCGGCGGCGGTCATCCGCAAGGCCACCGAGCTCGGACTGCCGGTCTTCGAGGTCCCCTACGAGACCCCGTTCGTGGCAATCACCAAGTTGATTGCCGACACGCTGAACGCCGACCACTTGGCGCGCCTTGAACGCCTGCTCAAGGGACACCAGCAGCTGGCGTCCACGCTGCTCACCGGCGGGTTGCGTTCCATGCTGCGCGAGCTCTCGCGCATGCTCGGCAGCGCTGTCTCGTTGACGCAGTTCGGGGCCAGGGTGCACGGCCCGGAACTGGGCAAGGAGAAGTGGCACCCGATTCCCATTGCCACCGGGCTGAAGGACAAGTGCACGCTTTACCTGGCCGAGCCATACACCCGGGACGGATTGGTCGACTACGCCCAGGGGCTGATCGGGCTGGAGCTGGCAAACCAGGCCAGGTTGCGCGAATCCAACCGCTTGGTTGCGGGACAGGCATTTTCGGATCTGATCGCCGGGAACCTCAGCGCTTCCGAGGCAACCGCCCGCTTGCAGGGCATCGGGATCACCGTGGACCGCCCGCATTCGGTGGTGCTGGTTCATGCGGCCTCGGGGCATGAAAAGGCGTTGCGGACCCTGCCCATCCCGCCGCACCTCGAACACGAGGTCTCGGCCATTGTCGATGACCGGCTTGCCCTGGTGGTGAACGGTTCCCACGCCGCGAAATTCGCGGACCAGCTTGACGGGTACCTGGAAGGGGCCGGCATCACCGCCCGCGTAAGTTTCGGAGGGGACTATGCCCAGCCCAATGGCCTGCGTTGGAGTTTCTTCGAGGCGCTCGAGGCCCTGCGCCACGGCGAACGCATCAACACCCCGTCCAGGCTCTCGCTCACTTCCCTGCTGCTTGCGGCGCGCGATGTCCCGCTGCAGGCCCTGGCCCAGGAGGCGCTCGGGCCACTGGAGGCCTTCGACAAGAAACATTCGGCGGAATTGCTGGGTACGTTGCGTCACTACCTGGAATTGGACGGCAGCGTCGGCGCCGTGGCCGAAACCCTGGGATTGCACCGCAATACCGTGCGTTACCGGCTCCAGCAGATCAGCGAGCTCAGCGGCTACGACCCGACAACCACCGCCGATCGGGTGCAATTGTGGCTTGCATTGACCGCCAAGGACATTACTTAGAATCGCTCCGGATAGAATGGGGGGCATGGCTGAAATGTTCCTTGAGAAGTTCCGTTCACTGGTTCCGTTGTACCTCGAGGACGAGTGGCAAAAAGAAGATGGCTTGACCGACGCCGAGCTCGATGACGCGCTCGGCACCCTCCCCGTCCAGCTCCCCTTGGTGCTGCGCGAGTTCTACCTGGCACTGGGTGGCTGCGAAGACCTGATGGAGGCGTACCACTACTTCTTCGACCCCGACGAGCTCGAGGTCGAAGACGGCTACCTGCTCTTCCTTGAGGACGAGGAAGAAAAGTACGTATGGGGCTTCCGCCTTGACCAGCTCGAGGTGCCGGACCCGATCGTCTACCGCCGCCAGAATGCCCGCGGCACGTGGAAGAGCGAAGAGGGCACCTTCAGCGAATATGTCCTTGACATGTTCAGCTGGGTCTTCGACGAGCTCTCCCCCGAGCTGAACGACTAACCCCGGGTCAGCAACCCCCATGCGCCGGCTATGGAACTCGCACGCACCGGAAGATTACCGCTGCCCTTTTTGCGAGCTCCTGGCCGGCGCAGAGTTTTCCCCCGACAACCTCTGTGCGCAGACCGACCTGATCTACAGGACCGAACACGTCGCCGTCATCATGGCCTGTGACGGCTTCGGCCCCCACGGCGGCCACGCCATGGTCATTCCCTCCGTGCACCACGAGGCGCTCTACGATTTGCCGGAGACGGTCGCCGCCGAAATCATGTTCGAGACCCGGCGCATCGCCCTGGCCATGAAGTACGCGTGGTCCCCCGAGGGCACCAGCACCAGACAGCACAACGAACCCGCCGGAAACCAGCACGTCTGGCACTACCACCAGCACGTGTTTCCGCGCTTCAGCGACGACGACCTCTACAGGCACCTGCGGCACCGCGTCCCGGTTGCCGAGCGCGCACAAAAGGCCGCCCAGTTACGGGCGGCCTTGGGTGAAGCGAACCTTTGGGGCGAATACCCCGAAAGGTTCCTCGTTTAGGTTTTGCCTAGACCTCGCGGGTGACCACTGCGTCGGCAAAGGCCGCCAGCGCGTCCTTGACGGTTCCGGCCGGGAGCGGCTGCAGCACGGCCACGGCCTCGTCGGCCCAGTGCCGCGCAACGGCCCAGGCCTTGGCCGTGGCGGGGTTGCCGGCAACGGCTTCCACCGCACGGGCCAGAGCCGCGTCCTCGGTCAGGTCCCCGTCGACAATCTCCAGCACGCGGGCCGCCTCCGCGTCACCCGCCGCAGCGGCATCGCGCATCAGCAGGATCGGCAGCGTCGGGACGCCTTCGCGCAGGTCGGTTCCGGGGGTCTTGCCCGAACGGACCTTTGCGCCTGTCACGTCGATGACATCGTCGGCAACCTGGAAGGCAACGCCGACCTTTTCGCCGTAGGTGCGCAGGATCTCCACGTATTCCGGGGCGCCGCCGAAGAGCGCACCGAAGGCGCCGGAGGTTGCCAGCAGGGATGCCGTCTTGTCGGCGATGACGCTGAGGTGGTGTTCGATCGGGTCGTCGCCCTCGCGCGGCCCCACCGATTCGTGCAGCTGGCCCAGGCACAAGCGCTCGAAGGTGCGTGCCTGCATCGAGACCGCCTCGGGGCCCAGCTCGGCACCGAGGACCGAGGCCCGGGCGAAGATCAGGTCGCCGGTGAGGATGGCAACGGAGTTGCCCCAGACCTCGTGCGCGGTGGGTGCACCGCGGCGCAGCGGCGCCGAATCCATCACGTCGTCGTGGTAAAGCGTGGCAAGGTGGGTCAGCTCGACAATGGCCGCGGCCTTGATGACCTCTTCGGTCACCCCCTCGCCCAACAGCGAGGTCAAGACCACCAACAGCGGACGGATCCGCTTGCCGCCGGCCTCGACCAGGTGGCGGCTGGTCGCATCGATCAAGGGGTCGGAGTTCGCGATCGCGTCGCGCAGCAGCTTCTCCACCTTGGCCAGGCCGGTGGCGATGGCCGGGCCGAACTCGGGATCGTGGGCGATCAGGGAAAAACCGCTGGGCAGGTTCACCGCGGCGGCCAGCACGCTGGTCTCCGGGTTCAGATCGAAGGAATCGTGCACGCCGTGTCCGGCAGCGGTCCAGTTGGTCTGGGAATCGGTCACAGTTCTAAGACTTACTATCTCTCGACGGTCGGTTCCAGCCGCGGCATGTGGCCGATTCTGGTTGCTGGTCGGTAGGTACCAGCTGCTCAAGTACAGGCTTCACTCTATCGCCATTCGGCCCGATCAAGGCGAAGGCGGGCGATTCGCGGCAGGTTGCCCGGCGTTTGGCGCCCGGGCAGCCCGCCTGCGGCGTGCCTAGACCAGCGGTTTGGTGGCGCGATGCACCGCAACGATGCCGCCGCTGAGGTTGCGGTAGCGGCACGAATCCCAGCCGGCCTGGTCGATCCAGGCGGCAAGGCCGTCCTGGTTCGGCCAGTCGCGGATGGATTCGGCAAGGTACACGTAGGCCGCCGGGTTCGAGGAGACCTTCTTGGCGATGGGCGGAAGCGCCTTCATCAGGTACTCGGTGTACACGGTGCGGAACGGCGCAAACGTCGGGTGCGAGAATTCGGCGATCACCAGGGTGCCACCGGGCTTGGTCACCCGCAGCATCTCGGCCAGCGCCTTCTTCGGCTCGTTCACGTTGCGCAGGCCGAAGCTGATCGTCGCCGCGTCAAAGCTGTTGTCCTCGAAGGGAAGGTTGGTGGCATCGCCCGCGACAAAGTCGATGTCCGGGCGGCGGCGCTTGCCGACCTTCAGCATGCCCTGGGAGAAATCACAGGCAACGACGCCGATGCCGGCATCGGCAAACGGCTCGGAGGAAGTCCCCGTGCCGGCGGCCAGGTCCAGCACGCGCTGGCCGGGCTTGGCGCCGACCGCGTCGAAGACGATCTTGCGCCAGCGGCGGGTCTGCCCTAGGGACAGAATGTCGTTGACCACGTCATAACGCGGGGCAACGTCGTCAAACATTGCTTGGACTTCTTCTGTGTGCTTTTCCAGCGATGCGCGGCTCATGGTTTCATTGTCGCAAAGTTCGGCGGCAACGTGAAAATACGGCGCACGGATGTCCTGGTGAGCGGGGCCACTCAAGAGTCCGGCGCGCACCCCGGCGGCGGTAGGCTTAGCTCATCATGACTTCCCAACTTTCCGCCGGTACGGGACCGCACACGCCAACCCCGGTGCCGCAGCTGCGCAGCTTGACCATCAAACGCCCGGCGATGAGCGAACACGGACTTCTTGACTACGCCACCCGCGACGATTCACTGATGTGGGCCCGACGCGGCGAGGGAGTCATCGGCTTCGGCCAGATTGCACGGTTCGAGTCGACCGGACCCGAGCGCTTCGCGCTGGCCCGCGACTGGTGGAACGGGGTAACGGCGGCGGCCGGCATCGAGGATCCGCTGGAACTGCCCGGCACGGGACTGATCGCCTTCGGAGCCTTCGCCTTTTCCTTCTCCAGCACCTATGCCTCGCGCATGATCGTGCCGAAAATCGTGGTGGGCAAGGACGAAAACTGCAGCTGGATCACCTACACGGTCACCGACCCGGAGGCCGAGTTGAGCCTCGAGGCGGCCGAGGCCGAGCTGGCGATGCTGTTGGACGACTACTCGGCCGAGCACGAACTGGGGGCAGGCGTGGACCGGCTGGTGACCGGCCAGATCACCGAGGCCGAGTACATGGACTCGGTACGCAAGGGTGTTGCAGCGATCGAATCCGGGCAGGTCACCAAGCTGGTGCTGGCCCGCGATGCGGTGGCCGAGCTCGCGACGCCGATCGCCGTGGCCCAGGTCTTGCGCCAGCTCGCGCTGCGCTACGCCGATTGCTGGACTTACTCGGTGGACGGCTTGATCGGCGCCACCCCGGAAATGCTGGTCCGGGTGCGCGGCGACATCGCCGAGGCCCGCGTCCTGGCGGGCACCCTTGACCGCGCCAGCGCGCCGGCCGGGGATTCCAGCTACGCGCACCGCATGCTGGTCGAGGACGAGAAGCAGCGCCACGAGCACCAGCTGGCAATCGATTCGCTCACCGAACAGCTCGGGCCGCTGGCCTCCGGCATGGACGCCCCCGCCGAACCGTTTGTCTTGCAGCTGCCCAACGTCTGGCACCTCGCCTCGGACGTCAAGGCGTCGCTGGCCCACCGTTCGGACGGCAGCGTTCCCTCGGCTCTGGATTTGGCTGAGGTCTTCCACCCGACGGCCGCGGTGTGCGGAACCCCCACGAAGGAAGCCGGCCGCATCCTGCGCGAGCTCGAGGGCATGGACCGAGGCCCGTACGCGGGGCCCGTCGGCTGGGTCGACACGCGCGGGAACGGAGAGTTTGGCATTGCGCTGCGCGGCGGCGTGATCGAGTCCCCCACCTCGATTCGGCTCTACGCCGGTTGCGGCATTGTTGCGGCGTCCGATCCGGCGTCGGAGTTGGCCGAGTCCTGGGCCAAGATGCGCCCGATGCGTGAGGCACTCAGCATTTAGGTTTGCGCAGCTGGGTTCACGCAACTAGGTAACGGGTGAACAACGAAAGTTGTTTACCCGGAGAAAATGAATGTAGCCTGTGATGCATATCTCATTACTTGGGGCATTGCCGGTTACAATTGGCTTCGACGCAAGTCCAGAAGCGATTACCTAGAGAAGGACCACACTCCATGCGGATCACCACCACCGTACTCAAATCCCTGGCCGTGGCGGCGGTGGGCGCACTCGCGCTTACCGCATGCGGAAGCAACGACACCCCGGCCGCTTCAACTTCAGCCGACCCGAATGCAGTCAAGCTGCTCAACCCGGGAAAGTTCACAGTATGCTCCGACATTCCCTACGAACCGTTTGAATTCGTCAAGGACGGCAAGAATGTCGGCTTCGACATGGACATTGCGGCCGAAATCGCCAAGGACCTGGGCGTGGAGCTCAATGTAATCACTTCACCCTTCGAATCCATCCAGTCGGGCTTGTTCAAGACCCAGTGCGATGCGGCCATCTCCGGGCTTTCGATCACCGAAGAGCGCAAGGGAAACATGGACTTCTCCACCCCTTACATGGACGACGACCTGACCCTGGTTGCCAAGGAAGGTTCGGGCATCACCAGCGTCGAATCCGCCAAGGGCCAGAAGGTCGGCGTGCAGCAGGCCACCACCGGCGCCAAGTTCGCCAAGGAACACGGCCTGGTCCCGGTTGAATACGCCACCGGCAATGACCAGGTCATGTCACTGAAGAGCGGCCAGACCGTCGCATCACTGGGCAACCAGTCGATCCTTGGCTATGCCATCAAGAACGAACCGACGCTCAAGCGCGTGGAGGACTTCAAGTCAGGTGAGCAGCTGGGCATAGCCGTTGCCAAGGGCAACACCGTGCTTCTTGAAAAGATCAATGCGACCCTGAAGCGCATTACCGATGACGGCACGATGAAGACGTTCTCCGACACGTGGTTCGGAACCACCAACTAACCGACCCGTTTTCTTGGTCCATTTGTAACTGGTGAGGCCCCGGCTCCCGATCGGATCCGGGGCCTCACCCACTTTCACGGAAGGCTTCTTTCTCATGGCCATGACTACGCGTCAACGAGCCCGGGCCAGCAAAATTGTCCAGGCTGCCATATTCGCTGGCCTACTCATTTGGTTCTTGGTATCCGCCAACTGGGCTTTGCTGGCTGACACGTTCTTCGACTTCGACAAGCTTGGGCCGATGTTCCCCGAGCTGATCACCGTAGGTTTGAAGAACACCTTGTACTACACGATCCTCTCCTTTGCCTTCGGCCTCACACTCGGCCTGATTCTGGCGTTGATGAAGATCGCGAGCTTCGCCCCCTACCGATGGCTAGCAACCGGATTCATCGAATTCTTCCGCGGCGTTCCTGCGCTATTGGTGCTGATCGCCTTCGGGTACGGTGTCCCCATCGCGTTCCCCGGCGTCCTCTGGCCACAGCCCGTGGTCGTGATGGTTTCCCTCGGCCTTGTCTCATCCGCCTACATCGCAGAAACACTCCGCGCGGGCCTGCAGGCAGTACCCAAGGGCCAGATTGAGGCGGCCCGCTCGCTGGGCATGCCGGCCTGGCGCGCCATGGTCACGATCGTGATCCCCCAGGCCTTCAAGATCGTGTTGCCGCCGCTGACCAATGAAGTCATTATGCTCACCAAGGACTCTTCGCTTGCATTCATCCTCGGCGCCACGGCAAGCCAGTACGAGTTGACGACTTTCGGTCGCCAAGGACTGACCAGCTTGGGTGCGGGTATCACGCCGCTGGTCGTTGCCGGTGCTTTCTACCTGGTCATCACGGTCCCGTTGAGTCTTGTGGCTCGCAAGTTCGAGTCGCGCACCGCGAAGACGAATCGATAGGCAGGCAAAGTCATGAACGACAGCACAAACACCCCGACCGCTTTCAAGGCTGCCGGCGTATCCATCACGAGCCTGCGCAAGTCCTACGGCAGCAACGAAGTCCTCAAGGGCATCGACCTTGAGGTCAAGCCCGGCGAAGTGGTTTGCCTGATCGGCCCGTCCGGCTCCGGCAAGTCAACGCTGCTGCGTTGCGTGAACCTCCTGGAACAGCCAAACGGCGGCACCATCCACGTGGGCGGCTTCGACGCCACGGATCCCGACGTTGACCTGGACAAGATGCGCAGGACGGTTGGCATGGTATTCCAGCAGTTCAACCTCTTCCCGCACCTGACAGTGATGCAGAACTGCACCGTTGCACAAACCAAGGTGCTCAAGCGCCCGGCCGCGCAGGCGAAGGAAACCGCCCAGAAGAACCTGCACCGGGTGGGCCTGAGCGATTTCGGCGACCGCTACCCGGACCAGCTTTCCGGCGGCCAGCAGCAGCGCGTGGCAATCGCCCGCGCCTTGTCCATGGACCCGACGCTGATGCTTTTCGACGAGCCGACCTCAGCACTTGACCCTGAAACCGTCGGCGAGGTCTTGGCCATCATGCGCTCGCTGGCCAAGGCCGGCATGACCATGTTGGTCGTAACCCACGAGATGTCCTTCGCCAAGGATGTCGCCGACCGGGTGATCTTCATGGATGGCGGCGTGGTCGTCGAGCAGGGGCATGCCAAGGACGTCATTGGCAATCCGCAGCAGCCGCGCACCCAGGACTTCCTTAAGCGCGTTCTTGATCCCACGCATGTGGAGATCACGGACTAGGATTCCGAGAAGCGCTCCGCATGGGGGTCGTACGCCGCACTGGACATTCCCGGCTTGCGGCCTACGGCCCCCATGCGTTTTGTCTCAACCCCCGTCCGCGGCTTCGTTGCTGACAGCGGACAAGTCTTCCCATGGCCGGATCCCGATCGGGCCCTGTGCTTCGCAGGGGCAGGCATTGGAACCGAAAGATCCCTACGAGCCGGGGCGCCACGGGAGCACTTGGGCAAAGGGAAGGAGCGGTGTTGGCTCCCCCACCCAGGGAAGCCAACACCGCTCCACTTCCCCAACCCGGCTACCTGGCAAAGGCACCGGGCAAGATCGGCATTCCTATTTCACGGCGCCTGCGGTGAGCCCTGCCTTCCAGAAGCGCTGAAGGAACAGGAAGAGCAACAACAGCGGAATGATCGAAACCAGGGCACCGACAACCACCAACGACATCGGCACCTTGCCGTTGGAAGCGAACCAGGACACCAGGCCGACGGTGACCGGCTGCAGCGAGGAATCGTTGATGACCATCGCCGGCAACAGGTAGTTGTTCCAGATCTCCACGAAGTTGAACAGGAAGATCGTCACCAGGGCCGGTGTCATCATGCGCAGGCCGATGCGGAAGTAGATGCCGACTTCCCCGAGCCCGTCGAGCCGGGCCGCCTCGATGACCTCGTCCGGCACTGACTGAGCCGCAAAGACCCTGGACAGGTAGACGCCGAAGGGGCTCACGATGCTTGGCAGGATCACGGCCAGCGGGTTGTTGATCAGCCCCACTTCGGAGAACATCAGGTACAGCGGCAGGGTAAAGAGGATCTTGGGGATCAGCACCGCCGCCAGCACGACGCCGAAGACGACTTCGCGCCCGCGGAATCGGTACTTGGCCAGCGCGTAGCCTGCCATCGAGGCCAGCAGCGTGCCAACTATGGCCCCGATACCCGCATAGAAGATCGAGTTCAGGATCCAGCGCATGAAGATGCCGTCGCGGGACGAGAGCAGCTCGGCCACGTTGCTCCCCATGTGCATGCCGTTGAACCAGAATCCGGGTGCGGAGAACTGCTCGCCCATGGGCTTGGAGGCGGCGACCACCAGCCACCAAATCGGCACGAGGAAGTAGATTGCAAAGCATCCCAACACGATGGTGACAACCAGCCGGCTGGTCAGAGTCGTCTCGCGATTGTCACGTGCCTTTCGTCCCGTTCCGTTCCCGAAGTTCCGGCCGCCGCCCACGGGCTTCCCCGGCGCAGTGGCCCGCCCGTCAACGGCGTTCTCGGAATCCCTGTCGTTCCCTGCGATTAGTTGAGTGCTCATGCGTCGGAGCCTCTATTCGTGAGCTTGAAGAAGGTGATGGACAAGATGCCTACGAGCACCGCCAAGATGACGGACATGGCAGCGGCATATGGATAGTTCTGCGCGGCCGTGGCAACCTGGGCGGCCATGATCGGCGTGAAAGCGGAATCGATGGACCCGCCGGAGACGCTTTGGAGCACCTTGGGCTCGTTGTACAACTGGGCGGTTCCGATGATTGAAAAGACCGCCGTGAGGATGATTGCCGGCCGCACCATGGGAATCTTGATGTTCCAGGCAATGCGCCAGGCCGAAGCCCCGTCGATTTTTGCCGCTTCAAGTATTTCGCCGGGTATCGACTGCAGCGCGGCATAGATGATGATCATGTTGTATCCGGTCCATCCCCAGGTGACGATGTTCGCCACCGACCACAGCACCATGTCCTCGCCGAGGAACGGGATCTCGATTCCCAGCGGTTCCAACAGTGCATTGATGGGGCTGGAGGTGCCTGAATACAGGAACGACCACATGAGGGCCGCGATGACGCCCGGCACCGCGTAGGGCAGGAAGCTCGTGAGGCGGAAGAAACCCTTGGCCCGCGCGGAACGGGAGTCGATCAACAGGGCCAGGCCGGTGGACAGCCCCAGCATGACCGGCACCTGGACCACGCCGAAAAGCAAGACCCTGCCCAGGGACTCGATGAAGACCGGGTCCGCGAACGCCTTCAGGTAGTTCGCCATCGGGTCGAATGCGAGCGTGGGGGCTGTGAGGCCAAGCCCGTCGCGTTTGAGGACAAAAAGGCTGCGGTAGACGGCGAACCCCAGGGGGGCCAGGTACATCGCCGCAAAGATGACAACAAAAGGAGCAAGCAGCAAGGCCGCGGTGCGCCCCTGGCGTCCGTTGGTTTTTGCCCCGGGTTTCCGAGGCCGGGCTGTGGAAGCGACGCTCATGGGTGTTGCTGCCTTTCGAAGTTTTTGTAACGACTGAAACCCGTGGCGCCCGGCATGGGGCGCCACGGGAATCGGGTTAGTCAGCGACGTTGATGCCCTGGCTCTTCATGTTCTCAACTGTTGCGGTGTTGGCTTCGACCAATGCCTCGGCGAGTTTGCCGTTGCCTGCCCAAGCCTTGTTCAGGCCGTCATCGAGCTTCGTCGTTGTCAGCGGCATGTTCGGACCCCAGGTCCAGTCGGTGTTGACCTTCAAGGCCTCTTCCTTGAACACGTCAAAGATCTTCTGGCCCGCGAAGTACTCGTCTGCCTTGGTCAGCTGCGGCAAGTCCAGCAGGGCCTTGACGGCCGGGTACAGCGCAGCCTTTTCGATCAGGTTGCCATAGCTGTCGGCATCGGTGGAAAGGAAGTTTGCGAACTTCCAAGCCGCCTCGGGTGTTTCGCAGCCCTTGAGCACCGCAGTCGCGGACCCGCCGACGTTGCCGACCTTCGGGCTTGCCGCATCCCACTGCGGCATCGGGGCAACGGCCCACTTGCCGGCGCCGTCCGCCGCGTCGCCCTTGATGACGCCTGCCTGCCAGACCGCACCGACAAGGGTTGCGATGGAGCCGTCGCCGAGTCCCTTGAACCACGCCGGGTCATACATCGGAGCCTTCGCGATGGTTCCGGCGTCAACCAGCGACTGCCAGTACTCGGCGACCTTGTTGTTCTCCGCCGAATCGATGGAAACCTTCCAGCTATCTCCCTCAATGCCGAACCATGGGGCCCCTGCCTGCCACGACATTCCCGCGTAGTCGTAGTTCGCGTAAGGCGAGCTGATCTTGACCTTCGGGTCGGCGGCCTTCAACTTCTCTGCGGCGACCTTGTACTCGTCCCACGTGGTGGGGACTGCGATCTTGTGCTTCTCGAAGAGTGCCTTGTTGTAGTACATGGCCATGGGACCGGTGTCCACGGGGGCACCGAACACCTTGCCACCGACGGTGACGCTGTTCCAGGCGAACTCCACGTACTCGCCCTGGTTCGCGGTCGCGTACTGGGTGACGTCCTCGAGCGCTCCCTGCGCGGCAAAGCTGGTCAGGGTTTCGTAGCCGACCTGACCCAAGCAAGCGGCGTTACCGGCCTGAACGGCATTGAGCATCTTTTCGTACCCGCCACGCGAACCCGGCTGGATCTCTTCGTACTTGACGACGACGTCCGACTGGGAGGCGTTGAATGCCTTGACACTGTCCGCGTAACCCGGGGCCCAGCCCCAAAACGTCAGCTCTGCCGGCTTGGCGGCTTCGCTGCTCGACGCCGCAGGCGCCGGCGTACTCGCTGCCGGGGCCCCGCTGGAGCCGCCGCAGGCCGTCAGGGCGAGTGTCGCTGCAAGGGTACCGGCCGCGGCCAGCCCCCATCGCTTGAAGCTTTTCATGTTTCCTCCACTTGCTACCACCAGGCAATGCGTTGCCCGGTATGACTATCAAAGGCTGGGTCTACGAGGGTTTCCCCCGACACCTGAACCTGCCCGGGCACCCCCCCAAGAGTGAACTCATGTGAGCCGCGCAACATCCAGCGTGAAAACCAGAATGCCACAGCTTGTTATCGATAACAAGTATCTCGAAGCGTTTTGCCTCCACTTCGTCAATCGTGGCCAAGGAGAAGGTCCATAACATAGAGTCACTTGATACATAACATGCAATCCCGCCATCCCGACCGATGGCTGTCGGCCCGACACTAAGGACACGATGAACCAGAAACCGTCCCGCGCCCCATCCATGCGCGACGTTGCCCAGCTGGCTGGTGTATCCGCCCAGACCGTGTCCCGAGTCCTCAGCGACCACCCAAATGTCCAGCCAGCGACCCGCCAGTCCGTCAAGGAAGCGGCACGCAGCCTCGGGTACCGCCGCAACGCAACGGCCCGGGCACTTGTAACCGGGCGCAGCAACATGATCGGCGTCATCACGCTTTCAACCAGCTCCTACTCGCGCATGACCCTGATCGTAGGTATCGAGCGAGAGGCCGCTGCCCGAGGATATTCGGTCACCTTCGTTTCAATCACCAACCTCTCCGCCCGCTCACTTGAGGAAGGACTGAGCAGGCTCGTGGCCCAGGGAGTCGACGGAATCATCACCGCCATCCCCTTGCAGGACTCCACCGCGGAGGTAGACAACCTGCTCCAGGAGGTACCGTCCGTAGCCATTGACTCCCCACTGCCCGCGGGCGAACAGGCCGTCACGTTCGACCAGGCCCAGGCCGCGCGCCTTGCCGTTGAACACCTCATCTCTTGCGGGCACACCAATATCTGGCATGTTGCCGGCCCCAAGGACTGGATCGAATCCGAGACACGAATCGCGGGCTGGCGGGACGCCCTCAAGGCCGCGAACCTTCCCGTTCCCCCCGAACTCTTCGGGGACTGGAGCGCCGAATCCGGCTACCGTTCGGGACTGATCCTCGGGCGCATGCCTGAGGTCACTGCCGTTTTCGTGGCAAGCGACGAAATGGCCTTCGGCCTGATTGCAGCCGTCAAGGAACTCGGCCGCAGGGTTCCGGAAGACATCTCCGTGGTCGGCATTGACGACATTGAACTGGCCCCGTACTGCGCCCCGCCATTGACCACGGTCCGCCAGCCGCTGGAAGAAATCGGCCGCCAAGCGGTACGCCAGCTGGACGGCGAACTTTCGGAACACGGCGACACGCCAGGCTCCAGCCAAACCGGTCCAATCGTTCCGGAATTGATCCTGCGCTCAAGCACCGCCAAACGCTGAACTGAAAATTGTAGTTCTTGACCCCATTGCCAAATCTCTTGTTATCGATAACAATCGTATGACCACGGACGCCGGAACGAACAGTTCCAGTCGGCGTCGACTCCGTGGTCTGCCACTTTCTGCCTCACAGACGACGTGCAGCAGTTTCGAGCAAGAACCGAGGTATCAGAACGTGATCATCAGCGGAGCCCTTCACTACTTTCGGACCCATCCCGAACAGTGGCGAACCAGGTTGCACTGGCTCAGGCTCATGGGCTTGGATTCCGTGGAAACCTACGTTGCTTGGAACGTCCACGAACCTCGCCAAGGTGAGTTCGACTTCTCAGGAGGAGCCGACCTCGAACGGTTCATTCGATTGGCGGGCGAGGAAGGACTCAAAGTCATCTTGCGACCGGGGCCGTACATTTGCGCCGAATGGGACAACGGGGGCCTCCCTGCCTGGCTCACCGCGCAACCCGGTATCAGGGTCCGGACCCGGCAGGCAGCCTACACGGCAGCGGTAGCCGCGTTCTTCAATGAGCTGCTCCCCCGCATGGTTCCGTTGCTGGAAACACACGGCGGTCCGATTTCGATGGTCCAGGTTGAAAATGAGTACGGATCTTTTGGTTCCGACTTCGTCTACTTGGAACAGGTCCAAAAGGCCCTCGTTGAGCGAGGCATCGACGTCCCGCTTTTCACCTCGGACGGCCCCGAAGACCACATGCTCACCGGCGGCATGATCCCCGGCGTACCGGCCACCGCGAATTTCGGGTCGGGCACGGACAGGGCTTTCGCCGGTTTCCGCCGCCACCGCACCGATGACCCGCTGTTCTGCATGGAATTCTGGAACGGGTGGTTCGACCACTGGGGCGAGGAACACCATGCCCGCGACCCCAAGGAGGCCGCGCAGACACTCGATGAGATGCTTTCCGCCGGCTGGTCGGTGAACTTCTACATGGCCCACGGCGGAACAAACTTCGGCACCGGTGCGGGCGCAAACTTCGATCCCCCGCAGTCGGTGACCGTCGGCAGGTACCAACCCACCGTGACCTCCTACGATTACGATGCCCCCCTGGACGAGCGCGGCGCACCCACGCCCAAGTTCCATGCCTATCGCGAGGTGATTGCCAAGTACCGTGCTGTCCCGGAACTCGAGGAATTCACCGAGCCGCTCCTGCCGGCCACCCAATTGGTTGCGGCGGGAGCACCGGTGGGGCTGCGCGGCTACCTGGATGCCGTAGCAATCAACGGTGGCGGTATCTACGAGTCGGGGCATCCCTTGACGTTCGAAGAGCTCGGTATTTCGCACGGCGTGGTTCGCTACACCACCACCATCCCCGGTCCGCGGCAGTCATACCCCTTGACCCTCGACGGACTCAACGATCGCGCGCATCTGGTCATCGACGGGAAGATCAAGCACGTTTTCGAGCGCAACGGCCAGCAACCTTACGATTTGTCAGTTCCTGCCGAAGGGTTGGAAATCGAGCTCTTCGTTGAGTCAATGGGCAGGGTCAACTATGGACGGCTGGTTGGCGAACGCAAGGGCATCCTCGGTGCCGTGCTGCACGAGCGCCAAGAACTCCATGGCTGGAACATGACGGCATTGGAACTGCCGCAGGCTCCTTCCACCGAGCTATTGCGGCAAGCCGGATCGGTACAGTCCGGGGACGAACCCGAGGCAGCCTTCCACTCGCTGGACTTCACGGCCGCGGCCCCTGCCGATGGCTACATGGATCTCACCGGCTGGGGCAAAGGCTATGTGTGGGTCAATGGATTCTGTCTCGGACGGTTCTGGGACAGGGGTCCGCAGCTGTCGCTCTACGTTCCCGCCCCGCTCATCCAACCCGGGAAAAACCGGGTCGTGATCCTTGAGCTGGACGGAACCCGCGGGAGCGTCCCACACATCCTGCCGGTACCCAATCTCGGTTCGGGTAGCGCACCACTGGCACCGCAATAGGAAAGCATGCAATCCTGCCGGCCGTGCCCGGCTTCCGACATTGAACAGATCGAAAGCCGGGCGCGGCCATTTGGTTTCTACCGGCTTTCGGGCCATTCAAGTGCGTTCACGGCTTCGGTGATCTCCGCATGCAGGGCCCGCAGGCCGCTGCGTCTCACGACAACCTCGATCAAGCGGCGGCGAGGACCAGTGGAGCCCAGGACACGGCGAAGCCCGTCCATCTGGTCCACCGCAAGGTATTCCCAGCCGTAGGCTGCAGCGAGGGACTCGATCCGCACCCTGTGCGGGGTGCCGAAGAGCCGCTCGACGGCGTCGGCATAGCGCCCGGACTCCTCCACGGCTCCGTGCTCGAGCGTTGAAAAGATGGCCCCTCCCCCGTCGTTGAGGACGATCACGTCCATTTCCGGTTCCGGCTCGCCCAACCCCAGCAACAGCCCGCCCACGTCGTGCAGGAACGTCACGTCCCCGAGCAGCACCGTCGTCTTGAGCCCCGCGCGGGTCTGCGCGATGCCCGTGGCGGTGGCAATCGTTCCGTCGATTCCAGCCAACCCGCGGTTTGCGTACACGTGCGCCGCGGACTTGTCCGCTGGCGTGCCGCACAGGTCTGCGTCCCGGATGACGTTCGAGGAGCCGAACACCAGGTTTCCCCGGACCGTCCCCCAGACTTCCTGCGCCACCAGCGGGCCGTTGAGCCCGCCGTAGCCCTCGATGCCTTGCTGGATCGCATTCGTGGCCGAGATTGCCAGCTTTTGCCAGCTCGCCAGCCATCCCACCGGCGCGGTCCCGGCAAATGCCTCCAGCTCCGAGGCTTTGGAGATCAGCTTTTCGCGCCTCTTCCCCTCCTCAAACCACGGCGCCGGCGCAGGCGTCCACAAGGCCGTTTCAATCGATGCATTGTTCAGCAGGCGCGCCACGGGCCGGCTCAGGGTGGGGCGGCCAAAGAGAACCACCCGCTGGATGTGGGACATGTGCCGGGCCAGCAGCGTCCGGTACGGGCCGACGGCGTTCGGACCGAAACGTGCGTTTGAACTCGGCTCCGCGAACAGCGGCAGACCCAGGGCGTGGGCAAAGTCCGCGGCGACGGGTCCGGCACCGTGTCCGGCAACTACCACGGTCCGCAGTGGCGCGCCCGAGCCGGGACGTGCCCAATCAACCGATTCCGCGATGTCCACGCCAACCGGTGAGTGCGTCACGTTGGCGCCAAAGGCCGGCAGCCCGTCCTCGTCCGAGGGAACCAACGGGTCGCGGAAGGCGACGTTGATCTGCACAGGCCCCGGTGCCGCGGTACTGGAACCCCTGGCCATCTTCAGGGCCTTGGCAACCGGCACGGCAGGATCGGCGCCGGCCTCGATGTCCACGCTGGCGCGCACGTGCACACCAAAGAGATCGACCTGGTTGGTGGCCTGGTTTGCCCCGGTGCCGTGAAGTTCGGTTGGCCTGTCCGCCGAAAGCACCAGCAGCTGGGCGCCCACGTGGTTAGCTTCCATAACCGCGGGAAGCAGCTCCCCCACGCCCGTGCCGGAGGTTGTCACCACCGGCACCGGTGCTCCGCCGGCCAGGCTTAGCCCCAGTGCCGTGAATCCTGCGACCCGTTCGTCGATGCGCACGTGCAGTCGAAGCGTTCCTGCGGCCTCGGATTCGGCGAGCGCGTAGGCCAGCGGGGCGCTGCGTGAGCCCGGGCAGATCACCACGTCACGCACTCCGGCGGACTGAAGGGTTGTCACAAGTTTCCGGGCTACATCCATGGAGACGAGTTCGGGGTCGGAATTAGACGGCATGTCTTCCATCCTAATTCCGACCCCGACGTGTGCCGTGCCGTGCCGAACTGCGCCGCTGCTATTCGGAGACCGAGATGTAGCGGGTGACTACGTCGGTGGCGTAGGTGGCGGTCCCCTCGGGTCCCTTGCCCTTGCGGAACTCCTCGACGTAGTTGGTCAGTCGCCCCGTCTCCGGATTGAACAGGAGCATCGTCTTGAATACGCCCCCTTCTTCGGACGTTTCCACCCCGAAGGCTACGGCGTCCCGGCCCCAGCGGTCCTTGGTGGTTCCAAGCACCTTCATGCCGTCAATCTTGGGGATCGTTTCGAGCAGTGCGACGGATTGCGTTTGGTCGAACTTCCAATCGCTCATCATGAATCCGAGTGTTTGAACGAATCCCCATGGGCCATCCGCCACTGCCGCATTGCTGGCAATTTGCTTCTTGGTGACCTGCCCGTAGAGTTTCGCTGCCGAGCCTTCCGGACCTTTCGGGAACCAGCTCTGGAATTGTCCGGCCGACAAATTGATCGTGTCAACACTGCCAGGCTTTTGGTTTCCCTCGAACGGAACGTACTTCACCGTCTCACCGGTTGTGGAACGCGGTTCCCCCACGGTCTGGGTGATGGTGCCGGAGCCGTCGGCTTCCCTGCGTATTTGGGAGGTAGTGGGAATGGAGATCCGGTCGTCGGACTCCACTTCTGTTATCGTCATGGTTCCGCCGAGGTCTCCATCTGGGATTTGTGTCGGGGCGAATTGGACATCGAGCGGAACAAACATGGTCCCTGCTTCCCAATGTTCAACGTCCAGGTACCCCGGCATGAAGTCGGCGGCATCCGGGTGCGCTTTTACTGCGCCGGTGAGTTGTTCGACCGCTTCCGCGGTGCTCAGCGTGGCGGGCTTCACGACAGCAAGCGGCAGGGGCGATGCCACGGCCTTCGCCGCCCCATTCAGCGATGACCCCAAGGGCACTGCAACAAGCACCGCGGCGGCCGCGGCCGCCAGGCCTCCGAGCACCCAACGTCGGGTGAGTGCGGACTTGCGCTTGAACGGCACAACGTTCTCGCCTGCAGTGCGGCTCGCATCCGATCGGATCGGTTCCGAGTCAGTGGCTTCTTCAATCACTGCTGCGCTACCCCTGCCCATGGCCATGGCCATGGCCATGATCGATGCCAGGTCTCGAAGCGCCCGCTCATCCAAATTGCGTTGGGGCGATTCCGGGAACGGGTTGGACTCTCGCAGCTTCTGCTCAAGCCAAATGTCGTCTTCGAAAAGATTCTTAGGCATTCGATCCCCCGCTTCGTAGGATGTTCTTCAATGACTTGCGTGCCCGGCTAACCCTGGCCCAGGCCGCGTCCTGCGAGCAGCCAAGTGTCTTGGCCAGCTGTTCGGCGCTGGCTTCCTCCCAGTACGTTAGGTAAAGGACCTCGCGTTCGGCCTCTCGCATTTTCAGCATCGCCTCGCGCAATGCCACCGCGTGGTCCTCGGTGTTTGAGGCACCGGCCCCGTGTTGGAGCGTGACATCGAGGGCGGCGACGCGCAGCTGCCTGCGGTATTCGTTGCCTATCAGGTTCTTGCACGTGAGGTAGAGGAAGGCGAGCCCGCCCGGTTCGGCGTCCTGGAACTTGGTCCACGCAATGCGGAAGGTTTCGCTGGCGATGTCGCGCGATGTCTCATGGCTGCTCAATCGCCGTTCGGCGAATCTCAAAACCATCCAGTAATGCCGGCGGTAGAAGTCGCTGAAGCGTTCTTCCAATCCGTTCGGCGGTCTGGTCGTATGCTCCAGCAGCTTTGGGTCGGGCTGCATGGGCCTCCCTCGGTAGGTATGCGAGTAAGTCTTTCACCCTACCTATTTCCGACATCGGGAAATTCCTGACATCTTTAGCCAACTTTCCTGAAAAAACAGAAAAGCACCGTGTGTGAAAGGAAATTCCCATTCACACACGGCGCTCATGCGCCGGGTCTTGGCCCAGTGCTAGCGTCGCCCCGGCTTACCCGTGGCGTAGACCTGGACCACCGAGGGCCGGGGCCCGTAGACCTCGCCGCGCTTGGACTTGCCGGGTGTCGCCACATAGTCGGGGAAGAACGAGATCGGCTTGTCGTAGCTGCCACCCTCCCCCGGGTGCTGGACCGAAACGAACACCGACCCGTCCTTGTCGTGGATCACCGGGCCACAGGTTTCGGCTCCTGCGGGAACCGCAAGGAATTGTTCAACCTTGCCGCGTTCATTGCCTGTCAGAGTGACCTTGTGCAGGGCATCGCAGTAGCCGATGGTTCCTGGTTGCCCGTCGGTGGAGATCCACAGGTTTCCCTTCGAATCGAATGCCAGGTTGTCGGGGCAGGCGATCGGCGAGACCTTGTCCTTCGGATACCCAGCGAAGTAGGTGCTCGCATCCTTGGAAGGATCCCCGGCAACGAGCAGGATGTTCCAGGAGAACTCGATGGCTGCGGCATCGTTCTTGCGTTCGGTCAGCTCAATGACGTGCCCGTCGCGGTTCCCGGTGCGCGGGTTCGCCTCGTCGACCGCTGCCTTGCCGGCCGTGCCGCGCTGGGTGTTGTTGGTCAGCGCTATGTACAGCTTGCCCGAGACGGGGCTCGGCTCCACGTCTTCGGGCCTGTCCATCTTGGTGGCTCCGACCTTGTCCGCCGCGAGACGGGTGTAAACCAGGACTTCCTCGACGCTCATCCCCGGCACCCGGGACCGGCCGTCCAGCACCAGCGGCAGCCAGGTTCCCGTTCCGTCGAACTCGCCATCGGACGGAACCGCGCCGGCACCGTCGATCTGGCCGGCCGGGGAATCCCCGCTGAATCGTGCTACATAGAGGTCTCCGTCGGAGAGCAACCGCAGGTTGTGTTTGCGGTCCCCGCGCCGGTACTTCTCCTTGGAGATGAACTTGTACACGTAGTCGAAGCGTTCGTCGTCGCCGGAGTAGGCAACTGCCCTTCCGTCCGCTGCAATGCGGATGTTTGCGCCCTCGTGCTTGAACCGCCCGAGCGCCGTGTGCTTGACCGGGGTCGAGTCGGGGTTTTGCGGGTCGATTTCGACGATCCAGCCGAAGCGGTTGGACTCGTTTTCGAACCCCTTGTTGTGTGCCGAGAATCGCTGGTCGATGTCCTCCCAACCGCGTTCCGTGGCGGCATCCGCGATTCCGTAGCGTTTGTCCGTGGCCGAGCCCGTGCCGCGGAAGTACTGGTTGAAGTTTTCCTCACCGGATATCACGGTTCCCCACGGAGTTGTCCCGCCGGAGCAGTTGTTCAATGTTCCGAGGATTTTCCGTCCCGAGGGGTCGGCCGCGGTCTTGAGCAGTGCCGAGCCCGCTGCGGGACCGTCTACGGCGAAGGCGGTGGAAGCGGTGATGCGGCGGTTTCTTTCGCCGCCGCGGACGTACTCCCAGCGTGCACTTGCCCTCCCGCGCTTGATCTCGACGACGGAGAACCCGTGTGCGGCCATGGCGATGCGCGCGGCTTCGGCCTTGTTGGCGGCGAACCATTCCGGGTCGAACATGAGGTCTTCATTTGTGTATTCATGGTTTGCAACAAGCACACCGCTGCGACCTGAGTACTTGTCCACGATCAAGTTGAGGTAGTCGTTGTTGTACCCGAATTGGCCGGCTTGGGCTTTGGCGCTTTGCTTGGTGATGTCGAAGATCGGCGAATTCTTGAACAGCGGATCGCCCCACCGGATCACTGGGCTCCAGTCGTATCCTTCCGGCACGGTGAGGACATCGCTGCTGCGCGGGACCGGGGCAATCGCCTTGAACTGCAATTTGCCGCCGTTTCCGGGAGCCGCGGCCAATTGGGCGTTCGCCGACGGGGCCCGCAGCATCTCTCCTCCGATGACCAACGCGGCCGAAGCCACGGCGCCGAGGCCCAGCACGGAACGGCGGCTCAATGCGGCATCCGCAATGTCTCGGAAGTACTCGTTGTCGCTGGTGTTGCAGACGTCCTTGGCGCACGCATTGCCGCACTTGAACTGGCAGGTCGCCGCGTTTCGGTTGCCCCGGGTGTGGCCAATCATGGGCAGGAGGGTTCGGTTCTGGATCATCGTTGTCCCCATAAATGAAGTTGAGAATGAATTATTCGATTCACAACTTTCCATGAGAGGGTGAGCATTGGACACGGTCGTCATTAACGCTGGATAAACGCCGGGTTAAATCATTTCCGGGAATGCCCGCATGGCGGATATTCAGGGGCCGCCGTACGGATATCGATTGTCATTGGGCCTTGCAACTCCAAGTCTCCGCTCGAAAGGCCCCATGCGCTTCATTGGATCCCTGAGAAATTTGTTCATGTTGTTGTGGCGCGAAGCAGCAAAGTTCGGCGTGGTCGGCGGTTTGGGCTGGGTCATCGACAATGGCATTTACACCCTGCTGTGGCACGGGCCGATGTCCGACAGCACCATCAAGGCTCGCGTTGTCTCAACAGCCATTGCCACGATTTTCTCTTGGTTCGCCAACCGCTACTGGACTTTCAGGCACCGGCGTTCGGACCGCCCCTGGAAGGAATTCGTTCTCTTCCTTGTCATGAACGGCATCGGCCTGGGAATTGTCGTGGCCTGCCAATTCATTTCCCGGTATGTCTTGGGCTTCACGTCGTTCAGCGCCGACTTCATTGCTGGCGGGGTCATCGGATTGATCCTCGGAACCATCTTCAGGTTTCTTGCCTACCGGTACTTCGTCTTCAGCCAGGACCAGCCTTCACTGGCCGGCGTCGGGCTCCCGGAGACCGCCATGGCAGCAGGGGAAGCCGCGCGGCGCGCGTCTAGGCGCCAAATTCCCGAACCGGCTACCGGCCCGCCGTCGCAGCTTTGTCGCTGAGGACCTGGTGGCTTGCACGTAGCCGGGACATCCACCAACGACGGCGTTCGGGGTCCACGGCTTGGGCCCGCAACAGGTCCGGATCCGCAGCAATGTTGCGCAACCGCAGCGCACCGCCGACGGCGAGGAACCTGGCGGTGGTAACGTCCTCGACAAGCAGGGATCCCGTGGCCAGACCGCAGGCGTAGGGCAATTCGGGCAGGGCGGCGGCCAGTGCCGCCCCCTGGCGCAGGCCAACGGAGGTGTCCAGCGCGGAAGAGACAACGGCCGGCAGCCCGGCCTGCGCCACGATTTCGAGCGCACGGCGCACGCCGCCCAGCGGCTGCGCCTTGATGACGATCAGGTCGGCCGCCCCGGCACGGGCAACAGCCAGCGGGTCTTCTTCCTTCCGCACGGATTCATCGGCTGCGATCAATACCCCGAGTTCCTGTGCCTGCACGTGCTTGCGCAGCCGGGACAAGTCCTCGATGCTTGCCACCGGCTGTTCCGCATACTGCAAGCCGAAGCCGGCCAGCGCTTCCAGGGCCAGTGTTGCTTCATCGAAGGTCCATCCTGCATTCGCGTCGATGCGGATGTGCGCGTCGGGGAACAGCCGGCGCACCTCGGCCACCCGCGCGACGTCCTGGGCCAGGTCCTGCCCTTGCTCCGCCACCTTGACCTTGATGGTGTGGACGGCGTCGTAGTTGGACAGCACCTGTGCAACTCGTTCGGGGCCGACCGCCGGCAGGGTGGCATTCACCGGGATTTCTTCACGGACCGGTTCCGGGTAACCCCACCAGGCGGCCTCGATGGCCGCGGCCAGCCATGACGAGGTCTCCGCGGGGGCGTATTCGAGGAACGGCGAAAATTCGCCCCACCCCGCGGGCCCCTCGAGGAGCAACGCCTCGCGATGTTCAACCCCGCGGAACTTGACGCGCATCGGCAGGGAGACGACGTGGGCGCGCTCGGTGAGTTCGGCAAGGCCTGGCAGTTCAAACATGTTTCCAGCCTATCGCCGGTTCCCTCCCGTGAAGTCCGGTGCTTACGCTGCGGAGTATGCGCTGTTGAGGGCTTGCTGCCAGGCCTCGGCATTGTCTTCCGGCTTGGCGCCGGGCTTGAAGTCGTGCACCGTCAGTCCTACCCGGTGACCGAAGGCGTTGCGCCCAAAGATGCGAATCATCGCGTCGTCGGTCCGCAGGCCCACGAAATTCTCGTTCCTGAAGTCGACGACAACTTCCTGCCGGCCACGCCCGGGAAGGTCCAGGCTGAGGGTGTCCCCCACTGCCGCGTTGCCGAGCCCCAAGGCATCGACCCACCGGTCGAGTGCATCCGCGCTTGTTGCCGCATCCGGTCCCTGGACATCACTGAAGGCCACCGGGCGGTCGTTGAAGTACCGGAGGTACTGGCCCAGGGTGTGCAGGTAGAACGTGGTGTGCTTGGAAGCGCCATCGTACTGGTTGTCCCAGTCCTCAACGAAGATTCCCGAATGCACATAACGCAGATGGGTTCCGCCCGGCCCGGGGGTCATTTCATGCTCGAGCTGGTTGAACCACCCGTTGGGTCCTTCCATGCGGGACACCAGGTGCGTTGGGTAGTTCTTTTCGCTCACATAGGATTCCCACTCCCCCGTGGGGAACATCCAGGCGGCGGTGTCCTCCGTGACGGCCTTCCAGATCTGTTCGGGTGCGCCCGGCAGATCCGACTCTTGGCGGATTTCAAATTCCTTGTTCATGAGGCTTGTTCTTTCAGTGTGGGGTGAAGGGTGACGACCAGCCGATGCATGCGTCCGGTCGCGGAGGGCTTGTGGTACTTGGATGCCAGGGAACCGATGCTTTCGGCCAACTCGCGGCTGAACTCGGCGCGGTCCCGGGCACTGGAAAACACCAATTCGGCGTCCACGGCAAAGGTTGCCAGTGGCTTGTTCGCCGTGCGGGCCCCGACGACCAGGCGCCCCACCTCGCGCAGGGTTCGAGCGGCGAGGGCAAGCATCCAGATCGCGGAAAAGCTGTCCCGCAAGTCGCCGGCGCTCGGGTTCAGGGCTCCCACGGCTTCCGGCGAAATCACGTAGGACGCGGCCGTGGCCTGCATGAGACGTTCGGTCATGATGCCCTTCTGGCGTTGCTCGACCTCCTGCACGAGCCCGAGTTCCGCCAGCTGGTTCAGGTGGTAGGTGATCTTCTGGCGTGGGATGTTCATTCGCTGCGAAAGCATGCTCGCGGACGCCGGCTCGCGCAGCTCCCCCAGGAGGGTGCGTCGCATGGGGTCAAGCGTGGCTGCTGCGGCCCGCGGGTCTTCCAGCACGGCAAGGTCTAACATGACTCAAGAATCCCACTGACAAATTTATTTGTCAACAGATTCCTGGCGGGCCGGCGACAGCCGAATTCCACGGCCGATCGGCACCCCGGCGGGAACCCTCCCGGAGGTCCGAAGCGCATAAACCGCATCGGAGGTTCCGGATGTGACAGGCTTGTGGCGATGAGTTCAGAAGAATTGGCCCCAACCGTTCGGCGCGGGACCGCCGGCGTGCTGCCTTGGTATGCCGCCATGGCGTCACTGGCCGTGGCGTTCATTGCGTGCTATGTCTTTTTCGTGCGAACCCGCCTCGGGCAATGGATCGACGATGCCGCGCTCCTGGGAGGGCAGGCATTCCTCGCTGCCTATGCAACACGGAAACCGGCCCTGGCGTTCCTTGACTACATGCCAGCGTTCTCGGCGGTCCTGTCGGGAGCGGTGCTGCTCTGGGCCCTGGTCCGCAGACGGGATTTCGTGCGCCCAGCCATTGCCGGCTTGAGCATCCTGGGAGCATCGGGGACCACGCAACTGCTCAAACACGTGGTTCTCGAGCGGCCCGACCTGAACATTTCCGGCGCCACCGTCAACTCCTTCCCCTCCGGGCATACGACCTTTGCCGCGGCAGCCATGATGTCGATCTTCCTGGTGAGCCCCGCGGCACGCCGCCCCATGGTGGCCCTCGGCGGCTGGGCCTACGCCGCAGTCGCCGGCGCCTCGACCTTGGTGCTCGGCTGGCACCGTCCCAGCGACGTTGTGGCCGCGTACCTGGTGGCCGCTTTCTGGACGATGCTTGCGGGTCTCGTGCTGCGCCACCTGCACGGACCCACGGAACCGGCCGGCAGCGCGGGCCTGCCTCGTTCCGGGAGCTCGGAAAGGATCCTGGCCTGGTGCGCGTCGGCCGGGACCATCGCTTTGAGCGCAGGACTGGTCCTGGCGTTGCTGTTGCCGCACCCCAGGATCGGCGACGTATCGGATCCCGTCTTGCTGGTCTTCCTCGGCGCCGGCCTGGCCCTGATCCTGGGCTCGGCGTTCCTCATCGGCCACGTGGTGCTTCGGCTATTCAGCCGCTACGGGGCCCCGATCCGCTTCAATCCCGACCTCGGAATGAAGTAGCCGAAAAGCACCGCCCCGAGCACAGACACCGCCGCGATGCTCCAGATTCCGATGCCCAGCGTGGCGACGGCCAGCATGCCGGAAAGCAGGATCGGCCCGCCCATCGCCCCGGCGTCCGCCATCAGGCGCCACACTCCCAGGAACCTCGCCCTGTCGTGCACCGGGGAATAGTCGACGCCCAGTGTCAACACGATGCCCGAGCCGATTCCATTCCCGAAGCCCAGCAGCATGGCAACGGCCGTGAACATTCCAATGCCGGTCGTCAGCGGCAGCAGGGACATGGCAATCGCCATGATGACCAGGCACGGCACCGCTATCCAGACCCTGCCCTTGAGGTCCATGACCTTGCCCGCCGGATAGAAAATCAGCATGTCGAGCGCGCCGGAAAGTCCGTACACCAGGGCGATGGTGCCCGCGTCCAGGCCCAGGCTTTCACCCCACAGGGGCAACACGATCTGGCGGGACGAACGCACAGCTGCAATGCACACCACGCCCAGCCCCACCCCGCAGAGCACCCTCCGGTTTTTCCTGGCCATGCCCCACATGGATATGGTGGGGGCCTCGGGCCTGGCGCTCCCCCGCTCTCCGCTGCGCGAGGGAAGCTCTGGTATGGCAAAACAGACGACCAGGGCAAGCAGCATTGCCGCCACACCCACCCAATAGGCCCCGGTGATGCCCCACCATCCCATGGCGACCGTCGCCATGAACGGCCCGGCGAACACGCCCATGCGCATCACGCCCCCGAGCGTGGACATGGCCCGTGCCCGGTAGGCAACGGGCACGGCCTCGGCAAGGTAGCTCTGTCTGGCAAGGTTGAAAACCGCGCCCGCCATGCCCAGCATGGTGACGCCGACGGCGAAGAGCGGCAGCTCCGAATGGAACAGCCCAAGCGCCAGTCCCGCGGCTGCCCAGCCGGCGGCAGCCACCATGGCGGTCCGCTCGCCGACCTTGTTGGTCAGCAG
The DNA here is from genome assembly GCF_017876535.1 of Paeniglutamicibacter kerguelensis. Lineage (NCBI taxonomy): Bacteria > Bacillati > Actinomycetota > Actinomycetes > Micrococcales > Micrococcaceae > Paeniglutamicibacter > Paeniglutamicibacter kerguelensis. Next base: position 2,727,076 of record NZ_JAGIOF010000001.1, read on the forward strand.
CGCGGCCGGGACATTGGAAACCAGCGACCCGACGCCGACGAGCGTGACGATGAGTGCGGCCGTTGCGATGCTCGCCCCGCGGTCCCTGGCCGAAATCGCAATGACCGGAGTGACGGCCCCAAGGCCAATGGAGTACAAAAGCGATGGCGAATACACTTTCAGCGCCATGCTCCGCATACTGAAAGTTTGATCGTCCATTGCCTCATCCTACGCACGGACTACGGGCTCGTGGCGACCAGCCGTTCATATATGAAGCGGGACTCCACCGGCCCGTAGGGAAGGGCCGACAACTCCTCGTCCGTCGGCTCGCACCCCTCGGCCCGTCCGGTCGCAATGCGCCGGCACAGCAAAATGGCTTCGCGCAGTTCTCTTGCCTGCCGCTGCACAAAGTCCCGGTCCACCGGGCCGCCGTGGCCGGGAACAAACACCGTGTCGCTGCCTTCATGCACCGCAAGGTCCTCCAACAGCCGTAGCCACTGGCTCGGGCGCGAATCCCCGAAATTCGGGGGGCCGCCCTGCTCGATCACGTCGCCCGCAAAAAGCACGCGGCCCGCACGCACGGTCAGGTCTCCGGGGCTGTGCGCGGAACCGACCTGTTGCAGGGTGATGAACCTGTTCCCGAGATTCAGTTCGTGCGGTTCGCTGCCCAGGGCATGGGTCGGCACGTGGATGCGTGTGTGTTCGCCGACCCCCGCACCCATTTCCGGTTCCAGCATCCGCACCAGGGCCCGTTGTTCCGCCGCGGTTTCCTCCATGTGGCCGATGGCCAGGTTCCCCGCGTAGAAGTCGCCGACCCCTTGGGCGCGGAAATAGTCGTTGCCAAGAAAATGGTCGCCGTGGGCATGCGTGTTGACGACGACGAGATCCAGGCCGGTGATTCGGCGAACCGCACGGTGGATCGCTCGGGCTTCGCGGGGACCCGCGCCGGTATCGATCAGGGCCGCCAGCCGGCTGCCCACGATGAGCCCGCTGTTCATGGCGAACCCGGGGCTGGTCAACCGCCAGCAGGCGTCGGGCAACGCCTCCCATGCCAAGGGCGCGGCTTCCGCGTCCCCGGCGGGGTCGCCGTTTGAAGAGCGTTCCGGCATCGGCTCGGGAACACCAGGCATTCAACGCCTCCTCAAGCGGGTACCGGGGTACGTCAGGCGGGCGATCAGGTGACCGTGACCTTCACATGGCCAAAGGGAACAGTCTCGTCAACGTAGGCCTGCTCGGAGTGGCCGCCCAGACCTCGCACATGGACTCCGTGCGTTCCCTCGGCCACCGATTCCCTCATCACCGGCAGCACCATCGCCGCGTGGTGTTCCTCGAGGCTTAGAAGGTACTCGACATAGCTTGCTGGCAAATCATTCATCTCGATCATGACCTCAGGATAAAGCCGCGAGCAACAACGGCATAGATGCCGACCCCTTGCATTTGCGCAGGTGGCCCCCGTTCGGCGCCTCGGGCCCCGATGTTTCCCGGGGTTAGGTCGCCGGAGAGGGTTTGGCGGCAAACAAAATCGGGCGTGCGCCCAATCCCCCTCAAACGGATTGGGCGCACGCCCGATTTCTGCGTAACCCCTACAGGTCGGCCAGCGCCCCCGCGGGGTTCTCCATGGCATCGGCAACGAAGCGCAGGAAGCCTGCCGCAACGCCGCCGTCGCAGACGCGGTGGTCGAAGGCCAGCGTCAGCTCGGTGACCTTGCGGACGGCAAGCTCCCCGTTGACGACCCACGGCTTGTCGATGATGCGGCCGACGCCCAGGATCGCGACCTCCGGGTAGTTGATGATGGCGGCCGAGCCGTCAACCCCGAAGACACCGTAGTTGTTCAGCGTGAAGGTGCCGCTGGTCAGCTCGGCCACCGTGGCCTTGCCGGAGCGGGTGACCTCGGTGAGCCGCGCCAGCTCGGCATTGATGCCACGGGCGCTGAGCTGCTGGGCGTTGCGGATGGCCGGAACCATCAGCCCGCGGTCGGTCTGCGCGGCGATGCCGAGGTTGATCCCGTCGAACCCGACGATCTCCACGTCGCCCTGCGCATTTGTCTCGATGCGGCTGTTCAGCTCCGGGTACTTCTGCAGCCCGGCCACCACGAAGCGCGCAATGAACGCCAGCAGCCCGGGGGTGTTCTGCGGGTCCCTGGCCTTGAGCGAGCTTCGCATCTCCAGCAACGCCGTGGCGTCCACGTCGACCCAGACCGTGGCCTCGGGGATTTCGCTGCGCGAGCGCGCCATGGCCTGGGCAATGGTCTTACGGACGCCAGTGATCGGGGTGCGCGAGGCAACCGCCAGGCCGGAGCGCGAGTCGAGCTCGCCGGTCTCCGCACTTGCTGCACGCGGCGCGACGACTGCAGGCTGCGCAGCGGGCGCGGCAGCCGGAGCCGGTGCGGCAGCCGGAGCCGGTGCGGCGACAACCGCCGCCGCGACCGGGGCAGCGGATGCGGCCTCGACGTCGCTGCGCAAAATCAGCCCGCCGATCCCGGATCCCGCGAGCGTGGCAATGTCGATGCCGCGGTCCCTTGCCAGCTTGCGGACCAGCGGCGAGATCACCAGCGGCGCACGCAGCGGCACCGAAACCGCCGCACGAACCTGTGCCTGTGCCGGGGCTGTTCCCACGGCCCCGCCGCGCGGACGGCGCTTGCGCGCCTTGGCGGCCAGCCCGTCGGGGGTGCCGTAGCCGATGAGCACGTTGCCGGATCCCTCGGCCTCGGGCTCGGCAACCCCCGCGCGTTCCTCCTCGCGGTAGGACAATGCCACCTCGCGCACCGGCTGGGAGGCCGTTGCGGGCTCGGCTTCGCTGCCCTCCTCAAGCACGGAGATCAACGGGGTGTCGACCTGGATCATTTCGCCCGCGGCGCCGTGCAGCTGGTGCACGGTTCCGGCATACGGGCTTGGCACCTCCACCATCGACTTGGCGGTCTCGACCTCGGCAATCGGCTGGTCGATGACCACGGTGTCGCCCACGGCAACCAGCCACTTCACCAGTTCCGCCTCGGCAAGGCCCTCGCCGAGGTCCGGCAACAGGAATGTCTTCACGCTCATGCCTTTTCCTCCCACTGCAATGCGTCAACGGTGTCAAGAATGCGGTCAACCGACGGCAGGAAATACTTTTCCAGCTTCGGGGCCGGGAACGGGGTGTCGAAGCCCGTCACGCGCAGCACTGGGGCCGCGAGCGAGTGGAAGCACCGCTCCTGGATCCGCGCCACGATCTCGCTGGACACGGAGGCAAAGCCCGGGGCCTCGGCGATGACCACGGCGCGGCCGGTCTTGCGCACGGACTCGCAGATCGTCGCGTCGTCCAGCGGCACGATGGAGCGCACGTCGATGACCTCGAGGTTGCGGCCCTCCAAGGCGGCGGCCTCGGCCGCGGCAAGCGCCGTGGAAACCGAGGGGCCGTAGGCGATCAGCGTGGCGTCGGTGCCGGACCTGGCGATTGCCGCCCTGCCCTCGGTCGAGGGAACCAGGGCCGTCTCGTGCGAGAGGCGCAGGGCCTCGAGGTCGACATGTTCCTTGGTCCAGTAGAGCTTCTTCGGCTCCATGAAGACCACCGGGTCCGGGGAATCGATGGCCTCGCGCAGCATCAGGTACGCGTCCTTGACCGTGGCCGGGGTGAAGACCTTCAGCCCGGGGGTGTGCGCGTAGTAGGCCTCGGAGGAATCGCAGTGGTGCTCGACGCCGCCGATGCCGCCGGCGTACGGGATGCGGATGACCATCGGCAGGGGCATCTTGCCCTTGGTGCGGTTGTGCATCTTGGCCACGTGGGAGGCGATCTGCTCGAAGGCCGGGTAGGCGAAGGCGTCGAATTGCATCTCGATGACCGGGCGCATGCCGTTCATCGCCATGCCGATGGCCATGCCGACGATGCCGGATTCGGCCAGCGGGGTGTCGAAGCAGCGGCTTGAGCCAAAGCGCTTGGTCAGCCCGTCGGTGATGCGGAAGACGCCGCCGAGCACTCCGACGTCCTCGCCGAACATCAGGACCGACGAGTCGGATTCCATGGCATCGGCCAGCGCGGTGTTCAGTGCCTTGGCAAAGGTGACGGACTGCAGGCCGGTGTCTGCGGCGCGGGCCGCCTGGGCGGCGGTTTCGGCGCTGACGTTGCCGTTGGCCTCGGATGAGGTGCTGATGGTCGGGCTCACTTGGTGTCCTCCTCGCGGGCGAGTTCGTCGGCGAGCAGGTGGGCCTGCTCGGTCAGTTGCGTGGTGGGGGTCGAGAATACGTGGGCGAACAGCTCGGCCGGATCCGGGGTGTTTTCCGAATTCATGCCGTCGCGCAGGGTCTTGGCCACTGCTTCGGCGCTGGCCGTGATGCGTTCCTCGGCCTGCTCGGTGAGCAGCCCGGCATCGACCAGGTAGCTGCGCATGCGGGTCAGCGGGTCCTTGGCGATCCAGGCCTGGACCTCGGCGTCTTCGCGGTAGCGCGTTGCGTCATCGGCGTTGGTGTGTGCCTGCATGCGGTAGGTGTGGGCCTCGACCAGCAGCGGACCGTTTCCTTCGCGGGCCAGGCGCACGGCACGGCCAAGCACGGAGAGCAGGGCAACCAGGTCGTTGCCGTCGACGCGCTCGCCCGCCATGCCGTAGCCGACGGCCTTGTGCGCCAGGGACGGGGCGACCGACTGCTGCGAGAGCGGGACGGAGATGGCGTACTGGTTGTTCTGCACGAAGAAGATCACCGGCAGGTTGAACACAGCCGCGAAGTTAAGTGCCTCGTGGAAGTCGCCCTCGCTGGTCGCGCCGTCGCCGCACATTGCCAGGACTACGGTGTCCTCGCCGCGCAGCTTGGCCGCGTGTGCCACGCCGACAGCGTGCAGCAGCTGGGTGGTCAGCGGGGTGGCCTGGACCGAAACCTTGTACTGCTTGGGGTCGTAGCCGCTGTGCCAGTCACCGCGGAAGCTTGTCATGACCTCCATCGGTGCCACGCCCTTGGCCATGACTGCCACCGAGTCGCGATAGGTGGGGAACATCCAGTCGTCTTCGCCCAGACACAGGGCAGCCGCAACCTGGCAAGCTTCCTGTCCGTGGCTGGAGGGGTAAACGGCCATGCGGCCCTGGCGAACGAGTGCGGAGTTCTGGTCGTTGACACGTCGGCCGATCACCAGTTGCTCATAGGCGGCCAGCAGTGCGGCGGGGCTCGGCAGCGGGTAATCGTGGCCCGGCTCGGCACCCTGTTCACCCGACGGGTGGAGCTTGCCGTTTACATCGAGCATGTGGATCTCGGTTCGCGCCGGAAGCATGTAGTCCTCCGGGGTGATGCCGAATTTGCTGCTCACCTGCTCGATTGCTTCGCGCGATTCGTTGATGGTCACGGTCCACGCCTTTCTGCCGTTTCGGAGGCATTCGTCCAAGCCTGGAGGCTTGACTCGATGCCAATTCATTACTCAATTATGTGTTTTGCTACTGAAACGTATCCAGTCTGTTGAGCAATTCTGGAAAACTGAGCATGAGATCGATAGTATTGTAGACAGATTGAAAATGTGACCGTCGCTACACGATGGTTTATAGACAAAGCGGATAGAGGCATTTGATGGAGACTCCCCCGGTTCGACTCGACGACGTGGACCGCCGCATCCTCGAAGAGCTAACCCGCGACGGTCGGCAGTCCGTCACCACCGTCGCGCAGAAGGTCCACGTCTCGCGCGCCCACGCCTATTCTCGTATCAATCGCCTCCAGGAAGAAGGGGTCATCACCCGCTACACCGCGGTGATCGATCCGCTGCGTGCGGGCCTGCGCGCCAGCGCCTATGTGACCCTGAAATTGCGCCAGCATTCCTGGCGTGAACTGCGCGAACGCCTGGCCCTTATGCCGGAGGTGCACCACGTGGGACTGGTCGGCGGCAACTTCGATGTCATCCTACTGGTCCGGGCCAGGGACAACGTCGACCTGCGCCGCGTCATCTTTGAACAGATCCAGGCCATGCCAGGAGTCTTGGACACCCAAACGTTCTTGATCTTCGAAGATGTCGATACTCGCTAAACGAATACACGAGCCATAGGCTATTCCCAATGACTCTTCCGGGGTCGTGAACCAACAGGGAGCGGCCAGCATGGATCGGCAGTCGGCGGAAGCGGAAACACAAGACGAATCCGCAAGGACGCCAAGTCTCCTGAGGCGGCGTCCCGGCTTCCCCATGTTGATGGTCTCCATTGCCTTTGGCGCCGTTGCCTCGGGCATCCTGAATGTCGCCAACGATTTGGTTGCCATTTATGCGCTCGACGCCGATGCAACTCAAATCGGTCTGCTGAACGCCTCGGAATCCATCGCGTTTCTATTCCTGGCCATTCCGGCCGGGATCCTGCTTGATCGCGTCAACAGGATCAAGACCATGATCTGGGCGCAAGCGATAGCGGGGATGGCAATCTTCTCAGTTCCCGTCTGTTGGGCACTGCAAGTGCTGAGTTACCCGCAATTGCTGGTTGTTTCATTCCTGGTGGGTGTCACCGGCATGTTCTGGGGCATGGGTGCAGGTTCTGCATTGCCCGGCATTGTTGGGGGCGACCTCATTTCAGTGGCTTTTGCGCGCAAGGAAACGGTGGATGCCTCTGCGGGGATCATTTCCCCAGGCTTGGCAGGCGTCTTGGTTGCGCTCGTTTCCGCACCATTCACCCTGTTAGTGGCCGGAGCAGCAAATTTCATGGCGGCAGGGGCCTTGCTCTGGGGCTTCCGGAACAAATCCAACGTCGCCATCCAGTCCACGGAGCCCAAGGAACGCGTTTCCTTCAAGGCCTCTTTCAGTGAGGCGTTGCATTTCACTCTCAAGCACCCGATGATCCGTGCGCTCACGGCCTCGTCATCCATCACCAACATGGGTCTGGCGTTCGGTGCGGCGTTGGAGACCCTGTACTTCATCAAGGTATTGGGGTTCACGCCGCAGGTTGTCGGACTGGTCATTTCAACCATCGCCGTTGGTGGCCTTGTCGGTTCGCTAGTGGTTCCAGGAATGGTGGGCCGCCTGGGCGAGCGAAAGGTCCTGGCACTTTCCGTCCTGTGTCTGCCATTGGCGGTCACTCTCATCCCCTTGGCCGCCAGCGTCTCGCAGGCAGCCGTGTTCCTGATCATCACGAGTTCGGTGCTCTACAACGCGCTGATGGTTTCCTACAATGCAACTGTGTATGGCTTGCTCGCACGCTACACTCCCGAGGAATTGATGGGCCGTCAGCAAGGGTTCCGTCTGGTCTTCACGATGGGTCCGGTTCCGGTTTTGGGAATCGTTGGCGGTTTCTTGGGCGACCGGCTCGGCCTGCAGGCTGCCATGTGGATCTGGGTGGGAATCACCGCATGCGCAGCGCTTCCACTGGTCGCCGTCCTCAATAAATCCAGCCGGGAATCCGAGCCGGCAAACGATTAGTCCTCGGTCGGGCGGAGTGTGAAAACACCTCAGCCAGGCATGCTCCGAGGACATCGGCCCGAGCCGCCCAAAGAAAATGCGCCGCCGCTGCTGGCTATTGCCAGCAGCGGCGGCGCATTCCGTCACGACCGGAAGACAACTAGCCCTTGAACACGGGCTTGCGCTTTTCCTGGAAGGCAAGGAATCCTTCGGCATAGTCCTCGGTTGCGCAGAGGTCGGCCTGCGCCTGGTTTTCATTGGCCATTGATTCCCACAGCCCCAGGCGTGCGTCGCGGATCTCGGCAACCAATTCCTTGGACGCCCTGAATGCCTCGGTGGCACCGCTGGCAACCTTGGCAACGATGGCTCGGGTGTTCTCCAGCAATTCGTCCGCGGGCATCGAACGCGAGAAGAGGCCCGAGCGCACTGCCTCCGCACCGCTGATCAGTTCGGCGGTGTAAATCATGTCCAGGGTTCGGTGGGAACCCAGGCGTTCGGTGAACAGCCAATGTCCGCCCGAATCGAGGGTGGCACCGAGATTGGCGAAGGGCGAGCCGATCTTCGCGTTGTCCGCAACGTAGACAACATCGGTGGCGATGGCCAGGCCGAGCCCGACGCCCAGGCACGCGCCCTGAACGGATGCGAACGTCGGCGCCGGGAACGAGGACATCTTGGCCAACAGCGGCTGGACCTTGCCGCCCAGGTAGCCGATCACGTCATCGTCGGCCGGGGTGACCCCGGAGATGTCGCGGCCGGCGCAGAATCCGCGGCCCTCCCCGCGCAACAGCAGGGCACGGACCTCTCCGGTTTCGACGCCCTCGACGGCCTTGTCGTAGGCGGCCTCCAATTCGGCCAATGCCGCCTCGTCGAGCGCGTTCATCTTCTGCGGGGCGTTGAGCACAATTTCTGCCACGCCGCCGGAAATGCTTAGTTCAATCATCCGGTCCTCTTTTCCAGTCGGTACAGGAGAAGGACCCGCCCGCGTTCATGGGCAGATCCTTCCCCGAGAATATTCCTAGGCGTCGTAGTCGACCAGGACGCTGTCGCTGGTCGGGCGCGACTGGCAGGTCAGGACGTAGCCCTTCTCCACTTCGTCCGGTTCCAGCGCGTAGTTTTCGTCCATTTCGACGGTACCGGTGACAACCTTGGCGCGGCAGGTGCCGCACACGCCGCCGGCGCAAGCAAACGGAACGTCAGGGCGGACGCGCAGCGCGGCGTTCAGGATGGTTTCGCGGGCGCTGACCGGGCTCTTGACCTCGCCCTGCAGGCCGTCGAGCTTGAAGGAAATCTCGAAGTTCTTCCCGCCCTCGTCGGCAACCACCGGACGACCAATGTGCCCCTCGGGGCGGTTCGGCTCGCCGGTGGTGAACAGTTCGAAGCGGACCTTCTCGGCCGCAACGCCCTGGGCCGTCAGGTTGTCGCGCACCATCTGGACCAGTTCGAACGGGCCGCAGAGGAACCACTCGTCGATGGAGGACGTGCGGATCACCGTACTGAGCATGGTGTGCAGCTTCTCGGAGTCGATGCGTCCTGAGAGTAGCGGGGAGATGCGCTGTTCACGGCTGAGCACGTGGTGCAGTGCAAAGCGTGCCGGGTACTTGTCCTTGAGGTCCGCCAGTTCCTCAAGGAACATAACGTCCATGGCTGCCTTGTTCGCGTAGATCAGGTCGAAGCGCGTGTTCTTGTTTGCGGCAAGCACTGTGCGGGCGATGGCCATGACCGGGGTGATGCCCGAACCTGCGGCGACTGCCACGAAGTTGTTCTCATTTTCCGTGTCGATGGATTCCGGGTCGTTCATCCCGGTCATCTTGTGCTTTGAAATGAAGGCACCGGCAGGGCTCATCACGTCGATGACATCGCCCTCAGCCAGCGATTCGTTGGCCCAGGTGGAGAAGATTCCACCGAGGTCACGCTTGATCGCAACGCGGATCTCACCGCGTACCGGGGCCGCGCAGATCGAGTAGCTGCGGCGCAGCTCGAAGGGGTTGCCATCGGCGTCCGGAAGTTCCTTGCGCAGCGCAACGTACTGGCCGGAAACGTAGTCGAACTGGTCGGCCAGGTCCTCGGGGACCTCGAAGGTGACCTCAATGGCGTCGGCGGTCAGCCGGCGCACCTCGGCGACGCGCAGGGAATGGAAGGTGGCCCGGCGTCGGGTCGTTTCGGGCGTGGCAGCGGTATCTGTCATGAGAGCACCTTGAAGTAATCAAATGGTTCCAGGCAATCCTTGCAGGAATAGAAGGCCTTGCAAGAGGTGGAACCGAAGCGGGAAAGTTCTTTGGTATTGAGCGAATGGCAGCGCGGGCATTTCACGGCCAGGCCGAGGGTCACCGGCCCGCGGTGGCCCTTGCCGGTGGGCGGGGCGATGCCGTATTCCTCGAGTTTGGCCTTGCCCGACTCGGTCATCCAGTCGGTGGTCCAGGCCGGTGAGAGCACCAGGTTCACCCTGACCTTCTCAAAGCCTTCCTCCCGGAAGGCAATGCCGAGGTCCTCGGTGATCGCGTCCATGGCCGGGCACCCCGAATAGGTGGGGGTGATGGTCACGTGAACCGTGCCCTCGGTGTCCTGTTGCACCGAGCGCAGAATCCCGAGGTCCTCGATGGTGAGAACGGGGATCTCGGGATCCGTGACCCGTGAGGCGATGTCGAGCAAGCGCTCGGTGGAAACAGACACGTTAGTCAGCCTCTTTCGTTACCAGGTGGCGCCGGGGTGCTTGCGCGCCAGCACCTGCATTTCGGCCAGGATGAAGCCCATGTATTCGCTGGGCTGTCCCTGGCGGCCGAAGCTCATGGCCGAACCGGTCTTGGGAATTTCCAAGCCCGCATCGGCAAGCACGGCGGTGATTTCTTCGTCCCAGGCCGCACGCAGCGTGGACGGGCGGACGCCCGCGTCGCCGAGCACGTCGTAGAGCGGTTCGTCCTTGAACATCTCGTCAACGTACGGCCAGAGGATCTCCAGCGCGTGGCGCATCTTCTCGGCCGATTCCTCGGTGCCGAGGCCCAGGCGCAGCGTCCACTGGATGGCGTGGTCGCGGTGGTAGTCCACTTCCTTGACGGCCTTCGCGCAGATTGCCGCGATGGTTTCGTCCGAGGAATCCAGCAGTCGAGTGTAGAGCAGGTGCTGGAAGATCGAAACGATCAGCTGGCGCGCGATGGTCGTGCCGAAGTGGCCGTTTGGCTGCTGCACGATGTGCAGCGCGGTGAATTCCTCTTCCTCGCGGAAGTAGGCAAGGTCGTCCTCGGTCTTGTCCCAGGCCAGTGCGGCGTAGGAAAGGAAGGAACGGGCGTGGCCCAACTGGTCCAGGGCGATGTTGCCCAGGGCGATGTCTTCCTCGAGCTCGGGGCCGCGGGAGATCCAGTCGGAGAGCCGCTGCGCAAGGATCAGGGCGTCGTCGCCCAGGCGAAGGGCGTACTGCGCGACCTCTTCGCTCGGGGCGGTCTGCTGGATGGCAATGTCCTCCGGGCGCAGTGCGTTGCCCGGGGTGACCCGGGTCGCCGAGGCGCTCGCGTCGCCGAAGCTGTCCAGGGAGTGGTCGATGTCGTGTGCGCTCACAGGTGCTTCACGCCTTCGCTCTTGGTGTAGTAGGTTGCGTGGCGGTAGTCCTTGCCCTGCGGGGACTCAAAGAACTGGCCCTTGGCGTCCGGGTCGGAGGCAATGATGTCGTTGGAGTTCACGATCCACAGGGACACGCCCTCGTTGCGGCGGGTGTACAAGTCGCGTGCGTTGCGAAGTGCCATTTCCGCATCCGGGGCATGCAAGGATCCGGCGTGCACGTGCGAGAGTCCGCGTGAGGAACGGACGAATACTTCCCAAAGCGGCCAGGCGCTGTTGTTTTCACTCATTGTTTAGGCAACCTCAGTCTTTCGAGCCATCTTTGCGGCGTAGGCCGCTGCTGCTTCACGAACCCATGCGCCTTCAGCGTGGGCCTGGCGGCGGCGTTCCAACCGCTGGGAGTTCACCGGACCGTTGCCGGCGATCACCGCCTTGAATTCTTCCCAGTCAAGTTCCTTGTGGATCCACTTGCCGGATTCCTCGTCGAAGTGCAATTCCGGATCGGGCAGGGTCAGTCCAAGGACCTTGACCTGCTCGGCGATCATGCCGACGAAGCGCTGGCGCAGTTCGTCATTGGAATGGCGCTTGATGCGCCATTCCATCGACTGCTTGGAGTTCGGGGACTCGTCATCGGTCGGGCCGAACATCATCAGGGCCGGGGCGTAGAAGCGGTTGATGGCGTCCTGCGCCATCTTCTTCTGGGTCTCGGTGCCGTTGGCGAGCTCGAGCAGGATTTCGAAGCCCTGGCGCTGGTGGAAGGATTCTTCCTTGCACACGCGGACCATGGCCCGGCCGTACGGGCCGTAGGAGGCGCGGCACAGCGGGACCTGGTTGGCGATTGCTGCACCGTCCACAAGCCAACCAATGGCGCCCATGTCTGCCCAGGAACGCGCCGGGTAGTTGAAGATCGAGGAGTACTTTGCGCGGCCGCTGAGCAACTGCTCGTTGAGCTCGTCGCGCGGGGTGCCGAGGGTTTCGGCCGCGGAGTAGAGGTACAGGCCGTGGCCCGCCTCGTCCTGCACCTTGGCCATCAGGATGGCCTTGCGCTTCAGCGACGGAGCGCGGGTGATCCAGTTTGCCTCGGGCTGCATTCCGATGATCTCGGAGTGCGCGTGCTGGGAAACCTGACGCGTGAGCGTCTTGCGGTACGCCTCAGGCATCCAGTCGCGTGGTTCGATGCGGGAATCTTCGGCGATGATCGCGTCGAAGCGATCCTTGCCTGCTTGCTCCTCAGGAGAAAGTACCGCGGATAGTTTTCCGCCGCTTTCATTCTGCGCAGCCATAGTGCTCACCTCACTGTGACAAAAAGATTTATTTACTGACCGTTCGTTCAGGATATGCGGATCGTAACCTTTTCGTCAATCGGTTACGGGCCCGAAATCTCGATCCCTTCTCTGGGCAGGCTTGCCAGTTAGATATGCAAGCTAGTTGTGAAAACGCCTCCAGCCGGAAACGAAACAGGTTCCGACCCTAGTCAGCACACAACATGACCCAGCGGCTGACTCAGGGCAAGGCTAGGATGGCGTGCCCCGAAACCACCGAAACCGGACCGTCCTACGGGTACGCGATCATCGCGGCGCTGTAGAAGCCGGGCTCTGCATCGTCAAGGGTGGCACGCACGATCCGCTGTTGACGCGCTTGAAGCCGCGGGGCCGGTGAAGACCGAATGGCAGGCTGGATGCGGCGGCCCCGGTCGCAAATACTTTGCGTTCACCCGAGCGGGCAACCCGCCCTGGACGAACAGGGCAGCAGTGGTCCCGATTCGCCATGAACCGAGACCACTGGCGTTTGATCCGCACCTTGGCGCAGGCCGGTCACCGAGCTACCCGCAAGTACAAGACGTCAGATGTGTCGACAGATGACCTTGTGTGTCAAACGGGGCTGTTAGCTGCCCAACCGACCGGATAAACACGTCGCCGCGTGACTGCACATGCCGCTCCGTGACCGGCATCTGGCGCAAAAAGCGGGGCATCGGGAGGATGGATTCACTCCCCCACGGCAGTCCACCCCGGTGAACCTGCCCGCCAGACGGTCCGACCCCGTACCGGACCACCACGGAAAGCCCCCTCATGATCAGCCTCAAAAACCTCACAAAGGTCTATGGACACGGCGCCAACGCCGTCACCGTCCTCGACGGCCTTGACGTGGAGGTTGCAAGCGGCGAAATCCTTGCGGTTGTCGGCCCCTCGGGCGCCGGCAAAAGCACGCTCGCCCAATGCATCAACCTCTTGGAACGGCCAACCTCGGGGCAGGTCATCGTCAACGGCGAAGACCTCGCCGGACTGCCGGAGCACAAGCTCCGGGTGGCCCGCCGCCGCATCGGCACCGTCTTCCAGTCCGCCAGCTTGCTCTCCCGGCGCACTGCCGCCCAAAACATCGCCCTGCCGCTCGAATACCTGGGCGTCACGCCCGCCGAAGCCAAATCGAGGGTGGCAGAGCTGCTCGATCGAGTCGGGCTTTCGCACCGCGCGGACCACTACCCGTTCGAGCTTTCCGGCGGCCAGCTGCAGCGTGTGGGCATCGCCCGGGCGCTGGCGCTGCGCCCCTCGGTGTTGCTTTCCGACGAGGCGACCTCCGGCCTTGACCCGGAAACCACGCGGTCGGTGGTGGCGCTGTTGCGCCAATTGCGCGACGACCTTGACCTGGCGGTCGTCTTCATCACCCATGAAATGGACACCGTCCTGCACGTCGCCGACTCGGCGGCGCGGCTGGACCACGGCCGGATCGCGGAGCAGGGTTCCCTGGTGGACCTGCTCACCGACCACGATTCCGCTTTGGGCCGGGCCCTGCAGCCGCACCTGTCCCCCGCCGAACCTGGCGCGGGTTCCCGGGCCTGGTACGTGACCTACGATTCGCGCACCGTCCCGGCCGACTGGCTGCAGCTGGTCTCGGCCGAGATCGGCGAGCCAGTCGCGCTGCTGGCAGCCACCATCCAGAGCATCGACGGAACCAGCACCGGCAACGCCACGGTGGGGCTGCGCGCCGAGGCCCGCCGGGTCCAGCGCGCCTTTGCCCGCCACGGCCTGCGCGCCACGCTGCGTCCCGAGTCCGGCCCGGGGATTCCCGCACCGTCCGGGGCCGACGCCAAGGAAGAGGGGCAGCTCCAATGGGCCTGATGGTTTCCTCCGCGGTGCATGTCCGCGCCCTGTCCGACACCCCCGTTCCGGAGCTGCCGGCGCTGCTGCTCCCGGCGCTGGGCGAGACCCTGGCGATGGTCGGGATCGTCATGGCGATCGTGGTGGCAATCGGCACCCCGATCGCCGTCGCCCTGCACAACATGGCGCCGGGTGGGCTCTTCGAGCACCGTGGCGTCTACGGGGTGCTGAGCTGGATCGTCAACATCGGCCGGTCCCTCCCGTTCCTGGTGCTGATGGCCGCGATCGTCCCGTTCACCCGGTTCGTCACGGGCACGAACATCGGCATTGCCGCGGCCATCGTCCCCATGTCGCTGGCGGGCATCCCGTTCTTCGCCCGGCTCGTGGAGAACTGCCTGCGCGATGTGCCCCGCTCGGTCACCCAGGCGGCACGGGCCTCCGGTGGCTCTCCCCTGCAGATCATCCGCACCGCGCAACTCGGCGAGGCGGTTCCCGCGATCCTCGGCGGGCTGACCATCAACACCATCGCGATGATCGAGTACTCGGCCATCGCCGGGACCATCGGCGCCGGCGGCATCGGCTACGTTGCGGTGACCTACGGCTACCAGCGATTCGACCAGACGGTCATGCTGGCCACCGTGCTGCTACTGATCCTCATGGTCACCGTCGTCCAGCTGGTTGGCGATGCCCTGGTGCGGGCGGCAACCCCGCACCTGCGCCGCCGCTAGCAAACAACACTTTTCATCCACGCACACCAAGCCGGAACGTCTCCCCCGTTCCAGGCACCACCCCCCCACACCGGAAAGAGAACTCCCATGACCACCACGGACACCAAAACCACAAGCGAGCCCGAGTCCCACGGATTCACCATCCAGAAGAAAAAGAAGTGGCCCTGGGCCGTCGGCGCGCTGGCAGTAGTCGCCGCGGTCGCCGCAACCGTGGCCATCAATGCGGGTTCCGGAGACAAGTCGCCGAACAACGTCGCGGGCGCCACCCTGACGGTTGTCACGGCCGAAGGCAACCATGCCGAACAGGCGTTGGTGAACTTCGTCGCCGAAAACGTGGCGCCCAAGTACGGCATCAAGGTCGCATTCAAGGGCCTTGCCGATTCGACGACGCTGAACCGCGCGGTGTCCACCGGCGAGGTTGCGGGAACCATCTACCAGCACAAGCTTTGGCTGTCCCAGGTGCTGGAGGCCAACCCGGACTTCAAGCTCAACGCGGCAACCCCCGTCTTCCGCTGGGGCTTCGGGATCTGGAGCCAGAAGTACAAGTCGGTGGATGAGATTCCCGACGGGGCCACCATTTCCCTCTACTCCGACCCGGCCAACGAGGCCCAGGGGCTTTGGCTCCTGGAGCGCGCCGGGCTGCTCAAGCTTGCCGACGGGGTCAACAAGTGGGAAGCAACGCAGAAGGACATCGTGGAGAACCCCAAGGGGATCAAGATCAAGTTGCTTGACTTCGCGGCACAGTCCCGCGCGCTGCCGGACCTGGATGCGGCCGTCGGCTACACCGAGTACTACGTCTCGGCCAAGATCCCGCTCGAGCAGCAGATCTTTGCCCCGGCGGCGCCCGACGAGTTTGCCGGGCAGCTGACCATCGGCACCGAGTACCAGGACACCGAAAACGTGAAGAACCTGGTCAAGGCGTTCCAGGATCCCGCCGTGCAGGAATTCCTGCGCACCGATCCGTCGGTCAAGGACCTACTGGTCCCCATCGACGCCAAGTAGCATCCGGCCTTACGGGCCCAAAAAGCAAAACCCCCGTGGTTGCACCGAAGAGATCTCGGTGCAGCCACGGGGGTTCGCCCGTTTGGCGGCTTAGGCGTGAAGCGTGGACTTTGCCCGGGAGCGTCCAAGGATGAAACGATCAACGGCAATCCGCCCGGGGCCCATCAGTGCGATGGCAGCGGCTCCGGCGGCAAGGGCCAGCACCAGCTCGAATCCGCCGTTCTCGACGAAGACACCCGCCGGGGCGTGCACCAGGACCAGCGCACCGAGCATGTTCAGCGCCAGCAGCGCCGCAAAGACGCGGGTCAGCACGCCCAGCATCAAGGCAATGCCGCCGACCAGTTCAAGCGTGGCCACGACCGGGGCCACCAGTTCAGCCGCCGGAACGCCCATTTGGCCAAAGGCCGCCGTCGTTCCGTCCAGGGTGAACTGGACGTATTTTTGCCATCCGTGCGCGGCGAACAGGAATCCGACCACCACCCGCAGTAGCGTCTGGGTGGCGGTTGTCAGTGCGGGGTTTTTCGAAAAAGCATTCATCGGTAGTGTCCTTGGGGGTTTCTGGTGGTCGCAGCCTCCACCGGTGGCGGATGGCGCGGCGGCCCGGGTTCGGCCGGTCCGCTGTTTCTGGTTCAAGCTTTCCATTAAATTAGTTGAAGATTCAAGTGTTGTGAGATTTGCCTCGACGAATGTGACGCCACGTTGCCAGGGCACCGTGCCGGTACGGCAGGCCGGAGATAGTCGTTCGCTAACGTTTTGGGCGAAACGCCCCGCCTGTTGAGGATCTTTGGAGGTTCGACCGGCAACATGGGAACCATGAGCTCACGCCTTGCCGCCCTTCGCATCGCAACCGCTGCCGCCCTGGCACTTTCCCTGGCCGGTTGTTCGGCCCCGTTGAGCGAAAAATGGGTGCGATATTCGTTCGCCCAGGCCCCCGAGGACTCCGGACAGGCAACCGCGACGCCTCCGGCCACGGCATCGTCGGTGGAGCCCCAAGCGGAGCGGACTCCGCCGAACTGCAGCAAGGTCAAATGCGTGGCATTGACCTTCGACGACGGACCCGGCAAGTACACCCCTGAGCTGTTGTCCCTGCTGGACCAGTACGACGCCAAGGCGACGTTCTTCCTGATTGGAGGCAACGTCAAGAAGCACCCGCAGATCGTGCGCGACGAGGTCGCCAAGGGCCACGAAATCGGTAACCACACCTGGTCGCACGAGGACCTGACGAAGGTCTCGGTTGCCGCGGCCAAGCGAGACATGCAAAAGACCGATGATGCCATCAAGGAGGCCGCGGGTGTCGACCCGACTTTGGTCCGGCCGCCGTTTGGTTCGCTTCCGGCATCGCTGAAAAAGAATCTCTCCGTGCCCATCGCGCTGTGGGACGTGGACACGCTCGATTGGCAAACGCGCAACACCAAGTCCACGATCAAGACCGCGGAGAAGATCGTTCCCGGATCCATCGTCCTGATGCATGACATCCACAAGTCGACCGTCGATGCCATGCCCACGATCCTCAAGGACCTGAGCACCAAGGGCTACCACTTCGTGACGGTCACCGAACTCATTGGCAGCCCGAAGCCGGGCATCGGTTACGGCTCGGGCCAACACCCCACGGCCAAGGACTGAACCAAGGCCGCACACGTGCTGCCGTTCCCAGGGACATGCACCGCTGCTTCTTCAACCACGGTGGCTTGCAACCGGTGAAATGACTCGGTGGTTGGATCATGCCTTGCGTTGGTTCACCTGCAATCGTGGAAGCGCGCCGCGCCTCGAGTTCGAAGCACGGCGCGCCCTCCCCTCCCGGCGTCCCTTAGAGGACCTTGGAGAGGAATTCCTTAGTGCGTGCCTGTTGCGGATTGCCGAAGAGGTCGGCAGGCTTGCCCGACTCGCAGACCACTCCGTCCGCCATGAACACCACCCGGTCGCCGATTTCCTTGGCGAAGCCCATCTCGTGGGTCACCAGGACCATGGTCATGCCTTCGGCCGCCAAATCGCGGATCACCTGAAGCACCTCGCCGACCATTTCCGGGTCAAGTGCACTGGTGGCTTCGTCAAAGAGCATGATGCCGGGGTTCATCGCCAGGGCCCGGGCAATGGCGACACGCTGCTTTTGCCCGCCCGACAAGGAAGCAGGCCGGGCGTTGGCCTTTTCCTGGAGCCCCACACGCGCAAGGAGCTTGAGGGCCTGCGCCTTGGCTTCGTCCTTCGTCGCCTTCTTGAGTTCCACGGGTGCCAGCATGATGTTTTCCATCACCGACATGTGCGGGAACAGGTTGAAGTGCTGGAACACCATTCCCACGTGGCGGCGGACCTCGTTGATATCCACCTTCGGGTCGGTGACATCGAAGCCGTCCACGATAACGTGTCCATCGGAGATTTCCTCGAGCTTGTTCAAGCAACGAAGAAGGGTGGATTTGCCCGAACCCGAAGGTCCGATGACGCATACAACTTCGCCTTCGCGGATCTCCACGTCGATGCCCTTGAGCACCTCGTTGGTGCCGAATGACTTGCGCAGTCCCTTGACCGTGATTTTGGCGTTCTTCTGTGTTTCAGCCGTTGCTTCACTCACTTGTTGAACTTCCTGTCTGCGTAGTTGGCCAGCTTGGTCAGGGCCATGATTGCAACAAAGTAGATGGCACCCACGATGAACAGCGTTTCGGTGACGCGGAAGTTTGCCGCGTAGATCTGCTGGCCTTGGTAGAGCAATTCCGCGAAGCCGATCGCCAAGAGCAGCGAGGAATCCTTAAGCATGATGATCAGCTGGTTGATCAATGAAGGGGTCATGATCTTGAACGCCTGCGGGACCACCACCTTCTGCATGGACTTTCCGTATCCCAGTCCCAGTGAACGGCTCGCTTCGAGCTGGCCGGGATCAACTGTTTGAATGGCCCCACGCACAATCTCGGCAATGTATGCGCCACCATTCAGGGAAAGTGTCAGCACGCCGGCCACCCAGATGTTCACGGGCTGTCCGATCAACTGCGCCAGGCCGAAGTAGAAGAAGAACGCCCAGACCAGGATCGGGGTGCCGCGGAAGATGTTCACGAACGTGGTGGCAATCCCGCGCAGCACGATGTTGCGCGAGATCTTCATGAAGCCTGCAATCAACCCCAGAGCCATGGCAACGACGAAGGAAATGCCCGTCACCACCATGGTGTTGGCCAGGCCCTTCATCAACGCCGGGAAAGACCTGACCACCAGGTCCCCGAAACCGGTGGGGACCGCTGCGGCGGGGGCGGCAAGGTACTTGTCCAGGATCTTGTCATAGCTGCCGTCGGCCTTCAGCTTGGCCAACCCGTCGTTGAATGCCGCCAGCAGCGCCGTGTTTTGGCCCTTGTTGACGGCGAATCCGTAGGAGCCGCCCGGGACCTTTTCCGTGACCGTCTTGAGTCCGTTGTTTTGGGCAATGCCGTAAGCGAGCACCGGATAGTCGTCGAACACCGCGACGGCGTTGCCGGACTTCACCGACTCGTACATGGTTGCCGACTGGTCAAGGGACGTGACAGTGAACCCGTATTGGTCCGCTATCGACTTGGCATAGGTTTCGCCCTCGGATCCGGTCTTGGCAACCACGGTCTTTCCTGCCAGGTCCTCATAGCCCTTGATGTCGTTGTCCGTTGCGGCGACGGCCATTTGGATGCCCGATTCGAAGTAGGGGTCCGAGAAGTCGTAGACCTGTTTCCGTTCATCGGTGATCGACATGCCCGCAATGACGCCGTCGACTTGGTTTGAACTCAGTGCCTGCAGGGCCGCGTTGAATCCCAGGGAACGGATCTCGACATCGAACCCCTCCGTTTCGGCAATGGCCCGGATCAGGTCCATGTCGATGCCGGTCAGTTCGCCGCCCTCGCGGAATTCAAAGGGGGCAAAGGTGGTGTCGGTGCCAATGACGAAGGTCTTGCCCTCGACCCCGTCGTCCGTGGTCTGGGCCCATGCTGTGCCGGCACCGCTGAGCAACAAAAGCATTCCCAACGCGGTAGCAAGCACGGCCCTGAATCGGGCTCCGGGACCGCCTCTCCTGTGTGGTGTTTTCACGTGTTGTTCACTCTCCCGTCAATGGATGCATCCACCGTGGTGCGATGGACGTAACACGGGTCAAAGCATAGGTGCAACAGGTTCCCGAAAACACTGCTGGGGGTCCAATTTCGCCGATCTTCTCCCAGTCTTTACCAGCCACGGGCCGGAGGGATGCTGCGGGTCGGGTTTCCGCCGTTCGTTTCCGGACGGTGCCTAGTTGGCGAGGCCCAAGACCTTCGGCAACGCAAAATCTTCCTGACGCACAAAGCGCAGTCCGCCGGGCCCGCGAAGAGCACTGGCGCCACGCTCGTCGAATTCGAAGCGGACGGATTCCCGGTACCCGCCAAAGCCGTTGGGGTCCGCGGATTTCAGGGTGCACTCATCGACGAATTCCAACGGCGCTGCGGTCTTGGGGTCAACGGCCGCCCCTGGTTCGAGCAGGAACAGCTTGCCGCCCAATTCCACGACGTCCTGCAAACCCCACAGGGCTGCAAAGCGGCCTGTGAACCGAGCCAGCGTGTCCGGTCCGATGCCCTTGTAGGACTCGGGTGTTTTCTGCTCGGCGAGCGCGGCCAGGGCAAAGAGCTTTTCTCCCCAGGCGGTTGCCGCACCGTCCACCGCGTTGCTGAGCACGCTGAGCACCACACCGGTTTCGGGGACAACCCATGAACGCGTGATGTGCCCGGGGTACCCGCCGCTGTGGCCGAAGGTGTCGCGGTCCTGGACCTTTTGCAGGATGAGCCCGAGGCCGTAGCCGCGGCCGGCAACGCCCGAGTCTTCCACCTTGCGTTGCATGAGGCGTTTGGATTCGTCGCTGATCACGCTAGGTGCGGCGCCAACCAGATGGGAAGCGAAATAGGCGACCATGTCGCTTGCCGTGGAGTAGAAGCCCGTTGCCGCGGCCAGCGCACCGGTGTGGATGTGCTCGATTTCGGTCCGGGCGTCCAATGCGTGGTCCCTGCCCGCCAACACCAGGGGCCCGTAGCCCGCGGCGAGTTCCCGCGCGCGTCCGTCAAGGTCGACACCCGTGTTCTCCAACTCCAGCGGGGCAAGGATGCGTTGGTTGACGAATTCGGCATAGTCTTGCCCGCTCGCCGCCTCGATGACCAGGCCCAGCAACCCGTAGCCGATGTTCGTGTACTTGAAGTGTTCGTTGCGTTCGAGCACCTTGGCAGATCTGGCGATCTCCAGCAGTTCCGTCTCCGGAGGGAAGGGCCGTCCGAGTGCCCAGAAATCCGCGTCTTCGCTGTCCCGGATGATTCCGCCGGAGTGCGAGAGCAGCTCCCCGACCCGGACCCCGGAAACGTCGCTGTCGGCCAAGGCCGGCAACAGGTCGCCGAGCCTGTCTTCGAGGGACAGGACCCCGTCCTCGCACAGGAGCATGGCGGCGGTGGCGGTGAAGGTCTTCGAATGCGAGGCGACCCTGAACAGGTGGTCGTTGGTCAGCCTGGCGTGCTGGCCCAGGTGCGCGTATCCGCCGCTGAAGGCCCCGAGCATTTCACCGTCAACGCCCACCGCGCATTGGAAGCCGGGTTGCCTGGACACGGCACGGTCGATCTCGAGGAAGCTTGGCGCATACCGCAGCACGGACTCCCAGACGGCAATGGCGGGATTGGCCGCAGGATCGGTCTGGCCGGGATTGCCCGTGGGCTGTTGCGCTTTGCTCATGAAGCCATCCTGCCATGTCGGATAACGATTCGGACCGACAACCGGTGCGACCTTCCCGGCCAGGGGTGAACTGCGTAGTCTCAGGTCATGAGCGATTCCCAGACCACGGCACTGGATGCCGCGCCAACCGTTCCCGCAATGTCTTCGACGCCGAGGAATCCCTACGCCATCGCATTGTGGGGCTTGACCGGTGCCACGCTCTTGACTGCACTCATCCTGCAGAAGCTGGGACCCTCGAGGGCGATGCTCGACGACGGCCTCGGCAACGGCTCGAGCTTGATGTTCGATGCCACGACGCTGCTGCACTACAACATCGCGGCATTCGTGTTCCTGGTTCTCGGCGTGGTTTGCCTGCTGGCCACCTTGCTCTTCCATGCCAGCCGTTGGAGGCCCGCCGCTTCCTGATTCCCGCACGCGGCCATGCCTTGCGGGCCCGAGCCGGGCCCCATTTGTACGCGGTGGGCGTAGCTACGCACGGACGGGCCGTGCTTCGGATTGAATAGGAGCATGAGCCACGCCGAGCAGACGCCCCAGCCACCGGTGACCGCCAAGGTCCCCGTCACCCGCACACACCACGCGGACACCTTCATTGACGACTACGAATGGTTGCGTGAGAAGGACAGCCCCGAGGTCCTGGAACACCTGCGCGCCGAAAACGCATACGCGGAAGCCGTCACGGCCAACCAGGAATCCCTGCGCGAGGCGATCTTCCAGGAAATCAAGGAACGAACCGTGGAAACCGACCTGTCGGTGCCCGCCCGCAAGCGCGGATGGTGGTACTTCACCCGAACCGCCGAAGGTTCCCAGTACTCGATCCACTGCCGCGTGGCGGCAAGCGACACCGGCGACATCGCCGCCGACTGGACTCCCCCGGCCATCGAGGCCGGCGTGGAAATCGAGGGCGAACAGGTGTTGCTCGACGGAAACCTCGAGGCCGAAGGCAAGCCCTTCTTCTCACTGGGCGGCCTGAGCGTCAGCGAAGACGGAAACCTGCTGGCCTACGCCCAGGACAACGCCGGGGACGAGCGCTTCACCCTGCGCGTCAAGGACCTGGCTACCGGCGAGCTGCTGCCCGATGTCATCGAGAACGTCTTCTACGGCCTGAACTTCTCCCCCGACGGCACCCGCCTGTTCTACACCGTCGTGGACGAGTCATGGCGCCCGCACCAGATCAAGGCCCACACCCTGGGAACCGACCCGGAAACGGATGTTGTCATCCTCCAGGAGGAGGATCCGGGCATGTGGCTCGGATTCGACCTGTCGGCGGATCGCACCGAACTGATGATCTCGATCGGCAACTCCGAGTACTCGGAGACCCTCGCCCTGGACCTGACCGACGAGAAAGCCGTCCCGGTCATGCTCCTGTCGCGCGAACACCGGATCCTGCACTCGATGGACCCGATCACCCTTGAGGGCGAGCGCGCCTACGTGGTCACCCACGACCGCGGCGCCCTGAACAACATGGTCTCGCTACTTCCCGCCAACCAGGTCGGTGCTCCCTACGAACAGCAGGAATGGGCAACCATCCTCGAGCACCGGGACACCGTCAAGGTCGAGGGAACCGCGGCGACCGCAAGCCACCTGCTCATTGCCGTCCGCAAGGACACCACCGAACGCGTGCAGATCCTGCCGTTGACGGGCCTTGGCACCGCGGCCCAGCAGCCGGCCGTGGAACCCGCCTTCGACGAGGAGCTCTACACCGCCTCGCTGGCCCACGCCGAACTCGAGGCGCCGATGATCCGGCTGTCCTACACCTCGGACTTCACCCCGTCCCGCGTCTACGACTACACGCTGGCCGACGGCACGCTGACCCTCCGCAAGCAGACCCAGGTCAACAACTACGATTCCTCCGAGTACCTGGCCACCCGCGAATGGGCCACCGCGGCGGACGGAACCAAGGTCCCGCTGACCATCCTGCGCCGGGCCGGCATCACCAACGAATCCCCCAACCCGGTCATCGTCTACGGCTACGGCAGCTACGAGGCCTCGATGGACCCGGGCTTCGGCATCCCCCGCTTGTCCCTGCTTGACCGCGGCGTGGTTTTTGTCATCGCCCACGTGCGCGGCGGCGGCGAGCTGGGCCGCCAGTGGTACCTGGACGGCAAGAAGCTGACCAAGAAGAACACCTTCACCGACTTCGTCGATGCCACCAAGTACCTGCTGGACACCGGATGGGCCGACCCGTCCCGCGTGGTGGCCCTCGGAGGCTCCGCCGGCGGCCTGCTCATGGGCGCCGTCGCGAACCTTGCCCCGCAGCTCTACACGGGCATCATCGCCCAGGTGCCGTTCGTCGACGCGCTGACCTCCATCCTGGATCCCGAGCTGCCGCTCTCGGCCCTGGAGTGGGAGGAATGGGGCAACCCCATCGAGGACGCGGAGGTTTACGCGTACATGAAGTCCTACACCCCGTATGAAAACGTCGCGGCCCTGCCCTACCCGAAGATTGCCGCGGTCACCTCGCTGAACGACACCCGCGTGCTCTATGTCGAGCCGGCAAAGTGGGTCGCGAAGCTACGTGAGGAAACCACCGGCGGCGAGCCGATCATCATGAAGATCGAAATGGACGGCGGACACGGCGGTGCCTCGGGCCGCTACGAGGGCTGGAAGACCCGCGCCTGGGACTACGCCTTCGCCCTGGACACCCTGGGCCTGAACCCGGCGGGGGCATGACCACACCCGAAATAATTGGCACGTCCGGCGCGGGGTTCGCCACGAACCCCGCGTTCCGGGCACTGCTCACCGATGCCAGCGACGCCACCGGCGCGGACCTCGACGCCCTGCTCGGGCAGATCGCCGACATGGAGCTGCTGGTGGTGCCCGGCCCGCAGGGAGATCCGCAGGCCCTGGTCGTCTACCGGCGGCTCGATGCCTACGCGGTTGAAATCGAGTACCTGGCGGTCGCCCCGGCCGTGCGCCGCCAAGGCGTGGCAAGGGCACTGGTGAACCGGGTGCAGGCACTCGAGGCGGCCATGGTCGTGGCGCGCACTGATGACGACGCCATCGGGTTCTACCGCGATTCCGGCTTCCAATGCAGCGCCTCGGCCACCGACCCGCGCTGGCCTGACAGGCAGCGCTACATCTGCGTGCTGCCCCACGTGCCGCTGGTGCGGAACCCGGAAACCGATTCATCTTCCGTGGAATGGGTCAATGGGTCCCCCGCACCCGTGCAGGTCGCCGTCGTCGAGCCCCGGGAGTCCTGGACTGACGACTTCGCCGCGCTCGCCGGGCGCATCAGGTCGGCCCTGGGCCCCAAGGCCGTGTCGGTGGAGCATCTCGGTTCCACGTCGGTGCCGGGCCTGCTCGCCAAGCCCGTCATCGACGTGGTGCTGGCGGTTGACGACCCCGCGGCCGAGGCCGACTATGTTCCGGACCTTGAGGCTGCCGGGTTTGCCCTGCGGCTTCGTGAACCGCGCTGGTATGCCCATCGGCTCCTGGTCGCGGCGGAAGGCAACGGGCTACCGGCGGTGAACCTCCATGTCTTTGCCCCGGGCTGCCCGGAGACCTCGCGCATGCGCGCCTACAGGGATTGGCTGCGTCGGCATCCCGCCGACCGTGAGGCGTACGCGCGCATCAAGCGCTCGGCCGCGCACGAGGTCAACGCGCGCGGCGGCGGTATGGGTCTGGTCATGGATTACAACGCGGTCAAGGAACCGTTCATCCGGGACCTTTACGCCAAGATCTACGCGGACTGATCGAACCGGCCGTGCTGAAGCCCCGGATTGTTCCGGGGCTTCCGGGTCGTTCCCAAGGTTTTGCCCCATCCGGCGCAGTAGCCCAAGCACTTGGTCATGGTTCATGTCGAGCCGGGGTGACCAACTCGCTTGCGGCCCGGACACAAAAATGTTGTGTCTTCGGAGTAAAACCCCCGAAGACACATCATGGTTCTTCGATAAGCCTGGCTGGCCCAACAGCCCGGGGCCCTAGCCGCCTTGGTGCTGCACTTCGTGCGAGGCTTTGACACTTGGCTTCATGGCCAGGATGGTGGCGATGAATGCGACGCCACCGGCGATCCAGCAAGTCATGGCCGGTACATTGACCCCGACAAAACTTCCAAGTCCCGGCAAGAGGATGGCTATCAAAGCCGCCAGCAATTGTCCGGCCTCGATGCCGTAAAGATTCGGCCCGGCCAGATTGATCACCCCGACAATTACCAGCAAGGCACCCGAAGTAATCATCAGCGGAATGGAATTTCCAATTGCCTCGCTCCACAACGGGGTCAGCGCAATGGCCAAGCCTGCGACAACCACCGTCCAGTCTTCCCAACGATGCCATTTACGCATCAGCCCTCAACTCCTCAATAATCCAGAAGGTCCTCCACTCTTGAGTTTGCCCCTGGATCCGGTGGAGCTGGAAGGGGCTTTCGTCCCAAGCACATTCAATCTGCCGGCAAGAAATCGCTCCGACGCCTTCCGAGAATCCCGGCCCCACCGAAAAGTCCACGTGAGGCACCTACGCTCGCGTCCGCGGAGGTCTGGACACATCGTTCCGTTCGGAGCATTTTCGTACCCGGTAGAGCGAAAAATGACGGTGATTCGAAGCTCGCGTCTTGACTTATCTCACATTTCAGGATTACCTAATGATCGTTCGGTAAATAACTGAAGGGACCTTCATGAGCGACATCGACGTCGACGCACCACTAATGCATCCCATCCTGAAGAACGACTATGCCACCCAATGGATGGGCATCGAAGTGACAAAGGTCGCCGACGGTCATGCGACCATCACCATGAAGCTCCGCCAGGAAATGCTCAACGGTTTCGGGATCGCCCACGGCGGGATGATCTTCGCCTTCGCCGATACGGCTTTCGCCCTGTCCTGCAACCCGCACACCGGTTCCGAAGACTCCATCACGGTGGCCGCCGGGGTGGACATCAACTTCCTCAAGCCCGGCATTCCCGGACGCCTGCTCACGGCCGTTGCGAACCGCCGCCAGCAGTCCGGCCGCAGCGGCATCTACGACATCCAGGTCTTCCAGTCGGTTCCCGGCGCGGAGGATGAGATCCTGGCAGAATTCCGCGGCCGTTCGCGCACCATTCCCAAGCGCGCCTAGTTCCCCAGCTTTACTTCTCCCGCACACACAGCACGATAGGCCCAAGAAATGACCCAGACCTCCACCCGGATCGAGCTTCCAAATCCGTTGGATCCGGAAGAAACCATGAGCCGCGACCAGATCGAATCGATCCAGCTCGCCCGTCTCCAAGACACCTTGGCCTACGCCTATGACCGTGTGCCGCTGTACAAGGAAAAGTACGACGCCGCGGGTGTCCACCCGACGGACCTGAAGGAACTTTCCGACCTCTCCAAATTCCCCTTCACCGAGAAGGAAGACCTGCGCAAGACCTACCCGTTCGGCATGTTCGCCGTACCGCAGCACGAGGTCGCCCGCATCCACGCGTCCTCCGGCACCACCGGCCGCGCCACGGTCGTCGGCTACACCCAGTCAGATCTTGACGACTGGGCCAAGCTCGGCGCCCGCTGCCTGCGCCTCTCCGGCGTGAAGCCGGGCTGGAAGGTCCACAACGCCTACGGTTACGGCCTGTTCACCGGAGGCCTCGGCGCACACGCCGCGGCCGAGCGCCTGGGCACCACCGTGATCCCGATGTCCGGCGGACAGACCGAGAAGCAGATCACCCTGATCCAGGACTTCGAGCCCGACGCCATCCTGTGCACCCCGACCTACCTGCTGACCATCGGCGATGCCATGCAGCGTCAGGGCCTGGACCCGCGCAAGACCTCGCTGAAGACGGCTGTCCTGGGCGCCGAGCCGTGGACCGAGGAAATGCGCCACGAGCTCGAGGTCATGTTCGACATCGACGCCTGCGACATCTACGGCTTGTCCGAAGTCATGGGCCCGGGCGTTGCCGGCGAGTCCAATGTAACCAAGGACGGAAGCCACATCTGGGAAGACCACTTCCGTCCGGAGATCGTCGACGCCTTTGACGAGACCCAGGTCCTGCGGGACGGAGAGCACGGCGAACTGGTGTTCACCTCGCTGACCAAGCAGGCCCTGCCGATCATCCGTTACCGCACGCACGACCTGACCCGACTGCTGCCGGGCACCGCCCGCGAGGGCCACCGCCGCATGGGCCGCATCACCGGCCGCAGCGACGACATGATCATCTTGCGCGGCGTCAACCTGTTCCCGTCCCAGATCGAAGAGCTGGCGCTCAAGGTTCCGGGGCTCTCCCCGCACTTCCAGCTGGAGATCACCCGTCCGGGCCGAATGGACCAGCTGGCGGTTCGCATCGAGCGCCGCGAGGACTGCACCAGCGACCGCGCCGATGCCGCGGCCAAGGAACTGGCCAAGCTCATCAAGATCCATGTCGGCTCCTCCTGCGAGATCGACGTCATGGATCCTGGAACCCTTGCCCGTTCCTCGGGCAAGCTCCGGCGCATCTACGACATGCGCAACAAGTAAGTCCTGCATCTGTGTTGGGGCGGGAATCCGGAAGCGGTTCCCGCCCCAACACGTTTCCCCGGACGCCCCGCCGAATCTCACTTCGTGAAAGAATGACTGACCATGACCACCAGTGCAATGAAGCCCCCGGCAAGCAAGCGGGGACGTCCCGGCTACGACCAGGAGTCTGTGCTTTCGATTGCCGTAGAGGTCTTCAACAAACACGGCTACGACGCCACGTCGATGGGCAAGCTCGCCGAAAACCTCGGCATCAGCAAATCGGCGATCTACCACCATGTGCCTTCCAAGGGCGACCTGTTGCGTCTGGCCCTCGACGAGGCCCTGGTGCCGCTGGAAGCCATTGCCCAAGACGATCGCGCCACCGTGGGAACCGCCGAGGAACGCCTGAAGTTCTTCCTGCGTTCCACCATCCGGGTGCTGGTCAAGCGCCAGCAATACGTCACCCTGTTGCTGCGCCTGCGCGGCAACACGGAGATCGAGCGCGATGCTCTTGATCGACGGCGAGCGGTCGACCGCAGGGTCTCGGACCTGGTCATCGAGGCCCAGCGAGAGGGCTCGCTGCGCAGCGACATCGACCCGCGCACCACCACCCGTTTGCTCTTCGGCACCATCAACTCGCTGGTCGAGTGGTTCCGCGAGGACGGCAACGTCACCGCCGAACAGGTCGAAGAACACGCGATCACCATGATGTTTGAGGGTTTGCACAAGAGCGACCGATAGGCGCTTGTTCCACGTTTCACGCTACGATCAGTAGTTGAGGCTCTCGCACCGTCTCACTCCCAAATCTTTGTGAATAGGCAGTATTTTTCGTGGACGAACTTTTCTACAACCTCTTCTCCCAAGCACCGGGCACCGATTCCGGCACCCAGGTATCGCTCTTCGCGGTTTCCGCGCTGCTGAGCTGCATCGCCATGGTGCTGCTGGCCCGCCGCAACGACTTGGGCTGGTGGGCGCAAATCCTGGCTGTTTTCGCCGGGCCCACGGTGGTTGCCCTGCAGTATGAAATTTCAATGCTCTTCTACGCGGTCCCGGCCATGTTGGCCGCCGCGTTCGGCCTGTGGCGCTTCTCCAAGTTCGAGATGGCGGGCCGTTTTGGCCGCAAGGTGATCCGCCGCGAATTCTCGGTGAAGTCGCTGCTCATCGGTCTGTTGATGTTGCTGGCCTTCGGCACCCTGCGCCTGGGACGGATGCTCACCACGGGCTTCATTTTCAGCGACGGAAACACGGCAGTGCTTGTTTCCCTGCTCGCCGAAGCCGCACTCGTGGTGGCGCTGATCGGCATCGCCTGCGGTTACCGTTGGGCCTGGCTTGCGGCCAGCGCGTCGGGCATCGCCTACGTCGCGGTTCTTTTCGGCAGCAACCCCGCCCTGGCGCTGTTGGGCGTCACGGTCTTCCAGGTCCTTGCAGGTCTCTATGGATGGTTCGTCTGGCGCGACCTTCCCACCGCGAAGTCGATCGCGGCCGACGCCGAATCAGGCTCTGAGTACCCTCCGAGCCCCTACGCCGCGTAGGTGGCAAGAACAGCCAAGATTTGAGAAGGGCCTGGAACATCAGCGATGTTCCAGGCCCTTCCGCTTAATTTCCGACGCGTAGCGGAACGAGGCGAGGTGAAGGATCATCGCGCAGCCGCGCGAACGTCCGTACGTCGAAGCGGACAGGCCTACCGTACTCATCGAGGTACTTCAGCTTTCCGCGTTCTGTCCCCTCTGCGACGAATCCCGCTTTCACAGCAACTCGTCCCGACCCGGGATTGTTGACCCGATGAGCCAGTTCCAGCCGGTATAGCCCCAATTCGTGGAAACAATGCTCGGCCAGCCCCGCGGTTGCCGCTGAGGCCAGGCCACGCCCGCGCGCGTGCGGGCTGACCCAGTACGACACCCATGCGGTTTCGTGCCGCTTGTCGATCGCTGTGGCCATGACGTTGCCGACGGCCAGGCCACCCATATCGATCGCGAAGGCGACGCCTGGTGTCGCCAAAGGGTCCAGCCAGGGCGACACCCACCGCAGGGCGGCTTCGATGGTGCCTACCGGTTCGCCTGCCTGGCCAGCCATGTCTTCGCTGTCGAATGCCGCCAAGATGGCTTCCACGTCGGTTTCCGAATCCGTCCACGGACGCAGGTAGGCCGGGTCGGCGTCAGGTAGGTGAAGCGCTGTCATGATCCAACCCTATCTGTAGGGATTTTCCCCGGACCCGTCGATCCGGCTGTAGGCACCGTCACGACAAGGAACCGTGATAGCAAAAACAAGTCATAGTGATCAACGCCCTATTGTGACGGGCGCATTTCGTACCATACTTAGGGCAGTCAGCAAGCATCATGTACATTTGCTGAAAATTGAGCTTTCATTCGATCCGCGCGGCACAACGACGTGCCCGCCATGCAACATATGTCCCCGGCACTCGCGGCGACAGCAAGGAGCAATGACCAATGAGCACCGAAACACTGCAGGAACACGTGCAGACCCCGACGCCGACCAAGAAATCGGCGGGCCACGTCATCGTCGACACCCTGGTTGCCCACGGTGTGGAACGCACCTATGTCATTCCGGGTGAGAGCTACCTCGATGTCCTCGACGGACTCCACAACTCCCCGATTGAAACAATCGTTTGCCGCCACGAAGGCGGGGCAGCCTACATGGCTGAAGCCGACGGCAAGATGCACCCGCGCCCCGGCATCGCCATGGTCACCCGCGGCCCGGGTGCCGCCAACGCACACGTCGGCCTGCATACCGCCTGGCAGGACTCGACCCCCATGGTGCTGTTCGTGGGATTGATCCCGTTCGCCCACCGCGACCGCGAGGCTTTCCAGGAATTCGACATCAAGGGCTGGTTCGACACCGGAGCCAAGCGCGTCATGGTCCTGGACCACCCCGAGCGTGCCTCGGAGATCGTTGCCGAGGCAATGTTTGCAGCCATGAGCGGACGCCCGGGTCCGGTGGTCGTCGGCCTGCCCGAGGACATCATCCGCGAGATGGTCGAACCCACCCTGCACCCGATCATTCCCGTCGCCGCGGGCGGGATGACCGTCACCGACTGGAAGCAGCTCAAGTCAGCCCTCGAGGTATCCACCAAGCCGCTCTTCGTCGTGGGCGGCAACGACTGGACCGCAGTGGGTGCCGCAACCCTGACCAAATGGCTGGAAGACCACCAAATCGCGGCGGCCGTTGAATGGCGTTGCGAAGGCACCGTCCCGTTCAGCTCCCCGTCCTACGTTGGCCCGATCGGCTACGGTCGCCCCAAGCCAACCTACGACCTGCTGGAGGAAACCGACCTGCTGGTCTTCGTCGGAACCGTCCCCGGTGACGTCATCACCGACGGTTTTGTGGTTCGCCAGGACTGGAGCAAGAAGAACTTCCTGGTCACCATCGACCCGTCGCTGCGTGGACGTTCGGGCGCGGTTTCCCACCAGATAGTTTCCAAGCCCGACGTGTTCGTCCGCGACCTTGTCATGATGGACTTGGATGTAAAGCCGGAATGGCAGGCATTCACCGATCGCATGCGCGCCGAACAGGTAAAATTCTCGGCGCTGCCCCCGGCCACGCCGTCCGCCGGGCCGGCCAGGATGGACACGCTCATGGCCAACCTGGTCAAGGACCTGCCAACCGACGCGATGATCACCCTCGGCGCCGGCGAGCACACCAACTGGGCGCACCGCTACTTCCCCACCGAGGAATACGCCTCGATGATTTCGGCCCGCAACGGTTCGATGGGCTACTCGGTTCCCTCGGCCATCGCGGCTTCGCTGAACTTCCCGGGCCGACGAGTCGTCACCATTGCCGGTGACGGGGAGTTCCTGATGAACGGGCAGGAACTTGCAACGGCCGCACAGTACGGCGCCACCCCCTTGGTGATCGTCATGGACAACCAGGAATACGGCACCATCCGCACCCACCAGGAACGCCACTACCCGGAACGCGTTTCCGGCACCCAGCTCAAGAACCCCGATTTCGCCCTGATGGCCCAGGCCTTCGGCGGGTTCGGGGTCCGGGTTGAAAACGATGCAGACATTCCCTCGGCGCTCGAGGCGGCGCTGAAGGCCATCGACAAGGACGGCCAGTTTGCACTCGTCCACCTGATCGTGGAGCAGCGCGTCAAGGCCTACTGATTCGCTTCGACCGCCCGCTCGGCCAGCAGGTCCGCCCATTGCACGTACCCGCTGGCCGAGGGGGTGGACCCAAACTTCGGCAGGGATCCGTCTTGGCCGTTCCCCCTTTCTTGTATTAACCGATGGTCACACATGCCGCTGGCGTGGTGGTTGTGCCAAGCCACCCGCAAATTCACGGTGGCGGGTTCTCATCTTCGTCTCATCAACTTCGGCCATACTGATTGCTATGGGATTCGGTACGATACGTCAGGTTGCCCTCTGGGCAGTGGTTTTGTCTGCCCTCGGCATTGGCGTGTATGTACTGGCCCAGGGCGTTTCGGCTCCCCCTCCGGTCAATCTCGGTCCGGGAATCACCATCCAGCAGAGCGACATCCCCAGCCGGTCGCGCCCGATTGCACCTGCAAATTCCGAGGCGTCCGGCACCCCCGCAACCCCAAGTTCAGCTTCGCCGGCACCAACCACTGTCATCCCCAGCAAATCGGCACCGGTCAAGCCGCTTCCCCCGTCAAAGGCCGACGACGATGATGACGACGACAACGACGACGACGTTGACCTTGACGACTAGCCACGCGGGGTCGATCCCGCCAGTAACCGATGGGGTTGCACGCCCCCGGCCCAAGGTTTCGCGACGGGGCTGGTCGGTGCGTTCGCGCGTCCTGGCCGGCATGCTGGGACTCATCACCATCGCGTTCATTGTCACCGGCAGCGTGGTGTATCTATTGCAGCTCTCCAGCATGGACGACCGCATCGACGACTCGCTCCAACGCAGCGTCGAGGAGTTCCGGGTGCTGGCTGCACGCCATGCGGACCCTACGGTTTTCCCCGAACCGGTAACGGCCGAGGTCCTCCTCTACACCGCCATGCAGCAGACCTTGCCGGCCAACCACGAGGGCATGCTGAGCATCGTCAACGAAAAGGTGCGGTGGACCGCCCCCGAGGTCGTCGACCTCAGGCTGGAAAACGATCCGGAATTTGTTGCGTGGGCCGCGGGCAGCACCTCGCTCACGGACGTGGTCGTGCAGTCGGTGGCCACCGCAAAGACAACTTATCGGGCGGTTTCGGTGCCCGTCTCCCTGGGCGATCAAGCTGGCCCCGCGCACCTCATCTTCGCCTACGACTACACGGCGGAAAAACGCGCACTGAACCAGGGTTTCCTCATGTACCTGTTGGTGGGGCTCGTCGTCTTGCTGACCGCCGGAGTCGCGGGCTGGTTGCTGGTGGGCCGCATCCTGCGCCCCATCACCTTGCTTCGGGACACGGCGCGGCAAATCTCCGAATCCGACCTTTCCCAACGCATAGAGGTTGTCGGGCGGGACGATCTGGCCGAACTGACAGTCACCGTCAACGCCATGCTGGACCGCTTGGAAAACGCCATGACATCGCAGCGCCAATTGTTGGATGACGTTGGCCACGAGCTGCGGACACCGGTCACCATCATTCAGGGACACCTGGAGCTGATGGACCCGTTGGATCCCGACGACGTCGATCAGTCACGCGACATAGCGCTGGCCGAACTGGACCGGATGTCGTTCTTGATCAACGACCTGGTGACCCTGGCTAAGTCGAATCGAATCGACTTTGTTCAACCTGTCGCCACGAATGTTGGAACGCTATTGGACGACCTCCTGGACAAGGCGCATCCGTTGGGTGATCGGTCCTGGAAAATCGGCCATCGAAACGAGGCCGTTGCGGTCCTGGATCCCCATCGAATCACCCAGGCCATGCTGCAGCTGTGTTCAAACGCCGTAAAATTCTCGGCGCCCGGAAGCACCATCACGCTGGGAACCAACATCAATGGGTCGCCCGACGGGAAGAAGACGCTACGGTTTTGGGTGCGTGACGAAGGCATCGGAATCGCACCGGAGGACCAAGAAAGAATCTTCGAGCGATTCGGCAGGGGCCACAATTCAAAACGCACCGAAGGCTCCGGACTGGGTTTGAACATCGTGGCGGCGATCGCCGCCGCACACCATGGATCCGTGGACGTAAGTTCGGATCCGGGCATCGGTTCCACCTTCGTCGTGGAAATCCCCCTACGCGCAACAGGAGAAGCACATTAGCCGCATTCTGATCATCGAGGACGAGGAGCGCATCAGTTCCTTCGTTGCCAAGGGCCTGAAGTCGTCGGGATTCCAGCCGACCATCGCCGATACCGGTCTGCAGGGAGGGTACCTTGCACAAACCGGGGACTTTGAGCTGATCATCCTTGATCTGGGCCTCCCGGACGAGGACGGCTTCTCGGTGCTCAAACGAATCCGAAACACGGGCGTCGATACCCCTGTCATCATCCTGACGGCGCGCTCAAGCATTGACGACACAGTTGCCGGGTTGGAAGGCGGGGCCGATGACTACATGGCAAAGCCATTCAGGTTCGAAGAACTGCTCGCGAGGGTGCGGTTGCGCCTCCGGCCCCAGGCCAACGGGGCAGACACGCGTGTCCTGCGCGTTGGCTCCCTGGAACTGGACCTGGGCAGCCGCCGGACCAGGCTGGCGGGTCGCGAGATCGACCTGTCCACGCGCGAATTTGCCCTGGCCGAAGCCTTCATGCGCAACGCGGGACAGGTGCTGAGCCGCGAGCAGCTGCTCTCACGGGTCTGGGGCTACGATTTCGACCCCGGCTCCAACGTCGTTGACGTCTACGTCCGTTACCTGCGCAACAAGCTCGGGGCCGAGTGGTTCACGACCGTTCGCGGCATGGGATACCGATTGGACGATCCATCGGGTGGCCCAGCTTAGGCGTCGGCGAGTTCCGGCGGCCAAACCACCCGAAAGCGTTCAAACACGATCTCGTCGCTTTCCTGCCACACGGCACCGCGTGCCGCACAACCACGCTGCCAGTACTTCCGGTGTTCGGTGCGCCAGCTCTCCAGGGACCTGTCGTCCTCGCCCTCGTCCCAGGCAAAGGCCACGTCCGCACTGTCAAAGCCGCCCAAGCGCAATTCAACGCTGCGCAGGATGACCCGCGGGATCCCTGCGCCGTCACAGGCGATCCAGTGCGACCCGACACGGGGAATGGCTTCGCCGCGTGCCGCGAATTCCGCGGCCAACTCCGAGGTTGCCCGCTTCTGGCCGTGGGTGACTTCCCGCAGGAGGAGGTCAGCCAAGGCCGCCGAATCGCCAAAATGCTCGACCGTGTATTCGGGGCACAAATTCACCGCTTCAGGATGACTGTCCGAATACTGGGACCACATCATCCGTGCCGCTTCATGGTCCACTGGCAACGCCGAGATTCCCTCTATGTTCACCCGGCCATTCTCGCATAGGGACTGTGCACTCTAAATGCGTCTTGACATGGCAGATCCCCGGCTCTTGGGGAAAGCCGGGGATCCTTTCGCGCCGCGACTACTTGGTCGAGTCCGCCGAGGGGGCCGACGGAGCAGACTGTGGGCTTACCGCGGAAACCGGGGATACGGGAGATTGCGGAGACACCGGCGAAACAGCAGATTTCGCCGAGACGGCCGACTTGGCCGAAACCGCCGACTGGGCGGAGACCGCATCCGTGCCCGCTGTCGCTGCCGCAGCACCCACGGCGAGGTGTTGCTGACCCACCGCTTGCATTGCAGGTTGTTCCGCGACGGAAACGGACGGCTGGGCCATCGCTACGCCCGCGCCAAGCGATACGATTCCCAATGCTCCGGTGACGGACCACAACATACGAGACTTCTTCATGATGTTCTTCTCCTTGGATACGACTGGCCTTCTGGCTTGCTTCCAGCATGACCCGTCATCGTGAGGCCAAAAGGAGAGGAAGATGAGAGTGCTCTCATGTTCGGATTTTCCGGCGCCGCACCGGGCTCAGGGGGCCCTGAGGAGCAGCCTCTCCACCAGCTCGAGCCTCTCCAGGGCGCCTCGGCGCCACTGGGGGTCTTGTTCGTCGCGGGCTCCGGCCACCAACGACAGGACAACACAGGCGGCGCGGGCAAACAGCCCGTCAGCGCCGACGCCCCTGGATTCCAGTTCCCTGGCAAATGCCGCAGCATAGGTTTCGAAGTACTCCGGCACCCGGTCGTATCGATCGTCCAGGGACGGCAGGACAAGAAGGTGCCCGAGAAAACAGGCCAGGTCATCGACGAGGTAACCGGGACCGGCCGAATCTATGTCCAGCAACCCGGTGACGCGTCCGTGTTCAACGAAAATATTCGCCTCATAGAAGTCACCGTGACTGGGCACCAGGTAGCCACGATCGGAGCTCTCCAAAATCCTGCCCAAGCGTTGCACCAGTCCTCCAATCCTTTGAGCTTCTTCCGGCAACGTGGTCAGGGCGGCATGCCCGTACCACCCCAACCTGTCGGACCAGGCCGGCCGCGCCGGGACATCCATGAGTCCGGAGGGAAGCGCATCCAGCAACTCCAGGACCGCCTCGGGCCGCAACGGAATGGCATCGCCGTGCATGAGGTCTTCGGCCATGGAAACGCCCTGGACCTTTTCAAAAGCCAAGACATCCTTCAGCGGCGGTCCCAACGGCTTCGGCACGGATATTCCAGCCTCGCCCAACAGTTCGTGCTTTCGGAAAAGCGTGTCGCCGTCCTTGCGCAGCACCTTGAGGAAGACTTCCCGGTCGTCGTCAAAAGTGGCCCTGAGGACCGCACGGCGCAATGGCCTGTAAGCCAGGGTCCGCAGGTCTACAAGGTTCCTTCCGTTACCCCAATGCAGCTGCACGGATTCCGGCGTCGTGGCCAGGGCGAGCCCCGGAAGCCGCGGGTCAGCCGGATGAAGCCACACCTCGATCCGTCCCTTGGGACTGGACAGCGTCACTACCCCGTCGGGAACCGGCTCGAGGTTTTCCGCCGTTGCCCCCAGGTACAGGACTGCATCATCCGTCGAGGCTTCGAAGACCCCCGAAACGCCCGCGCCCGGGCGGTGGTGCAGCTCGACGACGGTGACCCTCGCGTCATCCAGACCGAGCGGGCGCACCAATTCGACGAGCATTCCGGCAAACTCAGCGGATCCGAAGAAATCCAGCTGCTCGCGTTCGCTCCACCGGTTTTTGATTTCAGTCATGTTTGAACGAACTGCCTTAGCTTCCGAGGATGGGTCCGAGCTCCTTGCACGATACCCTCTCACACCGGGAACCGCATCACCGCAAATAATCGGCAGATGACCTGAGAAGCAACAGCATCTTCAAACGCCAACGGCGCTGGCCTGAGTGCCGAAGCAGCCGGGCCAACGCCGTTGGAATTGCAGGAAAGGGAGTGTCAGGCCCAGTTTGCGTAGGTGGTGTTTTCCTTTTCAACCAGGGTCAGCACGTCGTAGGTTGCCACGATCTCGCCGGCCTGGTTGTTGATGACCGCGTCCCAGGCGACCTCTCCGTATTCGTCGGTGACGCGCGGGGTGATCTTCTTGGCGGTCAGGGTGACGCGGATCGAGTCGCCGGCCGGAACCGGGGTGATGAAGCGCAGGTTCTCCAGGCCGTAGTTGGCCAGCACGGGGCCAGGTGCGGGCTGGACGAAGAGTCCGGCGGCCCAGGACACGAGCAGGTAGCCGTGCGCGACGATGCCCGGGAAGAACGGGTTCGCCTCCGCCGCGGCCGCATCGGTGTGGGCGTAGAAGGTGTCGCCGGTTTCCTTGGCGAATGCGGTGATCTCCTCCAGCGTCACCTCGCGCAGCGGCGAGGCAAATGCATCACCGATGCGAAGCTCGGCCAGCGACTTGCGGAACGGGTGGATGGCGCCCTCGACGGCACCGAATTCCTCGGCACCGGCGATCACGCGGTCGGCGCCGGTGTGCCAGATGCCGGTGACCGCGGTGAGCATGTTCGGCGAACCCTGGATGGCGGTGCGCTGCATGTGGTGCTTGACCGAACGGATGCCGCCGAGTTCCTCACCGCCGCCTGCGCGGCCCGGGCCACCGTGGACCAGGTGCGGAACCGGGGATCCGTGGCCGGTCGAGGAGCGGGCGGTTTCGCGGTTGAGCATGTGCACGCGGCCGTGGTGCGAGGCGATGCCGACGCTGAGCGTGCGGGCGGTCTCCGGGTCGTTGGTGCAAACCGTGGCGACCAGCGAGCCGGAGCCCATGGCCGCCAAGCGGATGGCGTCGTCAAGGTCGGTGTAGCCGATTACGGAACTGACCGGGCCGAAGGCCTCGAGGCTGTGTACCGCCTCGTTGTTCACGTCGTCCCAGGTCAGCAGCAGTGGCGACATGAAGGCGCCGGCGTCGACATGCTTCTGTTCGCCCTCGGCGGTGCGGACCACCGGTGCGTCCAGGGTGCCGTAGGCGATTTCGCCGCCGGCGGCAACCATGGCCTCGACAGCCGCACGCACGTCGCGCAATTGCTCCAGGGACGCAAGCGCGCCCATGGTGACGCCCTCTGCGCGGGGGTCGCCGATGACAACGCGCTGTTCGATGCGCTCGCCCACCGCCTTGACAACGTCATCGACGAGGGCGGCGGGCACGATGGTGCGGCGGATGGCGGTGCACTTCTGTCCCGCCTTGACCGTCATCTCGGTGACAACGGACTTGACGAAGGCGTCGAACTCGGGGGTGCCGGCGACCGCGTCGGGGCCGAGGATCGCGGCGTTGAGGGAGTCGGTTTCGGCGGTGAAGCGCACTCCCCCGTCGATGACGTTGGTGTGGGCCTTCAGCGAGGATGCGGTGGACGCCGAACCGGTGAAGGAAAGCATGTCTCGGTAGTCAAGCACGTCCAGCAGGGTGCGTGCGGAACCGGAAATCAGCTGGATGGAACCCTCGGGCAGGATTCCGGATTCGACCATCAGGCGGACCATGCCCTCGGCGACGTACCCGGTGGGGGTGGCCGGCTTGGCGATGGTCGGCACGCCGGCGATGAAGGCCGGCGCGAACTTCTCAAGCATGCCCCAGACGGGGAAGTTGAACGCGTTGATCTGGGCGGCAACGCCCGGGATGCGGGTGTAGATATGCTCGCCGGCGAAGGAACCGTCGCGGGAGAGGACCTCCATGGGCCCGTCGAGGATGACGTTGGAGTTCGGCAGTTCGCGCCGGCCCTTGGAGGAGAAGGTGAACAGCACGCCGATGCCGCCGTCGATGTCCACCATGGAGTCGATCTTGGTGGCACCGGTGCGGAAGGACATCTCGTAGAGTTCTTCGCGGCGGCCGTTGAGGAACTGCGCAAGTTCCTTCAGCTTCAGGGCGCGCTCGTGCAGGGTCAGCTTGCCCAGCTCGCGCTGGCCGACGGTGCGGGCGTAGTCGACCATTGCGGCCAAATCCAGGCCGTTGGAATCAACCGTGGCCAGCTGTTCGCCGGTGTTTGCGTCGAGCACGGGGGTGCCGGCGGCCGGATCGGACGGAGTCCACCAGGCGTTTTGGACGAAGCTGGGAACAAGTGGAGCCATGGGAGTTGTCGTCATCGACGAATCCTTCCTGAACGATCGGTCAGTATTAGCAACCACAGTACAGTATGGTGCAGGACACCACGAGCCTTGGGTGCCCACATGACATGAAAATCAGGAGATCCCCACGATGAGCGAACAGCGCCCGACAGCCCCGGCCCCGGAAACCTCAAAGGACGGCGTCTGGCAGATCGCCCTGGGCGAGCTCGACGAAAAGATGGGCGTCAAGATCA
Source organism: Paeniglutamicibacter kerguelensis (assembly GCF_017876535.1). NCBI lineage: Bacteria > Bacillati > Actinomycetota > Actinomycetes > Micrococcales > Micrococcaceae > Paeniglutamicibacter > Paeniglutamicibacter kerguelensis. The sequence goes on from NZ_JAGIOF010000001.1 coordinate 2,766,492, forward strand.
TCGAGGAATCGGTGGAAAAGGTAGTCGCGACGATGCCGGTGGAGGGAAACCGGCAGTCCTTCGGCCTGCTGCACGGCGGTGCCTCGTTGGCCGTCGGAGAGGCCGTTGGCTCTTGGGCCGCGGTCAAGCATGCCTCGACCATGGGCAAGTCCGCGGTGGGCGTCGACGTTTCGGCCACCCACCACAAGGGTGCCCGCGAAGGAATCATCACCATCACCGCGACCCCGATCAGCCTGGGCCGCCGCATGGCCAGCCACCAGGTTGTCATCGAAAACGAGGCCGGGCAGCGCCTGTGCACCATGCGCATCACCAACCTGATCATCGACGTGAAGAAGTAGGGGGCTCCCGCTTAGTCGTCTGCGTGCTGTTGCGCTTCTTTGCGCATCATCAGATAGGCCTGCGGGGTTGATTCCATGGGCCCTGGCTGGCGAACCGTACTCGAGTGTCTGGCAAATCCGGCAGCTTCCAGCAGCGAGGCGATGTACTCGGGATCCAACCGATGAGCGGTGAACGAAACTTCGTGGCCGTACGCGCGCGAGACCTTCACGCTCTCGTTCCCGGACTGGAATGCCAGCAGCGCAAATCCCCCGGGCCTCAGCACCCGATGCATTTCGGCAAATATCTGCGGCAGCACCTCCATCGGCGCATGGATGATCGAGTACCAGGCCAGCACCCCCGCGCACGATTCGTCGGCCATGTCGAGGTCTTCCAGGGAACCGACATCGAAGCTGAGCCCCGGGTTTTCCCGGCGTGCGATTTCGATCATTTTCGGTGACAGGTCCATGCCGCGGACATCCAGCCCGCGCTCGCTCAGGTAGCGCGCAATTCGCCCGGTGCCACAGCCGAGGTCGGCAACGGGAGACCCATCAGTGCCAACGAGCTCGGCAAACAGCCCGAGCAGGGCGCGGTCGAACGGATTGGCGTCCAGTTCGGTGCGCAGCAATCGCTCATAGCCAGGGGCGACGAGGTCATACGCCGCTTGCGTCTCGGCCTTCCAGTCGATCATTTCCATGGAGCCGATCCTAGGCCATTCGCGCGCCGAACAGCCGGCTTCACCGCCCATGGTGTCCGGCAAATCCCTGATCCTGCATGCTCATAGCCGATGCCCTAGCCGCGTGGAACATAGCTGAGTAGCTCTCCGACCTCGCAGTCCAGCGCCTTGCAAATCGCCTGAAGGGTTGAGAACCGCATGGCCTTGGCATGATTGTTCTTCAACACGGAAAGGTTCACCACGCTGATGTTCACCAACTCGCTCAGCTCCGCCAAGGTCATGGATCGCTTGTCGAGCAGTGCACCCAGATGACACTGAATCTCCGAAGGCTCCTCGGAATCCTCGAGACCACAAGATCAGGCCGGCCGTGTCTTTTTGCATCTGAAGCCCGCGCTTGAAGATCTGCGCGGTGGAAAACAACCCTAGCCCGGCCCAGAGTGGCCAGAAGTTCAGATAGTTCTCGAGGTAGACGGGCGTCGGGATGCCAACGATATCTCGTAAGTCATCCCTTTCTGTCACATCTGTTCTGAATTGGGAAGCATCAAACCCCAGGACCTGCACCGAAGCCTGCATGCCGGCAATCGATTCGGTCACCTGCCACCCCATGCCACACACCACTGTCACCGCAGCGGTGACCATGAACCACTTGACCAGCACCGGGCGGAACGTCGTCTTGCTGATGTATCCGTTGCACATGCTGATGACCGCCGCACCAATGAAGATCGCCGCGATCCCCTGCAACAACGCCGCGGTCCCGAGCAACCATCGAGTGCTGGCCGCCAGACCTTGGACTTCCACGAGGGCCTGGGTGAAACCGCCCGAAATCACCTAGGCGGTGGTTCCCTGCACACTGGCGCCCGGCGGAATTGACGGCCAGAATTCCTCGGCAGGCATCTTGACCTGCAGGCTCGGCGCCACGAGGGTCTCTACGAACCGATAGACCATCGATGCGCCCGCAATGACCACCTAGGCCACGGCGATACCCGAGTCAGGGCAACCTCCCGCCCCCTCGTTTTCTTGTCAAAGAGGGGTGCGGCCAGCAATGCCGTCAAGAAAGCCATCAGCAGCACGACAATCGGCACAATAATTCCCACCATGGCGCGGCCTCCGTTTTGCCCATATCGTAGAGCCGCTCGATTTGAGGGCAGCGACTTCAACATGATGTTTATCGTTATGTTCCTCTACGTCGCCACGCCTCAGCCTTCTCCACTAGAGTGATTGACAATGACCAATCATTCGTGGTCTTCTTGAACCCAACGCAGGCCGTAACAACGAAGGAGGGGAACCCGATGAGTGTCCCAATGAACAACCCAGCGACAGATATCCCTTCCCTCGGAAGTTACTACCCTCATGAAGAATTACTCTGAAACCAGCTTTCTGGAATCTTTTGAATCATCGATCTCCCGCTCACGTGCGGCACAAGCCGACCGAAGCGACAACTGGAACGTCCTTGACGATCAGCTGACAGACAACCAACGGTGGTCAACCTGGCCATCCGTTGAGAAGCTCATGCGCGGTCCCAAGCCATACCCGGAGTTCGTCATAGAAGACGCCGCGGCCATTGATACCGAGCTCGGCGTCCTCAAGACCGGCAAAGAGGCCGACGTGTTCCTCATTGAACGCGCCACCGATTCCCAAAGCGCACTTCTGGCAGCCAAGCGCTACAGGTCTCCGGACCAACGAATGTTCCATCGATCCTCCACCTACACGGAGGGGCGCAGCGTTCGGCGCTCACGCGATGCCCGTGCGCTGAAAAACGGCAGCAATTACGGAAGACTCGTCGAGGCCTCCCGTTGGGCGAACTCGGAATGGCAGTACCTTCTGCTGTGCTACGAAGCCGGGGCACCCGTGCCCTATCCGGTCCAGATCATGGGCACTGAAATCCTCATGGAGTTCATCGAGGACCCCGAATCGGCCGGGGGCGCAGCCCCGCGGCTGCAACAGGTCCACCCCGGTCCCGAACGCCTGCAGGGCTATTGGGACCAGCTCGTGAATGCCATGAAGGTCTTTGCCTCGTTGGGATTCGCCCACGGCGACCTGTCGCCATACAACGTGCTCGCGGCCGGCGACCGCCTGGTCGTCATCGACCTTCCGCAATTCGTGGACTTGTCGGGCAACGAGCAAGGAATCGAGCTGCTTCAACGTGACTGCCGGAACATGTGCAACTGGTTTGTTGCGCGCGGATTGGCAGTCGACAGCGAGGAACTTCTCGCCGAACTCATCGCCGCTGCCTGGTAGGACAGGGATGCACCCCGGCCCGGATCAGCCAACAACGCTCCGGGCCGGGCCGCATCAATCACTGATTTGATGCCCTTGCCGCACTGGTATCCATCCGCGGTCAGGCCTAGAGTGTGCCCATCCAATGTGCCGGGCCGCACTTCCAAAACTCGCATACCCGCCCTCATCCAATTCGCGCGCGGCCACGCGGCCACCAGCTGGCCGTCACTCTTGCAGTTCCTTGAGCAATTCTTCGGGAAGGACGCACGCATGCGTACCGCATACAAAATCATTGCCCACCTCATTTCCCTGGCCGTCGTCGTTCAGGCGGCAGTGGTGGCCTGGTCCATGTTCGAGGCAATCTCACTCCTCTCGCGCGGAATCATGCTTGATGGACCTCCATTCGCTGCCATGCTGCACGGAAACATCGGGATGTACGTGGTTCCGGTGCTGGCAATTGCACTGGTTGTCATAGCCCTGTTCGCCCATGCCGGCTTGAAATGGGCGCTTTTGACGTTGTTGGCAGTGGTGGTTCAGATCGGGCTGGCATTTGCGGCCTTCGGCGCACCCTGGGTCGGCATGCTGCATGGCATCAACGCCTTTGCCATCCTGGCGTTGGCCGAGGTCGCGGCATATTCCGTGGCGCACGCCCCGGTCAGAGTGCCTGCCCGGCGGAACGTTGCCCGCCCGGCAATGTAGCGGCCCGCAGCATCTCCCATTCACGATCGGTGGCCAGCGCCGCGAGGAAATCCTCGTCGTGGCTGGCCACAATCATGGCACCGCCAAATGACTCGAGCGCCGAGAGCAGCTGCTCCACGGTGGGCATGTCCAGGCTGTTGGTTGGTTCATCAAGCAAGAGGAGCTGCGGTGCGGGGCTCGCCAACAGTATTTGGGCCAACGCCACCCGGAACCTTTCACCGCCGGAAAGCCGGGACACCGGCTCGTCCACCCTGCTTCCGCGGAAATGAAACGCCGCCAGTTGCTCGCGCAACGCTTCCGGCGGCACACTGGGAGCCGCACCGCGCAGATTCTCCAGCATGCTCAGATCCTCATTGAGACCCACCCAGCCATCGGCGTCTCCGGCGTCCAGACGCTGCCGCAGGAAGCCCACCGGCACCCCGGCCCTAGCCGCCAGCTGGCCGAGCAGCGTGGATTTCCCGACCCCGTTTCCGCCTGTCAGTGCGATGCGTTCGGGACCGCGGACATGAACCACCCCGTCGTCGGCACATTGCTCACCGAACTCAAGAAGCGTCCCGCGGCCGATCTCGGCGACGGGAATTTCCACGACCGTGCGGCCGGCAGGGACCCGGGTTTCGGGCAGGTCGATGCCAATGCGGAACTCCACGGGAAGGGAGTCCCTTGCCGCATTGAACTCCGCGGCGGCGGAAGCTTCGCTGTCCTTCATGATTCCTCTGCTCTTGGCAGCGGTCTGTTCGGCCTTGTTCTTGAGCGTGTTTGCCAAGATCTTCGGCATCGACCCGGCGGCCTTCTGCCCTTGCTTGGAGCGCCTGGCGATTTTTGTCTCGGCCTCACGCCGTTGGCGCTTTTCGGTGGCCAGTTTGCGACGGGCATCACTGAGTCTCCGTTGGGCGCTCTCGCGATCGTGGCCCATGCTCTCCTCACGTGACTGCCAATCCCCGAATCGAACCAGATCCATTTTCTCGGCCCTGAGCGCGCGCACGTTGACCGGGCGCAGCTCGGCCAACGAATCGACCAGGCGCAGCAGGGTCTGGTCGTGCGTTGTCACCAGCACCGTCCCGGGAGAGCGTTCCAACACTCCGTAGAGGCGGTGCCGCGCGGACCTGTCCAGGTTGTTGGTCGGCTCGTCCAACAGCATGATTCCGCTGCCGCGCAGCTCGACCCCGGCGAGCGCAACCGCCATGGTTTCGCCGCCCGACAGCGTGGCAATGTCACGCCCCAGGAACTCTGGATCGACGGTGGTGTTCAGGTAGCCCTGCAGGATTGCGGCGCTGCGTTCGGGCAGGTCCCAGGCGTCGCCAATGATCTCCATGTCGTGTTCGAGATCGGCAGACGTTGCCTCAAGCACCCTACCCAATGCGGCCAGAGTTTTCTCGATGCCCATGAGTTCGGCGACCGTCTTGCCCGTATGGAGCACGACGTTTTGGGCCAGGTAGCTCGGTTGCGACGAGGCAAGGATGCTTCCTGCCGTCGGCTTCAGTTCGCCGGCGATCAAACGCAAGAGCGTTGATTTGCCGGAGCCGTTGGGGCCGATGAGCCCGGTGGTCCCCCGGGAAAAGGTGGTGGAAAGGCCATCGAAGACCGTGCCCCCTGAGGGCCAGGAAAAGCTGAGGCGGTCCAAGACGACGGGATTAACGTTTTGCATGGGGTGTTCTCGAATCGACGAAGGAAGCGCCGAAACTACTGCATGCCGCCAACAACCTGCTGGTTGGTACGAGTCATGAGTTCCTTGGCGCGATTAGGCGAAGGCAAGAACAAGCAACACGTCGTGATCCTCACGTCGACAATGGGACTCTTCCATCCTGACGCCTCACGTCAGCGGCTGTCAAACGGCCCTGGCACCCCGGGGCAGGGTGTCATCCGGAGGAAGCGGCGATCAGCGCGGCCTCCTCGTCAGGGCTGAGTCCCGATTTCAGCGTTGCCACGTCACCGGCAGGCGTGGCACGGACGATGTCAGTGAAGATTTCCAGCAGTGCCCGGCGGCGCAGCCCCATGGCCAGGGAACGGGCGTCGGACCGCCGTGTGAAACCCGCGTGCTCCGGGCCGGGCGGAAGCACCAACGGAAGCGACTTCGGCCCCGCCCAAACATTGACGTTGTCCGCTTCAAGCTTGGTGAGGTCGTAGTGAACAACGGAAGGTGTTGCTTCAACTCCGGTCCGGGGATGCAGTTCTCCCCCACCCGCAGCTTGGGCCATGTGCAGTGCTTCGGCCAGGGTCGTTTGCTCGCCCACCGCGTTGACGTGTCCGTGCCGGCCGGCAAGGCCCGCGTCGAGGATGAACGCGGCAAGGTCCCGGACATCGATGATCTGCACGCTGAGCGTGTTCCCCGGATCGCCCGGCACCAGCACCGGGCGCCGCTCCTCGGAAAACCGCAGCGGCCAATAGGTGCTGCGCCCGCTCGGATCCCCGGGACCCCCGATCAGGCCAGACCGGACCACCAAGGCCCGGCCACCGCGGGCTTCCATGGTGACGTGCTCGCCATAGGATTTGGCGCGGCCGTAGTCGTAGTCGTCTGCAGGGGTTTCGGGAGGCAGCGGTTCGAGCACTGCTGCGTCCTCATCCGCGCCGGGTATGGATTGGTCGGCATACACCGAGCAGGAGGACACATTGACCCAATGCGCGGCGGTGTCGGCCAACGCCTCCACGGCGCCGCGGGCCTGCCCAGGATCGCGGGTCAGCTCGATGACCAGGTCCCAGCGGATGGCGCGGGCCGCTTCGTATGCGCCGGGAAGCGTTCGGTCGGCGATGATGGGCTGGACACCGGCCGCGAATTCGTGGCTGCCTCGGGCCAACGCATGGACTTCGTGGCCGCGCGCCAGCGCCTGTTCGCACAGTGTCCGTCCAAGCCAAGCGGTGCCGCCGAGTATGAGGATCTTCGTCATCCTCCGATCACACCTTGGCTCAAGCCAACCTGACAAGGGGCTTTCACCATGAGCTGAGTCCCAGAAAACAGGGCGGACACGTTCCTTGAACTGCCGCACACTTCACGGCGGTCTCTGTAGACTCTGGCCATGAAACGGTTCTTGGGTACCACCATCGCCTGCCTGACGCTCTCATTGGCGGTTTCCGGATGCGTGCAGCTCGAGACGCAGCAACCTCCAGTCTCGCAGGGCCCCGCAACGCAGCCGCCGACACCAGCCGCCACCCCCACGGAAAGTGCGCCCGCTGTTGAGCCTGACTCCGCCAAAGGATTGCAGGAAAGAATCGCGAAGCTCTCCAAGGGCGCTGCTTCGCGAGAAATACAGGACGGCCGGCACCCCTTCGACAACGCGGTGCCGGGCACCGAACGCACGGTGCTTGCCAATGTCGCTTCCGGGGAGCACATCGTGGCGCTTCCCGAAAAAGTCGGCGGCGATACCCTGCTTGTCGCCATCCAGTGCCTTCCTGGCTCGAGCGCCGACGGCCCTATTCACACCATTTTTACGGGCCCCGATTCGGCAGGGGAATCCGGCAGCGGCAGCGTACCCACTTGCCATGCCGGGTCGTATTTTGCGTTCAGCTCCGGTTTCAACCCCGATTCGCAGCCCACGCGCCTGAACATCAGCGCTCCCGCAGGAACCAAGTATGAGTACTCTGTGGTGACTTTCACCGCTGCCCCGGGACCCTCCGAGAAGGGTTAGCCAACAGTGCCGGTGCCACGCGCATGCTTGGCCAGCCGGTGTTCGAGCCCCGAGCGCACCTGCTGCCACTCCGAGGCAATGATCGAGTAGACACATGTATCGCGCAGCGACCCGTTGGCCATGCGCGTGTGCGAGCGCAGCACCCCGTCCAGCTTCGCACCCAGGCGCTCGATGGCGGCCCGTGATTGCGCGTTCATCCAGTGCGTGCGGAATTCAACGGCCGGGCATCCGAGCACCTCAAAGGCGTGGGTCAGCAGCAGGAGCTTTGCATCCGCATTGGTTCCCGTGCCGCTTGCAGAAGCCCGGTTCCAGGTGGAGCCGATCTCAACGCGCGGCAGGGAGGCATCGATGGCCATGTAGGTGGTCATGCCCAGCACCAGTCCATCGGAATTGCGGCGGCTCACGAACGGCAGCATGGAACCCGCCGCTTGCTCCGCCAGCCTGCATTCGATTTCCGCCCGCATCTGCTCCGGATGAGGCACCACCGTGTACCAAAGGTTCCACACCTCGCCGTCTCGAACCGCGTCGACCAATTCGTCATGGTGTTCAGGGGTCAGCGGCTCAAGGGTGACAAGGCTCCCCCGCAGGGTGGCCGGCTCAATCAACGTCATGTTTTCAGCCTAAGGCCTGGTGCCGTCGCGTTTTTTCGACGACACCCTGGTGCCGGGCGGGAAATCCGGAGGCAGGGGCTGGGTCAGCTTCCCGATGATGGAGTCGATCTCCGCTTGGGTCAGCCCGTGCGCCAGCAGGAACGCTTCGACGTCCAGTGAACCCACGAATTCATCCAACGCCGCGACGCGTTCGGCAAGGTGCTCCGCGAGCTTCTGCTCTTCGATGTGCGATTCGTAGGGGTGCTTGACCGGGCTGACCCTGTGCCATTCGTTGATGCCCCGCAAGGCCGCCTCGTACTGGGATTCCAGCAGGTCCTGCCGCCCCGCCAGCTGCAGCAGCATCGAGACCACCAGTCCGGTGCGGTCCCGGCCCGCCGAGCAGTGCAAAACGATGCCGCCCTCCGCGGCGGCTATCCGGCGGAAGATCTCGGCGATCCTGTCCGGGAAGTACTCAACGTTCGCCGGGTACAGCCGCGGGTGGTTCATGTACGGGACGGCGACCTGTTCAAACTCCGGGTGGCCCGGTTCCTCGGTCGGTGCATTGATGATGGCGATCCCCGCCCGCACCGCCTCATCGATCGTGGGGTCGGTGGGGCGGCGGTTCCGTTCGGTGGGGTTGCGCAGGTCGATGACCGTGCGCACGCCGTCGGCGTAGGCCTGTTCCCACCCCGCGGTGGTCAGCCATTCACTGCGCCCCATCCGATAGATCCGGCCCAGCACGTGGCGTGCGTTGACGGCCCCCTCCCAATGCGGCTGCCCGCTGGAATCCAACAAGTCGAACCGCCGCCCTAGGCCTGGGCTGCCTGGTAGGTCTCGATGCGGATGTGGCGTTCGATTCCCGTCGCCGAACGCACGTCCTCGTTCTTGGGCTTTTCCGCGGGGGCGGCATCTGCGGCGGCGGGACGCGTGTGCGAGGCGCGGAAGGCCTCCGAATTTTTCCATGCCTCGAAGTCGGATTCGGCCTCGAATTCCATGGTGACCTTGTACGGGGTTCCTTCTTCCGCCGGACGGTCAAGGGTGGCGCGGGAGAGCCCCGCGACCTTGGACAGGTTGTTTCGCATGTTGCCGATGAAGCGCTCCTCGAATGCGGCGGCGCGTTCTGCCGGAACATCGATCCGGTTGGTGACGATGTACATGTTCATGCCCTTCTTCGGGTGGCGATCGGTGCCCCTTGGCTCCGTGCTCTGCCTCCCACGGTACCCATGACCCTCCCGGAATCTGCAAGTGCATGGCCGTGGTGACGCACAAGATGAAGAGACCGAGGCCGGGACGGAAATTTTGCGAATTGTGAAGCACCGGGTTTCGCCCCCGGCCGGCCTTACGGGCACGAGCCCTCCGGAGGGACGCCCACCCCCGTCCGACATGGATTTTTTTGTTGTTCATTTAACTGAATTTGCATTAAGGGCCACGGTCGTGCGCTTAATGTCTCGGCACGAGTTAGGTAAGCATAACCTTTGCCTGTCAGCTTGTGGTTTTTCCCAACATCGAAGGAGCCCCATGACGCCCCAACGTCCCCTGGCGCAAACCCTGTCCTCCCCCGCATATGCCTCCGACGGCGCCGCGGCAAGGCATCTGCTCGGCGCCGAATCCGCCGAACGCATGGCCGAAGAATTCGGTGCCGCCGCACGCATGGCAGCCCGTTCGATCGCCGGGGCCGCCGGCCCCACCACGGGTCCCGGCCCCGCAGCGCTGCGGGCCCGGCTCGACGCGGTGGACCTGCGCACCCCGCTGGGCAGCACCGAAGCCGCCCTGGAGGAAGCGACGGAACTGTACCTGCGCGATGCGGTCTACTTCCACCACCCGCGCTACGCCGCGCACCTGAACTGCCCCGTGGCAGTGCCCGCCGTTGTCGCCGAGGCGCTCGTCACCACCGTCAACACCTCGATGGACACCTGGGACCAGAGCGCCGGCGCCACGCTCATCGAACAACGGCTCATCGACTGGGCAGCTGACCTGGCGGAACTCGGCCCGGAGGCCGACGGCGTCTTCACCAGCGGCGGAACGGCCTCCAACATGCAGGCCATGCTGCTGGCCCGCAACGCCGCGGTCGCCGGCGCGCCGGGCAGCCTGCCCGAGCGGCTTGCCGGGCTGCGCATCTATGCCTCGGCCGACAGCCACTTCAGCATCTCCACCTCCGCCTCGTTGCTCGGCATGGGGGCCGACGCAGTGGTGGCAATTCCCGTGGACTCGATGCACCGGATGGACGCGACCGCCCTGGAGCGCGCGCTTGCAGACGACCGGGCCGCCGGGCTGCGCGCCCTGGCCATCGTCGCCACCGCGGGTACCACCGACTTCGGCGCCATCGACCCGCTGCCGGCTCTTGGGGCGCTGGCGGCCGCCTACGGCGCTTGGTTCCACGTCGATGCCGCCTACGGCTGCGGGCTGCTCGCCTCGCCGCGGCACCGCGGCATGCTTTCCGGCATCGAAAACGCCAACTCGGTGACCGTCGACTTCCACAAGTCCTTCTTCCAGCCCATCGGATCCAGCGCGATCCTGGTCCGCGACAAGTCCTCCCTGGGCCTGGTCTCGCACCATGCCGAATACCTGAACCCGGCGGCCGAGGCCGGCCGCGTGCCCAACCAGGTCGACAAGTCGCTGGCGACCACGCGCCGCTTCGATGCGCTGAAGCTCTGGGTGACGCTGCGCTCCATCGGCGGGCAGGCCATCGGGGAAATGTTCGACTCCGTGATGGAGTTGGCCGCCGAGGCGGGAGACATGGTCCAGGACCACCCCGAACTCGAGCTCGCCGCTCCGGTGCAGCTGAGCACCGTGGTCTTCCGCTACGTCCCGGCCGGCCGGGACGGCGACGGTGCCGTGGAATCGCTGGCCAATGTGATCCGCAAGGCCCTGTATGAATCCGGCGAGGCCATGGTTGCCGCCACCACCGTCAACGGGGTGCGCCACCTGAAGCTAACCCTGCTCAACCCGCAAACCGCGCCGCGGGACGTGGCCGAGATCCTTGACGCCGTCGTGGCCCACGGCCGCCGGCTCTCCGGCGAGCGCGCAGCAAGCGAGGTCAACGCATGAGCATCAAGAACCTGAACCACGAACCGGTCTGGGACGCAGTGGGCATCGGCGCCGGCCCCTTCAACCTCGGCTTCGCGGCGCTGGCCAGCTCCGTGCAGGACCTGCGGGTGCTGGTGCTCGAGAGCGCCGACGAGCTGGCCTGGCACCCGGGCATGATGCTGGACGGCGCCCACCTGCAGGTCCCGTTCATGGCCGACCTGGTCACCATGGCCGACCCGACCAACCCGCTGTCCTTCCTGAACCACCTGAAGGAAACCGGACGCATCTACCCGTTCTACATCAGGGAGAACTTCTACCCGCTGCGCGAGGAGTACAACAACTACCTGCGCTGGGCCGCGGCCAAGCTGCCCTCGGTCCGGTTCGGGCACCACGTCGCCGCCGCCCGGCACGTGGACGGGGTCTACGAACTCGACGTGCACACGTCCGAGGGGGCGCACACCGTGCGCACCCGCAAGCTGGTGCTGGGCACCGGCACCGTGCCGTACGTGCCCGCCTCCGTGCCCGAGCAACTGCTGGCCAGCGGCCAGGTGGTGCACAGCAGCGGCTACCGGGAAGCCAGCGAACGCGTTGCCGCCTCCGGCCGCATCGCGGTGGTCGGCAGCGGCCAGAGCGCCGCGGAAATCTTCGCCGACCTGCTGGGCCGGCTGCCGGCCGACGGGCAGCTGGAGTGGGTCACCCGCTCCGCGCGCTTCTTCCCGCTGGAATACACCAAGCTGACCCTGGAGATGACAAGCCCGGAGTACATCGACCACTTCCACGGGCTGCCGCAGGGCACCCGGGACCGGCTTTCGGCGAGCCAGAAGGGGCTCTACAAGGGCATCAACGCGGATCTGATCGACGAGATCCACGAGATGCTCTACCGGCGGTCCGTGTCCGGCCACCGGCCCGTCACGCTGCGCGCGGCCACCGCGCTGGAATCCGTCTCAACCTGCGACGGCTCCCTGGGCCTGGGGCTGCGCAACCAGGACGACGGCGGGGCCTTCACCACGCACGCCGACTCCCTGGTGCTGGCCACCGGCTACGGCTACCGGGAACCGGCTTTCCTGGCCGGCATCGACCAGCGCCTGAACCGGCTGCCCGACGGCCGGCTGGACGTGGACCGCGACTACGCGATCACCCCCGAGGGCGACGTGCTGGTGCAGAACGCCGAATTGCACACCCACGGGTTCACGGCCCCCGACCTGGGCATGGGCGCCTACCGCAACTCGGTGATCATCAACCGGCTGCTCGGCCGGGCGCACTACCGGGTCGAGACCCGAATCGGTTTCCAGCACTTCGGCAGCCCCGCCACGGGCGCCAATCCCGCCCACTCCCCCGAGATTGAACTCCACCCCGAAGGAGCCCACGCATGATCACCACCTTCGAGCCGGCCATCGCGCCTGCCGCCACCGACATTTCCTTCCGCCGCTTCGACCCCGCCGCCGACGCCGAGCTGCTGCACGGCTGGGTGAACACCGAGCGCGCCCGCTACTGGGGCATGAACGGCACGTCCGTGGAGCAGGTGCGCGCCGCCTACGCGGCCCTGGACGCGGACCCGCACCACCACGTGCTGCTCGGGCTGCTGCCCGCAACCGCGCCCGGCCGGGAGCCGGAGGCCGTGATGCTGCTGGAGCATTACACCCCGGAGCATTCGGTGCTTGCCGGGGCCTACACCCACCGGCACGGGGACGCCGGCCTGCACCTGCTGCTTGCCGGCCCCGGCAACGGCCCGGCGCGGCCCGGGTTCAGCGCCGCGGCCATGGAGGCGGCCATCGCCCACCTCTTCGCCGACCCGGCGGTGCTGCGCATCGTCGTGGAGCCGGACGCGGGCAACACCGCCATCCACTCGCTGAACTCCCGGCTGGGCTTCTGCCCCGCCGGGCGCGTCGAGCTGCCGGCGGGCCCGGACACCCCGGCCAAGACCGCGCTGCTGTCCTTCTGCACCCGTGCCGACTTCGCGGCCGCCACTTACGGGCCCTCCACCGCCACCGCGCACCTGTCCCCCGCCCGCTGGGACACCGCCAACCGCCACGTGCTGGCCAAGGCCATCGCCGAGTTCACCCACGAGCGGCTACTGGCCCCGGTTCCGGGGAACGGGACCTGGTCGTTGTCGGTCGGGGACCTCGAATACCGATTTGCCGCCACCGTGCACCAGCTGGAGCACTGGGTGGTGGACCCCGCCTCCCTGGAGGTGAACCGTGCCGGCGTGTCCGTCGCACCGGATGCGGCGGGCTTCGTGCTGGCCTTCCGTCAGGAACTCGGCCTCTCCGAGGCGCAGCTGCCGGTGTACCTGGAGGAAATCGGCAGCACCCTGGCCGGGCACTGCTACAAGCAGCTGCACTCCACCGCGAGTGCCGCGGAACTTGCGGCCGGGACCGGGGACGCCGTGGCCGACTTCCAGCGCACCGAGGCCGCGATGACCGAGGGGCACCCGTGCTTCGTGGCCAACAACGGCCGGCTCGGCCTGGGCGCCGGGGACTACCTGGACTACGCCCCGGAAACCGGCTCGGCGATCGAACTCCAGTGGCTTGCCGCCCACAACTCGCGGGCCCGCTTCACCGCCCTGTACGGGATCAACGCCGCGGGGCTGCTGCGCGAGGAACTCGGCGAGGCGCAAATGGACCTGCTGAATGCCCGGCTCGCCGCCGCCTGCGCCGCCAGCGGGCTGGATCCGGAGGAGTTCGTGTTCATCCCGGTGCACCCGTGGCAGTGGGACAACAAGCTGGCCGTCAGCTTCGCGCCCGACGTCGCCACGGGCCACCTGGTGCACCTGGGCGCGGGCGCCGACCTGTACCAGCCGCAGCAGTCGATCCGCACCTTCTTCAACCGCAGCAACCCGGAGCGCCACTACGTCAAGACCGCGCTCTCGGTGCTGAACATGGGCTTCATGCGCGGGCTCTCGGCCGCCTACATGGAGGGCACCCCGGCCATCAACGCGTGGCTCACCTCGGTGTTCGACGCCGATGCCGAGCTGCAGGCCCGCGGGACCCGGCTGCTGCGCGAGGTCGCGGCCGTCGGCTACACCAACTCGCTGTTCAACGCCGCAGGCCAGAACGCGCCGCAGCGCAAGATGCTGGCGGCACTCTGGCGCGAGTCCCCGGCCTCGCGCATCGAGGACGGGCAGGCCCTGGCCACCATGGCCTCGCTGCTGCACATCGATGCCGCCGGCGCCTCGCTGGCCGCCGCGCACGTCCGGCGCTCGGGCCTGGCGCCGGCCGAGTGGCTGGCCCGCTACTTCGACGCCTACCTGGTGCCGCTGGTGCACTGCCTGTGCCGCTACGACCTGGTGTTCATGCCCCACGGGGAAAACGTCATCATGGTCTTCGAGGACTCGGTGCCGGTGCGCGTGCTGCATAAGGACCTGGCCGAGGAGGTCGCGGTGTTCGGGGACCGGCAGCCGCTGCCCGCCGAGGTCGAGCGGATCCGCATCACGGCGCCCGACTCCGAACGCCGGCTGGCGATCTTCACCGACGTCGTCGACTGCTTCCTGCGCTTCCTGGCTCCGGCACTGGCCCGCGAGGGCGTGTGCGGCGAGGATGAGTTCTGGGCCATCGCCGTGCAGCGCCTGCTCGCCTACCGGGAACGCAACCCGGAGCAGGCGGCGGCCTTCGACGCCCTGGAGCTCTTCGCCCCGGACTTCGAGCTATCCTGCCTGAACCGGCTGCAGCTGCGCAACAACCAGCAGATGCTGGACCTGGCCGACCAGTCCGGCGGGCTGATCTACGCCGGCACGCTGGCCAACCCGCTGGCGGGGCACGGGGCGTAGGCCCGAGACGCAACGGGGGCCGGATCGCAGCCATGGCTGCGATCCGGCCCCCGTCTTGGATGCGGTGGCCTTAGCTCCAGTCGTAGAAGCCCTTGCCGGTCTTGCGGCCCAGGTGGCCCGCCTCGACCAGGTCGCGCAGGATCTGCGGCGGAGCGAAGCGGTCGCCCAGGGTCTCGTGCAGGTATTCTGCAATGCCCAGGCGCACGTCGAGACCCACGATGTCGGTGGTCTTCAACGGGCCGGTCGGGTGCTTGTAGCCGAGCACCATGGCGTTGTCGATGTCCTCGGCGCTTGCGACGCCCTCTTCGACCATGCGCATGGCTTCCAGCGCGATGGCAACGCCCAGTCGCGAGGAGGCGAAGCCGGGGGCGTCGTTGACCACGACGGCGGTCTTGCCCAGCCCGGCGACCCAGCCGCGGGCGCGCTCGATCAGCTCCGTGGCGCTCTGCTTGGCGATGACAACCTCGATGAGGGTGGAGGCCGGCACCGGGTTGAAGAAGTGCAGGCCCAGGAAGTTCTCCGGGCGCTGCAGCTCTGCGGCCAGGCCGCTCATGGACAGCGAGGAGGTGTTCGAGGCCAGGATCGCGTCCGCGGCAAGGTGCTCTTCGACGTTCTTGAGCGAGGAGACCTTCAGGTCCCAGATTTCCGGGACGGCCTCGACGACGAGCTCGCGGTCGGCGAAGGCCGCGTAGTCCACCGAAACGTCGAACCGGGTGAGCATCTCGCCCAGGTTCCCGTCGACCGAGCCGCGCTCGATTGACTTGGCGGCTGCGGACTCGACGCGTTCGCGGGCGCCCTGTGCGGAAGCCTCGTCGCGCTCGACGACGACCACGTCGCAGCCATTGACCAAAAAGGCGTGGGCAATGCCGGCGCCCATGCGGCCGCCGCCGAGGACGCCGACCTTGGCCGGGAGGGCCGGGGAAACTTCACTCATTACTTTTTCTTCCTGTCTAAGAAGGCCTGCATGCGGTCGAATTTTGCCTGGGATTCAAAGAGCATTCCCTGCGCGAGGGTGTCGATGACCGGGTGCGCCTCACGCGGGGTGTGGAACACGGACTTGGTGATCCGCACGGCCAGGGGGTCCTGGTTCCCGATACGGTCGGCCAACGCCGAGGCGGCGGCGAGCAGGTCCTTGCCCTCGACCAGCTCGGTGATGAGCCCGACGCGCAGGGCCTCCTCGCCCTTGAGCACCTTGCCCGCGAGCAGGATCTCCTTGGCGACGGGCTCGCCCACGAGTTCCTTCAGGCGCCAGGTGGCACCTGCGGCCGCCATGATGCCGAGGCCGGTTTCCGGGTTGCCCATGCGCAGCTCCGGGGTGCCGATGCGGAAGTCCGCGGCGTAGGCCAGCTCGGCGCCGCCGCCCAGGGCGAAGCCATCGAGGGCCGCGATAACCGGCATCGGCAGCTTGGCGATGCGGTCAAAGATGCCCGAGTTGATGCCGGCCAAGGCATCGTCGCGGCGGCGCTCGCGCAGCTGGGCGATGTCGGCGCCGGAGGCGAAGACTCCCTTGGCGCCGGTTTCCGGATCGGCCGGGGTGCCGGAAAGCACCATGATCTTCGGAGTGCGCTCAAGGTAGGCGCACACCGCATGCAGCTCGTCGACCATCAACTGGTCGATGGCGTTCCTGACCTCGGGGCGGTCCAGCTGCACCAGCAGCCGGTCCACGGACTCGGAGACCTTCAGGGTCTGGAAGCCCGCGGTGTCCAGGTTCTCCCCCACGCCTAGACGCCCTCGATGAGCAGGGCGGAACCCTGGCCCACGCCGACGCACATGGTCGCGAGGCCCAGCTTGGAACCGTTCTTCGCCTCGCGTTCCAGGCGGCCCAGCAGGGTGATGACAATGCGGGCGCCGGAGGAGCCAAGCGGGTGGCCGAGCGCGATGGCTCCGCCGTCGTTGTTCACGATCTCCGGGTCGATGCCCAGTTCGCGCATGGACGCCAGCGACTGGGAGGCGAAGGCCTCGTTCAGTTCGACGGCGGCCAGGTCCTCGATCTTGCGGCCGGAGCGCTCCATGACCTTGCGTGTTGCCGGAACCGGACCCACGCCCATGATTTCCGGGGCCAGGCCGGCGGAGGCGCCGTCGATGATGCGGGCGCGCGGAACCAGTCCGTACTTCTTGATGGCTGCCTCGGAGGCAACGATGATCGCCGAGGCGCCGTCGTTGAGGGTCGAGGCGTTTCCGGCGGTGACCACGGTGCCGCCCTTGACCACGGGGCGCAGCGCGGATAGCACCTCGAAGGTCGTGCCGGGGCGCGGGCCCTCGTCGGTGTCGACGATGGTTTCGCCCTTGCGGGTCTTGACGACAACCGGGACGATTTCGTCCTTGAAACGGCCGGCCTCGATGGCGGCGATGGCACGCTCGTGGGAGCGCACGGCGAAGGCATCGCAGTCCTCGCGGCTGGTGCCGAAGACGCGGGCGACTTCCTCGGCCGTTTCCGGCATGGAGAAGGTGGCCTTGCCCTCGCGGGAAAGCTCGCCGGAGAGGAACTCGGGGTTCGGGAAGCGCCAGCCGATCGAGGTGTCGTAGCTGGCCCCTGGCTTGCCGAAGGCCTTGTCCGGCTTTTCCATGACCCACGGGGCGCGGCTCATGGACTCGACGCCGCCGGCGACGACGATGTCGGCGGCACCCGCCTTGATCATGTGGCTGGCCATGGTGATGGCGCTCATGCCGGAGGCGCAGAGTCGGTTGACGGTGATGCCCGGGACGGTGTCCTCGAAGCCCGCCAGCAGCCAGCCCATGCGGGCGACGTTGCGGTTTTCCTCGCCGGCGCCGTTGGCGTTTCCGAAGATCACCTCGTCGACGTCGGCCGGATCGATTCCGGCGCGCTCGACGGCGGCCCGAATGGTGAGCGCCGCCAGGTCATCGGGTCGGACACTGCTCAACGCTCCGCCGTATCGTCCAACCGGTGTGCGGGCTCCGCCCACCAAGAAAGCCTCGGTCATCACAACTCCTTTGTCATTCGAAACTCGCCATGCCCCATTCCCGCCGCTAGCGATGGGAGGGCGATGGCGGGCCGTTCTTTGTCCCCGGCCGCGGGTCTTGGACAGACCGCACGTTATTTACCGACCATTCGTTCACTAATACAATCCCACCCCGAAGTGATCGGGGTCAACCTCCGCGCCACATTCACCCGGACGGGCTTCACGGGAGCACCCCGAAGCTTAAAAGAGAATCGGCGGGGCCGGCGCGGAAGGTGTCCCTATGACACTTCCACCCAACCCCGCCGATTTTCAACCCTCAAAAAGGTATCGGGGGTACAAAGAAACCGGTGTACTAGGCGTACAACTCGCTCTTGGGCTTGTTGTTGCGCACCTTGCGCCAGCCGATCCACAGGGCGACGGCAATCAGCGGGATGCACCCGATGGTGTAGAGGCCAAGGTGGAACACCTCGCCGTCCTTGCCCGTGATGGTGTCAAAGCCGATCAGCACGGTGATGATCGCCAGGGACACAAGTCCCGCCCAGCTGGTGTACGGCGAGCCCGGCATCAACAGCGAGGAGGCCTTGCCACGCTTCTTGCGCAGCATCAGCTGGCAGGCGAAGATCGATGCCCAGGTGAACAGCACGCCGATGGACGCGGTGTTCAGCGCCAGGTCGAATGCGTAGGTTCCACCGAGCCACACGTTGAGGATGATGCCGATGAAGTAGACGCCGGAGATGGCCCAGATACCCGCGTACGGAACGTAGCGCTTGTTCATCTTGGTCAGCCACTGCGGGGCGTGGCCATTGTTTGCCATCGCGCGGAAGATGCGGCCGATCGAGTACAGGCCCGAGTTGCAGGAGCTCAGTGCCGCGGTGATCACGACGAAGTTCATGACGCTGCCGATCCAGCCCCAGCCCAGCTGGTCGAAGACTGTGACAAACGGGCTGACGCCCGCCTGGTACTCGTTCCACGGAACGATCATGGCCAGCAGGGACACCGAGCCGACGTAGAAGACAACGATGCGGATGACCACGGCGCGGATTGCGGCGGGAACTTCCTTGGCCGGGTTTTCCATTTCACCGGCGGTGATGCCGACCAGCTCGATGGCGTTGTAGGCAAAGATGACGGCGTTGAGCACCAAGATGGAGATCAGGAAGCCGCGCGGGAACATGCCGCCTTCGCTGGCGAAGAGGTTGCTCACCGAGGCGTGTCCGTCGCCTACCTGCGCGTTCGTGACCACCAGGTAGGCGCCAATGCACAGGAACGACACGATGGCAGCGACCTTGAGGAACGAGGCCCAGAATTCGAACTCGGCAAAGGCCTTGGCGCTGAAGAGGTTCACGGCCACGAGCAGCCCCAGGGCGCAGAGCGCGGAGGCCTCCACCGGAACGCCGGGGAAGAAGTACTGGAAGTACAGGCCGATGGCGATGAGCTCGGCGATGCCGGTCATGGCCCAGTTCAGGACGTACATCCAACCGGAAAGGTAGGCGCCCTTGGCGCCGAAGAGCTCACCGGCATAGGAAACGAAGGAACCCGAGGACTGGCGGTACATGATCAATTCGCCCAGCGCACGCATCAGGAAATATGCGATGACACCGGCAATGGCATAGGAGAAGATCAATGCGGGACCGGTGGAAGCCAGGCGCCCGCCGGCACCCATGAACAGGCCGACCCCGATGGCACCACCCATCGCGATCATCTGGACGTGGCGACGCGTCAGGGTCTTCTTGTAACCCTCGGACGTGACACCAGCTTCGCTGGTCGAAACTTGATGCTGATGCTCTAGAACGTTGTGGGGTTCCAACGCGTGACTCCTTCAGTAAAGCTTTACTCTCGCGCTGGGTAAGGCGGGAGGTGCCCGCCAAAACCCGCCCGGGGTGGCCCGTGACACATACAGTGGACGCAAGCGGTAAACCTACCCCATTCGTGGCCGTTAATACACTTGGGATGTGCCACGGACCACAGGATTCCGACGTGATGCACACCACGTGCAATTGCACAAATCGCGTAGTGAAGCCCGGCTTTCCGCGGATTATCCGGTCCAAAAAACTTTTCCAAAAATTGTTGAACAGTTTCTGGATCCTGGCGACCTCCGGACGTAGATATGCCTCGCCTCCCGCACCCGGTTTTCGCGCCGCCGCCGGGTGAGCGGCTAGCATTCATAACTGTGAGCAACGTTGAATCAAACCCGCAGCTGCCGGCCAAGGTCTCAGACATTTTCGACCCCACGCGCTGGCGCGGGGTCGAGGGCTTCGACCTCGAGGACATGACCTACCACCGCCAGGTCGAGCGCGATACCTCCGGCAACGTCCTCCGCGACCTGCCGACCGTGCGCATTGCCTTCAACCGCCCGGAGGTGCGCAACGCGTTCCGCCCCGGCACGGTTGACGAGCTCTACCGCGTCATGGACCACGCCCGCATGAGCTCGGACGTGGCAACGGTGCTGCTCACCGGCAACGGCCCCTCCCCCAAGGACGGCGGGCATTCATTCTGCTCGGGCGGCGACCAGCGCATCCGCGGCCGCGACGGCTACCGCTACGCCGAGGGCGAGACCGCCGACTCGATCGACCCGGCACGCGCCGGACGCCTGCACATCCTCGAGGTCCAGCGCCTGATGCGTACCATGCCCAAGGTTGTCATCGCCGTGGTCAACGGCTGGGCCGCGGGCGGCGGGCACTCGCTGCACGTCGTCTCCGACCTGACCATCGCCTCCCGCGAACACGGCAAGTTCAAGCAGACCGACGCCACCGTCGGCTCCTTCGACGCCGGCTACGGATCGGCGCTGCTGGCCCGCCAGGTCGGCCAGAAGACCGCACGCGAGATCTTCTTCCTCGCCCGCGAATACTCCGCCGAGGACATGGTCCGCATGGGCGCCGTCAACGAGGCCGTCGACCACGCCCGCCTCGAAGAGGTGGCGCTGGAGTACGGGGCGGACATCGCCAAGCAGTCCCCGCAGGCCATCCGCATGCTCAAGTTCGCTTTCAACCTGGCAGACGACGGGCTGGCGGGCCAGCAGGTCTTCGCCGGCGAGGCCACCCGCATGGCCTACATGACCGACGAAGCAGTCGAAGGCCGGGACGCCTTCCTGGAAAAGCGCGACCCCGACTGGTCCGCCCACCCGTACTACTTCTAAGGCCAAGGACTCCAGCCACCCATGAATCCCGATTCCGCGCTCGTTGCCCTTTCGGCTTCCCTCAATGGGGAAGGCCCCGCCGTGGAGATCCTTCCCGGCACCACGAACAACGAATACCTGGTGAGCCTCGTGGCCGAGGCGGACGTGGAGGGCCTGGAGGAAATCGCGGCCGTGGTGCGCACCTCGGGCTCCACCGGCACGCCCAAGCGCACGGCACTGTCGGTCGAGGCTCTTGCTTCCTCCTCCATGGCCACCGCCGAGTACTTGGGCTTTGAGGGCCAATGGCTGCTCGCCCTGCCCCTGCACTACGTGGCGGGGCTGTCCGTCCTCAGCCGGAGCCTGTATGCCGGAACGCGTCCCTGGGCCATGGACCTGGACCGGAGCTTCGACGCCGCCGGGTTCAACGAGGCTGCATCGGCGCTGACCGACCGCAAGCGCCTCGTGTCACTGGTGCCCACCCAGCTGCAGCGCCTGCTCACCGACCCCGACGGCGAAACCCTGTCCACGCTCAAGCGCTTCGATGCGATCCTGCTCGGCGGGGCGCGCGCCCCGCGGTCGGTTCTCGAGGCGGCTGCCAGGCATTCCCTGAACATCCACCTCACCTACGGATCCAGCGAAACCAGCGGCGGCTGCGTATACGACGCCAAGCCCCTTCCCGGGGTCGAGGTGAAAGCCGTCGACGGACGGATCTGGCTCGGCGGCCCGACCATCGCTTCGGGCTACCTCGGCGATCCGGAACTGACAGCGAAGCACTTCAGCGTCGACGGCGAGGGAACCCGCTGGTATCGCACCGATGACCTGGGCGGCTACGAGGACGGGGTCCTCACGGTGGGCGGCCGGGCGGATGACGTCATCGTCACCGGCGGCGTCAAGGTCTCCGCGTCCAGGATCCAGCAGGTCATCGAGTCGCTTCCGGGTGTTGGCTCGGTCATGGTCCTGCCCGTCGCCCACGAGCAGTGGGGCCAGCAGGTCGGCGCCGCGCTCAGCGGAACCGCCGACCCGG